>SAIX01000140.1 GCA_004028765.1 Chitinophagaceae bacterium | reverse complement strand
CTCTCACATAAAAGAACATTTAAATCCAAATATTACTGAAAGATCGGGGTTAGTTACTTCACGTGTTGGTCAGGGGGCTTATCGTAAAAGTATTATCCATCGTTGGCAATATCAATGTGCTGTAACAAAACTCAGTAAACTCGAACTTTTAATTGCTTCTCATATTGTGCCTTGGGCATCTGCTACAAATGAAGAACGACTCAGCGTTCATAATGGTATTCTTCTTTCACCAACTTACGACGCTTTATTCGATCGGCATCTTATTAGCTTTGATAACAATGGAAAAATCTTGCTTTCAGAATCTATCGAAACAGCTGCTTACGAAAAAATCGGTGTAACTGGTAAAGAACGAATTGATGGCTTGAGTGAACACAATCACTATTTTTTAGAACGCCATCGTAATTTTTTACAGTAATCCTACCAGCATTCCATTAACCTTGCCTTGCTCAAAACAGCTCCCTTTTAACCAGCCACGGCTCGCTCTGAGCCAGCCATCGCTTGCTTTTTGCTTGCTGCGGCTTGCTTTTAACTCAAAACAGCTCCCTTTTTAACAGCCACGGCTCGCTCCGAGCCAGCCTTCGCTTGCTTTTTACCTGCTGCGGCTGGCTTTTAACTCAAAACAACTCCCTTTTAACCAGCCGCGGCTTGCTCCGGGCCAGCCATCGCTTGCTTTTGCTTGCTGTGGCTGGCTTTTAACTCAAAACAACTCCCTTTTAACAGCGGCGGCTTGTTTTGGCCAGCCTTGGCTTCCCGGGGTAAAACCTATCAGGGGCTATGCCGGGAATTGTGTGAAAGAACCACTGATGTGTTTGAAGAAAAAAACCTGCATGCCATTCAATTTTATCTGGCCGTTTCCGGCCTTTAATCAGTCAAAGCTGTTTCGGCGCAGGGTATCCCATAGTTGGAATTTAACCCACATTTCGTATTTTAACAGCAGGGTCATTATCAACCCTGCCACAGTTACAACACTACAGAAGAACCTGTATACCCGGCATCCCGGGGTGAAAAAGAAAACAGCAGCCATAACAGGTTCATCATCCCGAAATCCATTATCCGCCCGGCCCTTGATACAGGCCTGAAACAATTCCGTTTCCGGCTCCACCAATACTAACCACATGAGCAAAAAAATTTTGTATGCCTCCCTCACCTTATTGATCGTACTGCAAACCGGCTTACTAAATGCCCAGAACATTGTGATGGATGTATGGGGAAATGTAACCGGAGACAACAAGGTTCTGAAAAAAGGGGATAACCTCCGGGATAATGTCAAACTTGCTTTTACACCGGCCACCGCCCAGGTAAAACTTCTCACAAAAAAAGGGATCGTTGTAATCAAAGCCGGTAATACTGCGGCCCGCCCCGGCTCAGAACTGGCGGAACTGATCATTTCTGCGATCCATAAAAATTCTGTTACAACCCTTGGTACAAGAAGCTGGGGAAATTCGCTTTCGGCCAGTGAACAGGTAAACATCGTGGACTCCTTATGCCGGAGGCTGAATGCGAATAAAGACAATATCGAATTTCTTGTTGCCAACTATATCAACCCATACTGTGTATCTGAGTTTACAAAAAATATATACTGGAAAGAGATCGGCAACCTCCTGCGCGATAAGTACCAACTGGGTTTTCACGCAAATACGGGCAACCTTCTTTCGGCTGAGCAGTACCAGAAAATTGCCGCAGTTGCAAAAGTAAAAACAAGGGATTTTCTGCCTTCTTCCTTTTCGCTGAAAAAATACTGCCCCATTCCCGGCAACCAGGGCCAGTATGGCACCTGTGTGGGCTGGGCAAGCGCCTATGCGGCAAGAACCATTTCCTGGGCGGTAAAAAATAACGACACTTCAACCAATGATATCACCAACCAGGCTTTTTCGCCAACATTTGTATACGAGCAGATCAAGAACGTGAACGATTATAACTGTTCGGGCGGCTCTTCTATTTATGATGCATTACTGCTTTTGAAAGAGAAGGGCGCACCCTTTATCAATGACCTGGCCTACGGTTGCGGGGTAAATGTTTCTCCCTTTTTTACAATGGCCGCCAGCTACCAGATAAAAGATTTTCAGAGACTGACAACTGTTTACGGCATCGCTGCAAACGAAACTGTTTTCCGCGAAAACCTTACTGCCATTAAAACCGCTCTTGCGCAGAAAAAACCCATACTGGCTTCCATCAACTGTTACCAGTCGTTCGGGGGCGAAGTATGGAACGGCCGCTTAGATGTAAACCGCGGTGGCCACGCTATCTGTATCGTTGGTTACAATGATAATTTTGCCAACGGGGAAGGCGCTGTTGAGATCATGAACAGCTGGGGCACTTTCTGGGGAAACGGGGGATTTATCTGGGTAAAATATTCCGATCTGAAAAATATCCTGAATGCCGCGCTGGCTTTGTATGATGACAGCAAACCAGTACCTCTTGACCCTCCCACACCACCGGAACCAAAGCCGGAACCCAAACCGGTTGTTGTGATCGATACCTTACAAAAAATGCAGGGTTCATTCAGTTTGATACTGCATGATGGCAGTGAAATGCCATTGCAGGTAAATGAAGCATCTACCCGTGGCTTAAAACTCGCGACCGTGGAAAGCATGACCTACGATATCCAGAATTCATACACAGCGGGTACGATGTTCCGCTTACAACTCACCAGTTCGCAACCGGCTTATGTGTACGTGATCAGTACCGATTCCAAACGCAGTCCGCTCGCACAGCTGTTCCCCGATCCGGCCACCAATACTTCGGCCCTGCTTGATTTTTCATCGGAAGTGTCCATTTCAGTGCCCGATTCAACACAGTATATTCAAATGGATGAAACCCCCGGGGAAGATTATCTCTGTGTGATTTTTTCGAAAGAGGCGCTGAACATTTCTAATATCGGCAGCGCCCTGCAAAACCAGCCGGGTAAGAGCTTTGTAAAAATTGTAAAAGAATCTTTGACAGATCGGATTGCAGATGATTCTGAAGTGAAGTTTGACAAAAATAAAATTGCCTTTACAGTGGCTTCGGCCAAACACAGCGCCGTTCCCATTTTTGTAAAAATCAATCACCGGTAAGTTTTTATGAAAAAGACATCCTTCATTATTGCTGCATTTTTTTTAGCGCTGTTTGTGCAAGCGCAAACGCGCAATTTTAAACTGGTGCAAACACCCACCGCCGGGCCAACCGATCAGCAACGCAAAGCAGTGGTGATTGGTCAGAGCGATTATGGCGGCGACAGGAGTTTGAGCAATACCATTAACGATGCCACCGATATGGCCGCAGTGCTTGCCAAACTGGGCTTTGAAGTAACCCTGCTGAAAAATAACGATCTGCGCAGCTTAAAAACCAACTTAACCAACTGGTACAACAGCATTGGCGGAACCGATATGGCCATATTTTATTATGCCGGTCATGGTATGGAAGTGAATGGCGAAAATTACCTGATACCGATCGACGCAGAATTAAACTCTCAAACCGATGTTGAATTCAATGCCCTGAATGTAAACCAGGTATTGGGCAATATGGATGAAAAAAAAGTGGGCATGAAACTGCTGATACTGGATGCCTGCCGCAACAACCCTTTTAAAAGAAGCTGGAGCCGCGGCAGTGAAAGCAAGGGCCTCGCACAAATGGCCGCACCCAAAGGCACATATATCGCTTTTGCGGCATCGCCTGGTTTTACCGCACAGGACGGGGGCAATTATAATTTAACCAATGGCGTGTTTACACATTTTTTAAAACAGGAACTGGCAAAGCCCGGCTTATCGATCAA
Organism: Chitinophagaceae bacterium; assembly: GCA_004028765.1. GTDB lineage: Bacteria > Bacteroidota > Bacteroidia > Chitinophagales > Chitinophagaceae > Sediminibacterium. The sequence continues at coordinate 47,300 of SAIX01000140.1, read as the reverse complement.
CGAAATATTTGATAACGTAACCGGTGATGTGGCAACGCTTACACACGACCAGCAGACCCCTTTTAAAAACAGCAGCTTAACAAAGAGTTTTTATTTTATTCCCGGCACGAATAATAATAAGCCCGGAGACCCCATGGTGCAGCCGAAACAAATGGCAGTATATTATTATTACGTTGACCAGAACGGCAGTGAGAACGATCAGCATTTTGCATCTAAAAAAGAAGCCGAAGCGCATATGCGGGCGAATAAACTGTATGGAAAAATATACAGCAATGCGGGTGAAGCTTTTTTGGTGGAAGAGATCATCGTCCCAAAAAAATCGGAAACACCTGCCAATACGAACAATACAACAGATAAATTAAAACAGGCAGAAGATTTTTACAACAATAAAATGTATGACCGTGCTTTTGCATTGTACAGCGGCCTCCGGGAAAATGAAATGGATGGATCTGCCATGAACCACTTCGGGCTTTTGTATTATAACGGGCAGGGAGTAAGCAAAGATTATACACTGGCAAAAAACTGGTTTGAAAAAAGTGTTAACGCGGGTTATCCCGGCGCAATGAATAACCTGGGTGTGATGTATAAAACGGGGACCGGCGTTAAGCAGGATTATGTACAGGCAAAATACTGGTATGAAAAAGCCGCAAACACCGGGCACCCGGTAGCCATGAATAATCTTGCCGTGATGTACCAGTACGGAACGGGCGTAACACAGGATTTTAACCAGGCAAAGTACTGGTTCGAAAAAGCAGCTCTTGCAAATAATGATAATGCGATGGTTAGCCTGGGAGAATTTTATTATGCCGGCCAGGTTGTAAAACAGGATTATGCCCAGGCTAAATACTGGTTTGAAAAAGCGGCAAATGCCGGGAACAGTAAAGCCATGGACTACATGGGTTTCCTGTATAAATCCGGGATAAGTGTACCGCTGGATTATGCCCAGGCGAAATACTGGTACGAAAAAGCGGCCACGGGCGGCGATGCGGATGCCATGCTTAACCTGGGATTTATGTATGATGTTGGAATGGGTGTAAACAAAGATTATGTTCAGGCAAAATACTGGTATGAAAAAGCCGCGAACGGCGGAAAATCAACGGCAATGAACAACCTGGCCATTCTGTATGAAGCAGGGAATGGTGTAACCAAAGATTATATACAGGCAAAATACTGGTACGAAAAGGCGGCAGAGGGCGGGGAAAAAGATGCCATGAACAGTCTGGGTATTTTGTACTTCTACGGGATGGGCGCCAACCTGGATTATGCCTGGGCAAAGTACTGGTTTGAAAAAGGTTCTGTTGCCGGGGACCCGGTATCGATGCACAACCTGGGATTTATGTATGAAAACGGGAAGGGCGTGCCGAAGGATCTGACAACTGCAAGATACTGGTATAAAAAAGCAACCGACGCCGGGTTTAAAAATACCGGCAGGGTACTTCAAAACTGACGCCATTACAACCGTTATCAAAAAAATAATCCACCATAGCTTCCTTTTTTTCTCAAACTATACCCTGCACCTGTATAGTTTACTGTTATTGATTTCCACATTTGGCTGGATGGCCCTTCCGTATAACAATGGCATGGATATGGCCATACAGAAATGGGTGGGAATTGTAAAAATGATCCTTCCGGAAAAACATAAACCCGGTGCGGATGAAGTGATTTTCGTGGACGTTTCAAAATCAAAATACCTTGTTCCGCTCAATACAGATTCTACCGAAAACGATATTGTAACCAACCGCTTTTATCTCGCACAGTTATTGCAGCAGGTTTCGGCGCATAAGAACCAGGTGAAGTATATTCTTTGCGATGTACATTTTGATATTGCAACAAAAGATGATCGTTTATTGATCGCATCTGCCAGGCCGGTCGGCAATAAATTTCTTTGTATCAACAGCTATCGTAACAACCGGTTACAAAAAAATATTTTACAGCTACCATCAGCAACAGCCACCATCGATCTGCAGAGCGGATCGGTGTATAAGATCCCTTTTTTCGGGAGATTCAACGATACAATGGTTCCTTATAAAGTTTACTACGACCTGTATCACTATGCAACGACAACTAATTTTCTGGCTACCTGGTTCAGGGGCAAGGGGCTTTCTTTTAACAGCCAGATCAACGACTACTATTTACGGAATAAAGATTTTGAAGAGGATGGCGGTTATATAAAAATCGGTCTGGGCGAGCTGGTGTCTTTATTAAGAGTGAACCCCGGCATTTTTGATCAGTATCTGCGCAACCGCTTTGTTTTGATAGGTGATTTTGAAAATGATGTGCATGATACTTATCTGAATGAGCAGGCTGGCACCCTGATCTTATACAACGCTTACCTGCACCTCCAAAAAAACAAGGAGCTGCTCTCTGCCTGGTATTTATTTGTGCTGTGTCTTTTTTTATATGTGATCGTATGGTTACAAACCAGCAAAACAAAACACATTTACACGCTGCGGGTCAAACTAAAATTTTTTGAATCGGTTACCATCCCGGTAAATATTATCTCCATTTCCATTCTGCTGGTGCTGTTTACTTTTATTTCCTCCCTTGTTTTCGGCGTCAATATCAGCATCTTTCATTTGATCCTTGTTTTCTCCGTGATCGATGTGGTAAAATTTGCGGTGGGTAAGCTGGAGAAGAAACCAGGCTGAGTAGGCTAACCTATTCGTAGTAGCATCCCGTGAATTGATAAAAATATTGACTGGCATTTTTTCGCAGGAGAAAGACAGGGGTGAAATAAACAATACTCTTTCTCTTTTGTCTTTTCATATTGAAATTTTTTGAGCGCACCATTTTGTTTCAGCAGGATACATGGCTCCACCGAATCAATATTTTCATTTTCCATGTTTAAATCCATTCTTAAACGGCATAAAATGTCGTTTTATCGATTTTTTACATATCTCGCTGTCACTGAAACAGATAAAAACCGTAATTTGCGCATGCGCAGGGAAGCAGCAACCGGAACACCCCATTTCTCTTGTATCCCGCAGGGCCCGCTCGCGGCCTAATAAATCCAATTATGAAAAACCTGTTTTGATACCGGCCCACTGGGCAGGCATTAGAATATTGTTGAACTAAGTATATACTATGGCAACAGGTAAACACAATCCCAAAAAAAGCACCCGATATACAGGTATCGCCGTATGTCTTGTGGTTGCCCTATTGTGGGGTTGTTCCAAACCGGACCCGGTTGTACCTGTAATCCCGCCCACACCACCGCCGGTTACCCCTTCTCCGACAGGATATATCCAGAATTTTCAGATTACGGATACCTTGGTGGCATTCGCATATGGCTCAACGCTTAAATGGTTGGTGAACGGAACCAATAATTATACGGTTGTAACCATCAATGGCGTTAAAGTAGGGTTGTATGGCGTCCTTGATACAGGGCCGCTCAAGGCAAATACAAAATATACCCTTTCAGTGAACAGCGGCAAAGATTCTTCCGTAAGCATCAAAGTGGCCGATTCGCTTAGTACGGCTTTGTGGAATGGCGGTAAATCACTTAAAATTAGTAAGGCTGAACTTTTTGATCCTGTCAAGAATGTATTTGACACAACCTCGATTGACCCGGAATTACTCTTACAGCATATCTATTTTAACTTCAACGGAACCACTACTATTATCCGGAAATCGGGCGGATTGACCTCTGTAACCGATGCCGGCCCCTTTACCACGAGTGCGGGTACCCGCTTTATGTGGAGAGGGATTTCATATTCGATCGAATCTCTGAGTGATCTGAAACTCGTTGCTCGTTTTCAGGAATTACAGTCCGGCGGTGTTGTGCTTACGCGGCGATATACCTGGACTTATGAGTAAATCATATTGCTGCATTACTGTTTTTCAACAGAACCAAGTGGTAGTATTACTTCGATAAGGGTTCCTTTTCCCGGAGAAGATTCTATACGGAAGCTTCCACCCAGTGCATACGCCCTTTCGCGCATTTCCATGATGCCGTAGTGCAGACGGTCGCTGAGCAATGTGAGATCAAAACCGGTTCCGTCATCGCTTACGATCACTTCGAGCTTATCGTTTCTTTTCATTAATTCCACCACCACTTTTTTGGCCTTAGCATAGAGCTCGGTATTCCGCAACGCTTCCTGCACAATCCGGTATGCAGCGAGGCCGACGGGTTCAGAAAAAATTTCTCCTTCAAAATTAGAGTGGAATAGGGTTTCTGTATTCGTATTACGGATATGTTGTGTAACCAGGCTTTGCACGGCGCCCTGCAACCCAAGTTCCTGCAAAAGCAGCGGGTTGGCAGCACTGTAAATTTTCAGGAAAGAGTTGATCCTTTCTGAAATTGAAGTGATCATTTCATTCAGCTTGTTTTCAAGTTTTTTTCTGTCGTCGTTCAGGTGGGTTTTGATCCAGTTCGCATCAAACATCAATGCGGCGAGGCCCTGCCCCAGTTCATCGTGCATTTCATGCATGATCCTGTTTTTTTCCACTTCGCGTACATGCTGCAGGTGTTTTGCAAACTCGCGCAGTTCTTCTGTAAGCTTTTCAAGGCTCTTCTCTGATTCCCTGATCCGTGTCAGGTCGATAGCTGTGGTAGAAATCTGCTGAGGTTCTCCCTGTTCATTTTTGTGCAATACAAGTACCTGTAATACGGGGATTATTTTTCCTGCTAATGAGCGATAACTTGTTTCACCAACCCATTTTCCCGTTTCCATTAAATCAGTAAACATTTTTTGTATCAGGTGCTCTCCTTCTTTTGTTCTGAACGCGGCCGCATTGTATTTCGTAATATCATCCCCAACGGGTATCCCAAGCATTTCGCGCATGGCTTTATTGGCATATACCATGTCGCGCTCCATATTACTTGTTGCGATATATACCATTGTATTCTCGATGATATCAAATATGCGCTGTCGCTCCTGTTCCAGTTTTTTCCGCTCTGTGATATTTTCTTTCACGGCAACAAAATGGGTGATCTTTTCTTCGCCGTTTACGATCGGGGAAATGATGGCATGTTCCCAGTAGGTTTCCCCGTTCTTTTTCAGATTTAAAAATTCACCGCGCCATTCACGGAAGTTTGTGATATCGCTCCATAAAGTATCGTACTCCTGTTTACTAGTGTGCCCGGTTTTTAATAAAGAAGGTGTTTTACCGATCACTTCTTCCGGTGCATAACCCGTTAACCGGCAGAATGCCGGGTTTACATATTCAATCACCCCGTTCCTGTCTGTAATAACCACAGATGCGGGGCTTTGGCGAACGGCTTCATTTACTTTCTGCAATTCCAGTTCCACTTTTTGCTTTTCGCTTTCAATGCGGAGGGTTGTTAAAGCATGGCCGATATTTTCTGTTACGCGTACCAGCATCAGCTGTTCTTCATCCGTAAAAAAATCAATCCGCGGCGCATACAATGTAATAACCGTTTCCACCTTCCCCTGCACAAATACCGGCAGCGAAATAGAGGAATAAAAGCCTCGTGCAAGAGCAGGTTTTGCCCAGATCTTCATCACCGGGTCCTCTGCAATATTATTACAGTAATAATATTTACCTGTACGAAAAGCCATTCCGCTTGGCCCAAGCCCTTCCGGTATTTCGGCTGCGGAAAACCGAGCTTCTTCTGTATAATCCTGTCCCTTGCCCGCCTTGTACCTTGCTTCCAGCCATTTTGTTTCAGGATCGGGTAAACCAACCCATGCAAAAACAAAGCCGCCCGTTTCAACTGCGATCTGGCATAGCTCGGTGTAAATATGGCTTTCTTCATGCGCATGCAGTACGAGATCGTTGCACTTGCTGGTAAAAGCATATAAGCGCTGTGATTTTTTTGTTTCATTTTCAGCATGCTTCACCATCGAAATATCACGGATATAAATTGTTCTCCCTTTTTTTTCAGGGAGTATGTTTACCTGCAGCCATTTCTGGGTTTGTGCGTGAAAAAATTCATAGGACGAAAAATCTTTCCGCTCCAAGGCCTGCTGCGATTGCAGGAAAATATCGTTGTCTTTTTTATTCCCGATCTGCGGGATACAGTTTAGTACTGATATCCCTGTAATGTTTTCCTGTTCTTTGCCGAGTAAAAAAAGTGCAGCATTATTTGTGAACCTGATCAGGTTCTGCTGGTCAGTTACCAGTATCCCTTCTGTCGATTTTTCGTATTGGTGCAGCGATTCCAGGTCGCGGTTTTTTTTGCGTATGTCTGTCCAGAACAGAAGGATGATCAAGCCAAGAAATAATATCGTGGTCAACGAAAATGCCAGTAACAGCAATATCCTGTCACGCGTTTCCTGCTGTCCCGTTTTCTGAATTTCACCAAGGCGCTTAATCGCCAGCTGGTAAATGCGGTCGTATTTTTCAATGATCTGCCCCCGTATAAAGTCATATTGCTGGTCTTCGTATACCAGTGTACGGCTATCCGCTCTGCCATTTTTTTTCAGTTGGAGAATGGCATGGAGGGTTATCCTGCTTGCGTGGTAAAAAGAATCCATCTGCTGTACAAAAGATAGCGAAGCAGGGAGGTTTTCATTACAGGCAATCCTGATTTGGGCCAGCCGGTTTTTTGTTTCCTGGTCCAGCCTGTTGATCTCATCCATCTTCTTCTCATTTGCTGAAATCAGGTAATTGTTCACTTCCTTTTCCGTTTCGTTGATACCGATACGGAATTGGTGCAAAACGGAAATGGTTTCAGAAATTTTAGCGGCAGCCCGGGAGCTGTTCCCTGAACGGGCAATCCGCAGGGCGCTCACAGTATACATGCTTAACAGCAACACCAGGATAACAATGGTGCCAGCGTACAGTGCATTTTTATGCAGTATTTTTTTTCTGCTGTTCATCGGGGCGCTGAACTTCGCATTGTTGCAGGGATCTATTCAGGATAAGAAAGCCATTCTGTGTTGATGCCGGCCGATAATGCAGTTGTTCCTGTGCAATTTATTGTTTGCCAGAGCGGTTTTCTATGACTTTTATCATTATAAGCAGATTTTAAATGGCTACAGTATGGTGGCCGCTGAATATGCAGAGGGAGGAATTTGGCTAAAAGTTAAAAGGGTTAAAGAGGTTAAAGTAAGTTGTCGGTGAGCTAATATTCACCATTGCCCATAGACCATTCACGAATTGGCAGATTACGGATTCAATATTCACAACTGCCCACTCACTGCTCACAATTTTCACCACAGAGGCGCAGCGTGCACCGAGGTTCAGGAGAGATGTTTAAAGGATTCAATTGAGTTGGTGGTGAGCCAATACGAACCATTCACAGATTACGGATTCGCGGATTATCGAATAAAACACTCACTTGTTCACTCCTTCGATATTCATGATCCCCGGTTCGATATTCAATCATTTATTTTCACGCCAAGAGGGAAAGGCACAAAGGTTTGCGGAGAGGCTGATTAAAAAAGTTACCGTCAACAAATATTCACCATTGCCCATTCACTATTCACCACAGAGGCACAGAGTACACAGAGATTCACAGAGAGGTAGTTAAAAAAGGTTTAAAGAGGTCAGGCATAAGCCAATATTCACCATTGCCCATTGACCATTCACGAATTGGCGGATTACGGATTCAATATTCACAACTACCCACTCGCTGCTCACACTTTTCACCACAGAGACACAGAGTACACAGAGATTCACAGAGAGGTAGTAAAAAAGGTTTAAAGAGGCCAGGCATAAGCCAATATTCACCATTGCCCATTCACCATTCACGGATTGGCGGATTATCGAATAAAATACTCCCTTCTTCAACATTCGTTATTCGATATTCAATATTTATAAAACCCTTTCCCCGTTTTCCGCCCCAGTTCGCCGGCTTCTACTTTTTGCCGTTGCATGGTCGATGGTTTGAGTCGCTCGGGTTTGCCAAGGGCTTCCCAAACAATATTGCTTACGCTGTAATTGATATCCATACCAATCAGGTCCATCAGTTTAAAAGGGCCCATTTTAAAACCGGCTGCTTCCATTACCGCATCGGTGGTGGCAATATCGGCGCCATATTTCTCAACAAGCTCCATCGCTTCAAGGTAATAATGCCTCGCCACGCGGTTTACAATAAAACCAGGCGAATCGCTGCAGATCACTGGTGTTTTCCCCATCTGTTTTGCAACGGCTACAAGGGTTTCTGTTACTGTATCATCCGTTTGCGCGGTATGGATCACTTCCACCAGTTTCATCAAAGGTGCGGGATTAAAGAAATGCATGCCGGCCATTCTTTTTTCTTCCCCGCATCCTTTCGCAATAGCGGATACAGAGATCGAAGAAGTGTTGGTGGCAAAAATGGTTTTGCTGCTGTTTATCGGGACCAGTTTCTGAAAAAGGGCCGTTTTGGCATCAAGGTTTTCAATAATGGCTTCTATGATAAGGTCAGCTATACAATTTTCTGTCTTTGCAGTGAAGTGGATCAAACCCAGGGCCTGTTGCCGCTGTTCGCTGCTGATCCTGCCCTTTTCAACCATTATCGCCAGGTTTTTTTCGATGCTGCTTCTGCTTTTTGCCAGCATATCTTCATTCACATCAAACTGGATGGTGGCAAAGCCGGCCATGGCCGCCACCTGTGCAATACCACTACCCATTGTACCCGCACCGCAAACACAAACCGACTGTACCGATCCCATCTTTTTCTTTTATACGAATGTACATATTCGTGAATTAGGATACCCGGAAGCGAAAACAACCCCGAAACCACCCCGCAGGGAAGCAGATACCTACATCTTTTCCACCACCCTGAAAATCAACGGCGGCGGGCCATTTACTTGCTTATTTTTACAATATGCAAAACACATTGCAACAGTTAGACCTCTTTGGTATGCCGGCACCCGCCATATCCAAAAAGAAGGAAAAACCGGTGAAGCTGGTTGCGGTTAAAGAAGAACCGTTGAACGAACCCGGAACCCCGGAAGCAGTAAATACCCATCCGCAGCCCGAGCCTGTAATGGTGGCCATTTCAGACGAGGCGGCAGAAAAAAAAGCAGCTGCAACCATCGCAAGTGCGCGTAAAACCGTTTCTTCCCCGAAGGAGAAACGTACGCCCGGTAAGCGCGGCAGGAAATCGTTCAAGGAAATGGACAGTGAGGCAGACCTGATCGAAGTGCCGGATGAAGAAACATTACAAAAGAAATTGTACTATTCCATCAGTGAAGTAGCGGGCTGGTTCAAAGTAAATACTTCCCTGCTCCGTTACTGGGAAAATGAATTTGATATCCTGCAACCGCGAAAAACCAGGAAGGGCGACAGGCTTTTCCGCATGGAAGACATCAAAAACCTGCAGTTGATCTATTTCCTGTTACGCCAGCGTAAATTTTCGATCGACGGTGCCAAGAATTATCTTAAGAATAACCGAAGGGAAGCAGATACGCAGGCCAGGCTGACAGAATCATTGACGAAATTCAAATCATTCCTGTTAGAGTTGAAAGCCAACCTGCAGTCGTAGTATTTACAAATATTTTTATGAAACAGTTTTCCCTTTTTGCCATACTGGCTGCGCTTTTGTTTGCCTGTGCCGGACCCAAAAAAACCGGGACCACAGCTTACCAGGTGATCAGTGATACAGAAACCAAAGTGCTGAAAGGGGTTTTATCAAGAGCGGTCCTTGAAAACGATACGGCTTTTGGCTGGTTCAAAGAAGGGATGCGTTTCGGATCGGCAGATGCCTATGCAGTGGAACAGTTTCAGAAAAACAAAGCCAAATTCAGCATCCTTGTTTTTGCTGGCACCTGGTGCCATGATTCACAAAACCTGCTTCCCAAATTCTATCGCCTGCTCGATAAAAGCGGCTATCCGGAAAAAAAAGTGACACTGGTGGGTATGGACCGTGCCAAGACTGCGCTGAATGACCTTCATATAAAATGGAAGATCACCAATGTTCCCACCTTTCTCATTCTTGTAAAAGGAAAAGAAACAGGGCGCGTGGTTGAATACGGCACAAGCGGTAATATGGAGCATGAACTGGCTGAGATCGTGTCCCGTCTTTGATCTGTCTTATTGTTTGGAATGGATCACAACATCCGTATTGGCAGCGGCCAATTCAATTCCTTTCTGCGCCAGCAGATCGATCACTTCAAGGTTTACCGTTTCGCGCAAAAGATTAAAATCTTCTATCGACTGATCCATGGAAGTAAAATAATCTACCGCCATCAGGTGCGCATTTTTCCCCGTATCCATCAGGTATACTACTGTATTTACGATCTCCGGTTTCTGCAAAATTATTTTGAGTGAGGCAGAAAGTTCTTTTAACTGTTGCGCCGTTGCTGATAAGCCCAGCTCAAGCCGCAGTTCCACTTTACGCTGCGTGCGCAGGGTGATATTGTCGATAATCGTATCCACCATCTGTTTATTCGGAACCGTGATATAGGTCTTATCAGTTGTGCGGATACGGGTGCTGCGCAAACCGATCTTTTCGATATGGCCGGTGAAATTATTCACTTTCACGAGGTCGCCTGTGATAAAGGGTTTATCGAAAAAGATGATAAATGATGCGATCAGGTTTTCGAGGCTTTCGCGAGTGGCGAGTGCGAGCGCAGCACCCACGATACTCAAACCCGTGAGCAGGTTGCTGATGTTTTTATTAAAAGAGAACCGGAGCAGCAGCAGGATGCCGATCATAACAAGGATCACTTTAAAAAAATCCTTGAAGAACACCACGAGCTGGTTATCGGTTTGATCGGCGGTAAGGTTGGCTTTTTCTTCCAGTATCATCGCCACAAAATCGATCACACGTAAACATAACCAGATAAAGATCACGATCAGGGTGCCATCTGTAACCGAATCGATGAGTTGCCGGAATGTGATATGGTATATTTTAAAATCGAAAGCACCGGGGAATTTGAGTTTGTCGAAAGCGATGATGGAAATCATCAACACCAAAAAAACATCCAGGGGCTGCACCACCAGGTCCAGGAAAGATTGCCGCGCCACATTTTTAGCGGCTTTGGCCACCAGCTTGTACAATAATTTGGCAAGGTATTTTGAGACCAGCCGTTTGATGAGCAAGGCCAGCAATATCGTGCCGATCACATACAGGTAACTTTCAACCGTATTGTCGAGGATTTTTAATTGCAGGATCTTTTCCATACTGCAAGTTACAACAGGTGCTTAATTTATTCAGCTCCCCATTTATGCAACTGCAACTGCTCACCATCAAAACTGGCATAGGTAAAATTCCGGATCCAGTCGCCCAGGTTGATATACCGGCTGTTACCCGGCAATGCAAAATCAATGGGATAATGACGGTGACCGAAAATAAAATAATCAAAATGCTTTGTTTGCAACACTTCTTTGCAATAAATGATCAGCCATTCTTTATCTTCGCCCATAAATTCCTCATCAGCGCTGCCGGTTTTTTCGCGGCTTTTGCGGCTGAAATAATTGGCAAGGCCAATACCCCAGGTGGGATGCAACTGCCCAAACAGCCATTGACAAAAAGGGTTGCGGAATATTTTTTTGATGAATTTATAGCCATGATCCCCCGGGCCCAGGCCATCCCCATGCCCGATAAAAAATTGTTTCCCGTTCCATTCAAATGTTTTGGGTTCGTGGTAAACCGGGATAGAGAGTTCTGCTTCAAAATAGCCACTCATCCACATATCGTGGTTGCCGGTAAATACATGAACCGGGATGCCTTTATCGGTGAATTCAGCAAGTTTACCAAGCAGGCGTGTATATCCTTTGGGTACCACTTTGCGGTATTCGTACCAGAAATCAAAAATATCGCCTACAATAAAAACAGCTGCTGCATCATTTTGGATGCTTTCGAGAAAATGGACTATTTTTTTTTCGCGGATCAGGCTGCTGGCAGGGTCAGGTGCACCAAGATGAAAATCGGAGAGAAAATATATTTTCTTATCAGGCGATGCCGTCATGCGTTCAGCTTTTGATTTTTTGCTGCAGGTATGCGAGCACATCCCCGCTTTCCACCAGTGGCTTACCGGAAACATTGCCGTTAAACCAATATACCCAGGCAGGGATTTCCCCTTGACCTGTGATCACGGCCGTGATTTCTCTTCTGTACAATGGTGTTTCGCCGGGTTCCGCATTCAATCCCTCATAATCATCCAACTGTGCCATGGCCCAGCCAAGCTCATCCGGGTTATTGATTTCATACAATTCCCCGATGATGAATTTTTCATCTGTTGCCGGCAATGCAGCGGGATATTCGCCCATATCATACAACACCCCTTTCACTTTTGCTTCCGACAGCAAATGAAAATACCGGCTGATATAGGCATAGGCCGGGTGGTGAAACCCTTTGCGCAATGATCCGTACACAAATATTTTTCCATGCGTTTCTTTCATGTCCGTTCTTATTGGTCTACCAGGAAACAAAACACTTCTTTGGGGCCATGTACACCTACCACCAGTGTTTTTTCAATATCGGCTGTGCGGCTGGGGCCTGTTGCAAACGTTACGAGCGAAGGGAACTGTTGCCCGTAATTTTCCCGGAGTATGTCCAGGCTTTCACTGATATCGTATACCAGTTGTTTTGTACTTGCAATACAGATATGCACCGGCGCATATACGCTTGTGGTGCGGCCGCTTTGCTGTGCACTGCTCATGACAATGCTCCCGGTACGTGCCACAAGAAATTCACACCCGGTAATCGCAGCATCGCTGCCTGCAAGATCTGCTGTATAATTTGAGGCGAAAGCCGCATTGGCAAACCTTTGCTGCAACGCTTCTTCCCGTAAATAAATTTTATCCCATTTACGCGCAGCGCAGAGTGTGTCGAGTTGCTGAAGCAGTTCTGTTTCATCGGCGCAGAAAGAAAAACGGCCTTCGAGCCTAGCGAAGTTTTCTGCAAATTCGATCTCAAGTTCCTGTTGCAGCGGAAGGTACACACTCTCATTGGCCTCACTGGCAGGAAACGGAACAGGCACTGGGTTATCCAATGCCTGTTTGATGCGGTTCAGTATATTTTCCCTAGCGTTACTCACCTGGTTTATTTTATGATTGGGGGGTTGTTTGTCCTTCTGCAGTTTCACCACCCTTCGTTTCCGGTTCCACTTCAAGTATTTTTTTCTCCTCGAACGGGCGTTTACCGATCAGGGTTTCCACATCGCTTTTATGCAACACTTCTTTTGCGAGGAGTTCTTTGGCAAGTATTTCCACTTCCTGTTTTTTCTCTGTCAGCAGGTCGAGCGTGCGTTTATAAGCTGTTTCAATGATATCCCTCACTTCTTCATCAATCAGTTTGCCTGTTTCTTCACTGAAGGGTTTGGTGAAGGTATTCTCCTGTGAAGGGTCATAGAAACTTACATTCCCCACATGTTTGTTCATACCATACGCTGTAACCATGCTGTACGCGATGCGTGTGATCTGCTGCAGGTCATTGGCAGCGCCGGTAGATATCTTCCCAAAGAAAATCTCTTCTGCCGCACGGCCGCCGAGTGTCATACAGATCTGGTCCATCAACTGGTCGGTATTATAGAGGTACTGTTCAGTAGGCGTGTATTGCGCGTAACCCAGTGCAGCCGTTCCACGCGGTACGATGGTTACTTTTAACAAAGGATACGCGTATTCAAGAAACCATCCGCAAACAGCATGGCCCGCTTCATGATATGCAATGATCGATTTTTCGTGCGGGGCGATGATCTTGTTTTTCTTTTCAAGTCCGCCGATCACACGGTCGATCGCATCCTGGAAGTCGAGCATATCCACCGAATCTTTTCCTTTACGCGCAGCGATCAGTGCCGCTTCATTACAAACATTGGCAATATCTGCACCTGCAAAACCCGGTGTTTGTTCAGCCAGTTTATGCAGATCCAGTGTTTCAGATATTTTGATGGGATTGAGGTGTACTTTGAAGATCGCTTCCCTTCCTTTTACGTCTGGCTTATCGATGGATATCTGCCTGTCGAAGCGGCCCGGGCGCAGCAATGCCGTATCCAGTACATCCGGGCGGTTGGTTGCTGCGAGGATGATGATGCCGGTATCGCCGCCAAAACCATCCATTTCAACGAGTAACTGGTTCAGGGTGTTTTCTCTTTCATCATTGCTCATGATGGCATTCCTTCCGCGGGCGCGGCCAATGGCATCGATCTCGTCAATAAAAATGATACAGGGCGCTTTTTCGCGTGCCTGCTTAAACAGGTCGCGCACACGGCTTGCACCTACACCTACAAACATCTCCACAAAATCACTTCCGCTCAAACTGAAGAAGGGCACTTGTGCTTCTCCCGCCATGGCTTTTGCGAGCAGGGTTTTACCCGTTCCGGGCGGTCCAACCAGTAATGCGCCTTTGGGGATTTTACCACCGAGACTGGTATATTTTTTCGGGTTCTTCAGGAAATCCACGATTTCCATCACTTCCACTTTTGCTTCATCGAGGCCTGCCACATCCGCAAATGTGATATTTACTTTGGCGCCTTTGTCAAACAGCGTTGCTTTTGATTTACCGATGCTGAAGATACCACCCGGCCCGCCGGCGCCCCCTTGTCCGCCCATTTTCCGCATCAGCAGTATCCAGGCACCGATGATGATGAGCAGCGAAAGAACCGTATTGGCCACCGGGCCAAACCAGTCGCCTTCAGAGAAAATTTTTGTGGGTACTTCCTGTAAACCGGGATTGGCCTTGTACACATCGGCCATTCGCTCCTGGAATTTGTCGATCGTATTCACTTCAAACTCAAACAAAGGCACGCCTTTCACCTTGTCTTTGGAAAGGGTTTGTTTGGTTTTATCGGCATAAAACTTTTTGTAAACGCTGTCGGGTTTGATATAAACGCGGACCCGGTCTTTGTTTTTAACGAGATCCAGCCTTTCCACATCACCCTGGAGCAGCATTTTATCGCGGAATTCCTGTTCCCATGTCTGGGTGGTTTCCGGCGCGAATTTCATAAACTGTGCAAACAGTAATACTGCTGCGATAATTGCGTAGATCCAGTATATATTGAATTTGGAACCCCTGCGCGGGCCGCCATCTCCTTTTTCGGGACCATTCATTCTCGGTGTTTTGTTTTCCTGTGACATATTCAATTTCCTCGTGTAACAATGATTTACAGGTAATGACGTTTATTGTTGCCCTGTATTGTAAAAAATTTTGTTAGAGATCATGCATTTGCATCGATGCGTCGCTCCACATCTCTTCCAGCTTGTAAAATTTCCTCGCTTCGGGGTGCATCACATGCACCACGATGTTCACATAATCGATGAGCACCCATTGCAAGGCCTGGCGGCCTTCATGTTTGTAAGGCGCTTCGCCGCAGTTCTTTTTCACTTCCTGTTCCACAAAATCACAGATGGCTTTTACCTGCGTGGTGCTTGATGCTTCACAAACCACAAAAAAATCGGCGGATGCTTCGGCAATTTTGCGGAGGTCGAGGCTGATGATATGATCCCCCTTTTTATCCTGTATGGCTTTAATGATCGTTTTAAAGATTTTCGAGTTGCGGGTCAGCCGCGTGATCGTGCTTTTTTCACGGCCTTTTAAAACAGAAAGAGGTTCCAATAATCAAACAGATTTAAGTGATAAATGTATGTCAGGGGCATAGCAGATCACCCGATCATATTGCCTGCTGAACTAACTTCGCCAAAAATAAGCATTCTTTGTCAGCCTCAAACCTGAAAAGTACCATCGGTAACCCCTTTATTGCGCTTGCCGAAACCCCCAGTACCAATAGTTATGCCATGGAATGTTTACAGGCAGGATTGGCGGGTCATGGGTCAGCATTTTTTACCGCGAACCAAACAGCAGGTAAGGGCCAGCGGGGCAGAACCTGGCTGGCCGAGCCCGGGAGTAGCATCGCAGTTTCGGTTATTGTTGATACAGGGTTCCTCCCGCTTGCAGACCCTTTTCCATTGAGCATAATGGCTGCACTGGCCTGTACCGATTTTTTCAGTTTCTATGCGGGTGAGGAAACATCCATCAAATGGCCCAATGATCTTTACTGGCGTGACAGAAAGGCAGGGGGTATCCTTATTGAGAACCTGATCCGGGGGCAGCAATGGGTGGGCGCTGTGGTGGGTATGGGCATTAACCTGAACCAGGAACGTTTTCCGGCTGACCTGAAAAACCCGGTTTCGCTGAAACAGATCACAGGCAGAAGTTTCGATGCATCGGATATGGCGAAGGTACTTTGCACCCATCTTGAAAAAAGATACCAGGAACTAAGAAACGGTGCGAAAGAGGTACAATGGGAAATGTACAACCGGCGGCTTTTTAAAAAAGGGGCAAGTGTAAAACTGAAAAACGGCCCCATTGCTTTTGAAGCAGTGATTACGGGCGTAAGCCGTTCGGGTGAACTGGAGGTGAGCGGTGCGCCTAAGGAGCAGTACACATTTGGTGAGGTAAGCTGGGAGCTGCAGCACTGCTAACGGATAATCTTTTCGAGGAGCAGGTTTTTTTTATCCTGGGCGAGATATACTTCTGCATCGTTATTCATGATGAGCAGGAAATCTTTTTTATCCACCCGTTTGATATGGTTCAGGTTCACGATATAACTCCTGTGTGTACGCAGGAAAGGTCCGCTTTCTTCGAGGTATTCAAAATCGATCAGTTTTTTGGTGATTGTTAATACGCCATGTGTGGTCGTAAAGAATTTTGTATAGCTGCCTTCGGCCTGCAGGTAAAGCACGTCTTCCATTCGCACCACATAAATGGTTTCTGCTGTTTGCAGGACGATCTTTTTGTCCAGCGGGTTTGATAAATTATCCCTGAGTGTTTTATACTGGCGGGTTTCATCAACAGGTTCTTCGATATTCAGTTTTTTCAGTGCACGGGTGATGTGTTCGAGGCGAACGGGTTTGAGGATATAATCCACCGCCGAACTTTCAAAAGCGCGGAGGGAATGTTCAGAATACGCGGTCACAAAAATGATCTTGAAACTGATATGCTGCTCGTCAAAAAAATCAAGCAGCTCAAAACCGCTGTAACCTGGCATCGCGATATCCAAAAAAATAAGGTCGGGTTTGTATTTATTGATGGCTTTTACCGCATCCGGAACATTTTTGCAGTCGCACAATATCTCTACCTGGCTAAAGTTTTCTTCCAGCACACCGCGCAATGCCATACGGGCATTGGGTTCATCGTCCACTATTATCGACCTGATAGGCTGCATAGGTTGCCGAAGGTAACCAGCCTTATTGTTCGCCATACACTGTTTTTATTGCCCTGCCCCGCCATAACATGATGCATTGCTTTTTTTTCATGAAAGCCCTGCATCATCCTGGTAATCGGGTATGAAAAGTTCGATCCTTGTGCCCGAAGGTGCCTGGCGGCTATCGAATTTATCAATTACCCGGTATTGTATTTTTTCGCGGTAAAGGCGGTTGAACAACTCCATTCTTTCGCTCAGCGCTTCGGTGGCAAAGCTAAAGGGTTTGCTTTTGCTGCGCTGGTTGATCTCCATCGATTGTGCGCGGCCGATCCCGTTATCATCGATCGTTACATGGAGGCCATTATCCTGCTTACGGAAATGGATGCTTACTTTTTTATTGCCCGGCTTGTGCAGCAGTCCGTGTTTCACTGCATTTTCCACAAAGGGCTGCAGCATCAGTGAGGGTACATAAACGGAAGAAAGGTCTTCGATCTGTTCGGTAATGATTTCATAGGAGAAGCCTTCTTCAAAACGTGCTTTTTCCAGTTCAAGGTATAAGCGGATATTTTCGATCTCATCTTTGAGGTTGAGCAACTGTTTATCACTTGCCTGCAGTGTTTTCCGCATCAGGTCACTGAAATTGCCCAGCAGTTCCCCCGCTTCGGTTTTGCGGTTTCCGTATACCAATCCCTGTACCGTATTCAAAACATTGTATAGAAAATGCGGGTTCATCTGCGCACGAAGGGCCACTAACTGGCTCTTGAGCAGTTCTTCCCTGATTTCCTGTTTCTTTAACAGGCTCCGTTTCCATTGGCGGAGTGAGATCCATACGATACCGGTTGCAAACAGAAGTGTGAGCAGGAAAAAAATGGTTTGCCGCCAGAAAGGCCTCGGCACTTCAAAAGCAAAACGCTGTAAGGCACTCTGGTAAGCGGCGGGCGCCTGTGCCCTGATCTCAAAAACATATTTACCGGGAGAAAGCCGGTTATAACTGAGCTGGTTTACAAAACTGCTGGCTGTGCGCCAGGCGGTATCAAGCCCGATGAGGCGGTATTGATAAACAAGCGAAGAAGAAGAAAGAAAATGCACCGCTTCAAAATAAAAACTGATATCGCTGATACCACCATCCAGTTTGGTACCCGGGACGAGTTCAACACCATTGCTCATGGCTTTCAGAAAAGGGAACCTTATCATATAATCATAATAGCGGGGAAGGTTGTAACGAACCAGGATACCTGTAGTGGTTGCAAAAAAAATTCTTCCTTTGGCCACGACAAAATCGTTGATCACCATACTATTTAATCCATATTCTTCAAAGTAATTGGTGATGCCGCCATTCCATCCGTTGATGCGGTCAAACCCTTCATCGGTTAACACCCATATCCCATTATCGGCTTTTACCATTTTCCGGATATTATCGCTGCTTAACCCATCATTTGTATGCAAGTGTTTTTCCGCTTTTCCGTTCCGGAATAAGATCACACCTTTATTGGTTCCCGCCACAAGGCTACCGTCTTCCTCCTGCAAAAGTGTTTTGGCAATCACGTGACCTCCTTTTTCATCAAGCCATTCTGTTATTTTTCCGTCGTAACGGTATTCGTATAAACCATCTTCATAAGAAACCCAGAAACCCTGTCTTTTACCGGAAGACAATACAGTTAAAGCCCTTTTCTGCCGCAATACCACCGCAAATTGCTTATTGCCATCATACACCAGCGTATCTGCGGCGCGTGCCTTATACAGTGGACAGGCAATATTCGGATACCTTTGCCTGCTGCCGAGATGGTCGTTCAATACAAATGCCCCGTTGAATACGGCCAATACCAGGTTGCCATATATATCGCGTGCCACCCCTTTGCTGTAATCAAGTAATTCAACCGGGTCAGGATCTGAAGGATGGTACGTTCCCCTGTTTGAAATGATCATCCGGCTAACAGAATCGTATAAAATGAATTCGATCTCCCTTGAGCGCGGCGCTTTGTACCGGAATGTTTTCCCGGTCTCGATATGCATTTTTGCCAGTAAGCCCTGGCTGTTCCCTGTTAACAGTTCGTCTTCCCCTAGCAGGGATACTTTTGTGAAATTATCCAGCAGCGGATCGCTGTATATCTGCACAAGGTTATTATAGAGAGAACTGCAAACAAATATGCCATTGTCGAGCGTGCTGAACCAGTAATTTCCCTGGTAATCTTTTACCACATCGGTGATTCGGGCATTGGGCAGGTAACAACGCACTTCGCCTGTTTTCCGGCTCCAGCTGTAAGCGCCGCTCTGTGTGCAAAGCCAGTATTCATCGCGGCCTGTGTTAGCCGCCTGGAAAATGTAAGTATCTTTTAAAAGATTGATGGGTGCAAACAACTTCAGTGAGTCGTTTTTCCATTCAAAAGAAGCCCGGCGGTCGCGGCCGATGCTCAAACCCGTAAGGCAGTCATCCGAAGCCACAAACCTGAAATCGGAATAGGCAGGACCGGTTGGTTTCCAGGTTTCTTTTACCGGATTATCGCTTGAATAGGTTTTACCCGAAGCAGTATAAGCAACATAATGATTGTGAAAATAAGCAGAGGAAAGAATGGGATCCCCTGCATTGGGCGACCTGATCTGCTTTACCTGGTGGCGGGTATTTTTATCAAACTCATAGATGCCCGTGAAAGTATGAAACCATACCCGTTTATCGCCCACCACCACATTATTAAAAGATACCGATAGCCTTGCCGAATCATTGTCCAGCACAAAACGCCGGAGCGTATCTGCTCTCAGGGAAAAAAGCTGGTTATAAAAATTCATGCACCAGATGGTTCCCTGTGAATCTTCCTGTAAATAACTGACAGAATTGGAAGTGGTATTATCAAAGGGGATGGGTATAAAACTGCGGCCATTGAAACGAAACAAACCCTTATCGGTTCCCACCCATATATATCCTTTTTTATCCGTCAGCATATCGTATACCACCTGTGTGGGCAGCTGATCGGGATAGTTCAGTTTTTTTACATAGGGGTACTGCGCATGAATATGCGGGGCCAGCAGAATAAAAAAGACAATGAAATTTAAACGCATCCGCATAGCTTCATAAGCACCGGTCTAAAGATAATAGCTCGCGGGGATATGCAAACAGGTTTGTTGCAATGACGGGGAGGCGGATTCAGGGGATGCTTTAATAAACAAAGCAGTACTTTTCATGAGATAAAACAGGGGTTTGGCAAAAAAGCAGTGAAAAAGCGGTCAATACAAAGCATCTTACACCCGTTACTTAATCAGTAATAATTGGGGGTAAGAGAGCTGCATCACATGCAGCTTTCTTCGTTTCAGGAACTACCGTCTTTCGTTCGCAGATTAGCTTTTACCTTGCAGCTTCATTTTGATAATATGGAAGCTGTAAAACTCACCCGATTTTCGCATGGGGCCGGATGCGGCTGTAAAATTGCACCCGCGGTTCTCGACAAAATCCTGCATACACATACCGCTGTTACGCATTATCCCAACCTGCTTGTTGGCAATGCAAGTAAGGACGATGCCGCAGTATATGATCTTGGAAATGGTACTGCCCTGGTAAGCACCACAGATTTTTTTACGCCGATCGTGGATGATGCTTTTTCATTCGGGCGCATTGCCAGTGCCAATGCCATCAGTGATGTATATGCAATGGGGGGCAAGCCCCTGCTGGCTGTTTCCATTTTAGGATGGCCCGTTGAAAAACTGCCCGCAGAACTGGCGGCGGAAGTGCTGGAAGGGGCGCGGTCTGTTTGTGAAGAAGCAGGGATACCGCTGGCCGGGGGGCACAGTATCGACTCACCCGAACCGATATTCGGGCTTGCGGTGAATGGACTGGTGGCGATTGAAAACCTCAAACAAAACAATACAGCAAAAGCAGGCGATCTTTTACTGCTTACCAAACCCATTGGTGTGGGCATTCTTTCCACAGCACAAAAAAGAGAAGTACTGCAGGAAGATCATTTGCCTGTACTGCTGTCGCAACTCGGTACACTTAATAAAGCGGGCGAAGCACTGGGTAAGCTAAAAGCCGTACACGCCATGACCGATGTTACAGGTTTTGGGCTGATGGGGCATTTGATAGAGATGGCGGAGGGCAGTGGTTTATCAGCCGAACTGTTCTATGCTTCAGTTCCCGTACTGGCAGCTGCAAAGGAATACCTGGCACAACGCATAGTACCCGATGCCACTTACCGCAACTGGAATGGGTATAACAGCAAAGTAGGTTTTGGCCCCGGTGTAAATGTGATGGAAGCATTTACCCTTTTACCCGATCCGCAAACCAATGGCGGTTTATTGATCGCTGTCGATCCTTCTTCCATTGCAGAAGTACAGGCGGTATTAAAAGAATCCGGGCTGTCCGATCATCTCGAACCGATTGGTTGTATGAAAGAAAAAGGAGAAAAAGTTGTGACGGTAGCGGGGAGTTAAGTAATGAGGGTTTTATCTGATAATTCGCGAATGGTGAATATGGTGCAAAATCCGATCGCATTGATCCACCTTCATTGATCGCAGCAGCAGTTGTAACACAGCATTAAAATTGAATCGACGAATTGATTACTCACCACTGCCCACTCACCACTCACCTTTTCACCACAGAGGCACCGAGAGTACAGAGGTTCACAGAGGTGGTTAAAGAAGTTAAAAGGGTTAAAACGGTTAAAGAAGTTGATATAGTATGTCTTCAATCACCAACTTTTCACTCCCAACTCCTAACTTTTAACTCCTAACTAAAAATCCCCCCCGGGAAAAACCCCGTTTTTTGCTCCAACCCTTGCAAATCCGGCACCATTGTTGTGATATTTGAGCAGCGAACAGGTTATTACGCTTGTCTATTTTATGCATCCCCCCCGGCAAAGACAGGTTATGACCGCAAACACACACGATATGTTGATACAGAATATACAGCCGGGGCTGGTGGATGAGAGCAGCTATGTTACCGTGCTCGCCAATAAAGCAGGGCGTTTGATATTGAAAGTACTGGATGTGGATGGGCGTATTGCCAAAACAGTTGTGGCACAGATCAATGAAGGGCGCCAGCAACTGGAACTGAATATGACCGACCTGAGCAGCGGTCGCTATGTACTCAATGCTTTCAGCGGAGATATTTTCCTGAAATCACTCCGCTTCGAAAAGCAGTAACCAAGGGTTCAATTGGGGGTATCTATATGGGCCCTGCCGCCAGGCGGGGCTCTTTTTTTGTTTTCCGGCGTTGATAAATAAAAAACCCTTGGTTTTCTTATCTACAATATTTCTCCGGCCAAACCCGTTTTGTAATTTTCCAGACGGTTTTCGTTTTGACGAACCCGATTACTCACTAAAACCTAATGATTATGTCTATTCCAGTAGTTGACCTTGCCGATTTCCTGAGTGGTGATGCCGGGCGCAAAGCAGCTTTTGTACAATCGCTTGGTAAAGCCTATGAAGAAGTGGGGTTTGTGGCCGTAAAAAACCACGGTGTTCCCGATGAACTCATCGCACAGCAGTATGAATATGTACAACAGTTCTTTGCTCTTCCGCTCGAGAAAAAATTACAGTACGAAGTACCGGGCCTTGCCGGTCAGCGCGGTTATACCAGTTTCGGCCGGGAACATGCCAAAGGCAGTGAAGCACCGGATCTGAAAGAGTTTTTCCAGTACGGGCAAACGGTGGAGGACAATGACCCCATCCAATCAGAATACCCCGATAATGTTTCCGTATCTGAAATCGGCCCCTTCAACCAAACCCTGTTCAATGCATACCGCAATTTTGAAAAAAGCGGGAAGTCATTGTTACAGGCCATTGCATTATATCTAGGGCTGGAAGAACATTATTTCGACCAGTACGTGCACAATGGCAATTCTATTTTGCGTTGTATCCACTACCCGCCTATTACAAATGAACCAAAGAGCGCCATCAGGGCCGAGCAGCATGAAGACATCAACCTCATTACCTTACTTGTAGGCGCTTCTGCCGATGGTTTGCAGATACTCACCAAACAGGGCGAATGGGTAGGTGTTACTTCTTTACCCGAGCAGATCGTGGTGAATGTAGGCGATATGCTGCAACGCCTTACCAATAACCGACTTCGCAGCACCACCCACCGCGTGGTAAACCCGCCGCGCGAATTATGGCATACCAGCCGTTTCTCGATGCCTTTCTTTTTACACCCGCGCAGCGAAATGAGCCTGGCCTGCCTCGAAAGCTGTATCGATGCAGCGCATCCGAAAGCGTATCCCGATGCAACAGCTGGTGAATACCTGGATGAAAGGTTGAGAGAGATCGGGTTGAAGAAATAATCTTGCTGAGTGCTTAAAGCTGAAGGCCTAATGCTAAAGGCTTAACGCTGAATCAGTCCTTATGGAAATGTTAGTATGATAACAAATCTAAGATTTGCATTAAGCCCTTTGCATTCTGCATTATGCGTTTTGCGTTAGGCGCTCAGCGTTTTGCTTCTTTACCGAAACCTGCATCAGAAGGAACAATTTTTATTAATTTTCCGTTCTAACGATACCTCCCCCTGAATGGTTGTTCTGCGTCACATGCCCTTTTTGCGTGCTGTGTTCTGGCATAGCATTACTGCGTTCGGTGGTCCGCAGGGGCATATGGGTATGATGATGAAAACCTTTGTGCAACAGCGCCGCGATGTTACCGAAGAAGAACTGATCGAGTACAATGGTTTCTGCCAGTTATTACCGGGTGCATCTTCCACGCAAACACTTACGCTGATCGGTTATAAACGGGGCGGTATCCCGTTGGCGCTGCTCACACTTTTTATCTGGATACTGCCGGCCTGTGTATTGATGGGCAGTATTTCTTTCCTGCTCGATTATTTTGAAGATATGGGATTGAACCTGGCCGTATTCAAATTTGTACGGCCCATGGCCATCGGGTTTATTGCCTATTCAAGCTTCCGGCTCTTTGGCATCGCCGTAAATAATACAATTACAAAAGTGATCATGCTGGTGGCACTGGTCGCAACTTTTCTCGGGTTTAAAACGCCCTGGGTATTTCCCATATTGATCGTAGCCGCAGGCATCGCCACCAATTTCAGCGATAAACGGATACCGCAGTCGGGCGTACCCCCTAAAAAAATACGCTGGGGGAATATCCTTATTTTTTTCGCGCTCTTTGGTTTGGCAGGGTATATTTCAGAAACAGCCAGCCGGCAAAACTGGCCCAACCGGAAACCGTTTAACCTTTTTGAAAACACGTATCGTTTCGGAAGCCTCGTATTTGGCGGCGGCGATGTATTGATACCGTTGATGTACGAACAATATGTAACCCGCCCTGCAACCAAACGCGTACAGGAAACCCGGAGAGAAGTATTAAAAATGAGCCGGGAAGATTTTTTAACCGGTTCGGGTATGGTACGTGCGATACCGGGCCCCGTTTTTTCGATCGGCGCATTTACAGGCGGCATGGTGCTGCGCGACCAGGGCCCGCTGATGCAACTGACCGGCTGCATTGTAGGGGCAATCGGTATTTTTTTGCCGAGTGTATTACTGGTTTTGTTTTTCTTCCCGGTATGGAACAACCTCAAAAAATATGCGGTGATCTACCGCTCGCTCGAAGGCATCAATGCAGCAGTGGTGGGCATTATGGCTGGCGCAACCTGTTACCTCATCAAAGACAGTTTTCTCAGTTCACTCATCAATTTTGAAACCATCGGCTACTGGGATCTTTTAATTGTACTCATCACTTTTTTCCTGCTGAAAAGCAATAAAATCCCCGCACCTTATATTGTGCTTACCTGTTTATTATTAGGGTGGCTTGTATGAGTTAGGAGTGAAAAATTAAGAGGCAGGAGGTGCTGCCCTACAAATTTTTGTACCCGGCATCGGTTTTTCATGGCATCGGCTCTTGCGTCGCACACTTGTACGGCGAGGGCAATGTGCAGCATTTTTTATAGCAAACAAACAGGGTCACCTGCTCCATCTCCTTCAAACAATTTATCTTGTATCACCTTCAGAACAAATAAAAGAAGTATGAGCGAAATCATCCAGGTAAAACTGCAACGCAACGGAGAACCCGTAAGTGATACTGTTGAAATCGTGCGCATGAGCATCTGCCAGCGCCATGACTGCAATGACCTCGCCGAAATACAATACCTGGTAACGGATGAAAGCAATGGCTTTGCGGCAGGAGATACCGTTGGGGTAATTGTTTGCCAAGACCCTGCCAGCGGCTATCTGATGTTCGATGGAAAAGTAAAAAGCCACACCGTACAATATGGCCCGAACGGCCGGCAGGTTTTTATCCTGAACTGTATTAATGATTTTCCTATGAAGGGAAACCCGGATACACCCGTAGTATTTGGATGCAGTGAAACGATCTATTCTTTTTCTGGGGAAAAAACGGCTGAAGCAATTAATACGATCCGGTTTTCAAACCAGGGTACCGCATTGGTATCACCCGGTTCGCAGGTGGGTGTCAGCGGAGTTGACCCCATTTTTGAAAAAGGATTTTATGTAACCGAAGTGATACATGAAATCGGAGATGGCGACTGGAAAACATCCATCCATGCATCAGACAAACCAGGAGAAGCCCCGGTTCTTTCTGCGTCAACTACAGGAACAGGACTTTATCTGGCAGAAATCGTAAAACTATCCGGCGATCCGGAAGGCAAAAACCGGGTACAGGTAAAAGTTCGTTTCCCGGACACAAATGAAATCCTGTTGTGGGCATTTTATACATCACCCTATGCAGGTGGCTGGCAGGTGTATCCTGAGATTGGAAGCACTTTGGTTATCGCCCCTGTAAATGGTGCTGATGGTGAATGGCTGGTCATCGGCAGTTTGGAAAATGCGGCATCTGTTACAAGAACAGAGTCGAACGATCTCAAGCGGTTTGTTACACAAAAAGGCTGTAGCTGGCTGGCAGATGATGCAAAAAAAGAATGGACCATCAGCACACCTGCTGCTAACAAAATAGTATTGTCTGACGACCTGAAAAGCATCGTTCTGGAAGACCAGAACGGAAACAAACTACAAATGGATGAAAACGGGATAACGATCAGCAGCCCGAAAGATATCCGCCTGGATGCGCAAGGAGCAATCGTAACAAAGTCGGTTTTACAAACAGAAATAACAGCAACACAGGATCTGAGTATACAAGCAATGAATATCCACCAGGAAGCCCAGGTTGGGGTTACCGTAAAAGGAAATGCCACAGCAGAGCTTTCCGCATCCGGGCAAACCACCGTGAAAGGGGCACTGGTAATGATCAATTAAAAAAATCTTATGTCGCCCGCAGCCAGAATCACCGACATGCATACCTGCCCCATGCAAACCCCGGCTTTGCCGCCCATTCCGCACGTGGGAGGGCCGGTGGTTGGCCCCGGTGTACCCAATGTTCTTATTGGAGGCATGCCCGCCGCAGTGGTGGGCGATACCTGTGTTTGTGTGGGTCCGCCGGATACCATTGTATCAGGATCGGCTACAGTAATGATCGGTGGGAAACCTGCCGCCAGGTTGGGTGATACCACTGCACATGGTGGCGCTATTGTGTTGGGTTGTCCCACGGTACTGATCGGGGGTTGAGGGTTTTGTTCACCACCCCGGTATCGGCAAGCCAATACATCCCCTCCTCCAGGAGGAGGGGACTGGTTTCATTTTTTACATCAGGATGTAAAATGCGAGTTTCCTGCTTGCACACTCCTCTTTTCTTCTGTTCACTTCGCTATTCAATATTCAGGTACCCCTTTCTCAAAAAGCTGTATATTAGAGAATGGTCACATTAGCACTCTACAACCTGAAAGGTGGTGTGGGTAAGACCGCAGCCACCATTAACCTGGCCTACCTGGCCGCCAAAGAAGGGTATAAAACGCTGATATGGGATATGGACCCGCAGGGTTCTTCCTCTTTTTACCTCGGTAAACAGGCAACGGTGAAAAACGAGTCGCGCAAACTGCTGAACAGTGAGATGGACCTGATGGATGCAGTACAGCATTCTGCGTATGAAAACCTCGACATTATCCCGGCCGATCTTTCCGCACGGCAGGCCGATGTTCTGCTGAGCGAGATGAAACAATCGAAAAGAAAATTATCAAGCCTTTTAGCCGGACTCAAAAAAGAGTATGCCATCGTATTTCTGGATTGCCCGCCGGGTATATCTGTTTTGCATGACGCGGTATTTTATGGGGCTGACTGGGTGTTGATGCCGAATATCCCCACCACACTTTCGATCCGCTCTTATGAAACTGTAGCAGGTTATTTTAAAGAAAATGATCTTGATACAGCAAAGCTGAAATGTTTTTTCAGCATGGTGGATCACCGGAAAAACCTGCACCATGAAGTGATGGGCAGTTTTTACAAAGACAAAGTATTCCTGAAAAGTTATATCCCCTACCTCAGTGATGTAGAAAAAATGGGGATCAACCAGGCCCCGCTGGAAAGCTTTGCTGCCAGCAGTTATGCCGCCGAATGTTACCGCGACCTTTGGAAAGAGGTCAAGAAAAACTGTATCGATTGATCGCTGTTTTGGGGAACGGATGACTCGTAACCGGATCGAAAATAATTTTGCATCAAACCTGTTGTATGAACCGAGAACTCACATCCTGGTATAGCCCGGCTTTACAAAGAGAAATGCCTATTGCCTCTTACGGTCATTTTGGCTTTGCTTTGTTATTGATACCTACAGCGGCGGCTGATTACCTCGAGTATGAACGCTTTCAGCTCATTGATGCTTTATCGCCTTTTATCGAATCGGGAAAAATAAGGGTATTCAGTATCGACAGTATGAACAAAGAGAGCTGGATGAACAATGAAATGGTTCCGGAACATAAAGCCATCCGCCATAACCAGTTCAATGAATATGTGTTTAATGAAGTGGTTCCGTTTATCCGCAATGCCACCAGCCCCGAAATAATGATCTATACCTGCGGTGCCTCGTTCGGCGCATTGCATGCGATGAACCTGTTTTTAAAAAGACCCGACATCCTGAACGGCGCCATCAGCATGAGCGGTGTGTACGACCTTACCGAATATACAAAGGGATTTTTTGATGAGCAGGTGTATTATAACAGCCCGACTCATTATGTCCCGAATCTTACCGATCACTGGTACCTCGAAAAAATAAGGGCCAGTCACCACATACATATTTACACCGGCAGCGGTTCTTATGAAGACCCCGAAGCATCCAAACGCTTTGCGGGTATCCTCTATAACAAAGGCATCTGGTACGATCTCGATGTATGGGGGCCGGATATTACGCATGACTGGCCAACCTGGCGTACCATGCTCCCTTATATCATCGATACAAAATTCTGATTCACCGGTGAATTTCAGGATTGTACAGGGAGCAGGTTTTATTGAATCCGTGTTTATTATCGATTCTGCAAAAAACGCGTTAATTCCCTTCTCAAATCTTGTACTCTCAGATGGCTGCTTTAATATTACATTCTAAATCCTGGCTTTGAGAAAAAGGCGCTCTGTATTATTGTTATTGCTTGTTTTTGGATCAGGCTTTTTGCCCAAAGCCATCGCCCAGCGCCCGGTAACCATCTCCGGAACCGTTTATGATATTTCTGCAAGAAGGCCCCTGGAAGCCGTTGCGGTAATGAGCACTTCAGGCAGGGGCGCTATTACAGATTCAATGGGGCATTATACGCTCACCGTTTTCCCGAAAGATTCTATCTGGTTTTCGATGATCGGGAAATCGACCATGAAATACCCGGTGGATACCATCACCAACCTTGATAATTTTAATGTGATGATCCATGTGCGCTCTTACGATCTGCCGGAGGTAAAAGTGCGCAACAATTATTACAAGTATGATTCCATCCAGAACCGGAAGGATTATGCAAAAGTTTTTGATTTTAAAAAACCAACACTTCGCTTAAGCAGCAACCCCAGTTATAACCCCGGCGGGCTCACTGTTGGTTTCGACCTTGATGAGATCATCAATATGTTCCGCACAAAACGGAACAGGAGTATCATGAACCTGCAGAAACGATTGCTGGAGCAGGAAGATGAGAAATATGTAAACAGCCGTTTCTCCAAGCAGTTTGTAAGAAAGGTGACTAAGCTGCAATCGCCCGAGCTCGATACTTTTATGGTGCGTTACCGCCCCGATGCAGATGTGGTTCGTTTACTGAACGACCTGGAACTCGGTTATTATATCCAGCAAAGTTTTGAGCAATACAAAGCCGCAAAAAACAGGAAGGGCGCATTGCTCCGCAGAAAAGAGGAATGATATTTGTGTATCCTCACTAAACCCTGCTTATGAAAAAGATCATCCTGCTGATCGTTTTCCCCCTGATTGTATCCTGTTTACCTGCCCAGGGATTAACAGGAGTATGGCAAGGCATACTTTCTGTTGATAATTACAACGGGAATGTAAAACTCTATAACAATATCGCAAAGCTGGATCCGGTTACAGGGCATCCTATCCGGAATGTGGCAGATGCATTTCCCCCTTACCAGGTTTTGGTCAGAACAGAAATGAGTAACAGCAGGCGTGCACCGGTTAACAATCCATCAGACCCCAGGCAACCTGTAACAATTGAAAAAATTCCCTGGAGCGCCTGGATGGACAGCAACAAACTGAATACACGCGCCAGGCTGGAAATACTGGAACTCGATGGAAAGATCATGGCACAGCTTACTTCGTACGGGGATGATAACCAACAGATCACTGTGTACGAATTCAAAGGCACCAAAAAAGGGGAAGATAAATATCTGTTCCGGGGAAGCCATGCTTTTATCAATGAAACAGAAGGGGAAGCGCCTGCTTTCGACCTGGAAGCAAGCGGAAAAGACAGCAGCGGCATTTCGATCCTGAAAGGAAAATGGCGCGGCCAGATGAGCCGGAATATCCTCGGCGATTTTCATTTTGTACGGGTAGCCGAATCGTTTACGATGAATCCGGAATGGGTGCATCTTTTTATCAATCCAAAAAATGATGCAAAACTCACGGCACTCTCAAATAACTGGCTACCTCCTGCCACCGCCCTGCATGATACCCTGGAAACCACCAGTTTTTTTATAGATGGGAGTGTACTTGATAATGGCATACCCGACCATGATACGCTCAGCATCTGGTTCAACGAGCGTTTACTGGAAGAGGATGTGGTATTGTCAAAAAAACGTTTCCTGTTTCATGCATCGCTTACTTCGCAGGAGTGGAACCATCTTTCTATCCGCTGTAAAAGCGATGGAACGATAAAAGGAACGGGGTTTTTATTAAATATGCGGACAGACGAAAGGATATTGAAATACCAGGTAGTGATGTACCCGAACAATCAGGTTGATTGGTTAATCAGGCATACCGACCGTAAAAAAAACCTGCGTCCCGATCAGTAAACTCATAAACCCTTTTCTATTGCCTTCAAAGCTTTGCTCCCCAGCAATTGTATCATCGGTAATAAAGCACCGAAACGCGGATCGCTGCTGTGGCCCTGTTTCCATCTGTGATAGAGCTGCTGCGCGATGACCGCATTTTTAAATAAACCGAATACATAGTAAAAACGGATGTCTGAGAGATTGCGCCCGCTTTGTTCGGCATAGATATCCGCCACTTCTTTGCGGGAAATATTTCCCGGCAGCCAGGTAAGATTGTACTGTTTAAAAATTTCTTCTTCGCCTGCTTCAAACCAATAAGCCAGTGTGGCGCCGAGGTCCATCAGCGGATCGCCTACGGTAGCCATTTCCCAATCGAGCACACCTGTGATACGCGTCAGGTCGTTTTCATCCAGTAACACATTATCGTATTTGTAATCGTTGTGCAGTAACGAAGGAGTTTGTCCGGCAGGTTGCTGTTGCTGCAACCATTGAGCCGTTTCATTCATCGAAAGAACCGTATCCGTTTCAGCCGCATAATAACGTTTGATCCATCCTTCTGTTTGCCGTTGCACATAGCCTTCGGGTTTACCCAGCTGAATAAGACCCGATGAAATAATATCAATCGAATGAATTTTTACAAGGTTGTGAACCAGTTCTGCTGAAAGTTTCTGGTACAGTTCTGGCGCAAGATTCATTTTAGGCGCATTGCCTGCGCGCAGAATGATGCCGGGTAATTTTTCCATCACATAAAAGGGCGCACCGATCACCGTTTCATCCTCACAATAAAAAACAGGTTGTGGTATTTTTTCGTAATGCGGTTTTAATAAAGACAATACCCTGAACTCACGCCCCATATCATGCGCCGATTTGATCTGTGCGCCGGCAGGGGGCCGCCTCAGCACAAAATCTTTTTCCTCCGTTTGCAGCAGGTAAGTAAGGTTGGAATAACCACCCGTAAATTTTTTGATACTGCGGATATTATTGATCCCTGTCTTTTTTTCGAGGAAATTATTGAAAGCGTTGAGATCGATATTTTCAGCGGAATGATTCTCTTGCATAAAAATTCAAAGCGGCAGCTGGTTATTGTTTTTTCTTTTTGATATCGAGCCCATATTTTTTCAGGATGCTTATTGCGAGTACCTGCTTGTGCACTTCATCTGCGCCGTCCCAGATCCTGGCACCGCGTTCGTGCTGGTACAGGTTGGCCAGCAGGGTTTCATCGGTAAGCCCCATACCGCCATGAACCTGTATGGCACGGTCGAGCACTTTCAATACCATATTGGCCACATAAAATTTGATACCGGAAATTTCATCGCGTACAGCTTTGGCGCCGAGTTCATCCATATTTCTTGCGGTACGCAGCACCAGTAAACGCGCTGCATCAATTTCCACGCGGCTTTCAGCGATATAGCCCTGGATAAACTGTTTCTCGCCCAGCATTACGCCTTCTTCCATTTCGCGGGAAGCAGCGCGTTTGCATAAAAGGTCGAGCGCTTTTTCAGCGATGCCCACCCAGCGCATGCAATGATGGATGCGGCCTGGGCCCAGGCGTTCCTGCGCCAGGCGAAAACCCATCCCTTCTTCACCGATGCGGTTGATAACGGGTACCCGGCAATTCACATACCTGATCTCTGCATGACTGGCCCAGCCCTCCCCTGTTTCACCGAATATGGGAATGTTACGTACCAGTTCAAAACCGGGTGTATCAGCAGGTACAATGATCATGCTGGCACGTTCATGTGCAGCTGCGTCAGGATTGGTAACAGCCATTACCACCGCAAATGCAGCACCATCGGCAGAAGAGGTAAACCATTTATGGCCGTTGATGAGGTATGTATCGCCTTCACGAACAGCGGTGGTGGCAAGGCGTGTGGGATTGGATCCGGCGAATTCCGGCTCTGTCATGGAAAAACAACTCCGGATTTTTCCGTCGAGTAAGGGTTGTAAAAATTTTTCTTTGATGGCTGTTGAAGCAAAGCGGCTGATCAGTTCGGTATTACCGATATCCGGTGCCTGGCAGTTAAACGTATATTGTCCATAATAAGGCGCGAGGGAAAGTGTTTCGCTGATCTGTGCAAACTCGCAGAGGGTGAGGCCTTTTCCTCCTTCTGCTTCGGGCAGGTGCAGGTTCCACCAGCCATTTTGTTTTACGAGTTCTCTTTTGGCTGCTAATATTTTTTCGGTTTGTTTAAAAGGGCGGTTGCTGTGCTCTTTTTCCAATGGCACCAGTTCATCCAGAACAAATTTCCGGATGGCGGGTAAAAGGGCGGTTAATCGATCGGTGGCAAAAACAGACTCCATGCTATGTAACTGATTTGAATGTTGTGTGTCGATAAAATATGATTCGCAATTGTGCCGGCAGACCGGATGAATGGCTGATTATTTTTCAAATTTTTTAAGAACTGAATTAGCTGACCACAAACCTTCGTAACAGCTTGCTGCCATAAAAACCCGCAGTTGAACTGTGCGACGCAACGAAGATGCCATGAAAAACTGTTGATGGGTAAAAAATAAAAATCTTCCTTTTTTAAATTGTTGCCCCACCATCCGCAGTAAACACCGATCCTGTACAATACGCGCCTGCATCAGATGCCAGCAACAAAGCCAATCCTGCAATTTCTTCAGCGGTACCTACTCGCCCGGCAGGCAATTGCTTTACAAAATGATGCATCCACTTTTCATTCTGCCAAAGCGCTTCAGAAAATTTGGTTTTGATGAGTCCCGGGCAAATCGCATTCACGCGGATACCATCCACGCCCCATTCCTTTGCCAATACTTTGGTAAGCATATTTAACGCCGCTTTGGAAACGGAATAGATTCCCAGGCCCGGATCGGGTGTAAGTGCCGCAATGGAACTGATATTGATCACCGACCCGCCGCCTCTTTGTTTTAGGATGGGGTAAGCCAGCTTGCATAATTCAAAAGGCGCTTTCAGATTTACGTTCATGATCTTGTCGAAAGCCCATTCTTCACACTGCACCACAGGGCCATACACCGGGTTGGTCGCTGCATTGTTCACGAGTATATCGATGCCCCCATACAGTGAAACCGTTTTTTCGATCAGTTCTTTGCAAGCCTTGGTATCACCCGCGTTCGCAGCGATGCCCGTGCAGTTCCCTCCCGCGGCGTTAATAGCATCGGCCACTTTATCAAGGTCTTCCTGTTTGCGTGAGTTAATGACGACTTTTGCACCAGCGGCCGCGTATATCCTGGCAATGGCTTCGCCGATGCCCTTGCTGGCGCCGGTGATAAGGGCCACTTTCTGATCAAGATGGAATGAATTGCTGAGAGGCATCTTCGTTTTTTCAATTTTTGTGAATGATATGAAATATGCGCAGTGTTATTTTTTTTGCGCCGCCTTGTGCATCGCTGCCATAAACTGTTCCTTTACTTTTTTACGGAACCATACGGGTGCCAGGCGTTTTAAGAACCACATCTGCCGGGCATTTTTCGGGAGTATGATGTACAATTCTTTTTTTCCTGCGCGATGCAATATTTCTTTTGCGATCCTGTCTGCTTCCAGGCCCGATTTTTTCATGAACATTTCGGTGGCTTTTTTAACAATATCGCCGCCGCGTGCATACTGCACCACATTGGTACGGAAATAAGTGGGCTGAATACAGGATACGGCAATACCATGGTCCATCAGTTCGCCATACAGGGTTTCGCTGAGGGCTACCACGGCAGCTTTGGTCATGTTATAGGCAGCCATGGTAGGCGCGCAACCAATGGCTGCTGCACTGGCCGTATTCAGGATATGGCCCGATCCCTGTTTTTTCATCGCGGGAATAAAATAATAGCAGCCATATAACACGCCCATCTGGTTAATACCCGTCATCCATTCATAGTTTTCGAGACTGTATTCTTCAAACGGGCTTCCATCACCCACACCGGCATTGTTAAACAGGAGATCGATACCGCCGGTTTGTGAAAGAAAATTTTCTGCAACCACCCTGTATTGGTCTTTATCCGAAACATCCAGCGGGAACAGGATCGTTTTTCCGCCTGCGGCGATGATGTCTGCAGATGCCGCTTCAAGTTGTGCTGCATTGATATCGGCGATACCGATCGTCCAGCCATCGGCAGCCAGTTCCAGGGCAAGCGCTTTTCCAAGACCGGAAGCAGCGCCGGTAATAAAAGCCCTTTTCTGCGGGTATTGACGGGAGAGTTCGTACATCATGGCAAAGGATATGCAGTGCAATCTTCCCTGAATTTACTATGCAAACCGATGTTTTCGGATATTCAACCGAATTATTTTGGGGGGTTATCCATTCGTAGATAAACTGCATGCGGATATTTTTTGTATTTATCTTTATCGGCCTAAAAATCTTCAGCCTTTGAAACCTTTCTTCTCTCTCCCGATCGTTTTTTTGGTACTTGTCGCCTGTAAAAGCAAACAGGAAGCACCCAAGCAACAGAACAACAATGCCCAGCAGGCCATAGTGGTGGATGTATTGATTGCAGCGCCGCAGGATGTAACCAATGCAGTGGAAGCCAATGGTACGGTGGTGGCCAACGAATATGTAGAATTGCACCCCGAAGTCAGCGGCCGCCTCACTTACCTCAATGTACCCGAGGGGGCACATATCCAGCAGGGAACCCTGATTGCCCGTATCAATGATGCTGACCTGCAGGCGCAGTTGAACAAAAGCAAAGTGGCGCTTGAGCTTGCACAGAAAACAGAAGAGCGTTTGCGTAAACTGCTGACCATTAATGGTGTGAACCAGGCAGATTACGACGCGGCACTCAATGCCGTAAACGGATACAAAGCCGACATCGCTTATACACAGTCGCTGATCGATAAAACCGTGATCAAAGCACCTTTCAGCGGTACCGTTGGCTTACGGCAGGTGAGTCCCGGCGCTTACCTTACCCCATCCAATATCGTGGTAACCATACAGCAACTGGATAAGACCAAGATCGATTTCACCTTACCCGAAGAATACAGCTCCCTCATCAAAAAAGGCGGCACTGTAGATGTGCAGTTAGATGCCACTTCGCAGCAGAAAAGAAAAGCGGTGATCATTGCCACCGAGCCACAGGTGAATGTTAATACGCGTAACCTGAAAGTTCGCGCCGTACTGCAGGATGCAAAAGCCAGCCCGGGAGCCTATGTAAAAGTATATGTTGCAGCAAAGCGCGATCAGAAAAGTATCCTCATCCCCACCAACTCCATTATCCCGGATGATAAAAACAAACAGGTGGTTTTGGTAAAAGGCGGCAAAGCCAGTTTTGTAAATGTGGAAACAGGCGGCAGGCAGGCCAACAGTGTGGAAGTGGTTTCCGGTATCAAACCCGGCGATTCTGTGGTGGTTACAGGTTTGCTGTTCGCGAGACCAAAATCAAAGCTGAAAGTGCGCTCTGTAAAAACAATTGACCAGCTGGCAAATTAAGCCGGACAGATAATAACTGTTGAACCCGAATCAATCAAAGAGAACAGCCAAGTGCTATGAATATTTCTGAACTATCGTTGAAGCGCCCTGTACTGGCCACGGTGATGAACCTGATGATCATCCTGTTTGGCGTGGTGGGATTTACTTTTCTCGCAGTAAGGGATTACCCTGCCATCGATCCGCCGATTATTTCGGTAAATACAAGTTATACGGGTGCAAACTCCGATATCATCGAAAGCCAGATTACCGAGCCCCTCGAAAAACAGATCAATGGTATCCCGGGTATCCGTACCATTTCCTCTTCAAGCACACTTGGCAACAGCAGCATTACTGTGGAATTTAACCTGGGTGTTGATCTTGAAGCCGCAGCAAGTGATGTGCGGGATAAAGTGGGCCAGGCGCAAAGGAGTCTTCCGCAGGATATCGATGCACCGCCAATCGTTTCAAAAGCAGATGCTTCCGGTGATTTTATCATGGTGCTGGCAATACAAAGCCACACAAAAAGCCTGCTGGAACTGAGTGATTATGCAGAGAATGTTTTGCAGCAGCAGTTGCAAACCATTAAAGATGTAAGCTCGGTAAATATATTCGGCCAGAAAAGGTATGCCATGCGCATCTGGCTGAACCCGGATAAAATGAGTGCACACAACGTTGCATTTACAGATGTAAGAACTGCTGTTAACACGGAAAATATTGAATTACCACCTGGAAAAATTTACGGCAACAATACCGAACTGATCATTCGGGCACTGGGCCGGTTAAAATCGGAACAACAGTTCCGCGATCTTATCATTAAAGAAGATGCAACCGGGATCGTTAGGTTAGGCGATATCGCGAAAGTGGAACTGGGACCGGAACAACTGGAACAATCCTGGAAGCTGAACGGGGTGAACGCAGTTGGCCTCGCCATTGTACCGCAACCCGGTGCCAATAATGTGGAAATCGCTGACGAATTCAATAAACGACTGGAGCAGATCAAAAAAGCCAATAAATCGGATATTGAAATGAGGGTGATCCTCGATAATACGATCAATATCCGCCGCTCGCTTGAAGAAGTAAAAGAAACACTGATCATTTCATTTTCGCTTGTTGTGCTGGTGATCTTCCTGTTCTTCCGGAACTGGCTCATCGCTTTGCGGCCATTGATCGATATCCCGATCTCGCTGGTGGCCACTTTCTTCATTATGTATATCGCCGGTTTCTCGGTCAATATCCTTACACTGCTTGGTATCGTACTCGCTACGGGCCTTGTGGTGGATGATGGTATCGTGGTTACCGAAAATATTTTCCGGAAGCTGGAAGAAGGTATGCCCATCCGCAAAGCGGCGCTTGAAGGCAGCCGTGAAATTTTCTTCGCGGTGATTTCCACTTCCATCACACTCGCGGTGGTGTTCTTGCCTGTGATCTTCCTCGAAGGTTTCGTGGGCCGCCTGTTCCGCGAGTTCGGGGTTACCCTGGCCGCAGCCGTACTCATCTCCGCATTTGTATCACTCACCATCACACCCGTATTGAACGTTTACCTGAATACAAAAAATGCGCATGAAGGATGGTTCTACAAAAAAACAGAACCCTTCTTTGCCGGGATGGAATCAGGGTATAAACGGATGCTGCAGGGATTTATGAAGATCCGCTGGACAGCCTGGCTGATCGTACTTATTTGTGGCGGATTGATCTATTTCATACTCGGTTCTTTGAAAAGCGAGATCGCCCCGCTGGAAGACAAAAGCAATATCCGCTTTACGGTAACGGCTGCGGAAGGCACGAGCTATAATTACATGCAGAAGATCACAGATGATATCTCCAATTACCTGATCGATTCCATTCCTGAAAAAGATTTTGTGCAGGCCCGTACCCCCGCAGGATTTGGCCCCGGCGGTTCCACCAACTCTTCTTCGCCCAGGCTGGCGCTGGTAGATCCTAAGTTAAGGAAACGCACACAGTCGGAGATTGCCAATGAACTGCAGAAAAAATTCGGTCGCTTTAATGAAGCACGCATATTCGCCATACAGGAGCAAACCATTTCTGTGGGACTGGGTTCAAGAGGATCATTACCCGTTCAGTTCATCCTGCAAAACCAGGACCTGGCTAAACTGAAAGATATGATCCCGAAATTTCTCGAAGAAGCGAGAAAGGATAAAACATTTGCCAACGTGGATGTGAACCTGCGTTTTAACAAACCGGAAGTACAGTTAACGGTAGACAGGATGAAAGTGAAAGACCTTGGTCTTTCCACCAATGATGTGGTAGGCGCGATACAGGCTGCATTCAGCGGCGGAAGGATGGCGTATTTTATTATGAACGGTTTCCAGTATTCTGTAGTGGCGCAGGTAGAGCGCGATAAACGCAATAACCCGAACGATATCCGCAATATTTATGTGCGGAACAAGAACGGGGATAATATCCCGCTCGATGCCGTGGTGCACTTAGAAGAAAGCAGCAATACCGCGACCCTGTATCACTTTAACCGTTATAAGGCCGCTACCATATCCGCATCACTTGCCGAAGGAAAAACAATCGGGGATGGTATCAAAGCCATGCAGTCGATCGCAGATAAACTGCTGGACGAATCATTCCAGACATCGCTCAATGGTCCATCAAGGGATTATTCGGAAAGCTCCTCCAATATCGTATTTGCTTTTGCACTGGCGCTGGTGCTTATCTACCTCGTACTTGCCGCCCAGTTTGAAAGTTTCAAAGATCCTTTTATCATCATGCTTACCGTGCCTTTGGCCCTGGCTGGTGCCTTATTGAGTTTGTATGTGTTTGATCAAACCCTTAATATTTTCTCTGAGATCGGTATGATCATGCTGATCGGTCTGGTAACCAAAAACGGGATCCTGATCGTGGAATTTGCCAACCAGAAACGCCGTTTCGGTTTAGCCAAACGCGAAGCAGTGGTTGAAGCAGCTGCGCAACGTTTGCGCCCGATCCTGATGACGAGCCTTGCCACTTCACTCGGTGCCCTGCCGATTGCCTTGAGCCTTGGCGCTGCTGCTACCAGCCGTATCCCGCTTGGTATCGTGGTGGTGGGGGGTATTATGTTCTCACTCGTGCTCACATTGTTTGTGATCCCGGCGGTATATACTTTCATATCGGGTAAGCACAATGCGAAAGAGATCACGATAACGGAGTAAAGAATCGAACCTGAATTTTCCGCAAGCCCTCCCGCAGAGGGCTTGTTTTTCATACCGGTATGATTTTTATCATCCTGCCGAAAACCTGCCCGCCCTAACTTTGCAGTACAAACCTGGTACATGAACCCATCCATCGCAGACATACGGAAAGATTATAAAATGCATTCGCTGACAGAGAATGATGTGTCAGGCAATCCAATTACGCAGTTTACCCGCTGGTGGGAGGATGCTGTTAAAAGCGAGATCGAGGAAGTGAATGCGATGACACTTGCCACTGCCACACCCAATGGCCTGCCATCCGCACGGATTGTTTTATTGAAAGGATTTGATGAACGCGGTTTTGTTTTCTTCACCAATTATGAGAGCCACAAAGGCCGCGAACTCGATCATAACCCCAGGGCCTGTTTGGTTTTTTTCTGGAAAGAACTGGAACGGCAGGTTCGAATAGAAGGGATGGTTGAAAAACTGGCCGCTGCCGAAAGCGATGACTATTTTCAGAGCCGTCCACCGGGCAGCCGTATCGGTGCATGGGCTTCACCGCAAAGCCAGGTGATCAGTAGCAGGGAAATCATCGAACAAAAAGTAACGGAACTCGAAAACAAATTTGCCGATGGCAATATCCCGCGGCCGGAACATTGGGGCGGCTATCTGGTAAAACCTGTGAACATTGAATTCTGGCAGGGAAGAAGCAACCGGCTGC
The DNA here is from genome assembly GCA_004028765.1 of Chitinophagaceae bacterium. GTDB lineage: Bacteria > Bacteroidota > Bacteroidia > Chitinophagales > Chitinophagaceae > Sediminibacterium. The sequence goes on along the minus strand of SAIX01000140.1, from coordinate 7,844 downwards.
ACGACAGGATCCGCTACACACATAATGGCGGCGGCAAATGGCTGATTGAAAGGCTGGCACCATAATGCTTCATTAAATCCTGGTTATAATTTCCACGATTTACCGATTTTGAAAATACGGGATTGCGTTTTTGTTTAGGTTCGCGGCATCCAAAACGCCTTTCATGAGTAATGGTTTCTTCAGCAACAAAAACCTTCGCAACCTCCACCGCGACCTTGGTTATTTTTATGTGGGGCTTATCATCGCTTTCGGTATCTCCGGCATCGCACAAAACCACCGCAAACAGTGGAAACCGGAACGGTATGTATATGAATTCAAAAAGGTAAATACCGCTTTCCGTCTGCCCAAAGATTCGGTAACAAAAGAAGCAGTGGAAGCTTTCAGCAAAGAGAATGGCCTGGTAGACATGCGGCAGTTTGATTTCCGTAAAGACAGTACACTGGTGATCTCTTACAAAGATGCCGATGCCACCATACAATTAGCCACCGGTAAGGGCGAAGTGAATATCTGGCGCAAACGCCCGGTGCTTTCGCAGATGATATCATTGCATAAAAACAATGGCAACCTCGGCTGGATCTGGTATTCCGATATCTTTTCACTTTCATTGATCACAATCGCATTTACGGGAATGTTTTTAATGAAGGGCAAAAACAGTTTCCGCAGCCGCGGATGGAAATTTGCCCTTGCGGGGATATTATTTCCCATTCTTGCGCTTTTCCTGTTTTTTTAAAGAAGACGGTTTTGTATTTTCAGGAACGAAACCTGTATGGATACCCTGCATCAAAAACTGAATTTTTTTTCTGAGCCCGCTTTTCGCGAGGCCCTGATGGAATACGGGAAACTGGTAACCCTGAAAAAAGGGGATGTGGTGGTGAAAGAAGGCCAGTATGTAAAATTTCTCCCGATCGTTTTAAGCGGTTCGATCCGTGTGTACCAGCAGAAAGAGGAACGCGAGATCCTCCTGTATTATGTGCGCGCACAGGAAACCTGTACCATGTCGCTCGCCGCAGCCTATTTCAATAACAAAAGCAGTTCCCATGGCATCGCTGTAGAAGATACCGAACTGCTGATCATTCCTGCCGACAGGATACCGGTATGGCAGCGTGAATTTCTTTCCTGGAACCGTTATGTGGTGCAGATGTTCCGCAGCAGGTATGACGAACTGATCAACTCTTTCCAGAAGATGGCTTTTGATCATATCCCCGACAGGGTATGGGAATACCTCACACATACGGTAACACAAACCGGCAACCGGGTGATCGCCATTTCACACCAGCAACTCGCACATGAACTGGGTACCACGCGTGTGGTGATTTCCCGTATCCTGAAACAACTCGAAAAAGAAAAAAAACTCCGCCTGTCGCGCGGTGCGATCCATCTTTCCTGAAAAATTTTCACCTCTGTATCTTTTGATACCGTTGTCCGTTGGTAACAGGTACTAACATTGTGCCTAACCATTTTTTCAACCTATGCAAATCAACAAACTTTTCGGCCGCATGCTGTTATTCGGTATGCTGCTGGCTTTTTTCCAGATCTCATCACTGGCGCAGGAAGCCGCTAAAAACAAAACCAAAATGAAACTGCTGATCCATGTTACCACCGGGCCCGAAAACCCAACCAAAGCAGCACTTGCTTTTCTTGTTGCGAAAACTGCCGTGGAAGAAGGGCATACCGTGAGTATCTTTCTCGCGGGCGATGCAGTTCAGTTGATCAGGGATGCCGTGCTGGATAACCTTTCCGGGCTTGGTACCGGTAAACTGCGCGAACATTTTGATGCGCTGGTCAAGGGCGGTGCAAAACTGTATTTATCGGGTAATTCGAGTAAGGCGAGAGGTGTTACGGATGCTGACCTTCAGAATAAGTCTGCCACATTCGCACTGCCGAATGTATTGCTGGACCTGCTGGCGAACAGCGATAAAAATCTCACTTATTAAAACAATAAACGGGAGATACGGTATTTCCTGCTGTTGAAATACTGCATCTCCCGTTTACAAGAATTTTTGGCAATTATTTACCTGCCACTTTGTAGCGGAGTGTATTGCCTTCGATCAATTCTTCGTAGTAAATATTGTCGGGCGTAACATAGAATTTTTTTCCGTTGATCACCACCGCTTTGCTGTTGGCAGGCAACTGATCGGTAATATCGCCAATGGCCGGTTGATGATTCGCAGAGGCATTGTTTGCAACCGGTGACTGCTCCATCGGCGTATTGTTATCGGTATTCAGTACGCCGTGTTTGCCTTCCACCTTATACCATATCTCGCCGTTGGCGCGTATTGACTCTTTAAAATAGGTTCCGTTGTACTCGTAAAATTTCTGCCCGTCAATCACAACAGCCCGCGCATCCCTTGGCAGGGCAGGCACTTCTGCGCCCACAGGCGCCTGCACCACTTCATAATCGTTATTGCCCTGGCGGTAAAAAATACCATTGTAATAATAGTAAGGATAACCACCCCAGCGCAAAGGCCAGTAACCAATGGGCAATGTACTGATATGGATCCCGACAGGCGGTATCACCACCGAGAAATAAGAACCATAAGGCCGGTAAAACAAACCGCCTGAATAATAATAGGGGTTACCGCCAAACTGTAACGAAATATAAGGACCGGGCATCCGGACGAATACCTGTCCGCGGGAAGGATAGTAACGCCAGTTATCATAATAGTGGCGGTCGCGCCCGCGTTGTGCTTCAGCACTGATAAACAGTATGGCAAAAAAAACCGGCAGGGTTAATTTCAGCAGTGTAGCATTTCTTTTCATGAGAATTGATTTGAAGGTGTGAAACTTTTCATTCACAGGTCAAATCTCATGCGTGATTTTCTGAACAAAATCTTAAAATCGGCCAATTCATCCCAACTGGTTTTTGAAAACTTTTATGGCCGCTGGTGTGCCGTCATACCCTGCATCACTTTTTTCATGATCAGCACTTTCCCCCTGCGCGGAAGCGGCATTAAAGAATAGGTAAGCAAACGGGTGAGTATACCCGGGAAAACAATGGATCTTTTTCCCAGCGCTTGTAAAACAGGAACCGCAATATCCGAAGGGTTCAGTGCGCTTGTCATTTTCATATTGGCCCTCGCGCCAAAATCGCTGCGTACCGGTCCGGGCGCTGCCGCCAGTACATCGATGTTATAAGGTTTCAATTCATCCGCGAGCGCCTCGGCCAGGGTTTGTATATAGGCTTTTGTAGCGGCGTAATTGGCCGCATAAGGAACACCCTGGAAGGCAACGATCGAGCTCAGTAAAACAATCCCTCCTTTTTTCCGGCCGAGAAAAAACTGTGCGAACCTATGCGTGAGGTATAAAACCGATTCACAGTTTACCCGCAGCGTATTGATCTCATCTTCTACCGCACTATCCATAAAAAGCCCGGATGTACCATAACCCGCCGATGCAATAAACAAACCAATCTCAAGTTCTTTCGATGCTGCGATAAGCGCATCTGCACCGGGTCTTGTGGCGAGGTCTGCCGGTATGCACCTGATTTCGGTTTGATAACGTGACTGGATTTTTCGCGCAGCGGATACCAGTTTGTCAGGATCGCGTGAACAGATTACCAACTGAAAACCTGCTTCGGCCAGTTTATCGGCAATGGCGAAACCAATGCCTGATGAAGCGCCGGTAACAACCGCCCAGGGCCCGTACCGGTTATATAATCTTTGTTTTTCTTTTTCCCGGAATACCATACAATAATGAAAATTAGTTGACTGTAAAACTGCTGAGAGTTTCCACGGGAAACGATAACAAATGTTATTGTTTTTCCATAGCCGTTTTTTTTAAGCGGCTCAGGTGTACCGGGCTGATACCAAGATAAGACGCGATCATGTGCTGTGGCACCCTGTTATGAATATTGGGGAATATATCGCTGATATTGTCGTAGCGTTGCTTTGCGGTTCGCGCATATACATTTTTGATGCGGTTGTCCTGGTAAATAAAATAATATTCAGCGATCAGTCTTCCCATTTTTTCACCTTCCTGTAAATGACGGTACCCCCAATCAATGGCAGCCCGCGGTAAAACCACCACTTCGGTGGGTTCAACGGCTTCAAGTGTGTATAATGAAGGCGCTTTTAAAATAAAACAGGAATAATCGGCAATAAACTGGTTCTCCATCGCAAAATGTATGGTATGTTCAATTCCATCCTGGTCAGTAACGGTGACGCGTATCAATCCTTTCAGGATAAAAAAAACTTCATTGGGTACCAACCCCGGTTTGCTTACAATATCGTGGCGGGAAAATTTCTTGAATGAGCACTTTTCAATAAAAAGGTCCAGTTCGTGCTCGCTTATGCGGATCATCTGCCGCATGGCCTGTTTTAATGCTTCCATTCCGGGTAATAGATAAGTAATCTACTTTATTTCCCGGGATCGCTGTTTTTTTGTTTAAACAGTTTGTCTGGAAATAATCATCCGTTTGGATGCCCGTACTTATTTAAAGTTTTTTATTTTTTAAACCGCCTCCGTGAATCTCTGTGCACTCCGTGCCTCTGTGGTGAAAAGGTGAGTTGTGAGTGGGCAGTGATGAGTATTGTATTCGATAATCCGCCAATTTGTAATCCGTGAATGGTGAATGGGCAATGGTGAATACTCACCCACTACGACTTAATTTAACCTCTTTAACCCTTTTAACTTTTTTAACCACCTCCGTGAACCTCTGTGCACTCCGTGCCTCTGTGGTGAAAAAGTGAGTTGTGAGTGGGCAGTGATGAGTATTGTATTCGATAATCCGCCAATCCGTAATCCGCACATAATGAAATGCATTTTTTCAGTGTTCCTCAGTGCCTTCCGTGGCTGTTTCCTTCTCCTTAATTTTCGATGAAACCTTCACGAATAAGCAATTTTCTAATTCTCTTTACGTTATTAGCTAAAACCCAGTCCCTATGGCCTCCTTCAGAAGCTTTGTTGCCAGCGAGCTCATGTCTATCAAACAGAATATCGCTGCCGTGCGCAATATGGTGCCCAGCAATGTTAAGCTGAAGCCCAGTGAGCGACGCAGTATGTTTAAACTGAATACCAAACGCCACGAGTTTGTGGAGAAAGCTATCCAGTTTATGCGGAAGAACCCCAACACGGTGCCCAGCTTTGTAGATGTGATGGAATGTAACAATTATATGCACCTCTACGCCCAGTACACGGAACTGATCGAGGAACTGGATCAGGTAAAAACCAAGCTGGAAGATGCCAAACTGCTGATCGGGAACGAGATCCTCAAACAAACGCGTGCCTATTTCCAGAATTCTAAAAATGCTTCCCAAAGTGGCCATGAACTCCTCGATAAAATTTATAAAGAATTGAAACCCCATTATGCGGTGGGGAGGAACAGCAAGAAGTTAAAAGTGAAAAGTGAAGAGTGAAAAGTCGGGATGGCTCTTTTAATAGTTGATTTTTCATTTACCCAGGTCAGTATTTTCTTCCAGTTGCTGAATGGTTTTCCTGGCATTCGCAAGACGGATCTTTTTATTTTTCTCCACCATGATATGGGTGACCCATTTTTGGGAGTTTTTTATGTTATTCCTTGCTTCGGAGGGCAGAGAGTTTCGCGGAGATGTATACTTAACTTTTTACCGCAAAGGAATAAAGGCACGGAGTAGCGCAGGGATAAAAGCGGATATGCTGTGACCCGTAAAAAGTGAAAGCAATTCCTTCCAGACTGCTTTCACTTTTTAATTTTTCCTTTTTACTTATTACTTATTACTTCAACTCTTTCATCAATGCATTCACCGCGGCTTCCAGTTGCTGGTCTTTGCCCTTGATCACCACATCGTAATCATTCATCAGTTTGATATCAGGCTCAGTCTGGTGATTTTCCAGGTACTGGCCCTTCATGTCTTTACAACCCAACGGCGGCACACCCCAGCGGATACTGTTATCCTGCAGCGCCTCCCATCCAGCAAAAGTACAAGTTCCGGGTACGGGCATACCAACCAGTTTACCCAATTTCAGTTCCTGGTAAGTGTAGGCATAACAATGGCCATCGCTGTAATTGGCTTCATTGGCCAATGAAATACTGGGTTTGGTCCAGCGGAAATTGGGTTCATATCCATTGGCGCGGGTGTCGGTGGTATAATCCATAAATTTTTTACCGCTGAGAAACATGGCAAGGTCCGCAACCAGGTCTCCACCGCTGTTAAACCTTGTATCCACAACAATGCCTTTCTTATTGGCATATTTGCCCATCACTTCTTCATAGGTGGTGCGGTAAGCGCCATCATTCATGCCGGGGATATGCACATAGCCCAACTGTCCGTTACTGAGGCGCTCCACTTCTTCCTGGTTTCTTCTCACCCATCGTTTGTACAACAAACCATTTTCTTCAGCAATACTGATGGGTTTGATGATGTATTCTTTTTTTGCTGTGCTATCGGCGATCGTTACCAATGTATTCTTAGCGGCTTTGCGGTTGAGGAACTGGGCGAGGTCTTTGTCGGGTGTGATATTTTCCCCGTCGATCGATTCAATGATCATACCGGGTTTGATATTTACTCCTGCTTTATCGAGCGGGCCGTCTTTGATCACTTCGTCTATTCTGATGCCATTGCCTTTGTATTGCTGGTCATAAAAAATACCGAGAGAGGCGGTGGCATCGCCATTAGCGGAAAAATTATTGTAGAAAGCACCGCTATGGCTCACATTCAGTTCGCCAAGTAACTCACTCAGCATTTCAGAGAATTCATAATTGTTGCTGATATGCGGCAGGTATTTTTCATAATCGGGTTTGTAACTGTCCCAGTTCACACCATGCATACTGGCTGTATAAAAAGTTTCTTTGGTTCTCCGCCATACATGCTCAAACATAAACCGGCGTTCGGCTTCCACATCCAGCGTCATTTCTCCATTGATGCTGATAAAATCACGCTTACCGCTGGCTGGGTCGATCTTTGAAATACCGCCATCTGCCGACAGGAATATTGTTTTCTGGTCTTTGTCCCAGGCAAGACTGCCACCGCCTGCATTCAGCGGCACCAGCATTTTGGTTTCTTTGGTACGGAGATTGGTCGTCCAGAGATTGGTTCCTTTCTCGAAACGCGCAAGGTAATAGAGGGTTTCCCCGTCTTTGCTTACCAATGCATCGCTGAGTGAAGAGGAGTGAATGGTGAGTTTTGATTTTCGCAAAGTGAGTCCGTCCCAATCGATCAGCACACTGTCCTTTTTTATTTCTTTCTTTTTGCTTGTATCTGCTTTGGCTTTGTTTTCTTCGGTTTCTTTCAGCAGCGCCGCATCTTCTTTACTGAGTTTAAATTTATCAAACGCATCCTGTGTAAAGAACAGGGCATATACATCGCTTTGCGCACCACCGCTTTGGGCCACACTCTTTAACCCATCGCGGTTGCTGAACCAGAGCATGGCTTTACCGCCCATGATCCATTTAGCATTTCCATCGTGAAAGCCGCTTTCGGTAAGGTTGGTTACTTTACCTTTTCCATCAGCTGAAATCAATCCCACTTCGCCGGGTGCAATACCGGGTACGGCATAATTAAATAAGATCCATTTACTATCGGGGCTCCATTGAAAATACTGGTCATTGTCACCCATCGAAAAAAGTTCTTTCTCGCTAAGGATGGTGCGGGTTTGTTTGTTCGCGATGTTATAGATCTTCAATGTCATCCTGTTTTCGATATAGGCAACCTCTTTGCCATCCGGTGAATACAGCGGCTGGTAATTTTCTTTTTCATTGGCAACCAGCGGGGTTTCTTTCAGCAGTGTGGATGCATAGAAATAAGGCTCCTCATCCCGCAGCTTGCGGGTTTCAAAAATTTTCCAGCTATTGCCTCTTTCGGAAGCATATAACAATGATTTCCCATCGGGTGAAAAACTCACCAGTCTTTCCTGTTCCGGTGTATTGG
>SAIX01000139.1 GCA_004028765.1 Chitinophagaceae bacterium | reverse complement strand
AAGATGCTGGTGCCTATCGGACCCGTTGTGGTATTTGGTGCAAGCAATTTTCCGTTTGCATATTCAACAGCCGGTGGTGATACAGCCAGTGCACTGGCTGCCGGTTGTACGGTTGTGGTAAAAGCGCACCCGGCACATCTGCAAACATCGTTGATGGTTGCAGATGCGATACAGAAAGCGATCAAAGTTTGTGCGATGCCTCCACATACTTTTCAGCATGTCAGTGATGCATCCTTCGAGGCTGGAAAAGCACTGGTACAGCATGAAGCGACTGCGGCCGTTGGATTTACAGGCTCTTTAAGCGGCGGAAGGGCTTTGTTTGATTATGCAGCTGCCCGCAAAAATCCGATACCCGTTTTTTCGGAAATGGGGAGCATCAATCCCGTTGTTTTTCTTCCGGATACTTTGGCAAAAAATGCACCGAGTCTTGCGAAACAATATGCGGCATCGATCACTTTGGGAATGGGACAGTTTTGTACCAATCCCGGCCTGCTGATTGCAATAGAAGGTGCGGGCACTGATCAGTTTCTCTCTTATCTCGCTGACGAGATCAATTCTGTTATACCGGCAAAAATGCTGCACGCAGGCATTCACAAAGCATACAATGCAAATAAAGAAAAAGCGGTTTCAGAAAAAGGTGTGGAAGTGCTGGCTGCTGCATCAACGCTTCCCGGTGAACTGGAGGCACAGGCAGTAGTGGCTTCTGTTCCGGGGAAAACCTTTCTTACAAACCCTTTGCTGCATGAAGAAGTTTTCGGCCCTTATTCGCTGATGGTGGTATGTGCTGATGCCGAAGAACTGAAAGCCGTATGGCTTTCCCTGAAAGGCCAGTTAACCACTTCATTAATGGGAACGGATGAAGATTTTGAAAATTATCAATCGCTTCTCCCCATTGCAGCATCGGTGGCAGGCCGAATTGTTTTTAACGGGGTTCCCACCGGAGTGGAAGTTTGTACGAGCATGGTGCATGGCGGGCCGTACCCGGCATCAACCGATGGCCGTTTTACAGCAGTAGGGACCAATGCCGTAAAAAGATGGGTGCGCCCGCTTTGTTATCAAAACTGCCCGGATAATTTATTGCCCGATGAATTGAAAGAAGCCAATCCGCTTGGTATCTGGCGACTCCGGAACGATTCCTGGGGAAAAATATAAATCATCCTGTTTGATAAGGGAACCTATACTGTTGCAGAACACCTCTGCGGAACCTCTGCCGCTCTGCGCCTCAGCGGTGAAAAATCGTGCGATATCAAATCAATTTAGCTAAGAATATTTTAAACGCAGAGAGTCTTAGAGAATGTTGCATATAAATGAGCGTGAAGAAGTAATTCTGCAAGATCCTGATCATGTAAGAGCAACTTTATTTCCTTCTTTCCGCAGGAAATAAACAGTGGCAGCCAAACACCCGATAAAATAAACAGCCAGCAGGTAAGCCGCGCCGGTAAAATATTGGTTCAGGCCGAACCAGTCGTGCTGGTACGTGATCAACCCCAACCCGAAAGCGGTACAAATGAATTGCCATGCCCAGGCAAGCGGATTTTTATCCATCAGTTCTGTAAAAGCATATACATACACAAAAATGAATGCCCCATACCAGAAAATGGCCGGGTTCCCGATGGCTGCAATATGTCCGAAGAAATAACTGATCAGTAATAAAGCGCCGGTGATCTGTATCCACACAAAACCGATGAATGATTTACTGGCAGCTGTATCATATTTGTTGAAATCATACACATCTTCGATTTTATATACCGGGTATTTTTCAGCTACATCCGCAGGCCGCCAACCGGTTGGCATAAACCAGATACGGAATTTATCTTTTATGTTTTGTGTACGCCATGCATCTTTCATCAGTAACCAGAGATGCATAAAATTGATCCTGATCGGGTTCCAGGTACGAACAGGGCGGGTGATGCCATAAACCGGTTTTACCCCATCCAGTTCCGGCTGGTAAGTGCCAAATAGTTTATCCCAGAAAATAAAGATCTGTCCGTAATTTTTATCGAGGTATTCTTTGTTGATGGCATGGTGTACCCTGTGGTGCGAAGGGGTTACGATAATTTTTTCAAAGAACCCCATCCTTCCTATGTGTTCGGTATGGTACCAGAACTGTGCGAAAAGGTGTATCGGAGCAACGATAGCGATCACTTTCCCCGGTACCCCCAGCAGTGCAGCAGGTAAAAGAAAAAGGGTGAAAATGCGGAATGCGATCGATACGTTCTGCCGCAGTGCACAGGCAAGGTTAAAATCTTCACTGCTGTGGTGAATGATATGGGCATTCCAGAGAAAATTGTATTCATGATCGAGGCGATGGATCCAGTAACCCGCGAAATCAAGTGCAAAGAATGCAATAAAATACAATAGCCAGGTAGATTGAACATGGTAAATGGCCAGGTGCTTTTCCATCCATCCATAACTGATGATCACAATGCTCAGCCCCAATACATCTTTTGTAACGTTGGTAATACCTGAACTCAGGCTGGAGATCATATCAAGATGCCGTAACGTGTCGTGTCCTTTGCGCCAGCCCCACCATTTTTCAAACAGTACAAGCGCGAGGAATACCGGCATCGCGATCAATAATATTTTTCCGTAAGTTTCCATTTTGCAACCGTTGCCGAAAATAACCAAAAGATTCCTGAAATAGTTGCTTTTGCAACTAAATAACCAGTCATGAAAACCAACCCTATCCCGTATCAATTCCAGGTTGCGCCAGGTCGCTTGGGCGGACATATTTTTTCCTGTATTGATGCGCATACCTGCGGTAACCCTGTACGGGTGGTGGCCAATGGTGGCCCTGCACTTGAAGGAAATTCGATGAGCGAGAAACGGCAGCATTTTCTGAAGGAGTATGACTGGATCCGGAAGGGGCTGATGTTTGAACCGCGCGGCCATGATATGATGAGTGGCAGCATCCTCTATCCGCCACACAACCCGGACAATGATGTGGCGGTACTTTTTATTGAAACCAGCGGCTGTTTACCGATGTGCGGGCATGGAACCATCGGCACCATCACGATTGCCATAGAAGAAGGATTGATCCGTCCTAAAACAGGGGGCCTTGTAAAAATGGAAGCGCCTGCCGGGCTCGTGAATATTCAATACCGCAGGGAAGGAGGAAAAGTAACTGCAGTAAAATTGACCAATGTGCCCGCCTATCTCGCTGCAGAAGGACTATCTGTTACCTGCCCTGACCTGGGTGAATTAAAAATCGATGTTTCCTATGGCGGTAATTTTTATGCGATCGTGGATGTGCAGGAAAATTTTAAAGGGATCGAGCATTATGCCGCTGATCAGCTTATCGCATGGGCCAGGGAATTGCGCAAACGAATTAACCAGTCCTATCAGTTTGTGCATCCGGATGACCCTACAATCAATGGCTGCTCGCATATACTCTGGACAGGCACTGTGACCGATCCTTCCTCCACTGCGCGCAATGCCGTTTTTTATGGCGACAAAGCGATCGATCGCTCACCCTGTGGTACCGGTACTTCGGCACGGATGGCACAATGGTTCGCAAAAGGGAAATTAAAAGAAGGAGACCTGTTCATCCATGAAAGTATCATCGGCTCGAAATTTACAGGCAAAGTGGAAAAAATTACCAACGTTGGCGGTAAACCTGCCATCATTCCTTCGGTAGAAGGCTGGGCAAAAATTTATGGGTATAATGTGATCTCTATCGACCGGGAAAATGATCCCTATGCACATGGATTCCAGGTAATATAGGATAATGATAGAATGACGCAATGTTCCGAACTTCGCGTTTCATTCTGAATATATAAAGGCTATGAAAATTGTTGTTATCGGCGGAGGCGTGATGGGTTTGAGCAGCGCGTATTACCTGCAGCAGTCGGGGCATGAGGTAACTGTGATCGACAAAACGGATATGTCGGCCAACTGCTCTTATGGAAACGCAGGTTATGTATGCCCGAGTCATTTTGTTCCGCTGGCCACGCCGGGTATTGTAAAACAGGGGCTGAAATGGATGTGGAACCCGCACAGCCCTTTTTATGTGCAGCCGAGGCTGGATTGGGGTTTGATTGATTGGGGATTGAAATTTATGCGCATTGCTACGCCGGAACATGTGGAACGGTCGGCGGTTCCGCTCAGGGATATCGCGATTATCAGCCAGAAATTATATGAAGAGTGGGCAGCTTTGCCCCAGTTTTCATTTGCGTATGAAAAGAAAGGGTTGCTTGAAATATTCCAGACATCGGCAGGTGGCGATCATGCCAGGCATGTAATGGAGAAAGCGCATGAACTCGGGTTAACGGATACCACACTGTTGAATAAGGACGAACTGGCAGCACTCGAACCGCAAACAAAGATACTCGCAGAAGGTGCAGTGCATTTTAAATGTGATGCACACCTCTATCCCAATAAACTGATGCAGCAGTTACTGGCAGACCTCAGGGGCAAGGGGGTAAAACTGGTTGCGGACGAAGAAGTGACCGGCTTTGAAAAAAACAATGGTGCTGTTACGAAAGTGAAAACAAAAACAATGGTGTATGATGCCGATGCAGTGGTGCTGGCATCAGGCTCATGGAGCAGGGAAATCGCAGCCCTGTTACAGGTGAAAATACCATTGATGCCGGGAAGAGGTTATTCAGTTACGCTGGAAGATTCACCTTACCGGCTGAACCATCCTGCTGTATTGATCGAAGGGCGTGTGGCACTTACACCGATGGATGGAAACAAGATCCGTTTTGGCGGTACAATGGAGATCACATCAACCCATACACCCCCACGAATGAACAGGGTGGAAGGCATACTCGCTGCAGTGGAGCGCTATTTCCCCGAATTCAAAATACCGATGCCATCTCCTGAAAAGATATGGTATGGATACCGCCCCTGCTCTGCAGATGGCCTGCCCTATATCGGTCGCACAGCCAGGTGCAAAAACCTGGTACTCGCAACCGGGCATGCGATGGTTGGGTTAAGTTTGGGAGCGGGAACAGGTAAAATTGTGAGTGAAATTATCAATGAAGAAAAATGCAGCATGGATATTGCAGCTTTTAATCCGGACCGTTTTAATTAAACCGGCTGCAGGTGAACAGAACTTTTTTGTGCAATCATGGTTTATGATGAGCGGCACAACCAGTGGTCACTAAATTGTATTTTTACCGACTATTATGGATCAGACCCTTACTTTTTTACCATACGAAAGCACTGGTTATTTTTCAAAGATCGTAGCAGATTACTTATCGGGTGCCGATGCGCTGAAACCCTTTTACCTGCACAAGCCGGATAAAGAAGGGATACAAGTGGCAATAGCTGCCCGAGAAAAATTTGATACCCCGCGTGCACTCCTTGCTGATTCTCTCACCACGCAATACAAGGGCATCCATACAAGTGAAAAAGTAAATGCTCATATCTCGCTGCTGCGCCAACAAAACTCTTTTACCGTTACCACGGCGCACCAGCCCAATATTTTTACAGGGCCATTGTATTTTATTTACAAGATTCTTCATGCCATTGCGCTCGCTAAAGAGCTGAAACAGCAATTGCCGCAATATGATTTTGTGCCGGTGTATTATATGGGCAGTGAAGATGCTGATTTGGATGAACTGGGGTATATCCATGTTGGTGGACAAAAAATGGTTTGGGAAACCAAACAGACCGGTGCCGTCGGCCGGATGAAAGTGGATAAGGCATTGATCAGATTGATTCACGCCGTTCATGGGCAAACCGGCGTGCTTCCTTTCGGAAAAGAACTTACCACGATTTTCACGGAATGCTATACCGAAGGTAAAACGATACAACAGGCAACACTGGAACTGGTGAATGCATTGTTTGGTGAATACGGGTTGCTGGTACTGATCCCGGATAACCCCGCACTCAAAAAAATATTTCAACCCGTTGTTGAAAAAGAACTGCTCGAAGGGTTTTCACATACTGCCGTTGCAGGCACCATTGCCGCACTGGAAAAAAATTACAAAGTACAGGCCGGCGGAAGGGAACTGAATCTTTTTTACCTGCTGAATGATAAGCGGGAGCGGATCGAGAGAGAAGGGGAGCGATATTTTGTGAGGCCGCTTGGATTAGAATTTTCAAAAGAAGAAATCCTCGATGAAGTTTCCCGCTACCCTGATCGCTTTAGTGCAAACGTGATTTTACGCGGGGCCTTCCAGGAAACGATCCTGCCCAATATTGCTTTTATCGGTGGTGGCGGTGAGCTTGCTTACTGGCTGGAATTGAAAAATGTTTTTGCCGCGGTGCATATTCCTTACCCGGTGCTGCTATTGCGAAACTCTTTTCTCATTGCGAAAAAAGAACAGCTGCGTCAATGGGAGAAAACGGGTTTTGGCCTGGCAGATCTTTTCAGGGATACAGAATCCCTGTTTACAGAACTCGTAAAAAAAGAATCGGGCAACCGGTTAAGTCTTGCGGATGAACTCGCTGCTGCCCGGGAATACTATGCACAGCTGCGAACAATTACCGATAAGGTGGATACTTCTCTCTCAGAACATGTAACAGCATTGGAAAAACAGGCGATGAAAAAACTGGTTGCGCTCGAGAAAAAATTACTGCGTGCAGAAAAGAAGAAATATGCTGTGCAGAAAAACCATCTCGATAAAATAAAATCATCTCTTTTCCCAGGGAACAGTTTGCAGGAAAGAAATGAGAATATGGCTTTGTTCTATGCAGCTTACGGAAAAAAATGGATTGAAGGGGTACTGCAGGCTTCCTCTGCTTTTAATAAAGGCTTTGGGATTGTTACGTTGGATGTATAAACTCACTCATCAAAACTGTTTGGCCAGTCTTTTTTCAGGTTGCCTACTTTGCCGCTCACCTCATGCCCCAGTTCCTTTTTGTAATGTGCGATAGTTGCTGAAATTTTTTCATCGGAACTGCCCAGTATCTGTGCAGCCAGTATGCCGGCATTTTTTGCGGCATTCAATGCAACGGTTGCTACAGGTACCCCGTTTGGCATTTGCAGGATGGACAAAACAGAATCCCATCCATCGATGGAGTTGGAGGATTTGATGGGAACACCGATAACAGGCAGGGTAGTGATAGATGCCACCATGCCGGGTAAATGCGCAGCGCCACCTGCCCCTGCGATGATCACTTTCAATCCTCTTTGTTTGGCTGTGGATGCGTAATCCACCATGCGCAATGGTGTACGATGTGCAGAAACAACCGTAAGCTCAAATGGAATGGAGAATTGTTTGAGGATATGAGCGGCTGCCTGCATAATGCTGAGGTCACTGTCGCTGCCCATAATAATGCCAACAAGTGGTGTTTGATTCTCCATAAATTGAATGCGGGTATTGGCCCTGCTGCTGCAAGATAATTGAAATTTCCCGGAGCAATACCAACTGCGGATGCAGTCTTTCTGCAACCGCAGTTGGTATCCAGGAGGTGTTACTGGTTCACATCTTTTCCTTCCTTCAACTGCCCGATCATTTTTTGAATGCTATTGGTATTCGCAGGATTCGGAGAAAGCGGTAATGCTTTCTCCGCAAATTCAAGCGCTTTTTTATAATCGCTGTTGGCAGAATACCCGCGCACCAGTCCCATGATGGTAGTGAACTGGCCTGGATTTTTTTCATAATTCATCTTGAAAACATCCAGTGCTTCTTTATACTGTTTCTGTGTTAACAGGGAGCGGCCATACTGGTGTATCTCATTCATATTACCCAATGGTAACGCTTCTTTCATAACGGAAATGGCTTCTGCGCCGCGCCCCAGTTTATTCAGCACCTGTGCCTTGGTGGAAAGAGAAGTAAAATTTTTATTTCCGAGTACATTGGGGTTGGTGGCCGTATCAGCCCATAGCAGCGCTTCTTCCAGATTGGTATTATGATCCACGCACCATTGCGCAGCCGTTTGCCATCCGAGCCAGAAGAAACCTTTGTCGGTACGCAGTTCTTTCCGGAACATTTCCACCTGTGTTTTATTCAGGTCTACTTCCACTTTAAAAGGGATGCGCAGTTTTTCCCATTGCAGGTTTACAGTTGCGGAGGTTTCTGTCTGGTCAGCGAATTCGTATTTCAGCCATTCAACAGAACGGTCCGTACCGGATGGTTTTACTTTCACCCTTAACACATCTTCTTTCGGGTCGTAATAATAACTGCCCCAGTTGCTGTTGTTGGCGGAGAAGATAAGTGTGCATTCATTGGGGTCGTAGGCAATAAAGAAACCATATTTCCCCTTGGGCAATGGCTTGCCTTCGATCATTACATCGGTAGAGAAATCGATCGTGGTACATTCATTGGCACCTGCGCGCCAGGGGGAAGCTTTACTGGTACCAAAATTCTGGTCTGCGTATCCGACGGGTACAAGCTGTCCCCATATTTTTCCTTCGCGCCCTTTTACACCGGGCCGGTCATAGGTAATGGTTACATCCGTTATACCGATCCTTTCCATTACAGCGGCTTTTTTATTTCCGCCGCTGGGAGGAATCGTAAGCGGGCGTTGTGCAGAAGCAGCAAGTGTTGCCATGAAAAAAAGGGCAGTCAATAGGCGTTTCATGTTGTGTGGTTTAAACAACAAGCTAACCATATCTGCCCGCCATCAAATTTCAAAAATGACCACTGCCATTTGCTGCGGATCAATGCGGATATCCGGTGATGAGTGGAAAAGAGCGGGCTGAATTTTACATGGTTCCCCTGGCCGAGAAATAAGCTTTTACCGAACGCAATACGGGTTCCGCTTTTGCATTTACCAGCGTGAGCCTGATCTTTTTTGTTCGGAAAAGAGGAAAGACTGCAATCTTTTTCCTGCCGATGGTGGTACCGGTAAAAACCTTTTCATAGCCTCTATCGCCCAAGAGTTCAATAGTAAAATCACTTACCCTTTGCCCAAGCGAAATCATTTCTTCGATCACGACTGTGTTGATGGTCTCGGTTTTAGGCAATTCAAATTCGATCGTGGTATTTTCTTTCCGGGAAGAAGCCCAATAGGTTTCAACATGGTTATCTGTGAGCCTGGATAAAGCCGATGCGTTGCCGCCATTGCTGCTGATCTTTGCATTGGTCAACAGGTCTTTTGCAAAAGCTGCTTCCCGTATTTTCCGGAAACCGATCAATGCGGCAGAGTCGGCAGCATTAAAGCGACCTGTACGGTCGGGTGGAACATTCAGCAAAAAATTTCCTCCGTTACCTACAGAGCGGAGGTAGAGTTGAAATAATGTTTCAGGTGATTTTACTTTGTCATCTTCTTTTGCATGATAAAACCATCCCGGCCTGATCGATACATCTGCTTCAGCAGGAATCCAGTTCCTGCCATTTACATTGCCGCGGTTTAAGGTATCTGTTGGCGGGGCACCATGGCCTCTTTTAAAACCTGCCGTGTCGAGTAAATTCCAGTTGGTATTACTGATGGTTCCGTTTTCATTTCCGCACCAGCGGATATGCGGACCAATATCACTGAAAATAACAAGTTGTGGCTGCCATTTTAAAGCAGAGTCCTGGAAGCGGTTAAAATCGTATACCTGTTTTTTCCCATTTGGGCCTTCGCCATTGGCGCCATCCCACCATAGTTCAAAAAACTTTCCATAACCGGTGAGCAATTCTTTCATACTCGCGATGTAGACATCATTGTATTCGGGTGTACCGTATTTGGGATGGTTCCTGTCCCAGGGAGAAATATACACCCCCATTTCGATCCCGTTTTTTTTGCAGGCTTCTGCCAGCATTTTTACCACATCGCCTTTTCCATCCATCCATTTGCTTTCGCGAACCGTATGGGTACTTTGTTTGCTGGGCCATAAACAAAAACCATCGTGGTGTTTGGCTGTAAGAATGATGCCTTTGGCGCCTGCCTGTTTGGCAATACGTGCCCACTGATCGCAATCGATATGGGTTGGATTGAATACCGACGGGTCTTCTTTTCCATCACCCCATTCTTTATCTGTAAATGTATTCGGCCCGAAATGTACAAAGAGATAAAACTCTTTCTCATGCCATGCCAGCTGCTCTTTTGTCGGCAATGGCAATACAGGCTTTACTTTTTGTGTATAGGTAAGGGAAAGAGAAAAAAAGAAAACAGCGGACAGGAAATATTTCATGTTTTTTGTTTGGTACAAGATAAGAATCGGAAGCAATACTGAATATCGAACAAGGAATAATGAATGAGTAACTGTATTTATTGTACGCTCAATTCCCAACCTCTTCTGCCAGTTGGCGCTTATACATCTGCACGGTATTTTCATAACCAAGGTAAATGGCATCGCAAACAAGCGCATGACCAATGCTTACTTCATCGAGATAAGGTATATGCTTTGCAAAGAACCGCAGGTTAGTAAGGTCGAGATCATGGCCTGCATTGATGCCGAGCGCGAGCTCATGGGCTTTTTTTGCTGCAGAGATATAAGGTGCGATGGCCTCTTCCTGTTTCCCGGCGGCATACAGCTTAGCATAGCCTTCGGTATACAATTCAATACGATCGGTCCCTGTTTCCGCAGCGCCTTCCACCATTGCAATAACGGGGTCTACAAAAATGGAAACGCGGATACCTGCTTTTTTAAAAACACCAATTATATCGATAAGGTATTTTTTGTGTTGTATCGTATCCCACCCATGATCGCTGGTAAGCTGCCCAAGTGCATCGGGCACAAGCGTTACCTGGTGGGGCATGGTTTCGAGAACGAGGTCAACAAATTTTTGCTCCCGCGGGTTGCCTTCAATATTGAACTCTGTTGTAATGATCTGCCGGATATCCCGCACATCCTGGTAACGGATATGGCGTTCATCGGGGCGGGGATGCACTGTAACGCCATCTGCACCAAACACCTGGGCATCAACTGCTGCTTTTACCACATCCGGATTGTTTCCACCACGGCTGTTACGGATAGTGGCAAATTTGTTGATATTCACACTGAGTTTCGTCATACTGCAAAAATACGAATCTCATAAATCCCCTCGCTCTTTATTCCGTGCTGATGCAGTAGCTTCGCAAGGGGTGTTACCTGTGCTCAACCATTCTCATTGCCAATTGTTATTTCACCATGACTTATACATCGCTCGAACAATGTGTCGTTGATCTTGAAAAGCATGGTCACCTGGTACGCATCCGGGAGGAAGTGGATCCTGATCTTGAAATGGCTGCCATTCACCTGCGGGTGCATGAAGCAGGAGGCCCCGCCCTGTTGTTCGAAAATGTAAAAGGCAGCAGGTTCCGCGCTGTTTCCAATCTTTTTGGTACGATCGAAAGAAGCCGTTTTATTTTTCGTGACAGTTTTACATTGGTACAAAAACTGATCTCTCTCAAAGGTGACCCCTTCAAAGCAATCAAACACCCGGTTGATCATTTCAAGACAGGCATGGCCGCATTAAAAGCTTTGCCGCTGAAAAATCCTGTATCGAAGCCGGTATTATATGAAGAGATCTCCGTTTCCGACCTGCCACAGATCAAACACTGGCCGATGGATGGCGGGGCTTTCGTAACACTGCCGCAGGTATACTCTGAAGACATCGATCAGCCCGGTATCCTGAAAGCCAATCTTGGTATGTACCGGGTCCAGCTTTCGGGAAATGAGTATGTGCGCGATAAAGAAATCGGGTTGCATTACCAGTTACACAGGGGCATCGGTATTCACCAAACCAAAGCAAACCGAAAAGGGTTGCCATTGAAAGTGAGTTGTTTTGTGGGCGGCCCGCCAGCACACAGCGTGGCGGCTGTTATGCCCCTGCCGGAGGGCATCAGTGAAGCGACTTTTGCAGGGGTTTTGGGAGGAAGAAGGTTCCGTTATACATACCGGGATGGTTTCTGCATCAGCACAGATGCGGATTTTGTGATCACGGGTGAAGTATATCCCGGAGAGAACAAACCGGAAGGCCCTTTCGGGGATCACCTGGGTTATTATAGTTTGCAACATGATTTTCCGCTGATGCGCGTACACAAAGTGTATGCACGCAGAAATGCAATATGGCCTTTTACAGTTGTGGGCAGGCCGCCTCAGGAAGACACCAGTTTTGGCGCACTCATACATGAACTTACCGGTGATGCGATACCACAGGAGATACCCGGTGTAAAAGAAGTGCATGCCGTGGATGCCGCCGGTGTTCATCCCCTGTTACTGGCAATAGGACAGGAGCGTTATACGCCGTATATGCCATCGAAGCAACCTGCTGAATTACTCACCATCGCCAATCATATCCTCGGGACCGGGCAGCTTAGTCTTGCCAAATTTTTATTTATCACTGCCGATGATACCCATCAACTGAATACACATGATGAAATGGGATTTTTTCAGTACATACTGGAACGGATCGACTTAACACGCGATGTTCACTTTTATACGAATACAACCATTGACACACTTGACTACTCCGGCACGGGTTTGAATACGGGCAGTAAAGTGGTTTTTGCGGCTTACGGCGAAGTGAAACGGGAACTGTGCAGGGAAATCCCTCCGGTATTTCAGGGGCTCCGTTTATTCAACAAAGCTGCACTTGCCTTACCGGGGGTGATTGTATTGCAGACCGCTGCGTTTACCAGTTATGAACTGGCAGAAGTAGAGATGGAAGTGTTGAACCAGCAGTTAAACGGTCAACCGGAAAAAATAAAAACGGTTGCAATGATCGTTGTGGCCGATGATGCGGCATTCACGGCTGCCAGCCTGCGCAATTTTGTATGGGTGAGTTTTACAAGATGCAATCCCTCGCACGATATCTACGGTATCGCATCTTTCACACAAAACAAACACTGGGGCTGCAAAGGCCCGCTGTTGATCGATGCACGTATCAAACCGCATCACGCACCCCCGCTGGAAAAGGATCCGGCTGTTGAAAAAAAGATTGATCGTTTTTTTAAGCCCGGCGGAAGCCTGTACGGTGCAATAAAAACTGAATAATTGTAAGGGCAGGATTGCTTTTGCGTCACTCACTAAGTGATAAAATATCGCTACTATGAAAAAGCAATTCACATTTCTTTTGTTTTCATCCTTCTGCATCATAATGATTTTATGTATTGGTTGGAGCAGAAAGGAGAAACCCCTGCTATCTCACTATCACAAAACCCGCGACAATGGTTTTGCCCTTCTCGAATTGTTCACGAGCCAGGGATGCAGCAGTTGCCCCCCTGCAGATGCTTTGCTCGCTGAATATGCTGATAAGGATAATAAAAATATTATTCCGCTTTCTTTTCATGTGGACTATTGGGATCGTCTTGGCTGGAAGGACCCGTTCAGCACCCATTCCAACAGCGAAAGACAGCTATGGTATAGCGGATTTTTACCCCGCGGGCAAGTATATACACCACAATTGGTGGTAAATGGTAAAAATGAAACCGTGGGTAATAACAGGCCTGCTGTTGCATCCCTCGTAGGATCGGCCCTGCATGAAACCGTGAAAGATTCTCTCAGCATTCTTTCTGAGGAAATACAAAATGGCAAACTCCGGTTTCGGTATCATATGTATACTGAAATCCAAAAAAACCAAGGTTTTCTTCAGGTTGCGCTGGTAAAGAAAAATACTGTTACCAGAATCCTGCGGGGTGAGAATGAAGGCCGCACGCTTATCAATAGAAATGTAGTAATGCAGTTATCCTCGGTTGCACTACAGGCCGATGGAATTGTATCGATAGAGTTGCCGCCAGGTTTTTCTCCGGAGCAATATTTGGTAGTGGCTTACCTGCAAAAAAATGATGGCATTATTACTGCTGCCATTCAGCGGGAATGCACACTGAAATAGAATAACTGTTCCTGCATGATAAAAATTACCGGTCGCTGGTATCTGTTTGCTGATTCTGATACCATAACAGGAAGTGTTTCAAGAAAGCGTTCCCATAAAAATTCAATTTATTTTAGACGGATTGGCCTTCCAGGTTTATATCGGTAATCCTGCTTTTCCCGGTTGTACAGAGGAATCACCGAAACACGATTCATGGAATGAGTCTTGGTGAAATATGTAAAAAACGAATTAATAAACAACGCTCCCTTCTGTTTCTACCCAGGTATGATCGGCGAGTAATTTTACCGAAGCCACAAATTGTTTGAAAGGACCGGAACCACCCCATTCCTGCGGGGCAACGAGTGAGAGCATGTGCGTACCATCTTTTTTCTCGTAGAGATGGTATACATGGCCGATCTGCGGTTTAAAGCCAAGCCTCGCTTCATAGATCATCATGCTCAGTTCTTTCCTTTTACGGATTTCCTGTGCCTGTCTCGCAAGCAGCTCGATCTGTTGCCTGATCTGGTCGAGCTGCATATTGGTCTGCTCTTCCATTGCCGTAAGTGCTTTGTGTTTGATCACACCTTCTTTGGTAGGGCGGATGGCCACACTCCCTACTGAAGAAGCATAGGGAAGCACGCTTAGCTGTTTGTGATAGATCTCTGTGTTGATAAATGGTTTCTGGTCTTTATCCGTTCCTTTCTGTGTGAGCTTTAAATAACCGTTTGGCAGGATCTCATGTATCACTTCCAGTACAGCGTTGTTTTCTTTACTGAAAAGCACCCGCATCATCGAGGCATTCTGTATTTCGGCTTCAACGGTATCTGCCATTTCCTGGTTTTCAAAAGGCCTCTTTTCTCCGTCAGGGATAATTTCGTACTGGGTATAATAAGCTTCGTTATCAAGACTTACCCAATTCACGCTGATGGAAACCGCATGCCCGTTGCGGATACTTTCTATTTTATAATTGCCGCTTTTGGGAGTAAACCCCTGCTGGTATTCACATTTCTCCGGGAACAACTGCCAGCTTGCCAAAAAATTATATGCCTGTACCATCCGTTCTGCTTTACTTAATGCAATCTTTCACAAAATTCTTTCATTCAGTGAAAATAAAAAAGCCGGGGCATCCCCGGCCTGAATATGCTTGCTGCTTATTTCACATGAAAGGTCAGGTCAAGATCGCCCCATACAAGCGATATTTTCCCGTCTTTGGTGATCGTGTAGGTTAGCTTCTCCATTGCCTTTACTGCTTTCGCGGCTTTGATTTTTACACGAAGCGCGTCATCTTTTGCATCATATCCATCGGCCCCCCAATGATCGGTTACTTTATTGAAAATGATATTCCATCCATCATCTTGCTGTAAAACATAGAAACCGTATTTCCCGGCAGCAAGCGGCTTTCCTTCCACCATTATTTTTTTGGAGGTTTCAAATACGGTTGCTTCATTCGCGCCGGCGCGCCAAACCTGTCCCTTCATAGGTTCTACATCTTTGCCGATGACCCTGTTTTTGAGTGAGGGCGAACTATAATCGATCGTGATCACGGCGCCACCGCTGATCGTTTCAGTGGCTTTGGCCGGTGGGCTGGGGCGTTTTGATTTGTCGTCCTGTGCTTTTGCAGCGAACCCGAACAGGAATACTGCCAGCATGGAAAGTAAAAATGATTTTTTCATACACTGTTTTTATCGTGAAACAAATATCTGTGACAATAGTTTAGCGATGCATCAGTTTACGATCACAAAATCGGGTTTCCGGATCAGCTGGCTCACATACCTGAAACGCAGATCGGTATTGAAAGTAATGTTGAACGGGCTCATATTCCCAACGGTGCGGGGATAATAATAGATTTTCAGTTCCATCGTACCAAATACAAGGTTCTCATTACGGGTACGGACACCGCCGCCAAAAGCAGAATACAGGTCGCCGCGTTCAATATAAGCATCGATGGGTTTGAGGAAAGTAAGATTGGTATAGGCGAAGGGCGCAAAACTGAAACCCGCCAGTTTCCAGGTATTGTAAAAAACCGATTCGTAATTAAATGTAAAACGGGTGGATGCATTCAGTGAAGGGTTACTGATCTGCGGGATACCATAATCGCTTGACAGGCGCAGCGGATCGTTCAGGAAAGTATTGATCAACTGTGTAATGCTTCCGCTTATGAAATGACGGTGGTACCAGCTTCCCGTTCCGAGTTTCTTTAATTGCGTAAAATATTCGATACTTGTGAGGAAGCTTACATCTTCCACTGCATTCCTGTTGAGATAACCACCGAAGCGGAACGTATAGTTCAGGTAGTTTTTATGATCTGTAAAATAGTTGCGCTGGTAATCGAAACCTGCATAAGGCCTTGAATAACGGTTGCGGTTGGTCCATCCGCCGGTGAACGTGATACTGAAGCCTTCCGGGATATCTTCATTACGGCCAAAACCATAGATAAAATTGGAATGATAATAATCCTGTTCAAATAAAGTAAATGAACCCAATACAGAAACAAGATCGGAATAACCGTAATTGTAAACAGTTTTATAAAGATTGGGCAGGTCGGTGAAATTCCGGTACACCCCTCTGAGTGCAGCAACTTTTTTAAGACGCGATTTAAAATTCTGCTGCAATTGTTTGCGTGCACCGATATTATAACCGATCCACCCATCCAGTAAACGGTAACTGTATTTGATATCGGAATTGTACAATGAATCGCCGAGGTAAAAATTATGCGTAAGGTGTTTGCCTATTTCAAAACCACCCGTCCATACATGGTACGGACTTACCAGCGGAAGATCGCCCTGCACATACAAAGCTTCTTCCTGTCTTAACCCGGTATTGAATGCCGGCGCTTCATTCCGGTAGCCTGCCGTAAGGTTCAGGAAGCTGCCGTTCAGGTTTCTTTTCAGGAATTCAAAACCTGCACCATAGTTAGGCTTTCTGTCCATATCAAAAAGATTGCGCACCTGTACCCGGTTGCCTGTTCCGGAAAGATTATCATCATTCAGTTCAAAACTGATCATCCTGTCTGAACCCGCATCCATACTGCCGCCCAGCGGGAATACATCTTTGCAGATCACCATCACATCCACAGAATCCTTGTTTTGCGGGATGGTTTTTACGATGATCCGCGCATCCTGTAAAAAACTCAGCGCCCGGAGAAATCGTTCATTATCCGCCAGGAGATAAGGGTACAGGGTATCACCGCTCGTAAAAAAAAGATTATTGAGGATCACTTTTCCACTGGTGCCGGGATGCAGTGTATTACCGAGGTCATTAAAAAAATTCTTATTGTGCCGCGATGTATCATTCACCGATCCGTTAAAACCCGTACGCTGCACTTCTACCTGCCGGATGATCTTTCCGCGGTAGGGATTGAAAGGGGCTTCGTTTTTAATAGCGCCCTCACTCGGTAAAAGCGGGTCAGTATTGTTAACGGATAAACTGCGGCCGATCTTCCCCAGCAACCCTTTTTTATGCGCAAGAAAAAAAACAGTATCGGCAAGCGAGTTGTTCTGCTGCGCGAAAAGCGGCACACAAAAAAAAGATGCAGCCAGCATACAGCACACAACCCATATTGCCCTTCTCTGAAAGCGATCACCGTGCATCATATCTTCAAGATAACCATTCGCACCAAAATCCGGACGGATTTAACAGTGGGTTTACAAGGGCAGTTGTTTTTCCATCACGATAAAATGGAGCGCCTGTTTGGGCAGGCCGAATTTTGGATCAACCGGAAACGGTTCGGTGGCGCCGGTTTTATAATACCCGTTTCTTTCATACCAGGCTATCAGTTCCTCTCTCACAGAGATCACGGTCATGGTAATGGCCTGCAAACCTTTTTCTTTTGCATATCCCTCTGCCGCACCCAGTAATTTCCTGCCGATCCCTTTTGCCTGTAACTCCGGCGAAACGGTAAGCATACCGAGGTATAACTGACCGGCTTTCTCTTTCAGGTAAACACATCCTGCAATCAATCCCGATTCATCCGTGTATTTCAGGATCGCCGCGCCAGGTTCTTCCATCATTTTTTGCAGTGTAGCTGCATCGGTTCTTTGCCCGCCCAACAGGTCGGCTTCAGTTGTCCAGCCTTTTTTCGAGCTTTCCCCGCGGTAAGCGCTGTTCACCAATGTATCAAGTGCGGGGATGTCCGCTAAACCAGCTGTCTCTATTTTTTCAATACCCATGTTACAGTTTTCCTGCTCAATTTATTGGTTTTTGGTAAGTATTGAAAAAGAGAAGCCCGCCTTTTTGGGGCGGGACTTCATTCAACTTGCCATATACAAACCTCTTTAGAAAGCGGGGTCGGCAGGAGTATTCGGGTTGCTGTCGCGTTCACGGAAAGGATAGGGGAAGAGGTTCCTTTTTCTTTCAGCGTTCGGACGGCCAAACCTGCGCATATCTTCCAGTTTTAAACCGGTCAGGAATAATTCGATACAACGGTTTCGGTAAATCTGGTTCAGTAATTCGGCGGCTGTAACGGGTGCAACGGGTGGCAGGTCTGCACCAACACCCAATGGATCGGCAGCGCCTTTTTTCGTAACCACTTTGTTCAGTTCAATTGTACCATTTACCAGATCGGGCACCGCTGCACGTGCATAACATTCTGCTTTGATCAGAGTGATCTCGCCTGGCAGGTAAATCGGAATGGCAGTGGTGGCTGCGATCCAGAAGCCGTTCAAACGGAACCTCGGGTTGATCGTAGGATTGATGAGTGTATAGAATGGAATGCGCTTATCCGCAAGATCCGGCGCCAGTGCCGCAGGCAGCCCGAGTGTGCTGTCTACCGGCTGGTAAACATTATTGGTAGACGTTACAGAAGCGTAAACAGGGTTTGCGTTGGCTGCTTCAAAATTCATGGTCGATTTTTTGGTGAGATCAACTGTATTTGCTGCAGCGAGCGCAGCGGCATAGTTGCCAGCGAACAATGAATACCGTGCTTTCAGTGCATACAGTGTATTAACGATATCAACACCGGCAGGCACATCGGATAAGAAACTGCTGCTGATGGCATTTGAATTGATGGCAGTTAATGCTTTATCGATCGCAGCGATGGCCCTTGCATAACCCGTTATGCGGTCAGAAAAAGGCGTGGCGTTGGTACCGATAGTATCGGGAACTTTTTCCCAGAACTCGGCCATCACACCTATGGAAAGCGCTTTGTAGATCGTTGCGTACCCAATCAGGCCCGATGCATATCCTTTATCAGAAACAGAAGCGGCGCCGCTGATCACATTATTGGCATCATAGATCACTTTTGCCGCACTGCTCCACACATTACCGAGCAGTGCATTGGTGCCGTCAACCGCGGCACCACCAGTGGAGAACTGAAGTTCCGAACCGTTACCCGCATTCAGCAGGATGGTTTCTCCGGTGATCAGGCCATTAGCATCTGCCATGCCGTAGGCAACGTTTGATGCATAGGTTCTTTGTAAACCAACTGCCACACCGGCAAGTCCTTTTGCAGACGACAATACCTGCACAGATGTAGCGGCCGTTGGGTTGGTATAATCTTTTTTACAGCCCGTTGCAGTGAACATCGCAACTGCAAGGCCGCCGTATATGATGGATTGAATTATCTTTTTCATATCATCAGTTTTTTAAGAATTAAAATTTAGCCTGGATGCCGAAACTGAAGGTTTTGGGAATAGGAACAGCTCCGAAATCGATCCCGCGCAGGATGGTGCTCTGACCACCGGCATTCACTTCCGGATCATATCCGTTATAATTATCCCAGCTGATCAGGTTACGGCCGCTGAAACTTACACTGAGGTCGTTAAACCATTTCATCTTTCCTACATGATACGTCAGTGATAATTCACGCAGTTTGGTATAAGAGCCGTTATCAACCCTCCATTGTTCAATTGCATAAATGCCGGCGATATAACCACGTGGTATCTGACCGAGGTCTTCCATTTCTGCTACTTTGCCATTGCCCACACCCTGGCGGGTACGGAAATCGGCATTGAATACATTCACCCCTTTTACCGCATCGATCTGGATACGCAGGCTCCATTTTTTATACGTTACTTCATTCACAATGCTCGCCGTATAATCCGGGTTTGGGTTACCGATGATCTTACGCAAAGTAGATCCGCTCGGTAAACCGGTTGTGGCATTTCTGCCGGGTGTATAAGAGAGCGTGCTGTTTTGCACACCTGCTTCCTGCTGTGGAATGCCCGAACTGTTTTTCAGGAAATTACCGGAAGGATCCAGCGCAAAGAAAGTACCATAGAAAACGCCAATGGGTTGCCCTTCGATAATTGCAACCGGTGCACCGGCATTTGTACTGAGCAGGGTAAGTGCCTGTCCAATGCTCACGGCTTTATTACGGTTGTGGTTGTAAATACCGGTGATCTCCCATTTCAGGTCTTTTTTAGAAACCGGGGAACCTGTCAGCACCAGTTCATATCCTTTGTTCTCGAGGGAACCGAAATTATCCAACAGGCTGGAGAAACCATTGGTAGGCGCAATAAAGCGGTTGATGAGCAGGTCTTTTACTTTTTTGTTGTACACGTTCACTGTTAAACCGAGGCGGTTATTGAAGAAAGAAAGATCGGCGCCGAATTCGGTTTCCTGCTGTCTTTCGGGCTTCACATTTTCATTGGCAAGGGTTGAACTGGAATTGAGGGAAGTTCTTCCGAGATAAGAAGAAGAGCTATAGGTATTGAAGCGGGAATACGCACCGATACCGGTAAGGTTTCCGCTCTCACCATAGGCTACACGCACTTTAAACAGGTCCCACCATTTTGATACGCCCATCTTCGACCAGAAATCGGTTCCTGAAATCACATAGCTTCCGCTGGCTTTATAATAGGTTTGGTTGCGCTGGTCTTTTCCGAATACGGAAGAACCATCCACGCGCACGGCGCCGGTTAAGAACAACTGGTTGCGGTATTTGAAATTCTGCTGAACAAAAGTTCCGGATACGGATATTTCGCTTCTGTCATCCACACCCGGTAAAATGGTACTTGCACCATTCACGGTTTGCACAAAGGGAGCCAAACCACGTCCCTGTAATAACTGGTAATTGTTTTTCTCATATTGCTGTGAAAAACCCACCTGTGTTACAGAACTGAGTTTGCTGGTGATATCGATACTGTACGTAGCATTGATATCATGGTTGATCGCGAAGAAGCTATTGCTCGCTGCACTAGAATAACCATTCTGCGTAGGATCGAGTGTGGAGCCGCCGCCATAAAACGCGGTGTTTACATTATATGCAAACGGAGGGATATAGGTGGTTCCGTTCTGAGCATAGTTATCAATACCCATTGTATAATCCACCGTAAGGTGTTTGATGGGGCGCAGCTTTAGCCCCATATTCGCAATCACACGGTTGGTGGTTTGTTTCTGCAGGATATCTTCAATTACAGAAACGGGATTGGTACGGCCTCTTTCCCCAACGGCCTGGATATTTCCAAGTGCATCGCGCTGCCAGATATTGTGGAAGTTCCCGATAATGGTAACCGAGTTCATCGGGGAGAAGAACGAGTTGCCATCGGGTTTTTCATTGGCAGTGCTGTTGATATAATTCAGGCCAAGGTTAAAGCTTGCCCATTTGTTCAGCACCTGGTCAATATTACTGCGGAAACTGAAACGCTGGAAATCCGTATTGGGTACAATGCCCTGGTTATAGAAATAAGAACCCGAGATGTAATATTTTGTTTTATCGGTTCCGCCACTGATCGATAAATTATTATCGGTACCATTTGCATTGCGGAAAATATAATCCTGGTAATCGTAGCGCGTAACAGCAGTAGTGGTGGTAAGTGCCGGGGTCAGGATATCCTGGGTTTGTGCGCCCGGCCCATCGGTTGGTCCGCCAAATTTTACCGGGGCCCGGTTTACATCCAGTTTGTGGCGCAGGCTGCTGGCCATATAATTGGTGGAAAAGCTGATGGTGGGTGCACCGCTTTTTCCTTTTTTGGTGAAGATCTGAACCACACCTGCATTGGCACGGCTACCATAAATCGCAGCAGCAGCAGCACCATTCAGCACTTCGATACGGTCAATATCATTCGGATTGATATCAACGAGGCGGCTCTGCCCGATGTTTCCTACAAAATTATTCCCGTCATAGTTGCCGGAAGTATTCGTAACCCGGTTGGTGGCATTGTTCACGATCACTCCGTCAATGATATAAAGTGGTTCGGAAGAAGAAGAAATGGAACTGATACCACGAAGACGAACCGAAAGTCCGCCGGCAGGGTCACCGCTGTTCTGTGAAATCTGCGCGCCGGCAGTTTTTCCCTGCAATGCTGCGAGCACATTACCAGTGGCACCCTGTGTAAGTTCATCAGACTTTACAGAACTGATATAACTGCCCAATTGCCTTCTCGTGGTTCCGGCAGAAGTACCGGTTACCACCACTTCATCCAGTTTGGATACTTTGTCGGACAACTGTGCATCCACTGAATACGCTTTCTCGCTGCCAACCGTAAGCGGCAACTGCAGTTCCTGGAAGCCGATACCTGCAAATACCAAAGTGTATTTACCCGGTGTTAAGGGTGCCGTAAAACTGTACATGCCGTTGTTATCGGCAAGGCCGCCGTATTTGGTGCCTTTCACGGTTACTGCAACAGACTCCACGGAAGCTCCCGATGTGCTGGATACCTTCCCGGACACACGCACCTGCCCGTAACCAAAGGCAGTAAGCAGTACGAGGCAAAGAAAAAGACAGGCTTGTTTCCATCTTCCCTTGCAGCTGGATAAATTAACATTCATAGCGCAGTTTTTATTTGTGATCAATCATAAAATATGTAAGCTGGTAAATCGGAACGGATCCAGTTTTTTGTCGGATGGGTCCAGTTCTGTGATCAGGTAATCAATCTCATCCACCCCGCAAACACGAATACCCTGATAAGAGTTCAGTTTTTCAGAGATCGACAATACGGCAGTTTGCGCCGCTGCACCGATCATCGCATTTTTCAATTGTGCCACATCCCAGTCGTTATCCGTGATGCCATGCTCGCGGTCGATGGCATTCACGCCCAGCAAACAGAGGTCGGCCTTGATATGCCGGATCTTGCTGATGGCTTCCCCGCCCACTGCGATCTGTGATTTTTTTGCGATCTTATCACCGATAAAAATCACTTCTATATTCGGGTGCTGCGCATATTCATAGGCTGCAGGAATGCTGCCTGTAAGAAAAGTGGCTTTTAAATGTTCCGGTAACAACCTGGCCATTTCGATGATGGTGGTTCCGCCGCCGGAAAGAATAAACATGCCGTCTTTGATCAGCGATACCGCTTTTTCAGCGATTACTTTTTTGCTATCGGCATTGTAAACATCGGATCGGAGATAAAAACTATTGAAGGATTTGGAAATGGCCCCTCCATGTACTTTGATAACTTTACCGGTATCGGCAAGCTCATTGAGGTCGCGGCGGATCGTATCTTCCGATACATTGATCAAAGTGCTCAGGTCAGCGGAAAGCACACTGTTGTGCAAGCTAACCTGGTGCAGAATATAAGCCTGGCGTTCTTTTTTAAGCATGTCAGCGTTCGATGATTGCAACCTAAAAATTATACATTAATTTTAAAAAAACAAGAAAAAGCTGCAAATTGTTGCATCATTTATCCCCAAAACTGATAAAAACCTGCAAAAATGAACCCATTCCTCCAGAGATTATGCGGGATTGGCTCGAAAGAATCGAGACTGATCATTGGCCTGATGAGCGGAACTTCCATGGACGGGCTCGATATCGCCCTTTGCCGCTTTACCGGCAGCGGGCATCATACCCGGATCGAATTGCTGCAGTTCACGACCGTTGATTTCGACGATTCTTTTAAAGAAGCGATCCGTTCCGTTTTTTCCAAAAAAACCGTTGATCTTGAAAGGGTTTGTGTATTGAACGGCTGGGTGGCGCAGCAACATGCTGCGATGATATTGGATTCGCTGAAGAAATGGGGTGTGGATCCTTCGGAAGTTGACCTCATTGCGAGTCACGGACAAACCATCTACCATGCCCCCAAACTGCTCCATCCCGGTGATCCGTATGGGAATGCGACATTGCAGATAGGGGATGGCGACCATCTCGCCGTTGCAACCGGCATCATCACACTCAGCGATTTCAGGCAGAAGCATATCGCCGCAGGCGGGGAGGGAGCACCACTGGCAGTGTATGGTGATTATTTCATCTTCAGCAAAAAAGGAGAGAACCGCATTATGCTGAATATCGGCGGCATCGCCAATTTCACGTTCTTGCCCGGTGACCTTGATGCCACCCGCATCTTCAGCACCGATACCGGCCCCGGTAATACTTTGATGGATGCTTATATGCAAAAGCATTTTCAAATGGCTTATGATAAAAATGCGGCAAAAGCCGGCGCCGGCAAATACAATCCGGCCCTGCTCGAAAAATTATTACAGCATGATTTTTTCAGCAGTGGCTTTCCCAAAACCACCGGTCCTGAACTGTTTAATCTCGATTATCTCGCCAAGGCAAAACAAGCTGCGGATATCAATGGAATCAGTCACGAAGATACCATGGCAACCCTGAACCGTTTCAGCGCCGTTACTATTACAGAAGCGATGAAGCAGACACTTTCGCCAGGTGTTTCATATACCATTTATACTAGTGGCGGAGGAATGCATAATCCTTTGCTGATGGATACCATCCGTACGATGCTCCCGGAATATCCTTTTTATACCACCGATGTTCTCGAGATCAGCCCCGATGCAAAAGAAGCCGTTTTGTTTGCCATACTGGCCAATGAAACAGTTGCCGGTGGACAAACAGTGATTGGCAACGGATCCACTGATATCCCCTCTGTGAGTATGGGAAAAATCAGTTTCCCGGGATAGAAGGCGTTTATTATGCGTACATAAATAAAAAAGTCCGGCATAAAACTATGCGGACTTTTTTGTTGGATATATGATGGAGTAAGAAGATTATTTTCTGTTGCGGGCGAAAACGCTTACAACGCCGGCTTTGGTGATCTCGATCACTACGGTTTCAGATTTCTTCTCAAAAGAAACATAATAATTCTTCTCATTGGTGGCGCTGGTGAATTCGATACAGTCTTTCAGCTGAAACTCCGGGAATGTGTATTTGGTGGTAATGGTTTCGATCGCTGATTTGGGCAGTTTGTCGAAAGCCATTGTTTTGCTGGTACCGATCAGGTCGCCTTCTGTATCATAAAAAGCATCTACTTTTTCATTGTTTAGCACAAAGCTTACTTTGTCAAAACGTTCGCTTGATTTCCAGGTTACATTTTTCGCTGCACTGAAAGATGCATTGAAATGTTCGGTCACTTTTGTTTTAATAGCGGCTGGGCCGGCAAAAGCACTGGTTCCGATGGCGAGGGCTGCGAGAGCGAGGATAAAAAACTTTTTCATTTTGTTTCTGGTTAATGTTATTAAGAATATGGTTTGTGTCGTTTGTTTCAATTTGACAAGTCAAAAGTAGAAACGTATAAGAGGTAGACGAAGCGGATTGTGATTAGTTACAATCTTTGGATGAGCGTTATTATGAATGGTGTTAATACAAATGTTAATCAATGTTGCAATTCGCCTGTGATGCAGAACTGGTAAGGGTTTCAGGGGATTTCTTAAAGCTTTCTTAATGGTATTTTCTGCGGGATGAATGTACTGTAACAACTGTCCGCTTTAGGACGAACGGTTTTTCGCCTTCGCGAAAAGGCTTTGTTTACCGGTGAACTTTATTTTTTGCGCATCGCTTTATTCTGCTGCAACAAAACTTTAACAAAAAAAGATCCCGCTTCCGGAAAGAAGCGGGATCTTTTTATTGAACCTGTTGGGTCCTTTTTATTTCTGTACCATCGGGTAATGATCGATCGTTTCAAATACATTTCTTTTATCTGCTTTTAAAAGCTGTATGAAACGGGAAAGAGAATCGGCGAATTGTTTCTTTTCAAAAAGCCTGTCATGCGAAAGGATCACAATGGCATTTTGTTGTGTGGTGGTA
Source organism: Chitinophagaceae bacterium (assembly GCA_004028765.1). Classification (GTDB taxonomy): domain Bacteria; phylum Bacteroidota; class Bacteroidia; order Chitinophagales; family Chitinophagaceae; genus Sediminibacterium. Next base: position 20,227 of record SAIX01000139.1, on the reverse strand, counting down.
CCCTCATCAAATTTCTGGTTGATGCGTTTCACCATTTCGGTAGCCGATTCACGGGGCTCCTTCTTTTTACCCTGCTGGCCCCATTCAAGATCCCAGCCAATGATTTTATAGCCGAGAGAATCCAGTTTTTTCACCAGTGTGGTATTGGCTTTCTGCCCGTCGATCTGCCCTTTCGATGCCCATGTATTGTTTCCCGGCAGGCGGATGATTTTAACCGGGATATTCAGTAACTGCTCATTTTTCAGGAAATCATTCAACGCACTGTCGGTCATTTTCGGGGAATAAAATGTGCCGTATTTATCATTAAAGCCATGACTGAAGCTATGGTTTGCCAGCAGGAATTGCGGATACGCACTGCGGATCGAATCGATCAGCCGTTTTTTCAGCGGACCAACCTGGTTAAATCCTACAGAGAAAAAAGTGGCTTTGATGCCTTCGGCCTGGAAAACATTTTTACAATTCAAGGTACCGGGTGGTTGCGGCGAATCGTCCCAGGTAAGAAAGATATACCGTTTCGAACTGTCGTATTTGATCGGGTCGCCGGGTTTGGGTTTCGCTGCAGCTACGGTTGTTTTTGAAGAGTCGACATTTTTACCATTATTCGCGCCGTTATTGCAGGAACTGCTACCAACAATACATGCCATTGAAGAAAAGGCAATACATATTTTTTTGACTGAAACCATGCGGAAGAATTTTGATTGCACCAAAGATAGGCTTGTGTGCAGGCAATATGCGGCTTATTTATCCTCAAATGTGAAGAGGAAAAACGGATACAAGCTTTATTGTCCACATTGCTTTGCCATCTCAGCGAAAATGTTCAGAAACGGTATAGGCCACTTTATCATTCAAACGCCGGAAGGTTTCATCATTGATCTTTCTCAGCTTACGCAAACGCCGGCTGGCAAGCAGGTTGCCGTCACTGTCATAATATTGCGGCTGCTGGTAAAAAGTAAGTACGAGGTATTTCTCCGCGCTGAAAGGCAAGCGGACGGATACAGGTTTTACCGATAAAAAAACAAGGCTTCTTTTCTGGTTATTGGTATAATAGTCGAGCGTATTCACCCAGATACAATGAATGGCCCGCATTTTTAATACCAGTTCGAGGATGCCTTCTTCAGGGAGTGCATATTTCCGCAGCGTATCCACCATTTTCTGATCGGTGATGCTGAATTCGTTGATGTATTTGATCGAGTCGGTGATGATTTCAATGGATACATATTCGAACGACCTGTCTGTGAACCCGATCGCAAAAGGTTTTTGTTCACTGAGTTTTTTGTAGAGCGTTTCTATTTCCGTCAACGCTTTTTCATTTTCTGTAAAATAATTTGACGTAAATATTTTCCGCGATGTGCAGGCGTACATGCCAGCCAGCAGGATGAATAAAATGATATGTGATCCGCCTTTAGTCATTGTTTTTTTTAGCTGTGATATGCGATACGCCGAATATGATCTTTCTCAAAAAGGATTCCGGTAAATACTGCCTGGTGATGCCGCCATAATCCCAGTAGGTGATAGCGATCCTGTCATCATCCGCTTCATCGATACCCAGCAATATCACAAAATGTGTGGGGATATTGAGCCGGAGACGGGTATGGTTTTTTTTGTAGAGATCAAGGTTGTTTACAAACAGCGCTACGGTTCCTGTTTTTATTTTTTCAGAGAGGTAGTCGAATGCATCCCTGAACCCAGGCCTGATAAGATCGGATCCTGCTGCATCCACATGGTAGTTGAATAAACGTCGTATCATCCGGTTGAACTTAGCAAAGTTAACAGCGGCCCAGGTTTTGTTTTCATCGCCCGGATTGTAATGATGGTCGAATAGGTTGAGATATCCTTTAAAATGGTCAGCAAGACTCATAAACCATAACTGGTCGGCAGGCCGTATGTCAAGCTCGCCTTTGAAACTGAGCGTACCCGCAGCAAGCCTAACGGCTCGGGTAGGTTCAAAATACTCACGGCCATACATTGCTTTGCCATCTTTGTATAAAGTAATCAGAAAACGTGTATAGTCAAGCGGGTTTTGGTGCAGCGGAAGATAGGAGAGCGCTGCATACGCACAGAAATTGGTGCTCCTGCCTTCATAAATACTGAGCGGCTGCTCGATATTCTTCCGGATATTCTGCAGGAATAATACAGGATTGATATTGGGCCAGTAATCGCTTTGCGCAAGACCCGCCTGTTTTTCCAGAAAAGCAATCGCTTCTTCACGGGAAGAAAAACGGGTGGTATCATTTAGTTTGTTTGCAGAGACTGTTGATGCAAAGAAAGTACATACGGCAAAGAAAACGAAGCAGGCGATATTTTTTAGTGATCCCTTCAATACAAAAAATCTGTAGCCAAATTTACCAAAAACTTTACTGGTCACAGATGATGCCTTCCTGCAAAGGCTTCTTTATATGTCCAGGTACCTGACGATTTATCCATCAAATAAAAAAGCCGCCCTTCGGGGCGGCTTATCCATAAATAAATCTTTCGATTAGTAGCGATAGTGTTCAGCTTTGAACGGACCATTTTTCGCGATACCGAGATAATCGGCCTGTGCTTCGGTCAGTTCATCGAGTTGCGCGCCAACTTTTGCAAGGTGCAGGCGGGCTACTTTTTCATCAAGGTGTTTGGGCAGCACATATACTTTGTTTTCGTAGTTCTTATGGTTGTTCCAGAGTTCTACCTGTGCCAGTGTCTGGTTAGAGAAAGAGTTACTCATTACAAAGCTGGGGTGACCTGTTGCACAACCCAGGTTCACGAGGCGGCCTTCCGCCAGCAGGATAATGTCTTTACCATCTACATTGTAAAGGTCAACCTGCGGTTTGATGGTGTCTTTGGTATGGCCATAATTGGTATTCAGCCAGGCAACATCGATCTCGATATCGAAGTGACCGATATTACAAACGATGGTTTTATCTTTCATCAGTTTGAAATGCTCACCGGTAATCAGGTCGCGGCAACCAGACGCGGTTACAACGATGTCTGCTTCTTTCACAGCATCTTTCATACGCTTCACTTCATAACCATCCATCGCTGCCTGTAATGCACAGATCGGGTCGATCTCGGTAACGATCACTCGGCAACCTGCACCACGAAGGGAAGCGGCAGAACCTTTACCCACATCACCATAACCGCCTACTACTGCAACTTTACCAGCCATCATCACATCGGTAGCGCGGCGGATCGCATCTACCAGTGATTCCTGGCAACCGTATTTGTTATCAAATTTTGATTTGGTAACAGAATCGTTCACGTTGATCGCAGGAATCGGCAATGTTCCTTTCGCCATGCGTTCATAAAGACGGTGCACACCGGTTGTGGTTTCTTCAGACAAACCTTTGATATGCTGAACCAGTTCAGGATATTTATCAAATACCATATTGGTAAGATCGCCACCATCATCGAGGATCATGTTCAATGGGCGGTTGGCGCCACCAAAGAACAAAGTCTGTTCAATACACCAGTCGGCTTCTTCCAGTGTTTGCCCTTTCCAGGCAAATACACCGATGCCTGCTGCGGCGATCGCTGCTGCCGCCTGGTCCTGTGTAGAAAAAATATTGCAGGAACTCCATTTCACTTCAGCACCCAATGCAACCAGGGTTTCGATGAGAACGGCAGTCTGAATAGTCATGTGTAAACATCCGGCGATGCGGGCACCTTTCAGCGGCTGGCTGGGTCCATATTCTGCGCGGATAGCCATCAAACCGGGCATTTCTGCTTCGGCGAGGCGGATTTCTTTGCGGCCCCAGTCGGCGAGGCTCATATCAGCCACTTTATAAGGCAGGCTGAAGTCGATGGTGGAAGTAAGTGTAGACATATTTGGTTTTTTATCGTGCACAAAGCTAATAATGCAGGATAAAATACTATAATTATTATTTTATTTAGAACAAAATAGTAGTTTTAGGTAACTTTGATAGAATAAAATGTGATTTCGTAATGTCAAAAAGCATACAAACAGCCGATTCCACTACCGGCATGCCAGCACTTGATGAAAAGGATCTCGCCATTCTGCGTGTGTTGCAGCACAATGCCAGGGCTACCGTAAAGGAAATCTCAGATAAAGTGCATCTCAGTACCACACCCGTGCACGAAAGAATCAAGCGGCTGGAAGAGTCGGGTGTGATACGGCAGTACGCCACCCTGCTGGATCATTCAAAAGTGAGGAAGGGATTGATGGTGATCTGTTATGTATCGCTGAAACAGCATAACCGGAATGCGGGCGCCAAATTTATCAAAGATATCATGGCTATGCCCGAAGTGATCGAATGCTATAATATCTCCGGTGAATTTGATTTTATGCTGAAAGTGGTGGCCGAAAGTATGGATGCTTATTATGATTTCCATGTGAACAAACTAAGCCAGGCCGAAAACCTCGGGCATGTACAGAGCGTTTTTGTGATGGGGGTGATCAAGCAAACCCATGTGCTGGTGCATTAGTGAAATTAGTTGATTGGTTTAATTGTTTATTAGTCGGGTGGGGGTTGGTCTTTGGCTTTTGGTCTTTGGTGGGCAGGGCTTATGAAAACGGCACCTATAAACGAATAGACAAACGAACCAATAAACCAATAAACAATTAAACTACCTTCTCCGGAAATATTTTTTATTCAGCCAGTGGGCGAGGAGGGCACTGCCGGTTCCGACTAAGGCGCCCGCCAAAACATCAGAAGGATAATGTTCACCGAGATACAAACGCGAATAGCCAACACCGGTTGCCCAGGCAAATGCAGGAATGGTAATGTACCATTTTCGATAAGAAAGTGAAACAGAAGTGGCTGTTGAAAAAGCAAGGGAAGTATGCGCGGAAGGGAAAGATTTTCCTTTTTCAGACGCATCATAAGGAAAGACATCCAGCGGATATTTTTCATAGGGGCGCTGGCGGTTTACAACAATTTTTAAGGCTTCTGTAGCCACTGCGGCAATCACGACACTCCCCAGCATTTCGAGTGAACGGTTTTTCAAAATACTGTCTTTATCGGCCAGGCTCTTAATCAACAATACAGATGGGATGGCAATTGCTAATGGCTCGGCAGATGAAGAAAATCTTTGCCAGGTACCATTGTTGGGTTGTTGCGGGTTGATATTTTTCAGCAGGTTGATATCCCAGTTCTGTGCATTACCCCCGAAAGAACAGGCAAGTAATATTGCGGGCAACAAAATATTTTTCATCAGCCAAGATTTTGTAAGCTTTCCTGAATGGTTTTGATCCTTGCTTCCGCATCGGCCTGTTTTTTCCGCTCGAGTGCCACCACTTCGGGTTTGGCATTCTGCACAAACCGTTCATTAGATAATTTTTTGCTGACCGATTCAAGAAATTGCTGCTGGTATGCGAGGTCTTTTTCGAGTTCAGCTTTTAATCCAGCCGTATCCACCTGCTTTTCTGAGCTGATGTAAAATTTGTCTTTCTCTACGTTTACCACAATGCTTTGTGCAACTGCAGTATCTGTAAAATTTACGGCATCTGCATTTACCTGCTTCTTTAATATCTCTTCAATGGCCATATATCCATTGTGGTTTTCACTCTGGATCGAAAGGCTGATAATATCCCTGGGTTTGACCTGGTTTTTATTCCTTGCATCCCGCAGCGCGGAAATTACCCGTTTAAGTAATTCACCTGAAGCAAGCACGGATGCATCATGCGGTTGAATACCGCTGTACTGTTTAACCGTCAGGTCTTCTTTCTTATCACGGAGGAGGTGAAAAATCTCTTCGGTAATAAATGGCATAAAAGGATGTAACAGTTCCATCAGTTCCTCAAAGAAGTGAACTGTTTTTTCGTACACTTCCTTTTCGATGGGCTGTTCAAAACCAGGCTTTACCCATTCGAGGTACCAGCTGCAGAAATCATCCCATATCAGTGAGTAAATGGTTTTCAATGCTTCACTCAGCCGGAATTGCTGCATCATCTCTTCCACTTCTGCTTTCACCTTGTTAAGGCGGTGGGAGAACCAGTTGAGGGCGAAATGTTGTGTTGTGATTGTTGATTCTGCATCCCCGCTCTTTCTTCCTTCCCACATTTTCACAAGCTTCAGCGCATTCCAGAGTTTGTTGTTGAAATTTCTTCCCTGTTCGAGGGCAGATTCATCAAAGAGGATATCATTCCCTGCAGGCGATGCGATCATGATGCCGAAACGAACTGCATCGGCGCCGTACTGGTCAATCAAAGCGAGCAGATCGGGCGAGTTACCAAGGCTCTTGCTCATTTTTCTTCCCAGTTTATCACGAACGATCCCTGTGAAATAAACATCCCTGAAAGGAATCTTGCCCATATATTCTTCTCCCGCCATGATCATCCTCGCCACCCAGAAGAAAATAATTTCCGGTGCAGTTACCAGTGTGTTGGTGGGATAATAATAGTTCACTTCCGCATTGCCGGGATCGGATAAACCTTTGAATACTTCAAAGGGCCAGAGCCAGCTGGAGAACCATGTGTCGAGACAATCCTCATCCTGCCGTAATTCGTCGATAGTGAGGGAAGTGTTTTTTTGTTTCAGTTCTGCAAAAGCGGATTCTTTACTGGCTGTCACTGCGAAAGAACCATCGGGTGCATAATAAGCCGGTATGCGGTGCCCCCACCACAACTGGCGGCTGATACACCAGTCCTTGATGTTCTCCATCCAGTGCCTGTAAAGATTTTTGAATTTAGCGGGATGAAAAGCAATTTCGTTTTCCATCACTGCTTTCAGGGCAGGTTCTGAAATTTTCTTCATGCTTACCCACCACTGTAAACTCAATCGCGGTTCCACTACGGCATCAGTGCGTTCGCTGAAACCTACCTGGTTGGTGTATTCTTCCATTTTTACCAGGTGCCCTGCTGCTTCCAGTTGCGGAACAATTTTTTTACGTACTTCAAAACGATCTTCCCCGATGAACAACTGCGCGGCTTCACTCATGGTTCCGTCATCGTTCATCGTATCAATCACTTCAAGATTGTATTTCTGCCCCAGCTGGTAATCGTTCATATCATGCGCAGGCGTAACCTTTAATGCGCCTGTTCCGAAATCAATCGCAACATAGTCGTCTGCAATGATCGGTATCCGGCGGTTGATCAACGGAACCAATGCATATTTACCATGCAGGTGTTTGTATCTTTCATCGGATGGGTTCACACAAATGGCTGTATCCCCTAATATCGTTTCAGGTCTTACAGTTGCGATCGTGATATATTCATCAGCCGTACCATCAATCCGGTATCGCAAATGATAGAGTTTGCTCTGTACTTCCTTATAGATCACTTCCTCATCACTCAATGCCGTCAAAGCCTTTACATCCCAGTTGATCATGCGTTTACCTCGGTAGATCAGGCCTTTGTTATAGAGATCGACAAAAACTTTTATGACCGATTCGTAATAGTCTTTGTCCATGGTGAAAGAAGTGCGGTCCCAGTCCAGACTGCATCCCAGTTTCTTCAGTTGCTGAAGGATGATGCCGCCATATTTTTCTTTCCATTCCCAGGCATAGTTCAGAAATTCTTCCCTGCTCAGTGATGATTTTGTGATGCCTCTTTCGCGCAGCATGGCGACCACTTTTGCTTCAGTGGCGATGGAAGCATGGTCGGTGCCCGGAACCCAGCAGGCATTTTTTCCCTGTTTGCGTGCCCGCCTGATCAGGATATCCTGGATGGTATTGTTGAGGCAATGACCCATGTGCAGCACACCGGTTACATTTGGCGGGGGAATCACCACAGTGTAAGCTTCACGCCCATCGGGTTTGCTGTTGAAATAGCCTTTCTGCAGCCAGTGTTCATACCACCTGGCTTCTGTTTCGTTTGGAAGAAAATTCTTGCTCAGTTCCATTGCGATCTTGCTTGTTGCAGAATACCTTTTGCGTTGTTAAGTGCAGGTATTCAGAGGGCTGCAAAGGTACGGAAAGAAGCCGGAACGATGAAGGAACAGATCGATGGATCAGGCCATTACCAGGTAAGCATTTCACTGCTCACCACTTCCTGGAGTGAAGCCGGCAGTTCGGGAAGGATGGTTTTTTCGGAGCTGCTTATGCTTAAGGGGGATGCATCGCAGGAACCCTCTTTGTCTTTTTTGATACAAACCGTTGTACAGCATTGCTTCACTTTTTTGCCGAGTTGCCCTACGGCCTTACCGGCAGGAGAACTGCAGGCTGTAAGCAGGAGGATGGTAAACAGGGCGAAAATGCGTTTCATAGCGGTTCAATATCGATGGTAAAATTAACGTCCGTTTTCGTGACGGGTGGTTAATCATTGTTAATAATAGCTAACGTAACGATAAAAGAAAAGTTACAGGCGGCAATCAAATTTATGGGTAGCAGTATCCTGTTTTTTATTACAGCAGGGATAAAAAAAATCCCGGACCTGTTTTCAGGAGCAGAACTTATTCGACAGATAGGTGCCAGGCTTAACTGCCCGTGCGTCCCCGCCATTCGAAATAAGAGATCAGGGCGATCACAATTACAATGATGATCCCTCCGATGGTCAGGATCTTTTTCTCATTGATCTCCTGATGGTGTCCGGTTTGATCCATAGCAATTAGTATTACGGGTGATACGATTTGCCGCTTCCGGGGGAAACCGATCGTCAGTTGCTCAACAGGGCTTCCCGGGAGATATTGGATCTTTCTAAAACTTTCCCCTAAAATTATCTTGTAAAACACGAATTTGCAAGGCTAATTTGTGCACATGCAGTTTGCAGTTGTAGATATAGAAACCACGGGGGGCTTTCCCGAACAGCACGGCATCACCGAGATCGCGATCGTATTGCATAACGGGGAAGAAGTGGAAGGCCGTTATGAAACCCTGGTAAACCCGCACCAGGCTATTCCGCCCTTTATTGTAAACATGACCGGCATTACGGATGCGATGGCCGCTGCCGCCCCGGATTTTGCCGAAGTGGCGCCAAATATTTATAACCTGCTCAAAGACAGGGTATTTGTTGCCCACAATGTAAACTTTGATTACTCCTTTGTAAAATACCATTTGCAGCAGGCCGGGTTTCACCTGCAAACCCCTAAACTCTGTACCATCCGCCTAAGCCGGAAGGTGTTCCCGGGTTTCCGGAAATACGGGTTGGGCAGTCTTTGCCGCGAACTGGGGATTACCATTTCAAACCGGCACCGAGCCGGCGGCGATGCCTTCGCTACCAGCCAGGTACTCGACCTGGTATTGAAAAACAACGGCGCCACCCTGATCAGGGAAATGTTGAAAAAGGAAAGTAAGGGACAGATACTGCCGCCCAATCTCCCTGAATCGTATGTGAAAGAATTGCCTATGGAACCGGGGGTATATTATTTCCACGACCAGAAAGGGAAGATCGTGTATGTGGGAAAAGCAAAAAATATCCGGAAGCGGGTGATCAGTCATTTTACCGGGCTCGATGTATCCAAAAAAAGACAGGATTTTTTGCGGAGCATTTATTCCGTAACACATGCGACCACCCCAACTGAATTTATCGCATCCTTACTGGAAAGTGTGGAGATCAAAAGGCTTTGGCCCGTTTTTAATAAAAGCCAGAAAAGATATGAGCAGCTATGGGGCATTTATCATTTTGAGGACAGCAAAGGATACCGCAGGCTCGCCATCGATAAAAAGCAAAAACATTCCACGCCTGTTGCCAGTTTTTCGATGCTGGTGGATGCGCACCGCACTTTATGGAAACTGGTGCGGGAATTTGAACTGAACCCCGTACTTTGTTTTCTTGACCAGTCGGAGCGGGGTGAATTGCCCGATGTGGTTTTGTACAACCGCAATGTGGAAGCGGCACTTGAATGGATTGAATCGCAAAAAGAAACTTTTGTGATCCGTGATAAAGAAGGGTGTGTGCTGGTGGAAGAAGGAAAGTTTTATGGTATGGGCCATTTGCCCAAGCATATTGAAGTGAATGCCGTTGATGAGATCAAAACAAAACTCACTGCTTACCCCGAGAACGAAGTACTGAAATCGATGATCCGGAATTTCGCGGAACGATACCCGCATAAAGTGGTTCGCCTGTAATAAGGAAGAGCCTGCATTTTGCCAAGCATTGTTGACAATTGTTTTCTTTTTTCTTTTTCATCTCTCACTTACTTTCGCCGCCCTGCTCACAAAAGAGACTCATTATGTCGTTTGCCCCATTGATCGCTTTGAAACTGAACCTGCAGACCCGCCAGGTAGAAGCCGTATTGGAATTATTTGCCGAAGGAGCCACTGTACCTTTTATTGCGCGTTACCGGAAGGATAAAACGGGTGGACTGGATGAGGTGCAGATCGTGCAAATACAGGAAGAAGCGAAATTCAGAAAGGAATTTGCGGAAAGAAAAACATTTATCGAAAAATCGATCACAGAGCAGGGTAAGATGACAGATTACCTGCAGGGAAAACTTGATGCCGCCACTACACTTGCAGAACTGGAAGATATTTACCTGCCCTATAAACCCAAGCGAAAAACAAAAGCACAGGCTGCCCGCGAAAACGGACTGGAACCGCTTGCCATGCAGGTGCTGGAACAGGGGCCATTGGATATTGTTGTCGAAGCAGGTAAATATATAACGGAACAGGTGGCGTCGGCAGAAGATGCTTTGCAGGGAGCCAGGGATATCATTGCGGAAATGGTGAATGAAAATGCGGAGTTGCGCGCAAGACTGAGAAAATTATTTGAAGAGAAGGCCGTACTGCAAAGCAAAGTGCTGACTGATAAAGAAACCGAAGGCATCAAGTACAAAGACTATTTTGATTTTACGGAACCCATTTGTAAAATTCCATCGCATCGCATACTGGCTGTACTGCGGGGATTTCTCGAAGGTTTTTTACGGATGAATATTTTGCCAATGGAAGAAGATGCATTGGCTATCCTCGAAAAAGAATATGTAAAGGCATTAACCCCTTCTACGGAACATGTAAAAAAAGCGATCCGGGATGCATACCGGAGATTATTACAGCCAAGTCTTGAATCTGAATTCCGGACTGCGTTAAAACAGAAAGCCGATGACGAAGCGATCAATGTATTTGCTGAAAACCTTCGCCAGCTTTTATTAAGTGCCCCATTGGGAAGTAAAAGAATACTCGCCATCGATCCGGGATACAGAACGGGTTGTAAAGTGGTTTGCCTTGATGAAAAAGGTGACCTGTTGCAAACGGCCCTGATCTATATCCATGAGCCCAACCGGATATACAGCAGTGAACAAACGATCCGTGACCTTGTTGCACGTTACCGCATCGAGGTATTTGCAATCGGTGATGGTACGGCGGGAAGGGAAACGGAGCAGTTTATAAAAAAACTCTCGTTGGGGTTGCCTGTATTTCTTGTAAATGAAGATGGGGCTTCAGTTTATTCTGCTTCAGAAACAGCGCGTGAAGAATTTCCGGATGAAGATGTTACAGTACGCGGGTCGGTAAGCATCGGCCGCAGGCTGATGGATCCTTTGGCGGAACTGGTGAAGATAGATCCGAAAAGTATCGGGGTGGGGCAGTACCAGCACGATGTGAACCAGTTCCGTTTAAAAGAAAAACTTGATCAAACCGTGGTGAGCTGTGTGAACAATGTGGGTGTGAACCTGAATACGGCAAGCAAGCACCTGTTGGGATATGTGAGCGGTATCGGGCCTTCTCTCGCTGATAATATTGTGAAATACCGAGCAGAGATCGGCCGTTTCACCAAAAGGGAACAATTATTGAAAGTGCCGAGACTGGGTACAAAAGCCTATGAGCAATGTGCCGGATTTTTACGGATCAAAGAAGGCGAAAACCCGCTCGATGCAAGTGCGGTTCACCCGGAAGCTTATCCACTGGTTGAGAAAATAGCAACCGAAGCAGGAGTAGCGGTAAAAGAAATGATCGGTAACGAAGTGTTGTTAAAAGAGATTGATCCCAAAAAATATACTTCAGAGCTATTTGGAGCGTTAACGATCCGCGATATCCTTGATGAGCTTAAAAAACCGGGTCTTGATCCGCGCAGCGAAATAGAGCAGTTTGAATTCGCGGGTATTTACAAAATTGAAGATGCACAGGTTGGGATGATTGTACCGGGTGTGGTAACCAATCTCACCCGCTTTGGTGCTTTTATTGATATCGGTGTGAAGCAGGACGGTCTTGTGCATGTAAGCGAAATTGCACATCGCTACATTGGAGACCCATCAGAGGTACTAAAACTCGGACAGAAAGTACAGGTTAAAATACTGGAAGTGGATGTGGCCAGAAAACGGATCGCATTATCCATCAAACAAACGGAAGAAGCCCCTCAGAAAGCGGCAAAACCCCAGGGCCGCCCTGTAAAGCCCCTTACAAACAAACCCATGCAGGAGAGAAGTGTGGAAGATGCATTACGTATGCTGAAGAATAAATTTTCTAAATAATAGCCGGAAAGATTTCCTGTGTGAATTTCCAGTAAATTGTTTCTCTAATCATAGTACCATGAGAAAACAATTTTTTACTGCTTCACTGGCATTGATCAGTCTTGCATCTTTTTCGCAAACCAAAGTAAATCCTGTTATCAAAAAATACGGTACCGTTACTGAAGTCCCGTTTTCGCAGGAAAATCCGGATCCTAAAATGAATTATAAGGTGATCATCGAGGTGAATACGGACAACTTAAAACCGGAAACAACACATGAGTCACTCGAGAAAGCAGCTGCAGTGGTAAACCTCCATGCCTTAGGTGGCATACCTGCTAATAAATTACAGCTGGTTGTAGTGGTACATGGACCAGCGGCACAGTATGTGGTGAATAATGAGGAGTATAAAAAGAAATTCAATACTGATAATCCCAATATCCCTTTATTTAAAGAACTAAAAGAAGCGGGTGTGAAGCTGTTTGTATGTGGACAGTCGCTCAATAAAAGGGGTATATCCAAAGATGCTGTCAGCCCCGAAGTATTGCCTGCATTATCGGCCATGACAACGCTTACCACTTATGAGTTGAAAGGGTATGCGCTGATAAAGTTTTAAGAGGAGAGTATTTAAACGAAAATAAAAGAGGCTGTCTTTTAGACAGCCTCTTTTTATTATACCAAGGTTTCGGGTACTATTAGAAATTGAAGCGGATACCCACCTGGCTGATCCAACGGGCAGCATAGGCAGCATTGGTGCTGGTGCTTACACCGAACGGACCGGTAATGGTTGGGTTGAAACGGTACTGAGGTGTGAAATTGGTAGCGCTCACATATCCAGCAAAGCTGATCAGCGAGAACTGGTCGTTGCTCTGGAAATACTGGCGGCCCCAATCCCTGTTCAGCATGTTACCGAGGTTAAATACATCGTATGTTAACTGGAACTGGTAACGGTGCCCGTTAAACTTGATATTGAAATCCTGCGCAATTTTCAGGTCAACAATGTTTGTGAAAGGCAAACGGTCGCCGTTTCTTTCAGCATACTGTCCGCGATGGTTACGCAGATAAGGATCTTTGGAGATATAAGCTTCCAAAGCATCTTTCTGTTGCTGGGGAGTGTAAGTAGTGGCTACACCGTTAACAGTAATGGTATTGCTCAGGAATGTCATATTTGCCAGGTCGCCTGATGTTGGGATATAGATCAGGTCATTACCACCGGTAGTACCATCATCTCTGGTCATACTGTTAGAACCGTACACATAGCTGATGGGTGTGCCAGACTGCCCGGTATAAGAAAGCGTGATCGTGGTAGCCATTGACTTCTTGGCATACTCAAAGCGTTTGCTCAGGTAAGCAAAGATGCGGTGGCCGCCGCTGAAATCAGAAATAGAACGGCCGATATAGTTACGTCCGTTTACTGATTCCATAAAGCGCCACTGGCTAAGGTTTACAGAACTGGTACCGTCATTTGTGATAAAGGAGTTACCAAAACTGTAGTTCACTTCAAAATTAAAACCGGTACGTGTGGATTTTCTAACAGTAGCAGAATATCCGTAAGAGAAACCGGTATTACTGTTGTTATTGCTCACCAGGATCGCGTTATCATAAGGGTTAGATCCATCTGCATTCAAAGGAATCTTACCATTATTTGTGGTTGAGTAAACATAACGTGTATCAGGTCCTACAGCATTTCCGATCGGGGGCAGCAGGTTGATATTTGTATAATAAATTTCGTTGATGTTCTTTGTGAAATATGCTTCCATAGTTCCAGACCATCCGTTTTCAAATTTCTTGTCGATTGCCAGAGAAGTTCTGAAGATCTTTGGAAGTTTGAAATCAGCAGAGATCAGGTTCAAAGGTCCTTTGGTAACACCCGCACCCACTTCGCTTGGTTGCCACTGGTTATTTGGATCAGGACGGAAACGGATCAGGGCAAGTTGTGCAGCATTTGCTGTATAACCGCCTACGAATAAACCATTGTTGTTGTAAACACCACCAGGCCATACCAATGGGATACGTCCTACGAACATGCCGAATCCGCCGCGGACTGTAATATTCTCTTCAGGTATTTTGTATACAAAACCAACCCTTGGGGAGAATGATATAGGTGCTTTCGGGCGTGCGCCAGACTGGGCACCTTTCAAATCCCAATACTGTGAGAACTTAGGAATAGCAACAGTATTTGCATATACGTCACCGTATACACCGGTTAAGTATTTTGAATAATCAGCCCTTAAACCAAAATTCAGGGTGAGGTTATCATTGGCCCTGAATTCATCTTGCACAAATAAAGCACCGGATGCATATTTAAATTTGGCGGATGCTGCCGTATTATCACCTAAACCTTTATCCAATTGAGAAAAACCATATGAATATGCGGTTGGTGCCTGGTTTGTCAGGAACGCATTCAGGTTAGCAAAAGTGTAGTTGCCGAAAGTGTTCTGGATAAATGCATTGAAAACGGAACTGTATTCCCATTCTGCACCCACTTTGAAGCCGTGGTTGCCTGCAGTAAATTTAAATTCTTCCAATGCAGTCCAGTTCTTTTGGGTAAGCAGGTTAACCGTTGAACTGTTATCTGGTCCAAAAACGATTGCGCCGGAACCATCTGTGATACGCACGCGGGGAAAGTCTTGTCCCAGCGGACCACGGTCATCCGAAACATCCGTAAATGTGATCAGGAGTTTATTGGTCGAGCTTCTTCCTACAAGGCTTTTTAATTCAGCAGAAGTTGAATTGGTGCGGGTAGGGAAGATATATCCGTCGTTATAAAAGTTAATGGTGGAAGTAGAACTGCTGCTTGTATTGTAACGCTGTCCTTTCGTATAACGGTTGCTCAACGTAAGTTTATGCCTGTCGTTGATATTCCAGTCGATACGGGAAGTGATCCTGTCTGCTGTCACTTTCTCCGGGTTATCGAGGAAGCCACCGGGCTCATAACCGTATGTGGTACGAAGTGTATTTGCCAGGCTATTCAAAATGGTCAAATCTTTCGTATTACCAACATAGCTATTAAAATCGAAAGGCTGCGGACGAAGGTCACGCTGAATATCCACGTTGATAAAATAGAAAAGTTTGTTTTTTACAAATGCACCGCCTACACGGAAACCATAGGTTTTTTTGCTGAACTCGCCGAGTTTGGTAGCGAGCTCTTTCGGACCAGTAGGTGTTTTACCTGCGAGATCCTGGTTCTGCAGGAAATAATAAATAGATCCTTCTGTTTTATTGGTCCCCCCCTTGGTAATGGCATTGATACCACCACCCACAAAGTGGCCCTGGCCGGCATCATACGGGGAGATCACCACCTGGAACTGGTCGATGGCATCAATAGAAATTGGAGAGATACTTGCCTGGCCACCATTGGTTCCGGAAGCAGCCAAACCAAATACATCATTGTTGATAGCACCGTCTACATAAAAGGCATTGTAACGGTTGTTCTGGCCTGCAATAGAGATAGCTCCCTCATTACCACCAATCAACCTTGCCTGCGGAACTGCTTTCAGGTAGTCGTAAATATTACGGCCTACAGTAGGCATATTGGCCATCTTATCACGGCCAATCGTGGTTTCGGTACCGCCTTTACCAGACGCTTCCGTGGTTTTTTTCAAACCGGTTACCACTACATTACCGAGATCGCTGGCTTTGGCAGTCAGTGCGAAGTCAACCTTGTAAGAATCACCCAGTGTAAGGTAGATATCGGTTCTTTTTTCATTTGCGAAATTCACAAATGACACCTGTACACTGTAAGGACCCCCGGGGTTAAGGTTGCTTACATCAAAACGTCCGCCATTGCGGCTCTGAACACGATACACGGTACCGGTAGGTTCGTGTGTAACAGTTACAGTGGCACCCACCAAGGCCTCGCCGGTATTGGTTTTTACGGTACCGCCGATGCTACTCGTGGTGTTCTGGGCCAGCAATGATACGGGCAGCAGAATAGCCGCCAGCACATAAGTTAAAATTCTCTTGCTAAGCATAGTTTAAAGTTTATCGAGTGCAAAGAAAACAAATATTCGCCTCACATTAACCACTATATATTAACAAATTATTTCCCCAAATCCGGGGGGGCAGCCCAAAACCGATACATTTTTACCAGCAGTGTCAATCAACCACCGGTTTTACAGTTTTCCTTGCGTAATCCGGAAAAAATCCCCATGTGTAACCCCATTCAGTAATATTCCACGTTTTTACCGGTATCCGGCTGTAATTTTGCCGGACAAATACTGATATGTTAGACAAGATCGAAAATGCGATTGAAGATATCCGCCAGGGGAAAATGGTGATTGTGGTAGACGATGAAGACCGTGAAAATGAAGGGGATTTCATTATTGCGGCCAGCTTTGTTACCCCCGAAGTGATCAATTTTATGAGTAAAGAAGGCCGGGGGCTGATTTGCGCGGCGCTTACCGAAGAACGCTGTGTTCAACTGGATCTGAAACCCATGGTAAGTTCTAATACTTCTTTGCATGAAACGGCTTTTACGGTTTCGGTTGACCTGATCGGCCAGGGTACCACAACGGGGATCTCGGCGCAGGACAGGGCGAAAACCATCCAGGCGCTGGTTAATCCATCCACAACACCGGAAGAACTGGGCCGTCCCGGGCATATTTTCCCTTTAAGGGCAAAAAACGGTGGGGTTTTACGCAGGACGGGGCATACGGAGGCGGCGGTTGACCTTGCCAGGTTGGCGGGCCTTGAACCTGCCGGGGTTTTGGTGGAAGTGATGAATGAAGACGGCACCATGGCAAGGCTGCCGCAGTTATTGGATATCGCCGGGAGGTTTCAACTGAAGATCATATCGATCAAAGACCTTATCGATTACCGTTTAAGAACAGATTCGCTGATCGAAGAACTGGTGAGGGTGGATATGCCAACCCGCTATGGTCATTTTAACCTTATTGCTTTTAAGGAAAAAACGACGGGTGCCGAGCACCTGGCCCTGGTTAAAGGAACCTGGGCACAGGATGAAGCGGTATTGACACGTGTGCACAGCAGTTGCTTTACAGGAGATATCCTCGGCAGTTTCCGCTGCGATTGCGGCGAGCAATTGCACAAAGCCATGCAGATGGTGGAAGCTGAGGGCCGGGGCATCATTCTTTATATGAACCAGGAAGGCCGGGGCATCGGCCTGATCAATAAACTGAAAGCATACAAACTACAGGAAGAAGGCATGGATACCGTTGAAGCCAATCTTCATCTCGGTTTTGGAATGGATGAAAGGGATTATGGAGTGGGTGCGCAGATACTCCGATATCTTGGCGCCAATAAACTTAAACTCATGAGCAACAATCCCCGTAAACGTGCCGGGTTAAAAGGCTATGGTATTGAGATCGTGGATATCGTTCCGATAGAAGTGCACCCCAATACGCATAACAGGAAATACCTTGAAACCAAGCGAGACAAACTGGGCCACGAAATCCTCGGAGAATAATGCTGCCATCCTTTACGGAAGTAATTTTCAGAAATGCATAAAAAAAGTCCCGACAGAATTACCGGGACTTTTTTATAATTATTTGCGGTGCGTATATCCTTGCTCTGCATCTTCTTTTTCTTTCTCCTTATCGTATGCCTTGATAATGGCTTTTACAAGGCGGTGACGAACCACATCTTCTTCTGTCAGATCGATATGGGCGATGCCATCTATGTTTTTAAGGATGCGTGTTGATTTTTCGAGGCCACTGCGCATGTTTCTCGGGAGATCCACCTGCGTGGGGTCGCCGGTAATGATGGCTTTTGCATTGGCCCCGATACGCGTAAGAAACATTTTCAGCTGGAGATCGTTTGTATTCTGCGCCTCATCTAAAATAATAAACGCATTGTCGAGCGTACGGCCGCGCATATAAGCAAGCGGTGCGATCTCGATGGTGCGCGTGCTCATGTAATATCCCAGTTTGTCGGCGGGGATCATATCATCAAGCGCATCATACAATGGCCGCAGGTATGGATCGATCTTTTCTTTGAGGTCACCGGGCAGGAAGCCGAGGCTTTCACCTGCTTCAACGGCGGGGCGGGTAAGAATAATCTTCTTTACCACCTTATTTTTCAAAGCCCTTACTGCAAGCGCCACTGCTGTATAGGTTTTACCGGTACCTGCCGGCCCTATGGCGAATACGATATCGTTCCTGTCAACGGCATGCACCATTTTTTTCTGGTTCTGTGTACGGGCCCTCACCGTTTTCCCATTGGGGCCGAATACAAGGATGTCATTGGGGTTGCGGTCCACAAAATTGTCAACCGTTTCAGCATCGTCACCGCCGAGGATCTGTTCAAAATAATTTTCGCTCAGGTGGCCGTTCCGTTCGAGGTACTGGATGATGAGATCAATTTTTTCTTTTGCTGTTTCAATCTGTTCCGGAGCCCCGCTCAGTTTTAATTGCGTCCCGCGGGAAAGGATCTTTAGTAATGGGAATTTCTTTTTCAGCAAATCAAGTTTTCCGTTGTTCACCCCGAAAAATTCGATCGGGTTAACGGAATCGAGGTTAATAATGGTTTCTGTCAATCTGGAAGGATTTAATGGATGAGTAAATCAATTGACTGTTCTCTTTCAAATTTAACCGGAGATAGGAATCAAAACCTAACATTTCTTATACACAGGTGTGGATAGAGGGGAATTAACAATTAAGAATTTAGAGTTAAGAATGGAGTATCGGTACCGTGAGGGCCGCATCATTTTTACAGGCGCTTTAATGCAGCAATGCTTTGAACAGGGTCGGGTGATTTGAAAACGGTATTGCCTGCAACAAGCACATCGGCACCTGCATGCAGGATGGCCGCAGCATTATCAAGTGTAACACCTCCGTCGATTTCAATTAAGGTAGACAAGCCCCTGTCGTGTATCATGTGTTTCAATGCCCTGATCTTATCAATCGTATGCGGGATGAATTGCTGCCCGCCAAAACCCGGGTTCACACTCATGATGCAAACAAGATCGATATCGTGGAGAATATCACCGAGTAATTGCACCGGCGTATGTGGGTTCAATGCTACACCTGCTTTCATACCAAGTGCCCTGATCTGTTGCAGGTTGCGGTGAAGGTGGGTGCAGGCTTCATAATGAACTGTCAGGATATCCGCCCCCGCTTTCTGGAAAGCTTCGGCATATCTTCCCGGCTCGAGGATCATCAGGTGTACATCACAAATTTTTTCAGTGGCTTTGCAAACCCTTTCGATCACAGGAAAACCAAAACTGATATTGGGTACAAAACTTCCGTCCATCACATCAAGATGAAACCAGTCGGCTTCACTAGCATTCAGCATATCGCAGTCTTTCTGCAGGTTCAGGAAATCGGCACTTAACAGGGATGGGGCTACAATGGGCATGTTGTGATTTTGTGCTGCGAAATTGCGGTTTTTTTATGGAAGAACTGCTATTTGGCCCCCAGTCTTTGTAAGGCTTTTTCAGCCTCTGTTAATTTCGGATCCAGCAACAATGCTTTCTGGTAGGCAGGGATGGCATCCTGTGGTAAACCCAGCCCTTCCTTGCATTTGGCATACCAATACCAGCCATCAGGATATGTATTGCGGAGTTTTGTGAGCGTTTCAAAAACAGCAAGGGCCTCTTTTATTTTTTTTGCATCATAGAAAAGAAAACCTTTCTCCATATAGGCTTCTGTATAAAAAAGATTGTCAGCGATACAACTGTTGAATGCAGCAACTGCTTTTTCATGCATTCCTTTCCTGGCATAATATACACCGGTTATAAAATTGGTATGTGCCTCATATTCTCTCCCCAGCCTGAAACCATTTACCTGTTTGCAAATCAGCAATGCGGCTGAATCTTTTTTTTCTGCAAAGAGATTGGCGGCGGCCAGCATCGCATCCGGTGAAGGATAAATGCGGATAGCATACCGATAGGAATTGAGCGCTCCGGCAGTATCTTTCCCCGTTTCCTGTAATTGTGCCTTCCTGAACCAGAAGCCGAAATTGAGGCTGTCTTTCCTGATCAGTGAATCCATCTGGGCCATCGCCTGTTTCCC
>SAIX01000138.1 GCA_004028765.1 Chitinophagaceae bacterium | reverse complement strand
ATAATTCCCTGTTCATGCTGGAGTTCATCTTCAAATACTAACCTTCCAATTCTTAATTTTTAATTATTAATTCTTAATTATTAATTACCCCACGGCCATTCTTTGTTTCTTTTCGCTTTCACGAGAAATGCGATCAAACCAAGCCCGGTTACAGTTAATCCGCCCAGCATCATTTTATGGCCGGTTGAGAAAAAGATATAACCCCAGATCAATATGGCGAGCAACACGGGTATGGGGTATAGCGGCATCCGCCAGGCAAAATGCGATTTCCCTTTTCTTTTCACCAGCCATAACAATCCTATCCCCTGGCCGATGAACTGGATCAGGATACGCATGGCAAGTATCGCATCGATCACATCTTTCAGTTTAAAAAGCAGGCTGAACACAAACGCGATGGCACCCAATGCCAGCAATGAAATATGCGGGAAATGTTTGGTGGGATGCAGCTTTGCAAAAACAGGAAAGAAGGCGCCATCTTTCGCAGCGGCATAAGGTACACGGCTATAGCCCAGCGTGGCAGAAAATACAGAAGCAAATGCCACCCATAGTATCAGTACGGTTGCAGCTTTGGCAGCATAAGAACCGGATAATACCTGTATAAATTCGCTCACCACAAATTTGCTCTGCTGAATTTTGGGCAGGGGTAAAACGGAGGCCACGCTGATATTCATCAACAGGTATAAAACTGCGATACCTGCAATAGAGATGAACATACTTCGCGGGATATTTTTTTGCGGGTTCCTGATCTCTCCACCGAGATAACAAACATTGTAATACCCAAGATAGCTGTAAACGGTTTTTACACTGGCAAATCCAAGTGCTGCGGCAAATGCATGATCCAGTTGCAGCCCATCATTGATATGACGGATCGGTTCTGTAAAATGCCCATGAAACAATCCGCCTCCGATGATCCATCCCATCACCAGCAATACACCGCTCCACAATAAGATACTGATCTTACCAATGGCTTCGATCTTACGGTATAACAAAACCACGATCAGTATCACAATGCTTCCACTGATGCATTTTCCCTGCAGGTCGGTGATCGGTAAGATATAACTGAAATATTGTGCAAACCCGATCGAGGCGGAAGCGATCACTAAGGGTGCCTGTATCATGGTTTGCCATACAAACAGAAAACTCATCAGCTTGCCCCATTTGGTGCCATATCCTTCACGGAGAAAATTATAACTGCCGCCAGCAAGGGGATAAGTGGCACCCAACTGGCTCCAGATCATCGCATCGATAAAAGAGAGAACAGCACCTGCGATCCACGCATATAAAAACCAGGGGCCTTTCAGCGTTTCGGCAACCACGCTTAACACCACAAAGGGACCGATCCCAACCATATCGGTCATATTGATGGCCGTAGCCTGTAAAAGGCTTATCTTTCTTTCGAGATTTGCTTGCCCGCTCATGTGCTGAGTATAAAACTATTTCATTGTAAGCAGACTGGTCATTTATGAACAAGATTTTTTCCACCGTACCCTGGGCAGCAGGCAGTAATATCTACGAAGTAAATATCCGGCAGTACACACCCGAAGGGACTTTCACCGCTTTCAGCGAACATCTTCCCCGCTTAAAGGATATGGGTGTGGAGATCATCTGGCTTATGCCTGTCACACCCATCAGCAAAAAAGGGCGGCTCGGCAGCCTGGGCAGTTATTATGCCTGCAGCAGTTACACATCCGTAAACCCGGAATTCGGTAATTATGATGATTTCAGGAAACTGGTCCAGCAAACACATGCATTGGGAATGAAGCTGATCATCGACTGGGTGGCGAATCATACAGGGCTCGATCATCACTGGACAAAAGAGCACCCCGACTGGTATATCAGAGATGCAGCAGGAAATTTTACAGAACGAAACGGATGGAAGGATGTGATCGACCTAGATTATTCCAATAAGCTGATGCGTGCAGAACTCATCAAAGCCATGCAGTTCTGGGTAACAGAATTCGAGATCGATGGTTTCCGCTGCGATATGGCACATCTGGTGCCGCTTGATTTCTGGCAGGAAGCAAGAGAAAAATGCGATCAGCTAAAACCGCTTTTCTGGCTGGCAGAATGCGAAGTGCCTTCCTATCACGATGTGTTTGACGCAAGCTATGCATGGCATTGGATGCATGTGAGCGAACAACAATCGCGCGGTGAAAAAACATTGCATGATATCCGTGAAGTATTGCATAGCTACTCACAATATCCGGATGGGGCTTTGAAATTATTTTTCACCACCAACCACGATGAGAACAGCTGGAACGGCACCGAGTACGAGAAATACGGGAAAGCCACAAACGCCTGGGCTGTTTTTTCTGCCACATGGAAGGGGCTGCCACTGATCTACAGTGGACAGGAAATCCCGAATTTTAAAAGAATCTTATTTTTTGATAAAGATACAATTGGGTGGGAGAAGCCATTGCAGTTGCATTCGTTTTATCAAACACTGCTTGCATTGCGGAAAAACAACCCTGCCCTCATTACTGGCGAAACTTTTATTCTTCCCACAGAAAACAGTGAAGCCATTATGGCGTATCTCCGCCGCAGCGGTGAAAGGATCGTATTGGTTTTGCTGAATCTTTCACAGAATGAAAAGTGTAAAGTGGCTGTAAAACATGAATGGCTCTCAGGAAAATACCAAAGTGTTTTTTCAGGAATGAATTATTCTTTTGCTTCAGAAGAAAACTTTGAACTGCTGCCCGGGGAATACCTGTTGTACGAAAGCATCTGAATAAAAAAAGCGGCTTCCGGAGAAACCGCTTTTTACTAGTAATTGCTTGCGTTTTTATTCAATATCACTCAGGTCGAGCGGATAAGGATAAGTGCTTTCAAAACCAGGGTACACGCCCTCGATCTTTACTTTTCTTCCTTTATTGAGTGAAAGTAATTTATCAAGATCGGCCACAGTTTTCACTTCCTGGTCATTCACACTGGTGATGATAAAACCTTCCTGCATCCGCGTACGTTTCAGCAACCCTTCACCGATCTTTTTCACTTTTACACCCCCGCTGATCTGGTTGGCAGTAGCCGTTTTTGTATCGATTGCTTCCAGTTCGGCGCCGAGTTTCTCAATGATCCCGGTTGTTTTCACGATCTCTGTATTGCCTGCTTTGTTTTTAAGCGTTAGCGGAACCGTGCTTTCTTTTCCGCTTCTCGTATAGGTGATCGTGATCTTGTCGCCGGGTTTATAACGTGTAACCTGTTCCTGTAATTCGGGGCCCGACATTACACTGGTACCGTTGATCTTGGTGATCACATCTCCCTTTTTCAAACCTGCTGCAGAAGCCGCGCCATCGGGTGTTACATCGGTGATATAAACACCTTCCCCTTCTTTATAAGATGAACCCAGTTCTTTCTTCTGTTCGTCAGAGATATTTTCTTTGGGGTATTGGATACCGATATATGCCCTTTGCACCGCACCGAATTTTACGATATCCGTCACAACTTTTTTCACGATGTTCACCGGTATCGCATAGGAATAACCTGCGTACGCTCCGGTAGGAGAGGCAATGGCAGAATTGATACCGATCAGCTCCCCGCTGGTATTGATAAGCGCACCGCCACTGTTACCCGGGTTCACGGCCGCATCGGTTTGGATAAACGATTCAATGGCTGTGTTGCTCTGGCGATCGTTAATGCCGATGGACCTGGACTTGGCGCTTACGATACCGGCAGTAACGGTTACATCGAGGTTCAGCGGGTAACCAATGGCGAGTACCCATTGCCCCAGTTTGGCATCGTCGCTGTTACCGTACACGAGATAAGGCAAACTCTTCCCGTCTATCTTGATCACGGCCAGGTCGCTGCTGGGATCGGTACCGATCACAGTGGCTTTATACGATTTTTTATTGGCCAGCGTTACATTGATCTCGTCCGCTCCATCTACTACGTGGTTATTGGTAACGATATAACCATCGTCAGTGATGATCACACCACTGCCGCTTGCACGCTGCTCGGGTATCACCCTCGGCCCGCCAAAGAAATCCCCGAAATCGTCACCAAACAGGTCGGAAAAAGGGTTCGAAAAACGCTGGCGGGTTCCATTGCTTACCTGCCTGGCTTTTGTTTTTGTTTTGATATGTACTACAGCCGGTGTGGCTGAAGTGGCTGCGGGTGTAAAATCCACTGTGGTTGCCGGTGCATTGTTATTGCCAAAAAAACCGGCATAGTTTACCGGGAGCTTTCCGCTCTCCTGGATGCCTGCAGTCTGGCGCTGTAAAAATTTGCCATAACCCCAAACACTTAAAACAGCGGTAAAGGCGCTGATGGCTACAACGGTTGCGATGTTTCTAAAATTCATATTCATCCTGTTGCGTTTTATACGGTTTGTATTTCAAAATACATGCCTTTCTGATAGCAAATAAACGAAGCTGTTTAATTGACAGTTCCCCGCTTTCACCATTTAACAAATGTTTTACGGCAATCCTCGTAGATCAGGGTGCTTTGGGTATTATGGGTGGTCAGCCGTGAGAAGTATTGTTGAACTCCGTTCACAATTCACGACCCGGATTGCCTAAGCTGCCCAACCCCATCAGGAAAGCCATTGTATCCACCCCATCCGCATAATCTTCCAGACCAGGGCTCTGTGCCTTTCCAAAATCAGTGTAACCATGTCCTGTAATACACTGAATATCGGTATTCCCCATCAATAGCCGGGTAACTTCTTCTTTATCCCGGTAAAACTGGTAATGCAAGTGGCTTACGGGCGAAAAAGGGGACGCATTTTCTGTCAGCACCACGGAATCATTGGTCATATAGTATTTGTTCCCCATGATCAGCAGTGCCAGGTGGTAATCAAAATTATGTTTGTACTTGTGGCATTCCATGAAGTAGGCATATTTCCGCAATGCCCCGAGCAAGGGAATAAAATCATATCCTTCCGGAACAAACAATTGCGTGATATTGCGGCAGCCGAGCCCGAAATACAACTGTATATCGTTGCAGAGAGCGTCCAGTTCGGCTTCGGTTTCCGTTCCGTCGAGCACAGCTACCGAAGTGCGGTTCCTGCGGATGATATGCGGATATTTCCCGAAATAAAAATCGAAATACCGCCCCGTATTATTGCTGCCCGTAGCGATATAGGCATCGCATCCTGCGATACGGTCTGCAAACTGCACCGATTCCCCAACCCGCTCATCCCATGAAATCAGTTGCTGTACCAGGTGTTTGATGAGTACTTCATCTTTCGAAGAAGTTTTGATAAGCTGCCGGTGCCCGCTTACAAAAACACAGAGAAAATCATGAAACCCTACAAGCGGGATATTGCCTGCCATTACAAGTCCCACGCTTACCGGGGCAGGTTCTGTATCGGGGATACCGTAGCCATGGGCCCACGACTGCAAAATTGACGGTTCAAGAAAATGGGAACTGATATTTTTGACGGATTCTGTGATGAATTCCGGGATAAACCAGGGGTTCTCACGGCAGGCCCTTTCCTGTACAGCTTCCCATGCCGGATCATTTCCCCGCATATATTCTCCCAGCTTTCCCAGCAAATGAATTCGTTCTTGTAAAGTCATGAATGAGCCTTATTTTTGGATGGCAAATGTAGAACCCTAACCCAACAAATTTATCCAGTATGGCTATCAAAATTACAGAAGAGTGTATCAACTGCGGAGCCTGCGAGCCCGAATGTCCTAACAACGCCATCTATGAAGGTGGTGTAGAGTGGGCGATTTCTGACGGAACCACGGTAAAAGGTGATTTTACACTGATGGATGGAACCGTAATATCGGTTGACCAGCGCAATGCGCCGATCAGCGTGGATACCTACTATATCACACCCAATAAATGTACCGAATGCCAGGGTTTCCATGAAGAACCCCAGTGTGCTGCGGTTTGCCCGGTAGACTGTTGCGTACCCGATGAAATGTACCGCGAAACGGTGGATGAGCTGCTGGCGAAGAAAGGCAAAATGCACATCTAATGCACAATGGAATGTGCCAAACTTTAACAGCAAAAACTTGCAATAGCCTTAAAGGCATTGTATCTTAGAGTTGTTAATCGAAGTATTAATAATTGTTACTTTCAAACGGTAACAACCAGTAACGGCGGGTGATATTTCCCGTCAACGCAAGGTGAAGAAATGAAAACTTTCTTCACCTTTTTGTTTGCCCTTTTCATTCCCGGATCAAATCACCTGATCAATTGATCATTTACTTTCTGCAGTTGCTTCCTGCTTATATTTGTTGCCAAAAATCATTGCATGAAAAAGAAGATCGCGCTGGTTACAGGCGGATTAAGCGGGGAAGCCCAGATCAGTTATAAAAGCGCCATCACGGTTGGTAATCATATCGACCGGGAAAAGTTTGATGTGTACCGGATCGATATCAATCCGGAAGGATGGTGGTACGAACCCGCTGCCGGCAGCAGATCCAAAGTGAACCGCGATGATTTTTCTGTGAATGAAAACGGTTCGGTCATCCATTTCGATGCGGTTTTACTATGCATCCACGAAACACCGGGTGAGGACGGAAAACTGCAGGGTTATTT
>SAIX01000137.1 GCA_004028765.1 Chitinophagaceae bacterium | reverse complement strand
AATATAGATATTGTATTGAATGAACTGGATGCCCTCGCCAATATCGATTTTACCAGCCGGACGATCAAACCTGTCCTTACCCCCCTTACCATCGTTCGGGTAGGTACCTCAGGATCGCTGCAGGAAGGGATCCCTGTCGACAGTTTTGTGGCAAGCACCCATGTTATCGGCATCGATAACCTGCTGAATTTTTACCGTCAGGAGAATAACGAGGAAGAAGCACAAATGCTCAGCGCTTTTAACACCCATACACAGATGGCAAAAGCGTCTCCCTATATTGCATCAGCCGGCCCTGCCATCCTGAAACATTTTGTAAATGGTTTCTACCATGGGGTTACCGTAACCTGCCCGGGGTTTTATGGGCCACAGGGCCGGGTATTAAGGCTGGGCCTCGTTCATCCGAATTTAATAGACAGGCTTACCGAATTCCGTTTCGGGAACCACCGGATCACTAATTTTGAAATGGAAACGAGTGCGATCTACGGGCTTGGCAAATTATTGGGTCACCAATGTCTGAGCCTGAGTGCGATCGTTGCCAACCGTGTGGAAAAAACGTTCAGCAAGGACGGTGCAAAAGCAGTGGAAGAGCTGATTGTAAAAACACTTGGGATACTTAGCAGCATTTAATGGTTTATTCGTTTATTGGCTTATCAGTTTACGAGTAAACAAATAAACCAATAAACTAAGAAACAAACTACACGCATGCAAATGACTTTTTATAAATACCAGGGTACAGGAAACGATTTCGTGATTTTTGATAACCGCGATGGAAATATCCAATTCACCGAAGAACAGGTAAAGCATATCTGC
Source organism: Chitinophagaceae bacterium (assembly GCA_004028765.1). Taxonomy (GTDB): domain Bacteria; phylum Bacteroidota; class Bacteroidia; order Chitinophagales; family Chitinophagaceae; genus Sediminibacterium. Next base: position 29,072 of record SAIX01000137.1, on the reverse strand, counting down.
GACAGGCGTTTTGGTATCGGCGCCGACGGGTTGATGCTGCTCAGCAATAAAGAGGGCTATGATTTTGATATGACCTATTACAACGCCGATGGCCGGGAAAGCAGTATGTGCGGCAATGGCGGCAGGTGCCTTACGCGCTTTGCTTATGATATGGGCATACACCGGGAGAAATATTTATTTATAGCGGTGGATGGAGAACATGAAGCAACCATGGGAGAGCATGACTGGGTAAACCTGAAAATGAAAGACGTAAACGGGATCATCGAGCACCATGGTGACTCTGTACTTGATACCGGTTCTCCGCACTATGTAAAAGCTGTTAACGAAGTGATGAGTCTCGATGTTTTTCATCAGGGCCGCGAGATCCGTTACAGCAAAGATTTTTCTGAGAATGGGATCAATGTGAATTTTGTAGAGAATGATGAAAAAAAGATCATCGTACGCACTTACGAACGCGGCGTGGAAGATGAAACCTACAGTTGTGGCACAGGTGTAACGGCATCGGCCCTTGTATTTGCCCATAACGACAATGGTTTTAACCGTATTGAAGTGCAGACAAAAGGCGGGCACCTGGCTGTTGAGTTTGACAAAACCGGTGAAGAAAGTTTTGAGAACATCTGGCTCTGCGGGCCCGCGACTTTTGTATTTAAAGGAGAGATCCGTATCTGATTTATTTTCCATCCCGATCATTGCAAACGATCGTAACAAATACCGACTGAACCCATGATCCAGTATTTTAAAAACAGCAACGGGCAAACGATCGAGATCGATAAAGCGGATATGGGCGTTTGGGTAAACCTGGTACCCCCCTTCCGCGAAGAAGAATTCATTGACCTCAGTTCAGAACTCGAGATCCCCATCGAATTCCTGCGCGACTCACTGGATATTGACGAGCGCCCGCGTTATGAGGAAGAAGACAACGTACGTTTTGTGGTCATCAAAACACCGACAGAAAACAACTCCTTTAACGACAGTGATGCATTTTATATTACCATCCCCATCTGTATCATCCTTACGCATACACAGATCGTGACCGTGAATTCCTTCGACAATGGCGCGATAAAAAAATTCCTGAACTCTTTCCAGAAAAGGCACCCGGATAAAAAGAATATGATGCTGCTGAAGATATTCGAGAAAGTGGTGCAGAACTTTATGGAATTCCTGAAAGAGATCAACCACCGCAGGAACCAGTACGAAACCAGTTTGTATGAAAGCAACAGTAATGAAGACCTGCTGAACCTGATGCGCATCCAGAAAAGCCTTGTGTATTTTGTAACAGCGCTTAAAAGCAATGAAATGCTGATGATGAAACTGGAGCGTACCAATTTCCTGGGACTGAATGAAGAAGAACGAGAGTTTCTGCAGGACCTGATCGTAGATACCAGCCAGGCGCTTGAAATGGCCAATATCTACACCAATATCCTTACCAGCACGCTCGATGCATTTGCGAGCATCATCAGCAACAACCTCAACAATGTGATGAAGCGGCTTACTTCCATCACCATTATCCTGTCGCTACCCGCGTTGGTGGCCAGCATTTACGGGATGAACGTTGAGATTCCTTATATGCATTCCACACATGCATTTTATATACCCATCATATTATCACTCGTGGTGTCGGTGGTGATCAGTTGGTATTTCATGAAGAAAAAATGGTTTTAAAAGATGGCATTGTTCAATATCCGCGTGTATGGTGTGCTGCTTGACGAACAAAAGCGTTTACTCGTTACCGATGAATTTATCCGCGGAAATTATTTTACAAAATTACCCGGCGGCGGGCTCGAATTCGGCGAAGGAACGCGTGATTGCCTGAAAAGGGAATTTATGGAAGAAGCGGGCCTCGAAGTAGAAGTGGGTGAACATTTGTATACGACCGATTTTTTCCAGATATCTGCATTTAACAACAAAGACCAGATCATCTGCATCTACTATTCAGTAAAAGCGCTGGCACCCTTTCAAATGCCTACAAAAGAAAAACCATTTGATTTCGCACCCGAGCAGGTAGCAGACCCTCACGGCACCTGTGAAGTTTTCCGCTGGATCGAATGGGAAGATCTTTCCGAAAATTCCGTTTCCCTCCCCATCGATAAAATCGTGATCAACCTCCTGAAAACAAATTCTTAATTCATCATTATCAATTCTTAATTCTTACTCCTCTTCCTTCCCCATCGCGGCCCTTTTCATTTTCGCAGCGGTTTCATGGCCCACATATTTTTCGATCTGTTTTTCGATCAGGTAAATCACAGGGGTGAGTATAATGGCCATGGTGAATTTGTATGTATAGTTTACAAGGCAGATCGCTAGTACCAGTTGCCAGCTCCAGCCGTTGCCGATCTTGAACGCGATGAACAATACCACGAAACTGTCTACCAGTTGCGAGATCACGGTTGAACCCGTCGCGCGCAGCCATACCCATTTTTCGCCCGTTACTTTTTTAATGCGGTGGAATACCGTGACATCCACGATCTGGCTTACGAGAAAAGCGGTTAAACTTCCGAGAATGATCCACATACCTTGTCCGAAAATACCGCCAAATGCGTCCTGCATATTGGGGATGCCCTTGCTTTGGTTGGTGGTGATCCAGAAATCCGCAGGCGGGATATTCATCGCTGCGTAAAACATCAGGAAAGCATAGCTGATCAGGATCACCGCGGTATAACTGATCCGGCGCACAGCCCTGGGGCCATAATATTCATTCACAATATCAGTAATAATAAACTCAAGCGGCCATAGCAACACCCCGCAAGTAAGATTGAAGGACAAACCCGACTGGCCAAAAATGGTAAAATTGGAAGGGTTTATACCAAGGAGTTTCTCAAGCGAAAATATTTTCCCGCCGATGCATTCCGCGATCAATGCATTGGCCACAAAAAAAGCTGTGATGCCGAGGAAAAGTTTGGTGGGTTTGTCTTTCAGGATACTGTGGATCATTAGATAAATATGAAGTAAACAAAAAATTGAAGCACCAGGAATAACAGGTTAACAACAGCAACCCATGCAGGAAAGTTGCCTTCTTTCTTTAAAATTCTGCTGATCAGGTAACCGATACTGGCAGAAAGATTTACAAAAGGCGCCAGCAGCCATCCCAATGAAATGATGATGTGGTTGATAAAATCGATGCCTTTGTAGCCGGGCATTCTTTGTATCACCAGGCATACCAGGAATAAAGCGTTGCATATCAGGGCCAGCCGGGCCAAAAATAAAATCCCCCTCATAAAAAATTTCATTCAAAATACAGTTAATTTGCTGCACTTAAGCTGAAAAAAGATGAAAAAAATTCAATGGAAAAACCTGGCACCCCACGCGATCGCCGTAGCGGTATTCCTGGTAGTGGCGCTTGTATATTGTAAGCCTGTACTGGAGGGAAAAGTGTTGCAAACCACGGATGTGACGCTTTGGAAAAGCATGGCCCAGAATTCCTTTGAATACCAGAAGAAACATGGGGAATTCCCGCTTTGGTCGAACGGGCTTTTCAGCGGCATGCCCGCTTTCCAGATCACCAGTGTTGGCAGCAACCCGGTTTCCATTATTTATGCGAATAATCTTATTACACTTAATCTACCAAAACCGGTCAGTTTCTTTTTTCTTGCCTGTGTCTGCTTTTATTTCCTGAGCCAGGTGCTTCGCGTAAACCCTTATGTAGGCATATTCGGTGCATTGTCGTATGCCTATGCCACCTATAACCCCATCATTATTTCTGTGGGCCATGATACCAAGATGCAGGCCATCGCTTACCTGCCTGCTTTTATCGGTTCTTTGATCTTATTGTATGAGAAAAAATATCTCTGGGGCACTGCACTTACGGCATTGTTCACGGGTTTGTTTATTTCCGCGAACCACCTGCAGATCACTTATTACGGTGTGCTTATCGCCGCCATCATGACCATCGGTTACGCGATCCGCTGGGTAAAAGAAAAAGATTTCAAACACCTGTTCACTGCCGGCGGCCTCGCTATTGGTGCAGGACTGTTGGGCGTATTGGTAAATGCGGTGATGCTATTCACCACCTATGATTATGCCAAACACACCATCCGCGGCGGTTCGCAACTGGCAGACGGGAAAAATGCGGTTGGCAAAACCGGTTTGGATAAAGACTATGCCATGAGTTACAGCATGTACAAAACCGAGCCGCTGGTAATGATGTTCCCGCGGATCTATGGCGGCAGTACCGGTAACCTGGAAGTTTCGGAAGACAAATCAAAAGCGATTGAAGCCTTACAGCAGATGCCGCAGCAACTGGGGCAGCAGTTCCAGGGTGCATTGCAATTTTATTGGGGAGGCATTGACGGAGCCGGTGGTACATCTGGCCCGCCCTACCTGGGTGCCATTGTTTGTTTCCTTGCATTGATGGGGTTTGTTTTACTGGATGGAAAACACAAATGGTGGATACTGGCTGCAACCATTCTTACCCTGTTGATGAGTTCCGGTAAATACCTCGACGGATTTAATACTGCTTTACTGAAGATGTTGCCGATGTACGATAAGTTCAGGGCACCGAGTATGATACTGGTGGTTCCAACTTTATTGCTGAGCATGATGGCTATCCTGTCATTCGATAAGATCCTGAAAACAAAGGATCCGGCTGCCTTATTACCCGATTATAAAAAAGGATTGATGGTGGTAGGGGCTGTATTCGTGGTGGCATTACTGGTGTATGCAACAGGGGATTTTAAAGGGCAGGTAGATAAACTGATCACACAAAATATCAGCGCTATCCAGGATGCGCAGCAAAAAGCGGCGATTGAACAGCCCGTACGAACTTTTCTGAATGGTTTGCAGGAAGACAGGAAGAGTTTATTCCTGGGAGATCTTCTGCGCTCCTTCGCTTTTATTGCAGTGGCCATTATTGCAACCTTTCTCTATATCCGTAAAAAATTATCGGCATTGATCGCTACAGTTATTGTGGGGGTATTTGCCTTTATTGACGTGATAACGATCGATGCCAAATACCTGAACAGCGACCGCTACCAGGAAAATGCGGAATACGATAATTATTTCAAACCCACAGCCGTGGATGAACAGATCTTAAAAGATACCGGCTATTACCGCGTACTCGATGTATCTCAGGGTATTTCTGCGGCATTCAATGGCGGACCCATCACCTCTTATTTTCATAAAAATATTGGCGGCTACCATCCGGCCAAACTCAGTATTTACCAGGATGTGATCGAAAAACAGCTGTACAATTTCCCGAATTGTTTACCGGTGATTGATATGCTGAACACCAAATACATCATCACTTCTGCACAGCAGAATGGCCAGCAGTTACAGGCGCAGCAAAATCCAGAAGCGTTGGGTGCTGCATGGTTTGTAAAAGCGATCGACTATAAAAAATCCTATGCGGATATCATGACAGCACTCAGCAATTTCAATCCCAAGGATACCGCGCTCGTGGAAGAAACGCTGAAAAAAGGTTTATCTGCCAACCCGGTAAAAGACAGTGCCGCCTATATCAAACTCAAGTTTAACGATAACAATGTGGTGGCTTATGAGTCGTCCTCTTCAAAACCCGAATTCGCTGTGTTCAGTGAGGTTTTTTATGATGCGGGCTGGATTGCGTCCATAGATGGAAAAGAAGCACCGATCATCCGGACCAATTATGTGCTTCGCGGATTACAGGTTCCGGCAGGAAAACACAATATTGTTTTTGAATTCAAGCCCGCTTCCTTTTACAAAAGCAATACGGCGGCTGTAGGATCTTCTGCGCTGATCTGGTTACTACTGATCGGTGCGGTTGTGATCAGTATCCGCAAACCCAAAGAACAGGTTTCATGAACCATCCGACCATACTGGCCATCGTTTCGTACCGGGTATTTCCGGCGGTGATGGGTGGACAGAAATGCGTGGATGGATTTTACCGTGCCTTGTCACAGCATTGCACTGTATGGATCGCCGCAGAAAAAAGCAATGCCGATTCTCCTGTAGGGAATGCGCGGGTATTGCCCTTTCTGTACCAGCATAAAACCGGGATCGCAAACATCCGTTGGGTATATCGTTTGTACCAACTGATCAAAAAAGAATCCATTGATCTGATCATCATCGAACATTCTTATTTCGGATGGCTGGGAATTCTTTTACGGCGGCTGAGCGGAAAGAAATTTGTGATCCGCTCACACAATATCGAAACACTCCGTTTCAGGGATATGCGGAAACCTTTGTGGCGCATCTACGGGTGGTACGAACAATGGGTGCATCGCGCAGCGGATAAAAGTTTTTTTATCACAGGTGAGGAGAAAGAATGGGCCATTTCAAAATGGCAACTCCTTCCGGAAAAATGTGAAACCATCACGTATGGTGTTTCCGCAACCCATTTTACGACTGCTGCAGCAAGGCAGCTGAACCGTACCCGTTTTCTGCAGGAAAACCAACTTTCACCGGATACTGTATTATTCTTTTTTAACGGCAGCATGGATTACCTGCCCAACCGCGATGCACTGCATATTATCGTTCATGAACTTATCCCCAGGTTACATGCTTTCGCCTTCGCTTACCGCATCATCATTTGCGGAAGCAATACCGGCAGCGACTGGAAACAGGTGTTGAACGGGCAGCCTGAAATTATTTTCCGGGATTTTGTAAACGATATCGATGTCTATTACAGCATGACTGATTGTTTTATCAATCCCGTTACATTGGGTACCGGCATCAAAATAAAATTGATGGATGCACTGTCTTTTAATATGAACTGCATTTCCTGTGAAAATGGGGCAAGGGGCATCCCTATAAACGCCACTGGCGAAAAAATGCAGGTGATCTCCAACTATAACTGGCAGGCATTTGCGGAAGCCATGTATGCTGCGCCGGCCAAGCCAGTAAAGGATATCCCTGAGGCTTTTTATCAATTATTCGATTGGGAAAGCATTGTACAGCGTGCCCTTATATCTTTGCAGGCAATATGAGCGGCAAACAAATTTCTGTGGTAATCTGTACTTACAACAGGGCGGCCTATATCCTGGATGCCATGAACAGTTTGCTGCACCAGACAATTGCGCCGGGTTTGTATGAAGTGATCGTGGTGAATAATAACTCAACCGATGATACAGAAACCATCTGCCGCCAATTTATTCTGGCGCATCCCGAAGTAAATTTTCAGTACCTCAACGAACAAAAACAAGGGGCTTCTTTTGCACGCAATACCGGCGCTGCCCTTGCTGCTTCTCCCCTTTTGTGTTTTATGGATGATGATGCCATTGCCGAACAGGATTATCTCGAACGCATCGTCCGCTTTTTTGAAGAACACCCGGATGCGGGCGGACTTGGCGGCCGTATCATCCCGAAATATATGCCCGAAGAGCCTGCATGGATGAGTCATTTTGTATCATCCCTGGTAGGTCATTTTCACTACAGCGAAACGGTAAGCATTTTCGCAGCCAATAAATACCCGCTTGAATCAAATATGATCATCCGAAAAACCGATTTTGATGCGATTAAGGGTTTTAATACAGCATTACCGGGTGTAATGGGCACACTGAGGATCGGCGGTGAAGGAAAAGATTTTTTCTTCCGTTTGAAAGCACTGGGCAGAACGATTTATTATGATCCGGCGATCCGTGTGCAGCATGTGGTGGAAACCCAAAAACTCACCCGCGAATACATGTACCGGGTAGCCAGTGGCATCGGTCGCGGGGAAAGGGTAAGAACAAAACAGAAAAGTTATCTTGCATTCATCACCAAAATAATCGAATACCTGTTTAAACTGGGCGCTTCCTTTGTTTTGGGTACTGGCTATGCCTTACAGGGAAGTCCGCAAAAAGCCATGCCGGTGATCCGTTTCAGGATCGATGCATTAAAAGGATTATTGAATCATTGAAACAATTATGGGAATACAACAGGTACTCGAAAGAAAGATCAAAGGAACACTGGGCCGCTGGTTCGGTATCCGCTTCAAAGGCCCTTCGGAAACATCGAAAGTGCGGCACTGGGTGCTTCCCTATTGTACCGGAAAAGGTTGTGATGTGGGTTTTGGCGGCGATAAAGTAATGAAGGTAAATTGCGATGGCATCGATTTTGCACAACCCTATACCTATACCGGCAAAGACAAAGTGGATATCCCCTGCGATGTGATCAACAATGAAATACCCGTACCGGATAATACGTATGATTATGTGTATACCAGTCACCTGATCGAGGATTTTACCGATACAAAAGATGCTTTGCGCAAATTCATCCGCATCCTGAAAAACGGCGGCAACCTGATCCTCGTATTTCCCGACCAGCCAAAATACGAAGTGTATTGCCGTGAGATGGGTGTACCTATGAACCCCTATCATGTACATGCCAATATGGGCTACGATTACATGCTGGCCCGTATGAATGAACTGGAAGGTATAAGCTATGAAATATTGTACAGCAATAATTGTGAGATAGATTATAACGTAGTGATGGTGCTGAAAATCCTGAAACGATAAAATGAGCTGGCTGAAAAAAATATTCAACGACTGGAAGGCCGAATATAATATCCGGCAAAAGACCAGCCAGTTTATTGCCGGCATCCCGGCCGCAGAAGCGGTTCTGCGATCTCCGCATATCGAAGGCAATGCAGTTCATTTTTTACACAGCGGCCACGCGGGAGATATCATCTATTCCATCCCGGCAATGAAAGCGCTGGCAGGTAACAGAAATATGCATCTTTACCTGCAATTGAACCAGCCCAACCGCGATTTTACAAAAAGCATGCAGCACCCGAACGGGAATGTGATGCTGACAGAAAAATCTGTTTCCCTTTTTCACTCCCTGGTTTCTTCGCAACAAGGTTTTGAAAAAATAAAAGCACATGAAGGGGAGACCATTCACTATGACCTTACCGCTTTCCGCGAACTGCCGTTTGATTACAGGATGGGCAGTATTGCCCGCTGGTATTTTCTGGCATTCGGTATCAACCATGATCTCGGCAAACCCTGGCTAAGCGCGCAAGCCGATAACAGTTACAAAAATGCCATTGTACTTGCAAGAAGTTCGCGTTACCGCACACCTGGTATCGATCACCGTTTTCTTGCAAAATATGGCCGGATCGTTTTTGTGGGAATGAAGGAAGAATATGAAGATATGCGGCAGCAGCTTCCGCAACTGGAATACAAACCTGTGAATGATTTTTACGAAATGGCTTCGGTGATTGCTGGGAGCAGGTTATTCATCGGCAACCAGTCATTCCCTTTTTCTTTGGCAGAAGCAATGAAAGTTACAAGGGTGCTCGAAGTATACCCTTTATGTCCGAATGTAATTGTGGAAGGGGCCAATGGCTATGATTTCTGCTACCAGCCCCAGTTTGAAAAAATCGTAAACGACCTGTTGGGTCAGTAAATAATTGCTATGAGAAAGTTTATCCGCGGACTGATGAATAAATTGGGGTATGATATCATCAAAGTGAATGTGCACAGCGATAAAAAAGCAAAGATCATCAAACCTGTAAAAGTGGGCAATTTCATTATCGAGATGCCCGGAAACAATCCGCAGATCAGCAATTACAAATATGAGCCGGACGTGAACAGCCAGCTCGGGCGTTTGTCTGTTTGCACCGCACAGAAATATCCTTCACTTACAGTACTCGATATCGGCGCCAATGTGGGCGATACCATTGCGGTGATCAAAACAGCCATCGACCTTCCTGTGATCGGTGTGGAAGGTGATGATACCTCTTTCCGTTTCCTAGAAAAGAATGCAGCACAGTTCAGCAATATCACCCTGATCAAAACATTTCTTGGCGAAGAACAGAAAACACTCAGTGTTTCGATTGAGAAAGGTGGCTGGAACAATACATTGGTACCATCCGAAAAAGGCGACAAACAACTAACCCTGAAAACACTGGATGATGTGTTAAAAGAAAGCGGTTTGATGAAGCGTACACTGAAATTACTGAAGATCGATTGCGAAGGGTTTGATACCATTATCCTCCGCGGTGCGGGTGAACTGATCCTCCAGCAAAAGCCTGTCATTTATTTCGAATACAACCGCAGCAATATGGATGCGATCAGAGAAGACGGGCTTTCCACACTGCTGGCACTCGAAAAATTCGGGTATGAGTCCGTCACTTTTTTTGATAACAAAGGGCGTTATCTTCTGTCAACACCCATACAGTCGCATGAACTCATTGCCCAATTGCATGCATATGCAGACGAATCCCGCAGTGAAATAGCCTACTATGATGTTTGCCTTTTTCACAAAGAAGACAAAGACATCGAAACTGCATTTAACAAAGGAGAAATGGAGCGCCGTTAGAGCTGCACTTTGCGTGGGTGCCCCGGAGTATGGTACAGAAAATATTTCGGTGCCTCGTAATGATTTTCTGCTGTGAATGGGCCAGTGAAATTCCCCTCTAACAGGTCCTCTCTTACAAAAAAAGCATTCACCCCCGAAAAAGAACTGGCCACCAGTTGATAGCCTTTTTGTTTACCCAGTTCACACAAAGCTTCCAAACTGGCACTGGTATTACTGGTGCCATCCCACATAGCATTGGGATCATAATCCACCACAAAAGAGCAACCCGGCCGGAAAATGGAATTGTATTCAATGATCACCACCCGGGGTTTGTATTGCGTGATGGCCTGCCATACATAATAATCGTTGCGGTCGATATCGATGGAAAGAAGATCGAATTCCTGCGGAACATTTCCTTTCTGAAAAAGAGATTCAATATTTTCTGCAGTGATAAAACCCTGCAGGACCGTTAATTTACCTGAGGATATGGATTTAGGGAAATGCTGTTGTATCGATGCGATATTTGCATCGCTCCCATCGATCCACAAACCACTCCATCCCTGATATAAAAGATAAGTGGTATTGGTTTCGATCCCGGTTTCCACCCCGAACTCAACAAAATACCGGTTGGTGGTCCCGATGCGGCGGAATATCTCCTGCGTGATCCCATCTTCCCCAAACTGTGAGAATGCCTGGAATTCGAACCGGTTCAGTTTATCAGGGCCCTGGTAACGCGGATGCTGGTACAAGTGGCGCTGCAGGTAATCATCGATCTGTAACTGGTATTGTTTCCCAAGTTTGAGGTCGATATTTTCCAAATACAGCGTGCGCCGCAACTTGGTGTACAGTCTGTGTTTCAGGTTACCGAGATAGCCCATGATACGGTTTGGTTAAAAAGTAAAAGTAGCGAAAAATGCCAAGCCCTTTGTATCGATCCCGCCATTACATTTGTAAGGATGAACCGGCTGAAAGATTTTATTTACGAATGTGTCAGAATCCTGGCCTGCTTGGGTCCGCGAAGCAAACCTCTGCGGAAAAAAATACTGATCGTTAGGGTTGATGAGATCGGGGATTATATGTTATGGCGCCCTTTTTGGACAGAGCTCTCTTCGTTTTATAAAGCACAGGATTTCGATATTCATTTTTGCGGGAACCAGAGCTGGAAATCTTTATTCGATACCCTCGATCAGAACGGTGCGGCCCTGACATGGTGGATGGATAAACAAAAGTTCAAAACAAAAATGGGATACCGCGTCCGTTTCCTTCGGGATTTGTACAGGGAAAATTACCACACTGTAATCAATCCTACTTTCTCGCGCGACAACCGTTTTGATGACAGCATTGTAAAATCCTGCAAGGCGAAGGAGCGTATCGGCATGTTGGCGAATCACGAAAACCTTCGAAGCTATGAACATGGATACGACCGCGGCCTGTACACAAAAATTTTTGAACATACCGACCGCCCCATTTTTGAATGGGAAAGGAACCGTTTGTTTACGGCATTTGTAATTGGCAGGAATGTTTCCGCATTTGATACAAAAATTGATTTTGGTTTATTACCATCGCTATCGGTTCCTGTTGCGGGAGATTATTTTGTGATCTTTCCCGGCTCGCGCAGTGCCGCGAGGATCTGGCCTGCAGAAAATTTTGCGAAAGTGGCCAGCCATCTTTTTAACCAGTATGGCTGGACGGCAGTAATTGCGGGAACCAAAAACGACCAGCCTTATATCGATGCGTTCCGTTCACTGTACAATTATCCCTTTGTGAATATGGCCGGAAAAACATCCCTGCCGCAGATGCTCACATTGTTACAGAAAGCAAAATGCCTTATTTCGGTGGATACCGGTTCTGTGCATCTTGCAACTGCGGTTAACTGCCCTGTATTCGGTGTATTCAATGGCTCGCAATACAAGAGATTTGCGCCTTATCCGAAATCGCTTGCCCCTTCCTTCCATGCCATTTATCCGGATGATGTAGAGAAAGAACTGGCCAATGAAGATCTTGTAAAAACAAAATACGAGTTTGTAACAGATATCCCTTACGCATCTGTGAAAGCGGAGAAAATGATACTGGCTTTGCACGGGTATTTTTTGGGGGGGGTAGTTCATGGTTAATGGTTCATAGTTCATGGATGATACAAATTATTTTATGCAACTACCGTGAACCATCTGCTATGAACTATGAACCAACCGCTACATATTTTCCAGTCCCATTTTCCGTTTTATAGTAAACAGAAGTTTGCCGAGAGATGTCTGTAACAGATAATGAAGCAGCTTTAACCTTAACTGCCAAAGCATCATTTTATAAGAGAACCTAAAGTGTGAGATGTATACTTTTTTGGTTTCTTCGAGTGAACGGAGATATTGTACGGAACTGATACCTGTGTCATCAAAAACAGCAATGGGTATGTTGAGATAGCGGTAAGGTTCATCCGCCAGCCGGCACATCATATCATAATCCATCGCGATCTTATACTCGCTTTTATATTCCCCCACCCTTTCGTACACCGCTTTTCTGACGAACCAGGTTGGATGCGATACGCTTCTCATCCCACGGTACAGTTTGCTTTTTTCAAACGCTTTTCCCACCAGCACTTTTTTTCCCGCCCGCATCAATTCAATGTTTCCGCTGATCCATTGTGTCTCCGGGTTTGCATCAAATTCTTTTTCCACTGCTTTCAGCACTTCCGCCGAAGCATAGGTATCCCCTGAATTCAACAAATGAATGATATCAGATCCTGCTTTCGCGATCCCTTTATTAAAAGCATCGGCAATGCCTTTGTCGCGCTCATTGATCCATTTGCGGTAACCGGGTTGCGGTGTGTTTATCAGCCAGTCTGCAATCTCTTCCGTGGCAGATCCATTGATGATCCAATGCTCTTCCGGTTTACGTTGCTGCTGATCCACCGATGCACAGGTTCGCTGTACATCGGCCAGGTTATTAAAACAGATCGTGACAACAGAAAAAGAAGCCATGTTTAAAAATACCGAATCTCAGGATTGCGCTGCCAGTTTGGAAAGAAAAAGGCGGAGCCCCTCCCGCTTACGGTCGTTAAGCTGGTAGCTGATATTCCGGGTATAATAAGTGGTAAGGTCATGTACCGCATAGGGCTGTTCTGCCACTACTTCGGGTATATGTTTGATTCCATATCCGTTGGCAAGGTTAAATGCATCCACGAAATCTTCGTCAAGTTTTTTATTGGATACCCATGCCGCAAATACAAAGGGCAAACCGGTATGCGCTTTCCATGCGGCAGCAAGATCGTAGACAAATTTTGATTGTTTCCTTTGTTCCAGGGCCCTGTCGCCGATGACCACACCTGCTGTATCCCCTTTTATATACGACCTGTAATCCTCTTTTGCATCCTCGAGTATAGGTTGCAGTTGCCAGTATTCTTTCAGCAGGATCTTTGCAAGATTTACAGAAGTGCGGCTTTGATAATCCAGCAATACCCGCCTGATGTTTTCAATCGGTTCTTCGCTGAAGATCGCTACTGAAGCCACTTCACCGTCTGCACCAATGCAATAATCTGTAACGATATGCGCTTCCTTCAGTTTGGGGATGATCGCTACCGGAACCAGGCCCACATCGATCTCATCGTTCAGCAGCATGGCCGCGATCCGGGAAGGGTATTCCTCCACCAATTCGATCCTGTCCATCAACCCCGAACGCTTTAAACCAAACAATAAGGGACGGGTATTTAAATAACTTACCGCCCCAACCCGTATTCTCTTCTCCAATTCGTCTAAATTTGCTGCAAAGAACGTTATTTCAGGTATTACGATTCAAAAATTAATCTTCCGCGATGCGGGATTTTTAAGAACAATTCAACATTTTAATGGAACTCACCCAACTCACCGCGATCTCCCCTGTTGATGGCCGTTACCGCCGCCAGGTGGCGCAACTCGACAATTATTTTTCAGAATTCGCACTGATCAAATACCGCGTATTGGTGGAAGTGGAATATTTCTTTTTCCTGGCCGATCAGAAGTTTTTTAAACTACCGGTAAAAGCGAGATCTGTACTGAGAAAAATGCTCGAGGATTTCAACCTCAACGATGCCCAGCAGATCAAACAGATCGAATCCATCACGAACCACGATGTAAAAGCGGTGGAATATTTTTTGAAAGAACAGCTCGATAAAGCCGCTATCGGCCACCTGAAAGAATGGATCCATTTCGGGCTTACTTCGCAGGACATCAACAATACATCCATTCCCCTGAGCTGGAAACACTGCATGGAACATGAATACCTGCCTGCTGTGATGAACCTGCAGAATCTTCTGTACCAGTTTGCAGCTGAATGGAAAAATATCCCCATGCTGGCACGCACGCATGGGCAACCCGCATCGCCAACGCGTTTGGGAAAAGAGATCATGGTATTTGTGGAGCGATTGAACAACCAGGTTGAATTATTCGGCAGTATCCCCTATGCAGCCAAATTTGGTGGTGCCACAGGCAATTTCAATGCGCACCATATCGCTTTCCCGAAAAAGAAATGGGTAATGCTCGGAAACCAATTCGTGGAAGAAAGCCTGGGGCTGCAACGCATGCAGTTTACTACCCAAATTGAACATTACGACAGCCTGGCAGCGCATTTTGATGCCATCAAACGCATCAACAATATCCTGATCGATCTCTGCCGCGATATCTGGACCTATATCAGCATCGATTATTTCAAACAGAAAACAAAAAAAGGTGAAGTGGGTTCTTCCGCTATGCCGCACAAAGTAAACCCGATCGATTTTGAAAATGCAGAAGGAAACCTCGGGATGGCCAACGGATTACTGGAACATCTTTCCGCCAAATTACCCGTAAGCCGTTTGCAAAGGGACCTGACCGACTCAACCGTACTACGCAATATCGGCGTACCGGTTGGGCATGTAATGATCGCTTTGAAATCGATCGAAAAAGGATTGAACAAACTGGTGCTGAATGAATCCAAACTGAAAGAAGACCTCAACAACAACTGGGCTGTAGTGGCAGAAGCCATCCAAACCATTCTCCGCAGGGAAAACTATCCAAACCCCTATGAAGCCCTTAAAGAATTGACCCGTGGCAACCACCAGATCGATAAAAAAGCGATCCATCATTTTATCAGCGGATTAAAAGTAAGCGGGGCGATCAAAAAAGAACTTCGCGCCATTACGCCGCACAATTATGTAGGTGTGAACCCGGAGTTTTAAAAGATCGTGGATTGGCGGATAGACGAATTTTCGAATTGAGGATATTAAATGATACATGAAATACAGTCATTTGCTGAACCACCGTACGGGATTTCATTAATCCGCAAATCTGTTAACTCAAAATCCGTAATCAATGAAAAACATCCTGATCACCGGCACCAATGGCATGATGGGGAGATTGATTTTGGATGCATGCCTACAAAGAGAAGATACAGCTATCATCACTTCCATCACCCGCAAACCGCTGGGCATACAGCACCCGAAACTGAAGGAAGTGTTTCACCAGGATTTTCTCGATTATACAGCTATCGAGGAACATTTTACCAACCAGGATACCTGCTTTTTCTGCATAGGTGTTTACACAGGCAATGTGCCAAGGGACGAATTCAGAAAAATAACGGTGGATTATACCAAAGCATTCGCAGAAAAATTAAAAGAGAAAAGTCCGGGAGTCAGTTTTGTATTTCTCAGCGGGCAAGGCGCTGACCGATCCGAAAAAAGCAGGATTCTTTTTGCAAAAGACAAAGGCATCGCCGAAAATTTTCTGATCAGTTTATCTTTCCAAAGGCTCTCCATCTTCCGCCCCGGGTATATTTATCCGGTTACACCAAGAAAAGAACCCAACCGCAAATACATCGTATTTCGTTTTCTCTATCGTTACCTGCTCCGGTTTATTTATCCAGGTATCGGCCTAACCTCTCACCAATTGCGCGATGCCATGATCAAAGCCGGGTTTGGTGAAGGCGATCAAATGACCTACGAAAACAACGAAATCAAACACCTCGCCAACTCTTAATTCTTAATTCTTAATTTTTAATTTTTAATTACCCTTCCCCATCCCCATTTCAAAAAAACGGGAAAAGCTTCTGCCCAGGTAGCCACATCGTGTTTGCCCTCTTCCAGTTCGAGGTATTGAATATGTTGATCAGTGTATCCTTTTGCTTTCAGTTCAACGATCAGGTCGAGCGCATCGTCAATTGAATCGATGATCCCGTTTTCATTTCTGTCGGCTGTTTCATCCTGTTTCCCGCACTCCACAAAAAAACGCAGCCAGGGATGAAACACGCCTTTGCGTACTTGTAAATGCATTAACCTGTCCTGTTCATCTTCATACCCTTCATCATAGGCCTTTCTGCGCCACCATAAGGAGCCGCTGAAAATACCGACCTGGTTAAATTCGCTTGCATGGTTCCATACAATATCGAGTGCACTCAGTCCGCCCAGAGAAAATCCGGCAAAGGATTTATGACGAAATGAAGGCATATCATAAGCTTTTCGGATAAAAGGCAATAATTCCTCGAAGATAAATTTGGTATATAGCCCGGCTTTGGCTCCACGCCCTTTAAAATCGGCGGAGAATGCGGTGCCATATTCCATTTTTCGTTCGGGGCCGCAATGGATACCGATACAAACCAATGGTTCGATGGCTTCTGTGCTGATCAGTTCATCCAGCATTTCATCAAAACGCATTTTGGGAAGATCCTGCCCGTCGTTGATCAGAAGCAAAGGCAGTTGCCCGTTATGATATGAGGCCAAAGGAAGATAGAGATCGATCATCACATCCCTTTCAAGGTATTCGGAGTAAAGGGTAACCTGTTCCACTGCGATGGCGCTAAGCCCGGTGTTCTTTGTTTCAGCCATGGTTTCAAAAATAGTGGAATCACTTAAACAATGTGCATCGAAATAACAAGACCTGTGAAATCTTTTTCCTGTTTTCTTTTTTCCACCGGGTTTTCCTAAATTGAAAACAAATCCCCTATCCAGTTCTCCTAACCACCAAACAATTACTTATGAAAAAGATCGGTATCCTGTTCGGACAGGAAAGAAGTTTCCCCATGGCTTTCGTGGAGCGGGTAAACAGCAAAAATATTCCGGGCATCGTAGCTGAGCCTGTGCGCATCGACAAAGTGATGCAGGGAGAACCCAGTGGTTATTCCGTGATCATCGACAGGATCAGCCAGGATATCCCCTTCTACCGCGCCTATCTGAAAAATGCGGCTCTCTGCGGCACGGCTGTGATCAATAACCCTTTCTGGTGGAGTGCAGATGAAAAATTTTTTAATAACTGTCTCGCCACTAAAATCGATGTGCCTGTACCCAAAACCGTGATCCTTCCTTCAAGGGAATTGCCGCCGGATACTTCTGATCAATCGTTCAGTAACCTTGCTTACCCGCTCGACTGGGAAGGCATTTTTAACTATGTGGGTTTCCCGGCATACATGAAACCTTTTGCAGGCGGCGGATGGAAGAACGTGTATAAACTGGTGAGCATGGATGATTTCTTTGAGAAACATGCCGAAACCCAGCAACTCGTTATGCTCTTACAGGAGGAAATTATTTTTGAAGAATATTATCGCTGTTACTGTATCGGCGGAAAATATGTGCGCATCATGCCTTATGAGCCCCGCAACCCGCACCACCTGCGGTATGTAGCCGATTTTAGTCCTTCCGAAGAACGCCTCAAACAGATGACCGATATCGTGCTCCGCATCAACCAGTATCTCGGGTACGATTTTAATACCGTTGAACTCGCGCTGCGCGATGGGGTTCCTTATGCGATCGATTTCTGCAATCCTGCACCGGATGCGGATATTAAAAGTGTGGGGCAGGAAAATTTCGACTGGGTGGTGGAAACTGCTGCCACATTCGCGATTGAAAAAGCACAGGCACAGGAAGATGGCAAAGACAACCTCACCTGGGGCGAATACATAAAGAGAGGAAGTGCAGGTAAGAAATTGTTTTAGGATTTGTGAGTGGGCAGTGGTGAGTGGTGAGTATCTCATTCCCTACCCCAAACTCCTGATTCCAAACTCCAGACTTTGAAGAAAAGCAACTGCTGCTATGGGAAATATCGATTACAAATGTTTTACCCTGGGTGTGGAAGAAGAGTACATGGTACTCGACCCCGTAACCAGGGAATTAAAAAGTCATGAACAGCGCATTGTCCAGGAAGGGCAAAAAGTTTTAAAAGACAAGGTAAAAGCTGAAATGCACCAGGCCGTGGTGGAAGTGGGTACGGATATCTGTGCCGATATTGAAGAGGCATTTAAAGATGTGGCTTCTTTGCGGGGGAATATCCACCAGATCGGCGGCGATCTTGGGTTCTGGATCGGGGCATCGGGCACGCATCCCTTCAGTCACTGGGAAACACAGCTTATCACCGACCATGTACGTTACAACGAGATCGTAAACGAACTGCAGGAAGCGGCAAGAAGCAACCTCATCTTCGGTTTACATGTGCATGTGGGTATGATGGATCGGCGAATGGCCATTCATATCGCCAATACAGCCCGTTACTTTCTGCCGCATGTGTATGCCCTCAGCACCAATTCCCCTTTCTGGGAGGGGCGCGATACCGGGTACAAATCTTTCCGTACAAAAGTGTTTGATAAATTCCCGCGCACAGGTATCCCGGATTATTTCGAAAATATCGAAGCGTATGAGAATTATGTGAACCTGCTGATCAAAACCAATTGCATCGATAACGCCAAGAAAATATGGTGGGACCTTCGTGTACATCCTTTTTTCAATACCGTTGAATTCAGGATCTGCGATGTACCGATGACGATCATGGAAACCATGACCATCGCTGCATTGTTCCAGGCCATTTGTGCCAAAATCTATAAGCTGCGCAGTCAGAACCTCAATTTCATGATCTACCAGCGCTCACTCATCAATGAGAACAAATGGAGGGCCAGCCGCTACGGTATCGACGGGACCCTGATCGATTTTGGCAAGGAAACCGAAGTAAATACCCGCTCCCTGATTTATGAGCTCCTCGATTTTGTGGATGATGTGGTGGATGAACTCGGCAGCCGGCACGTAATCAACCATGTGGCAAAGATCTTCGAAACCGGAACCGGTGCCGACAGGCAGTTAGCGGTTTACCGGGAAAAGGGGAATTTACCCGCCGTAGTCGATTATATCCACGATCAGTTTTTAAAAGTTTGATTGTAAAAGGGTTAAATATTCGATCCCGCGGGCGATCCCCGCGGGATTTTTATTAATTTTCCCTTGAAAAAGTAGCTGCTCAGGGCAACGGTTTAACTTGCCCAGGTATCTATTCATTACCAAACTACCAAAAACTCACCCCTTTGACGGAAGAGTACGATTTAATCCAGGGCTGTATCCGGAAGGAAGCCCGCTACCAGCGCATGCTTTTCGACAGGTATGCCGGTAAGATGATGAGCGTATGTTTGAGGTATGCCAACGATGCGATGGAAGCCGAGGACATGCTGCAGGATGCCTTTGTAAAAGTGTTCCAGTACATCGTGCAGTTTAAGTTTGAGGGGGCTTTTGAAGGCTGGATCCGGCGCATTGTTGTAAATACCGCCATTCGGCACCTGGAAAAAAAGAAAATGCATTTCAAGGACATTGACGATAACAGCGCCAATACCCCGCAGATAGATGCCCAGGCTTATTCGCACCTGGGAGAAGCCGACCTTATGAGACTGATCAGCCAGTTACCCGAGGGATACCGGATGGTATTTAACCTGAACGTGGTGGAAGGTTATAGCCATGAAGAGATTGCTGATATGCTGAATATTCAACCCGGCACCAGCCGCAGCCAGTTGGTAAAGGCGCGGAAGATGCTGCAACAACAAATCCTACAACTGCAAAAAGTTGCTGTATAGAATGAACGATACTCAATTTGACCATTTTTTCAACGACAAATTCAGAGACCATGCCGTGCCTGTACCCGCACATTTGTGGGAGAAAGTTGTTGAAGGTCAGTTTGACCAGTTCGTGGGCAGCAAACTCAAAGATGCCTCCTCCCCGCTTCCCGATGCGGATGCCACCTGGGGCAAAATAAACGATAAACTTTTTGACCATTTTGTTGCAGACAGCTTTGAAGAAAGCGAAGCACCCGTTCCTGCTGGTTTGTGGGATAAAATCACCGACGGGCAGTTTGATGGTTTTGTGGCCGACCGTTTTGAAAATACAGAAGCCCCTGTTCCCGCTGGTATTTGGGATAAGATCGCAGATGGACAGTTTGACGATTTTGTTTCTGGAAAATTACAGGATGTTACCACTGCAGTTCCTGCAGGATTATGGGATAAGATAAGCGATGGACAGTTCGACAATTTCGTAGCAGATAAACTGAAAGGTGCCGAAGCACCTGTTCCCGCAGGCTTATGGGAAAAGATCATGCCGGAAGAGGAAGACGATGACAAAGTGATCTTCTGGTGGTTCCGTTATCCCGCAGCAGCTATCCTGATTCTTGGCTTGTTAACAGCCGGGGCGATCGGCGGGTATTTTTATTTTAACCGTACCTCGTTCCACGAAACATTGCAGAGCGGGGCACCCTCTTCTGCCAATGATCATACAGTTGTTACCCCGCTTCAGCCGGGCACTGGCAATCATCAGAATGCCGCTGACGGCCAGTCTGCCAATACCGAAGCCAATACCGGAAACAACAGTATTTCTTCCGCACCTGCTGATGCAAATACAAAAGCAAGCACCGTGGCACCGGATGCAACAACAGGCAATGGTTTCAATACCAGTGCATCTGTTACTCCGCCGCAGAAAAATCTGCCCCCTGTTATTGGTAAGCAAAGTGACGAATTGAATAGCGGTGTACTGAATGGGGCAAGTGTAACCGGCATCCGCCGGAAAAAAGGACTGGATAATCTTCGTCCGCAGTCAGATCTGGACAAAACACTTGCACAAAACCCACTGGGTGTTTTCGGAAAACAGGAGGATGCCACAATAGTTACAGCAGAAGATCTTTCCGTGGAGAATTATCCGCAGCGCCTTCGCCTGAATGGCTTTACGGTGCCATCGGCATTGAACGGGTACGGAACAATACAAAGTCTTGAGGATAAAAAATTATCCACCCTGAACCATACTGCACAGTTCCGGAATATCATCATCTGCCCGGCAGATAATAAAAACCGGAACACCGACTGGTTCCTCGAAGCATATGCATCCCCGGATGTACCATTTAAATCATTCAGCAATGTATCAGCAACCCCATTATTCCTGCTGAAAAAAGACAGTGCCGAAAGTATGCAGATGGGGTATACAGCCGGTTTGCGTCTTGTAAAACCTATTACGGATAATATCATCCTGAAAGGAGGTGTACAGTATTCACAGATCAACCAGAAATATACATACCGCACCGAGAACGAAGTAAAAACCACCACCGTGGTAACTGTGCGGACCATCATCCGTGCGCCGGGTGATACGGTTGTGGTGCAGGATACCAGCGTGGTGCAAACGGCGGGCTATCGTACCAATACCGTGTACAATCATTTTCGCACGATCGATATCCCTTTAACGGTAGGCTACCAGTTTGGCAACGACGATATCAAGATCGGTATCAATGCCGGGGTGGTATTTAATATCAGCAGCTGGTACCAGGGTGTGCTGCTCGACAGTTCACTGGCACCCGTAACACTGAATAAAAACGGCAATGGCGTTTACCGAACGAATATCGGTATGGGGCTGGTGGGCAGTATCAGTGTAATTAAAAAATTAGGTGAGGATATGGCTGTATTTGCAGAACCCTATTTCAGGTATAACCTGTCAAATATGACCACGGGGCAATCGAAATACCAGCAAAAATTCAGCCTGGGCGGTTTATCGATCGGCCTCCGCTTAAACCTGAACCGGAAATAAACAACAGGCAACAAAAACAAACCAAAGCGTATCTATCATAACAAGGAATGAAGCGAATTTTATCCATAACGGTTTTTGTGGCGATATCCCTCCTCTTCACAGCCTGTAAAAAGGAATTGTCGGATAATTTCACCACGTACAATAACCACCCGTTGAATGATACGGTTTGGGTAAAAAATCTCCCATCCACTGCTGCCGTTCACGATTTGTTCGATGACCTTTTCCCAAGGGTATATATCGATTCTTTTGATGTGGTAAATGGCGGCAAACTGCATTATGGCGACAGTCTCGAGATCGAATTCAAAGGCAATTCCTGTATCGGCCCGGGATCATCCGGTGTGCCACAGGGAAATGCAAGGGTTGAACTGATCGCTATGCGGAGAAAAGGGGATTTTATCAAAATGTTCCGCCCCACCACCAGTTCCGGTGGATATTTGCTCGAAACAGGCGGCGGTTTTTATATCCGTGTTTTTAAAGATGATAAAGAGCTGTCACTGATCAACGGGAGCACATTCAAGATCAGGTTCCATGATATCGATACGGCCAAACCCAATATGCAGGCCTTTTACGGCAGGGAAAACAATCCCATTCCTGTAAAAGGCATTGATACCGCGTTTTCCTGGGTCCGCGATTTTGATACAACTTATCTTCCTACCTGGTCAAAAACCAGCAACAACCCTTTGATCCCGTCCTACTACGGGTATGAACTGAATTCAAAGAATTTTCATTGGGTAACGGCAGACAGGTACATCGACAGTACACAGCCGAAAACTAAAGTGACTGCGATATTGTCTCCCAATTATACAAACAAGAATACAGCGGTATTTGCTGTGTTTACTGACCGGAAGATCGTGGTGAACCTGAAGGGTGATTATCCTTCGCGCTCATTCTTTGCGGAGAAAATCCCTTTGAAAAGTTCGGTCAAGCTGATCTCATTGTCCAAGATCGGGGATACGTATTATCTCGGTGTGAAAGACATCAGCAGCGTAGCCACTGTTACAAGCTATACGATCGTACCAACTGTAAAAAGCCTGGCTGAGATACTCGCGTATCTGAACAGCCTGTAAAATAGTTCATTGTTGAACATATACCGGGGGGTATATCAAACAAGGGCCGTTTCTTCGGCCCTTTCTTATTTTTTGAAATCAAATAAAGTGGCAGTGAAAACAGCCCTTTCCCTTTTTTTGAAGATCACATCCCAGTTTCCTTTATAGCGTAAAATTTTAGGAACGGTGAGGCCGTTGAATTTTTCCATTTCCACTTCCATGCTCACATCAAAATCATAAACACCCGCTTTGTAACTGAGTGAATAATTGCGTGCCAGCACTTCAAGCGTTTTCATATCAAACCAGGTGATCATCTGGTCAACCACGATGCGGTCGCTTTTCTGTTTATCTTCCTGTGGCTGTATCGTGAATACATAACAGAGGTTGCCATGAAATTCCTGGATATCGAGGCGGTAATCGTAATATTTGTGTGCGCTCTCATCATAGAGATCAAGTTTGTCTCCGATAAACGGGATGCCAGGTATTTTTTTACCGGGATTGAAGAATAACATTTTCAACTGCTCCTTGTGTTTCTCCAATCCCTTTTTGTCAGAGAAATTCAGGTTACGGCCTTTTACGATATTGTTCTCCCCGCATATTTTCCCTTTGGTAAAAAAAAGCCCGGCATACAATTCCGGCGTCATGTAATTGTAATTACCTTTTGAATCGTAAAAGTCACCTGTTACATTTTCTTCCAGTACATCCATGGTGCGGCAACCATCCACACGGTTCTGCCTGGTTTTGCTTGATAAAGACGCTTTAACAGCGCCCTTCTTATCCAGCATTTTGATATCGTTATACGAGCTGAATCCTAACACACGAAGGTTACGGAAAGCCTTGTAAAAAGTAGTGTCTTCTTTGATCTGCGAGAGCAGGGCTTTGTAATCAAAATTGTTGCGTACCACCACTTCGGTAAGGGTAAAGCGGTGCTCATCGATCAGAACCGTTGTATCCTGAGCCGCAGCACGGGAAAAAATCAAAAGGGAAGCGATGAGTAGTTTTCGCATTACTTGGGGAAGATCATTTTATAATCCACACTAACTTTTCCTTTGCTGATATCGTTCAGTTTACCCTGCAGCATTTTTTTACGCAAGGGTTTGAGGTAATCGATAAACAGTTTGCCTTCGATATGGTCGTATTCATGGAGGATCACCCTTGCGGTTATCCCGTGAAAGGTTTCTGTTTTTTCATTGAACTGTTCATCCTGGAAGCGCATGGTAACGCTTTCAGCACGGTACACATCTTCCCTGATTTTCGGGATGCTGAGGCAGCCCTCATTGTAGGCCCACTCCTCTCCATCCAGCGATTCAATTTTTGCATTGATGAATACACTGCGGATACCCGGGGCATCGGGATATACGCCTTTTTCATCGTCTTCAAGATTGGAGAAAATCTGCGTGCTATCCACCACAAATAACCGGATATCTTTATTGATCTGCGGAGCGGCAAGGCCCACGCCATTACTGGCATACATGGTTTCCCACATGTCTTCGATAAGGGTGGCTAGTCCTGGATAAGCGGGTGTAATTTCCTGGCTAACTTTGCGTAAAACGGCGGCACCATAGGCCACGATCGGAAAAATCATCAGCGATACTTTAAGATGCGCAAAAATACCGCAAAAGGCCGCAACGGGCAAATGGGCTTTGTCAGCGGTTTTGCAGGTATTCCTGTAACATAAGGGTGGCCGCGATCTGGTCTACATTGCCTTTCACGCGCCGGTCTTTTTTCTTCATGCCCATATCGATCATTGCACGCGATGCCATTTTGGAAGTATAGCGTTCATCCACCGTTTCGAGCGGCATAGCAGGAAATTCTTTTTTGATCTTCGCGATGGCCGCTTTTACCAGTGGTGTGGCATGTGTTTCCGAATCATCAAGGTTCAATGGTTCGCCGATCAGTATTTTTTCGACTTCTTCTTCCGCAAAATATTTTTTCAGGAAAGGGATCAGTTCTTTCGAATCGATCGTGGTTAAAGCAGTGGCAATGATCTGCAGGGGATCTGTTACTGCAATCCCCGTTCGTTTGCCGCCATAATCGATGCAGAGGATCCTTGCCATGGATAAGTTTGAAATATGAAGTACGAAGTACGATTTTTTTTAGAGATGTACCGCGTTTTACAGGAGAAGCAGGTCGGAGATCACCAATACACCAAAAACCACGCTGGCGATCCCGTTTGCCGTCATGAATGCAATATTCACTTTGCTGAGATCATTGGGTTTTACAATAGAATGCTGGTACACCAGCATCCCGGTGAAAACAAATATCCCGATCCAGTAAATAAAATGAAAATTGCCATACCAACCCGCCGCTATCACACAAGCCGCACTGAGTACATGCAATATTTCAGACACCCGCAACGCTTTTGTTTTTCCGAGTACACTGGGAATGGAATATAATTGTTGCGACTGGTCGAATTCCACATCCTGCAGGGCATAGATCACATCAAAGCCGCTGACCCAGAAGATGACGGTGAATGAAAAAAGAAGCGGCAGTGTTTCGAATTGCCCGGTTACGGCAAGATAAGCGCCGATCGGCGCAAGGGATAATCCGATACCCAGGACGATATGACAAAGCGCTGTGAACCTTTTGGTATAACTGTAAAACAGGATCACAAACAATGCAACCGGTGAAAGATAAAAACAGATGGGATTGATCAAAAAACAGGCAGTTACAAAAAGTACGCAGTTCAATACCACAAAACGCAAAGCGCTGTTGGGAGAAATGATACCAGCCGGTATTTCACGGATCGCTGTTCTGGGGTTTTTTGCATCAAAATGCCTGTCGAGATACCGGTTAAATGCCATGGCCGCACTTCTTGCGGTGACCATGCAAAGAAATACGAGTAAAAATTTCCGTAATAGAGAATCCTGCTCTGAGAAAAGACCTATCCAGCTTTGGGGCTGGTTGTCTGTACTCAATTGCACATGCCAACCGGTTTTCCGTACCTGTACAACACCCAATACAAAGCCGATCAATGCAAAGGGCAGCGCAAAAATGGTATGGGAGAATTTAACGAGGCTGAGGTATTTTTTGAGGGTAGTCATTGGTTCATGGTTCATAGTTCATGGCTTGTGGATAAATTATTCTTACTGGTACAAAGCCTTATATAGCGTTTTTAAATTTGGTGATCATCTTTGACAACACTTCATACTCGGCATAATATTTCCGGAACTGCTCTTCTGTGATATAGTTTCTTGCTTTGGCCATAAATAAACAGGAAACAACTTCTATTCCTGATCTTAATGCCATATTTAAAAATCGTTTGTACTCCGGCACAGATTGACCGGTACTTCCTTCTGCAATATTCAAAACAACTGAATCAGCGGCACGTTTTAACTGCGTGCTAAGACTATATAATTCTGTCTTAGGAAATTCACGCGTTAGTAAATCGATCTGATTCGATAATTCGAAAGACTGCTGCCATATTTTTAAGTCTTCAAACCTGAAAGCCATATCTAAAATAAATATGATACCTATAACTATCCACCATGAACCATGAACTATGAACTGTTCGATATCCGTGCACTCGTCATCTCCCACAAAACAATCCCTGCCGCCACACTCACATTCAGAGAATGTTTCATACCGAATTGTGGTATTTCGATACAACCATCGCAAAGCGGCAATAGCCCGGCATTTACACCTTCCACTTCGTTGCCAAAAATCAACGCTAACGGTTCTGCAACCTGCTCAAATTGCTGCAGGGGAATACTGCCCTCTGCCTGTTCAATGGCATAAATCCTGTAACCGCGCTGCTTTAGTTCTTTTACCGCATCCATCGTATCTGCAAAATGCATCCAGTCTACGGTTTCTGTTGCACCGAGGGCTGTTTTATGGATATCCCGGTGGGGCGGTTGCGGGGTATAGCCGCATAAACAGATCCCGGCCACGAGAAAAGCATCAGCCGAGCGGAAAATGCTACCTACATTGTGCATGCTGCGGATATTATCGAGCACCAGCATAACCGGCATTTTTTCGGCCGCTTTAAAATCGCTCACCGATTTTCGCCCCAGTTCATCCATGCTCAGTTTTCGCATGGCGCAAAGGTAAACTCATCCATTCACATAATACGCCCGTTGAATTGAGAAGGAATCTGTAAATTAAGAGCCCCAAAACTTAAACAATAACGCTATGAGAAAGCAAACCCGTTATGCGGCCCTGCTCGCATTCGCAATCCCTTTTATGTCGATTGGCCAGGAAAAAATTGACCAGGCCATGATGCAGAAAATCCGGAAAGAAGGCCTTGAGAACTCCCATGTAATGGAGATCATCTTTAATCTAACCGATAAAAGCGGCAACCGGCTTACCAATTCACCCGGCTTTATGCGTGCGGCAAATTATGCCAAAGAAACGCTTGCAGGCTGGGGGCTCACCAACGCAGCCGTTACACCCTGGGGCGAATTTGGCAAGGGATGGGAATTGCAGAAAAGTTATGTGGCAATCACAGCGCCTTATTATAAACCACTTTCTGCTTACCCGAAAACCTGGACGGCCGGTACCAAAGGTTTACAGCATGCGGAAGTGTTGCTGGTAAAAGCGGCAGACAGTATTGCCCTTGAAGCATACCGCGGGCAATTGAAAGGGAAAGCGATCCTGCTCGATACGGTGATGGCGTACAAACAAAGTTTCGGCGCAGATGCCAAGCGTTTTACAGATGATGAACTCGCTAAAATGGCTGCAGCTAAAATACAGCCTGTTGATACCGCAGCGATGAGAAGGCAGTTTGGTAACCGGGGCGGTGGCTTTGCAACAGCGGCCCGGGTGGCAGCGCTGCTTCGCGAGATGGCTAAAGCGGAAGGAGCCGTTGCCATCTTTAGCAATGGCAGTCCGCGCAGCCATGATGGAACCATTTTTGCACAAGGCGGCGGCGCGTACAAAGGCACCGACCCTGAAAATTTTCTTGATATCGTATTAGGTGTGGAAGATTACAATACCATCGTACGCCTCAGCCGCTCCGGTACGCCGGTAAAAATGGATGTGGATGTAAAAACAGCTTTCCAGAAAAAAGACCTGAATGGCTATAACGTGATCGCTGAAATACCCGGTACCGATCCCAAACTGAAAGACGAAGTGGTGATGATCGGCGCGCACCTCGATTCCTGGCAAACCGGAACCGGTGCTACGGATAATGCTGCCGGATCTTCTGTAATGATGGAGGCGATCCGTATTTTAAAAACGCTCGGCATCAATAACCGCAGAACCATCCGCATTGGTTTGTGGAGTGGTGAAGAACAGGGTTTGCTGGGTTCACGCAATTATGTAAAAAATACGTTTGCTGATCCGGTTACCATGGATCTGAAACCCGCGCATGAAAAATTCTCGTCTTATTTCAATATTGATAATGGTACCGGGAAAATCAGGGGTATTTACCTGCAGGGCAACGAAGCCTGCCGCAATATCTTCAGCCAATGGCTGGAGCCTTTTAAAGACCTTGGTGCCACCACGGTTACGATCAATACGACAGGCGGTACGGATCACCTGAGTTTTGATGGCGTAGGATTGCCCGGCTTCCAGTTTATCCAGGACCCGATGGAATATGATACCCGTACCCACCACAGCAATATGGATGTGTATGATCACCTCAGTGCCGATGACCTGAAACAGATCGCCACCATTGTTGCCGCATTTGTATACAATGCATCACAGCGCGACGAAAAACTGCCGCGTAAAGAATTGCCCAAGCCAAGACCTGCAGGAGCGAGGTTTTGATGGGTGATTGTTTGTTGGTTTAGTTGTTTATTGGTTTACTGGTTTATTGGTTTATTTGTTTAGTAGTTGAATAAGATAGTCCGTAATAAAGTGGTTGATTTCGGCCACTTATTATGGGCTATTTTTTGACTTATTAGTTTATTGGGTTGATGGTTTACTTGTTTATTGGTTCACCGTAATAATCTGTTCCCTCCATGAACTATGAACCATGAACCCATTCACCACTCACCACTCACTACTCACCTCTCCCCTCCGCCCCCCTTTCTTATCCACATTTCCACCCCGGTTCTCCCCTCACAGCAAGGCCATCCCTATAT
>SAIX01000136.1 GCA_004028765.1 Chitinophagaceae bacterium | reverse complement strand
AATACCCGGGTGTGCTGCTGCCCATGTTTCAAGCGCATAGATGTGGCGGATTTTTACCGGGCTCTTGATAAATTCTTCCACAAGCTTGGTTCCTTCCGCAAGAAAGAGGCCTGTTTCCTGCCTTTGTTTTTTCTGGCATAAAGATTGGATATATTTGAGCTCATTCTTGCTTAACATTCTGTATGGATTTTGTCTCTTCCAGGAAGCGCGTTCATTGTTGGATCGTTGTATGTGGCCTGCTGATCACGCTGAACTCCTGTTCTTTCCTGCAATGGACGGTTGTTCGGAATTATCCCCCCAATAAACCTTTTGTGTATGATAATAAAATCACGGTTAAAGGTAATGTCTCCAAAGATGAGAAAATTCAGCTAACGGAAGAACTTGGTAAATACTGGGACGATAGTTTACAGGTCCGGAAAGTTCAGCAGTTTTATTTCAAATACAAGATCAAGAACCCACCGCTATTTGATTCCAATAATATCGTCAGGTCAGTAAACCTGATGAACGCCTATCTCAATTCGAAAGGATATTATTATGCCAGTTTCACTGATACAGTAAAAATGGATACCGTGAACGACCAGGTCCGCGTAAAAGTGGAAATGGGAATCAATGTTGGAAAAAATATCACGATCGATTCCGTTTCCTATGAACTGCGTGATAGTAACCTGCAGAAACTGACCAGGTCGGCTGAAAAAGATAAACTCCTGAAAAAAGGGGCACCCTATACCAAGGCACTGATCAGTGCCGAGCTTGACCGGCTGGTGGGTTTGTACCGGCAAAACGGGTATTACCGTTTTACCAGGGATGATATTTATGCGGAGGCCGATACCACCGATACCAGGTTACTGCAGTTAACACTTGATCCGTTCAAACAGGCACAGATCATTGCGGATGCAGCGCGTATCCGGAGAGAAAACCCCACATGGGATATTACTATTTTTAAGCGACCTGCTGTTGATTCGGCAAGCCTTCGGCAGTATTATATCGGGAAACTGTATTTCTACCCTGAAATGTCTTTATCGGATATACCCGACAGCGTGCTGAAACGAAAGGACTTTACTGAGTTTACACGCAGAACCATCACGATGCGCTATAAAAAAGGTATTTTTAATTATCGCCCGCTCCGGGAACACACGTTTCTGAGCCGGGGTAAATTATATAATGAAAGCGATTATTTTAAATCGATCAATACGCTGGGGCAGATCGGTGCCTGGCAACAGGTAGATGCAAGACCCGTGATCCGGGATAACGATAGTCTTGATATATATTTCTTCCTTGTACCTGCCATTAAACAGAATTTCACAATAGACCTTGAAGGAAGTAAGAACACTGCTGATTTCAGCCTGGGTAATTTATGGGGTATCTCAACAAATTTCAGTTATAACAATAAAAACGTATGGAAAAGTGCGATACAATCGCTCACCACTTTGCGCGCAGGCGTGGAACTGAACCTGCTTACAGGTGGCGACAACAGCCTGCTGCAAACATTCCTGATCAATGCCGGGCATACCTATGTTTTTCCAAAACTCATACAACCCTTTACAAACTGGCGCGCACTGAACAACCTCGAAAACAAAAGAACCCTGGTATCGATCAATGGTTCTTATGTAGACAGGAGAACTTTTTACCAGTTACGTTCCCTTACTGCCAGTTGGGGCTATGAATGGAAAAAAGGGAACAATGTATGGCTGTATAAACCCCTGAATGTTGAAATATATGCGATCGATACTTTAAAAGGTTTGCGCGATCTATTTGTTTCGAATCCTTTTTTAAGGGCTTCTTTCAATTCGGGGAAAGTAGTGAGCCAGAGCCTTTCGCTTGTAAGAAGTTTTACGGACACCCGCAACCCCAACAAATCGCATTATTTCCACATGGGGCTTGAAGAAGCAGGCGGTTTGTTTGGACTGATCCCGGGATTACGTGATGATATTTACCGGTATATAAAACTGGAAGCCGACTATCACCAAACCATCAAATTCCGGAAAACGGAACTGGCCTGGAGAACGTATGCGGGTATGGGGTACAATTACGGAACCGATTCACTTCGTGACAAATCGCTCCCTTTCTTTAAACAGTTTTTTGCAGGCGGCCCCTACAGTATGCGCGCCTGGGGGTTAAGGCAACTGGGGCTTGGCAGGTCAATTGCGAGTGATGATACGGCAACCACCTATCGCGACAGGTTTGGTGATATGCAGCTGGAAGCAAATATCGAGTACCGTTTCCCCTTGACAACAGTAGCAGGTATTAAGGTATCGAGCGCATTTTTTGCAGATATGGGTAATGTATGGAACCTCAAAGCCAGCAGTATCGATCCCGCCGCCCAGTTTTCATTAAGTAATTTATACCGCGATCTTGCAATTGGTGTGGGAACAGGTGTGCGGATCGATTTTTCGTATTTCCTGATCAGGCTTGATTTTGCATATAAGCTGAAAGATCCCGCACGGCAATACAACAATGGCTGGGCCGATAAATTCCAATGGTTCGAGAACCGGCCCAATGGTTTAAAAATAAACAACTATGCAGTGCAGCTTGGCATCGGCCTACCCTTCTGATGCATGCCGCATTTTTTTTATTTCCGATTCAAATTCCTCGATACGCATGGCATCTTCTGCAGAAAAAATACCGATCCTTGTTCTGCGCAAAGAGCTGAGATAACCACCCACGCCAAGGGCCGCCCCAAAATCGTTTGCAAGGCTTCGGATATAAGTTCCGGTTGAGCAAACCACCCTGAAATACACGAGCGGCATTTCTATTTTTTCGATCACAAATGCGGAGATGGTAATAGGGCGTGGTTCCAATTTTACGTCGATGCCTTTCCGAGCGGCGAGATACACCGGTTTCCCATCCTGTTTGATAGCGGAATGAATGGGGGGTGTCTGCAGGATTTCTCCTGTGAACTTTTGTGTGGCTGCGATAATTATTTCGCCTGTCAGATGCGAAATCTCTTTTTGCTGTTCCGGTTCACTTTCGAGATCATACGTGGGTGTAACGGCACCAAGTGTGATGCTCCCGGTATATTCTTTTTCCATCCCCATGTATTCGTTGATCTTTTTTGTATAGCTGCCCGTACAAACAATCAGCAAACCGGTTGCCAGCGGATCCAGTGTACCTGCATGCCCCACTTTCGAGATCTTTGTCAGGTTCCTGATTTTCCTGATCACATCAAAAGATGTCCAGTCGAGTGGTTTATCAAACAACAATACTTTTCCTTCAAGATAAGGCTGTAAAAAAGGAGGAACCGGTTTTTGTTTCATCAGTTTCTTTTCAACTCTTTCCAGATCTGGATCAAACTGGAGTCGGCAGCAAATGTCGTGGTTTTATGCTCCCTGAGGAAAAGATCCGCGTTTTGGATCCTTTCTTCTGTTAATGGATGTGTACTGAGAAAGGAAATATTTCCGGGTTGGTCTTTCAATGCCTGCTTCATCAATTCCATCAGGTGTTTCATCCCGCCAGGATCAATATGATTGGTCAGCATCAATTCCATACCTTTCCTGTCGGCTTCTCTTTCCAGGCTGCGTGAAAAACTGAGTTGTTTCAGTGAAGCCGCATTTCTTAACAACAGGTTGTCAGCATCACCGATACCGCCGAGAACAACAGAAGTCAATACCGATACCCCAATGCCGGATATGAGCCCTTTTAATGTATGGCGCTGATTGATATGGGTGGCTTCATGCGATAATAGTGCTGCCAGGGAAGCAGGATCATCAACCACATTAAGCATACCCGAATAAATTACGATATGGCCACCGGGCACGGCAAATGCATTCATTTCGTCTTTATCAAGTACCGTTACCTGTATCCTGTATGTATTACTGAGTGTAAGCTTGTCCGCAAATTTTTGTATAATCCTTCCGGCACGGATATTTTCCTGTTCTGTTGTTGTAAGTATATCATATAATTTGTTACCGAGCTTTGTTTCCTGTTGAACAGAAATCATCGGAACAACCAACCTGGGCGCCAGTTCAACCAGTAAAAAATATAACCCCGTACAAACCATCAATAAAATGCTCAACAGGATATACCATTTCTGCCGGATCAGTCTGCCAAACCATGTCGATTTTTCCCCGGATAATGATTGCAGCAACGGGTACGCAGCGTCTGAACCCAATACCTGGACATAGGTGCCTTTCTCCGGCAGAAAGATCATTACCGAATCGTGCAGGGCAGACAAACGGCATTCATCCAACGAAAAGGTATATTCTTTTGATGGCTGGTTGTCAGTAGTAACCAGCACAAGCAAAGCGTCCCGCAACAAAACCTGCACAGGTATCGGTGAAGACCTCATACCGTCATATAATAAGGCAGTAGGATCGTGTCTCATACAACAAAACCAAAATCAAAGAAATCAGAAAGATCTGCAGCAGTAGCATCCGAATAATCGCCCTGTGTTTGTGCCAGTTCATTAAAATCAATTTCTCCTTCAATTGCGATGTGTTTCATCCCAAAATCAAGGGTGCGTGTAACAACCCAGGCATAGCCCAGTCCGAGCGTAATAACTATAATCAAAAAATTTACGATCAGCAAACCTGCAAAGTCGCCACCGCTGGCCGTTGACCTGAACCGGACTTTTTCGTCGTAATGAGAGAGCCGAAGGTTATCAACAAAATAACGGAAGAGATCGCGCTGCCACCAAAAAGAGTAAATACCCAGGGTAAACAGGGTCAGGAAGTATCCCTTCAGGTTCAGGATAAAAAAATCACCGCCATCTCCTTTGTAAGTAAATTCGGCATTGCCCATGCGCACATGGCCCAGGAGGTATTTCCGCATATTGATCCTGAACCATGCCCCATAGATACCAAAAGTGATGACCGTAAAAAATACCCCTTTTAAAAAAAGACGAATCAATTCTTTCCTGTCGCCTGTATAACCAAAACGGATACCAGACCATACCGTTTTTGCCATACGGTATTTATAAGAACCATGCAGGATCAATGGAACCATTGCCAGAAAAAAAAGATATGCGCCAAGCAAAGCCAGTTGTTGCGCACCCTCCCCTAAAAATGCGCTGCATATCAGTATTACATACATCGCAATGATAAAGATAAAAGCTTTGATAAAACCGCGGAACATTTCAGCGCCGGTTCCGGTGAAAACAAAAGGTTGTGATTCAAAGCGTGTCTGGCTATAGAGATAGCTCAGCGTTTTTGCCCTGGCCCAGGGATAATATAAACCGAGTGTAACAATCGATAAAATTAGATTGACCAGCTGGATTTTAAAAAAATCGAATCCCTTCCCATGAAAAGACAGTTGATACGAACGTGGTTCCATGTGCATAGATTTAGCGTAAACTGAAACAGGAATATACATTTTTTCTGCAATAAAAAAGCCTCCGTTACAGGAGGCTTCGTGTTTGTTTTACAATTAACCCTTAATACGCTCTCGCAAACAAAACCCTTTGTGCAGAAGGGTTTCCTGTTAAAATACATTTGCCTTCTTCTGCCACGTTATCGAGCGGGATACAACGGATCGTTGCCTTGCTGAGTTCTTTGATCTTTTCCTCTGTTTCAGCAGTTCCATCCCAATGTGCGGAAACAAAACCGCCTTTGTTATCAAGCAGGTTTACAAACTCATCCCAGTTATCCGCTTTTGTAATGTGCTCGTCGCGGTACTGACGGGCTTTGTTATAGAGGTTTGCCTGGATCTCTTCCAGTAATTGTTGTACATACTGTTCGATACCATCGAGTGAAACAGATTTTTTTTCTTTGGTATCCCGTCTCGCAACTTCCACCACATTGTTCTCGAGGTCGCGTGCGCCGATGGCCATACGCACGGGAACACCTTTCATTTCATATTCTGCAAATTTCCATCCGGGTCTTGCATTATCCGAATCATCATATTTTACGGTAACGCCCAGTGCTTTGAGGTTTTGCATGATCTGTTTCACTTTTGCATCGATCGGCGCTTTCTGTTCCTCCCCTTTATAAATCGGGACGATCACCACCTGCACCGGTGCGATCTTTGGCGGAAGGATCAACCCGTCATCGTCACTGTGCGCCATCACCAATGCACCGATCAGGCGTGTACTTACGCCCCAGCTGGTGGCCCATACATAATCGAGCTTATTATCCCGGTCGGTGAATTTTACATCAAAGGCTTTGGCAAAATTCTGCCCGAGAAAATGGGAAGTGCCTGCCTGCAATGCTTTCCCATCCTGCATCAATGCCTCGATGCAATAGGTATCTTCGGCTCCGGCAAAACGTTCGTTCGGGCTTTTCACACCTTTGATCACGGGTAATGCCATCCAGTTCTCCACGAAATCAGCATATACATCCAGCATTTTCCTGGTTTCTTCCACCGCTTCTGCTGCCGTTGCATGGGCCGTGTGGCCTTCCTGCCAGAGAAATTCTGCGGTACGGAGGAATAAACGCGTACGCATTTCCCATCGAACCACATTGGCCCATTGGTTTACAAGGATCGGAAGGTCGCGGTAAGACTGTATCCATCCTTTATAGGTATTCCAGATGATCGCTTCGCTGGTGGGGCGAACCACGAGTTCCTCTTCCAGTTTTGCTTCGGGATCAACGATGAGTTTTCCTTTATTGTTGGGATCGCCTTTTAAACGATAGTGTGTGACAACAGCACACTCCTTGGCAAAACCTTCGGCATTTTTTTCTTCGGCCTCAAAAAGGCTTTTGGGAACAAATAATGGAAAATAGGCATTCTGGTGACCGGTTTCCTTGAACATCCTGTCCATCACATCGCGCATGTTTTCCCATAATGCAAATCCATAGGGCTTGATGACCATACAACCCCTTACCGCACTGTAATCGGCAAGGCTTCCCTTTATCACGAGGTCGTTGTACCATTGAGAATAATCCTGAGCCCTCGATGTGATTTCTTTACCCATCTTACTTTATGATTTCTTTAACATATTAAATTCACTTACAATTGTTTGTTGGCAAAGGTTTTGTCACATGATTGTAAGACGCTGTTATAGCAGCGCAAATGTATGTAACTTCATTTTATCAATCCTTAATCGTCTCACTATGAAACAGGCTTACCTACTTTCGGTATTGGGTTTAGGTCTTCTGAGCAGTTGTTCCACTGCCTTTAAAACGGGGCAAACACCAGACGATGTATATTATTCTCCCGGCAGGGAAAGAGAAGAAACCGTGCGAGATGAACGGAACCGCCAGGAGCAGCAGGCTCAATACCGGGATTACCTGACCAGCATTGATGACAGGTACCTGAGAATGAAAGTAGCGAACCGTTACCGCTGGGGCAGCCTGGATGATTTTAATTACTGGTACGACAGCCGTTACGATTTCGGATCGTACAATTATAATTATTACAATACGCTGAATCCATATTGGAACCCGGCATTCGGGCTTACCTACGGCAATATTTATTATCCCGGTAGCTATGGCTGGGGATGGAGCAGCCCGGTTTATACACTTGTAAATTATTACGGATCGATCCCTGTGAAAAGCAATCCCGGTTATACAGCAGGCAGTTTGGCAACAGCCTATCGCAATAAAGACTATAACAACAGTAACTACGGTTATAAAGATCCAAAAACAGGGGCATTTGTTCCCAGTGCCAATAACCCCAGTTTCGGCAACCTGCTGAAACGTGTATTCACCACTTCTGCGAACAACGGTACTACCAGCAGTTTCGACAGACCAGTGCGGACTTTTAATAATACGAGTACCAATAACAGCAGCACCACTCCACAACCTGCCAGCACCAACAGCAATGCAGGAGGTAACAGCGGCGGATTTAAAAGTACGGGGACCAGCACTTCTACCGGAAGGGGCGGCCGCGGTTAACTGAACCAGTATGATTACCGGAATGCACAGCAGGGCAATAGCCTTGTGAGATTTTCATTATCCAAAACGATTTTATGAAACAGTTTTTACTCAGCATATTTTGTTTAATCTCATTTGCCGCATTTTCGCAATTACCCGACGATGCATTGCGTACTGCCTGGTTTACACAAAACGGTACGGGGCGCAATATGGCTACCGGTGGCGTGATGGGATCACTGGGTGGCGACATCACTGCAAACCATGTTAACCCTGCAGGTATCGGTTTGTTTAAAACCAATGAATTTGTGATCAGTCCCGGATTCGCGATGAACAATAATAAATTCCGTTACCGTGGCAGCGATACGAGCAACAGCAAAAGCAATTTTAATTACGGCGCCACTGGTGTGATCCTGGCTTCTGCCTATAACCCGCAAAACAAATGGACCAGCAGCGCGTTTGCAATTTCCATCAACGAACTGGCGAATTACAATAACCATGTTCAGTTCAAAGGCTTTAATAATTTCAGCTCTTTCACAGAACAATATCTTGAAGAACTGATCAAAGACCGTGCAGATACCAATGCAGCGTTAAGTAATTATATTTTTGGTTCCTCACTGGCATTCCGCACTTTCCTGATCGATACGGTGCGCGGCCCGGGCGGAAGTGTTGCCGGTTACCAGAGCCTTGTACCCATTTCAAGCGGTGTGAACCAGTCGTACGATGCTGTTACGCGTGGCGGTTACCACGAGATCGCTTTGGGGCTTGCGGGCAATATGGCCGATAAAATGTATGTCGGGGGCAGTGTTACCATCCCGGTTATCCGCTACCAGCGCGATATTACCTACAGTGAAACCGATGCTACGAACAACCCGAATAACCAGTTCAAATCTTTTGAATACAAAGAAAACTTTTCTTCTACCGGTATCGGTATCGGCGCTAAACTTGGAATGATCTATAAGCCTGTCGAGTACTGGCGTATTGGGTTTGCCGTGCATACACCACAGTTTATTGCATTTACGGATGAGATCAGTTCATCCATCACCGCGAATACAGAAACCTATGCCGGCATCCGCACTGCTACCAGTAACCAGTTGAACAGCGGCAATCCCGGTAAACGCAAGTATGATATGATCACCCCCTGGAGGGCCATTGTGAGTGCAAGCTATGTTTTCAGGGAGATCAGTGATACGCGAAGACAAAGGGCCTTCCTCAGCGCCGATGTTGAATACGTGAATTACCGTGGTGCCCGTTTTTCTGCTGCAGATAAAACAGATGATGCTTTAAAAGATTATTACAACACTTTAAACAGTGTGATTAAAGACACATACAAAGGGAATATCAATCTCCGGCTTGGTGGCGAATTAAAACTGCATACGATCATGTTCAGGCTGGGCGGCGCTTATTATGGCAGCCCTTATGCCGATGCCAATATCAAGGCCGACCGTATCATCGCCAGTGGCGGTATCGGTTACCGCGACCATGGGATCTTTATCGATCTTACCTATTCTCATTCATTCAATAAAGACGCACAGTTCGCCTATCACCTGAATGACAAGCCCAATACATTTGCAGAACAGGGAGGTAACAGGGGCGTGGCGATGATGACATTCGGATTCAAATTCTGATCAACTGTTTTGCAAACAAAAAAGGCGATGAATCATTATCATCGCCTTTGTTGTTATATACATACTGATTTATTTCAGGTCGTCCGGTTTTAATCCCTGGTTTATTTTGGTATCTGTGATCTCGATATTGATCTTTACCTGTCCTGCATCCACGATGAGTTTTCCGGGAAGCATCACGCCATTGATGGTTTTATAATTCAGGAGACTGGTACCCGTAGTTATTTTTCCTGTGGGTGATTCAACGGTTTTTGATTCTTTTACCCGCAAACCGCTGGTAAGATCGTAGTAATAATTAAACACCCTGCCCTTGGGAGAAGTGATCTCGATATTATAGGCATCTTTCCCTTCCACGGGTTCGATCCCTTTTACTGAAAAACGATACCCGCCTTTTTTGAGCATATATGATTCCGGGAAAACGGCTGCGGCCTCATCAAGTTCTTCTTTGTCTTCCTCTTTCAGAGGCTGTTCCATTCCCTGTTGTGATACGGAATAAGTACCTGCTTTGGCCAGTTGTTTCATCACCGTCATACCACTGACACTGATCGTTTGGAGGTATCCACCGGGTAATACATATTTCACCGAGAAATCAAGGCTCTGCCCCATTACACTGGCTGTTCCGTTTTGTGTGACATCTTTTACCTTCGCAATGGCTTCCTCTCCCCCGCTGGCCTGTACCGCTTTTTTGAGGATCGTTTCAGGTGTAACAGATGCATCCACTTTTTTCTCCCCCGGGGCATCTGTCTCGTTTCCGTATACATCGAAATAATGTACTTCCCCATATTTATCGAGCCCCCTGGCAATCTGTTTTACATTTCCAACGATCACGATATGGATATTCGCAGGCAATACATATTTTTCCGCCATAGCTTTGGCACTGCTCACATCCACTGCAGCCAGGTTTTTCAGGTAATTCTGGTAATAATCTTTCGGGAGGTGGTAACGCGCCACATTGAGTGCAAAATTTGCAATGGTGGATGGGCTTTCGAGCGAACGGGCAAAACCACCGCTCATTTCATTCTTCGTCATATTCAATTCTTCCGCATCAACCGCTTCGGTTCTTATTTTATTCAGCTCAACCAGGAACTGCCCGATGGCGCTGTCCGTTTTTTCATTTCTTACCGATGCACTTGCGGTGAAATTACCGATCAGCCTGTCTGAACGCAACTGCGAATACGCCCCATAGGTAAACCCATGTTGCTCGCGCAGGTTCTTATACAATCTTCCAGATGAACCATTGCCCAGCATATTGTTCATCACGGATGCAGCGATGGCATCGGGTGCGCCAGGTTTGAGTTGTACCGGTGCAACAAGATTGATCACACTCTGTACCGAGCTGGGCCTGTCGACAAGTGCGATATAGGTTTTTGCAGGTGGCGCAGGCACCGGGTATTTGGGTTCAGGGATCGTTCCCTTTTGCCAGCTGGCAAAATAAGTTTCAGTGAGTTGCTTTGCTTCAGCAGCAGTAATGTCGCCCACAAAAATCAGGTATGCAATATTCGGTTTCCAGTAAGTTTTATAATAACTGCGGATATCATCCAGTGTAACCCTTTTTACGGTTTCTTCGGTTTCCACATCGCCATAAGGATGGTTTTTCCCATACACCAGTTTGTTCACTACATTGGAAGCGATGGAATTGGCATCTTCCTTTGCCTGTGCCAGGCCCGACAATTCCTGTTTGCGGATCTTCTCCAGTTCATCTGCAGGCAAAGAAGGGCGAAGCGCCACATCAGCCATCAACGCAAAGAGTTTGGGGAAATTTGTTTTGAGGGAACTTCCGCTTACACTTAGCGCAGAAGTATTGAGGTTCGCACCGAGATAATCCACTTCTTCATCCAGAACCGCTTTGGTCATTTTAGTGGTTCCCCGGCGGAAAAGTTCACCTGCCAAACTGGTAAGTCCCGCTTTATCACCTTCTATGATCCCGTCGCGGTCGATCGTAAGTGTTGCAGACACGCGGGGCAGTTTGCTGTTTTGCACAACAAATACTTTTAACCCGTTGGGCAATACAAATGAAGCGGGCTCGGCCACTTTGATCACAGGCGCCGGGCCAGGTTTGGGTGCTTTTGACCTGTCGACACTCACCTGCGCCATTAACAGTGCCGGTGAGAATAGGAGTATATATGAGAGTATTTTTTTCATATCGTTTGTTTGAAAATGATCGGAATCTTTACCAATTATTTTTTAGTTCCTTTGGCCACATAATACAACACCACCCGGTTATCGTTTGTGAGGTATTTTTTTGCCACGCGCATCAGGTCTTCACGGGTAACTTTATTGTACCGGTTGATTTCGGTATTGATCAGGTTGGCATCCCCGAAATATACCTGGTAATTCGCCAGTGATTCGGCAATACCTGCCATGGATGCGTTCCTGTTCACAAAATCGGTGGTGATCTTATTTTTTATTTTGGTAAACTCGCGTTCATCCACCAGTTTTTCTTTGACGCCATTGATCACTGCCTGTATTTCTTTCTCGAGGTCTTCCGGTTTCACACCCATATTCGCGATACCATAGGTGATGAACAAACCCGCATCTTCCAATGCATAATTGAATGCGCCGGCCTGAACGGCCAGTTGTTTTTCATCAACGATCGCTTTGTTCATCCGGGATGAATTACCGCCTGCCAGCAATGTTGATAATACATTGAAGGCATAATATTCTTCACTTCCCTGCTTGGGTGAGCGATAAGCCTGCAGTACAGCAGGCAACTGTATATTGTCTTCAATCACATCTCTCACCTCGCCTCCCAATGGCGGCTCGGTTACTGAAGGTCGGGGGATTGGTTTTGTACCCCTGGGTATGGTTCCGAAATAGGCTTCGATCTGCTGTTTTACCTGCGGGATATCGATATCCCCAGCAAGCGATAAGACACAGTTCTCCGGCACATAAAATGTTTTGTAGAAATCTTTGAAGTCGTCGAGTTTGGCGCGGCTCAGGTGTTCAAGGCTGCCGATGGTTTGCCAACGGTACGGATGCACTTTAAATGCCCTTTTAAAGATTTCACCAATGATGGTGCCGTAAGGCTGGTTATCGATGCGCTGGCGTTTTTCTTCTTTCACCACTTCTTTTTGCGTATTCACACCCACTTCTTCGATCTTGGCATGCAGCATCCTTTCACTCTCGAGCCAAAGCCCCAAAGCAAACTGGTTGCTAGGGAACAATTCAAAATAATACGTGCGATCCTGGGTGGTATTGGCGTTATTGTAACCACCCGCGTTGGAAGTGTATTTATCAAAATCGCCCCGCTTTACATATTCACTTCCTTCAAACATAAGGTGCTCAAAAAAATGGGCGAAACCTGTACGTGCCGTGTCTTCATTTTTTGAGCCTACATGGTACAATGCCGAAACTGCTACCACCGGTGCCGATCTGTCCTGGTGAAGTATTACGGTTAATCCGTTCGGGAGCGTGTATTTTTCAAACACAATCCTGGGCGCCTGTGCCCAAAGCATGCTGCCACAAAGCAATGCCGGGAAGGCAAATAGCCATTTTCTCATAATAATGTTTTTTACAAGGATTCCTCCGCAATATGCGAAAAGAAAAAAGAATTCTTCCCGTTTGTAACAGAGGGTTCACAATTATTACAGGAACGGCAATAAATGTTTCAGGAAGCAGCCTGTTCGATGATTTTTTCAAGGGAAGCCTCATTGGGCCGGTACCACTGCGTCTCTGCATCTTTCCGGAACCAGGTCATCTGTCGTTTGGCGTAGTGCCGCGTATTGGTTTTTACCTGCTCAATAGCTTCTTCCAGCGGGATTTTCCCGTCGAGGTGATCGAATATCTCGCGGTATCCCACTGTTTGCAGGGCGTTGTGTGAACGGTGGGGCAATAATGATTTCACTTCATCCAGTAACCCCTCCTCCATCATGGCATCCACGCGCTGGTGAATCCGTTCATGCAGTTGTTCTTTGGGCAATTCAAGTGCCGCTTTCACGATACGGAAATTCCTTTCTGTTTTTTTTGCCGTCCGGAAAGTGAGGATAGATTTCCCGGTTGCATTCAATACTTCGAGTGCGCGCATCAGCCGTTGCGGGTTCTGCTGTTCTGCTACTGCCCAAAATGAGGGATCGCGGTGTTTTAACTCCTGCTGCAGCCAGATAAGGCCTTTTGTTTCGTATTCCGCGATAACCGCTTGCCGGATCTTTTCGGGCACTTCGGGCATCGGGTCGATACCTTCACAAAAAGCTTTGATGTATAACCCCGTTCCACCCGTCATTACCACGACAGGGTGGTGTTGAAATAATTCTGCTGCTTTTGCCAGTGCATATCTTTCAAAATACCCGGCGTTCAGGTCTTCGGTAACCGAATGTGAAGCGATAAAATGATGCGGCACTTCCGCTAGTTCTGCATCTGCTGGCCGGGCCACACCGATCTTCATTTCGCGGTAGCACTGCCGCGAATCGGCGGAAATAATTTCGGTGCTGAAATGGCGTGCCAGTGCGATCGAAAAAGCAGTTTTACCTACGGCAGTAGGGCCGGCAACAATGATAACGGTATGTGGGTTTGTGATCGGCATAATACAGGATCCCAGTCCGATCCGGGTCAGGTACAATAATCAGGTTGGGATAATAATTTCTAAAAATCTTCTTCCTGTGCAGGTTCTTCGCCCAGCCCCTCTTCCGAATCATTTTCAGAATCGCCTTCGGTGCCAAAACCTTCGGCTGCATCGGCCAGGTCGTATTTTTCTTCCACATCGGCAAATTTGTCGCCCAGCAGGCTTTTGGTGCCGTATTGCTGCGGACCAATTCCTTCAACACGCGTTATTGCCGGGTAGGTGATCTTGCTGCTTTCTTCCTTGCTTACATTGATGAGTTCAACAAGAAATATCCAATGCTTTTCAAAATCGTATTCATAAATAAATTTCTGGTTGGTATCCCTTATCTCAGAGCCAATTGTCACTTCCGACATCAGCAGGGGCTCCGCCACATATGGTTTATCGTACCGCTCAAAGCTGATCTCACGGCCACGCTGCCAGTTATCATTGCTGCGGTAAAAAGTAGCTTTGTGTTTCGAATCAAACTCATAAGCTTTCAAAATTGCAAAATGTAGTTCCTGAAAGTGCTGTGTGTGCCTGATCACGATATCCCTGTATACCGCATCGTCTTCTTCTAAATAGATCCTGAATTTAAGAATCGCCATCCGGTTGTATTGATTTTAGTATGGTTTGGCAATGAGGAATTTTCAGCCTTGAATCGTAAATCATCAATTGTTAATACACAAATTCACCATTCACAATTCACCATTCACTTTATTCCGCACCGTTTCTGCGAAAATACAATTTATTCAACGGCCCGCAAGTTCAGTTCGGCAGCCTTTTCCAGCATAAAAGCATGAGCGGCTTCATATTCGTTGGGGATAAGTCCATCGAGTATCGCTTCGCGGATGGCATCTTTGATGATACCCACTGGTTTGCCCGGGCTCAGCCCGAATTTTGCCATAATCATTTCCCCTGTGATCGGCGGCTGCCAGTTGCGGATCTTGTCTTTCTCTTCCACTTCCTGCAATCGCTGCCTTACCAGTTCAAAATTTTTCAGGTAACGTTTTACTTTATTAGGGTTCTTACTTGTGATATCCGCTTCACATAAAAGCATCAGGCTGTCGATGTCTTCGCCTGCATCAAACAACAACCTGCGTATGGCACTGTCAGTGA
Source organism: Chitinophagaceae bacterium (assembly GCA_004028765.1). Taxonomy (GTDB): domain Bacteria; phylum Bacteroidota; class Bacteroidia; order Chitinophagales; family Chitinophagaceae; genus Sediminibacterium. The sequence continues at coordinate 15,763 of SAIX01000136.1, read as the reverse complement.
TATTTTCTTTGGTTAAACTGATGGGCCGCAGATGCAGCAATACCAGTTTCTGCACCAGTTTCATTTTTTCGCTCAAAGGCAATTTCAACTTTGTAAAAATTTTCGGAACCATCCTCGCCCCCACTACTTCATGCCCGTGAAAGGTCCAGCCATGTCCCTCTTCAAATTTTTTGGTAGCAGGCTTGCCGATATCATGCAATAATGCAGCCCAGCGCAGCCAGAGGTCGTTAGTGTTTGCAGCAATATTATCGAGCACCTGCAGCGTGTGGTAAAAATTATCCTTATGCCCCTTTCCGTCCACATATTCGGCACCATAGAGGTCGATCATCTGCGGAAATATTTTTTTCAGCAACCCAGCTCTGAACAACAGGTCCCAGCCAACGGATGGTTTTTTACTGAGCATAATTTTGTTCAGTTCATCCGTGATCCTTTCCTGCGATACGATATGGATCCTGTCTGCATTGGCGCCGATCGCGTCGAATGTTTTTGGGGCGATGGTAAAACCCAGTTGTGTGGCGAAACGGATAGCCCGCATCATACGCAAAGGATCGTCGCTAAAGGTTTGTTCGGGCTCGAGCGGGGTTTGAATGCATTTTGCTTCAATATCCATCAACCCGTTGAACGGATCGATCAACCTGCCATAATCCGGTTCGTTCAGGCTGATGGCAAGTGCATTAATGGTAAAATCACGCCGGTTCTGGTCGTCTTCAATCGTTCCGGCCTCCACTTCCGGTTTACGGCTTTGGTGGCGATAGCTCTCTTTTCTTGCCCCTACGAATTCCAATTCAAAATCACCGGTTTTGATCTGTGCCGTGCCGAAATTTTTAAAGAAAGCCACATGTGGTTTGGGGGAAAATTTACCGGCCACTTTGTGCGCAAGCGCGATGCCATCACCGATGCAAACAATGTCTGCATCTTTGGTATCCCGGCCGATGATCTTATCGCGCACAAAACCACCGATCAGATAACAGGGCACCTGCAATTCCCGGGCTGCATCCGCGATCTTTTCCAGGATCCTTAATTCCTTATCTGTACAAACTATGTCCATGAAGCCGTAAAGGTAAGCCGTTTCGTTTGCCTACGCAGGCAACACTTCGAGCAACTGCTGAACGGAGATTTTATACGCACAGTTAAAATGGTTCAGCGGGCAGGTTTTTTTGCCATGCAAGCCGCAGGGCCTGCAGGAAAGTTTTTCTTTTGTTTCGATGATATGGCTTTGATCAGACAAAGGCCCGAACCCAAAAGCCGGGATGGTGGAACAATACACAGCAGCCACAGGTGCATTTACAGCCGAAGCAAAATGCATAGGCGCTGAATCGTTTACATAATTCATGACCGCATCTTTTTGCAATGCTGCCGATTCTAAAAAACTGAGTTTTCCCGAAAGGTTCTCTATGTTTTTATTGCGGGTGGATGCAGCAACCGAATCACAGAGCGGTTTATCGCCGGGCGCACCCAGCAAATACACTTTGAATGAGGGAGATAATGCATCAAGGAAGGAAACCCATTGGTCTGAAGGAAATTGTTTGGTGAACCAGACAGATGCCGGGGCTATGCATAGATAAGGGCCGCGTTTCAAACCTGCAACCGTTTCCATATCTGTGGCCGAAGGATACAGTTTCGGTTTGCCTGCAGGCAACGTTGTATAAGAACGGATGAGTTCATGGTTCCTTTCAATTTCATGTAAGGCATGTGGGCCTTCACTCACCACATGTTTTACCGAACGGGAAAACAGGAAGCTGAAAGGGTTTTTATCAAACCCGATGATTTGTTTTGCACCCGAAAAGGCAGCCAGGAAACCACTTGCGGCAAAGCGCTGGATATTGATGAGCAGATCATATTTTTCTTTTCTTATCCCGCGTAAAACAAGGAACAGGTTTTTATATTTTTCCTTTTTTTTGTCCCAGCAAAGTATCCTGTTTAAAAAAGGGTGATCCGTAAAAAGTGGTTCATTTCCTTTTCTTACCAGGAAATCGATTTTTGCATCGGGCCATTGCCGGTGCAGGGTTTCAAGCAGGCCGGTGGCAAGTACCACATCCCCGATAAAAGCCGTTTGTATCACCAGGATTTTCTGCATGGCTGCAAAACTAAAGAAGAATCCATTGCAGCAGGTTGCATTTACTCGTATTCGAGTTCGTTACTGAAAAATTCCCAATCAAAGAGGATAAAACTGGAAGCGATTTTATGCAGGGTATCCGCAGTGGCATTTCGGCGTAAAGAGCGATGGTGCCTGGTACGGCCGGTTTCGGTAAATGAACGGATCCCCATCCGCTGGAGCATCCTTCGGAGCGGTCTTATTTTTTCGGCAGGTACATCCAATACAAGTCTGGTCATTGGTGGCGGATTCTTTTATAAATTACAACAAAAGGTTTATCCGCACAAGCTTTGCAGGGATAATTATCCGGGATCTATAATAACTATAAGAAGAAAAAGTTCAGTTCCAGCAAATTAACAGGAAACAAAAGTTTCGCACAGGTTTATACACAATTCAGGGGCGTATAATGCTGAGCGATCCGTCTTTCTCCCATTTTACAATAGAGGAAGGTTTCTGGTACTCAGTCTCTTCCTGGCGGTATTGAACCACATAATCCACGCCGTTCAGGATGGTAGGTTCAATATCACTGAAACATGCCGGTGAAGGGTAGCCGCTGATATTGGCAGAAGTACTTACAATGGGTTTACGGAAACGTTTGATCAGGTGCCTGCAAAACTCATCTTCACAAATGCGGATGGCAACAGAACCATCCGGTGCCAGCAGGTTTTCGGCCAGTTCCACAGCCCCTTCATAAATCACAGTTGTGGGCTTTTGCACGCCTTTGATGTAATCAAATATCTGCAACTCGGTCTGTGTTACATAGCGCAGGATATCCCGCTCATCCGCCACCAGTACAATCAATGCCTTTGTATCCGGTCTTTTTTTCAGCCTGTATACTTTTTCAACTGCTTCCGGGTTAGTGGCATCGCACCCGATACCCCACACCGTATCAGTGGGATACAGGATCAATCCGCCCTCTTCCAATTTTTCCAGGCTGTATTCAATATCGTTACTGAATGGCAGCATTTTTTACCGTTGCATTTTCCGCAAATTACAAATTGTGACAGAACATTGACAACAGTGCCACAGCGTAAAGGGCCGATACTGTATGTTTGCAAAAAAATTGCACATGTCGCTACAAAACCAGATACTGGAAGCCTGGGGCAACCGGGATCTTTTGAAAGAAACAGTTTATGCCGATGCAGTAAGAGCCGTGATCGAAGAAGTGGACAAAGGCCGCCTGCGTGTTGCCTCACCGGGTGAAAAAGGGTGGGTCGTGAATGAATGGGTAAAACAGGCCATCCTTATGTATTTTGGTATCCAGCAGATGCAGACCTGGGACTTACCCCCTTTTGAATTTTATGATAAAATGCTGCTGAAAAGCAATTATAAAGAATTGGGTGTACGTGCAGTTCCGCATGCCGTGGCACGCTATGGCGCTTATCTCGCAAAAAATGTGGTGCTGATGCCCAGTTATGTGAATATCGGCGCCTATGTTGACGAAGGCACGATGGTAGATACCTGGGCAACCGTGGGCAGTTGTGCACAGATCGGGAAAGGTGTTCACCTCAGTGGCGGTGTAGGCATCGGAGGGGTACTGGAACCATTACAGGCAAGCCCGGTAATCATTGAAGACGGTTGTTTTATCGGAAGCAGGTGTATTGTGGTGGAAGGCGTGATCGTTGAAAAAGAAGCCGTACTCGGTGCAAATGTGGTACTCACACAATCCACCAAGATCATTGACGTAAGCGGCAGCGAGCCGGTTGAATACAAAGGCCGTGTTCCCGCGCGCAGCGTGGTGATCCCCGGCAGTTATCATAAAAAATTCAATGCCGGCGAATACAATGTAAGCTGTGCCCTCATCATCGGTCAGCGAAAAGCCAGCACCGATCTGAAAACAAGCCTTAACGATGCACTGCGCGATTTTAATGTGAGTGCTTAATAAAGGTTCATGGTTCATGGCGGATGGTTCATGGGTATGCTTATTAGTTGAATCGTTTATTGGTTTATCTGTTTGTACTGACCATGATCTATGATCCATGAACTATGATCCATGATCTATGATCCACGAACCATGAACTCCTATTACTCCCATGGAAAAAAAGATCACCCTCACCGGCTTTCTGATTACCCTGGCGGGAGCTATCTTTTTTTCAACCAAAGCCATCTTTGTAAAACTGGCTTTTCATGCCACAAAAGTTGATGCGGTTACCTTGCTCAGCCTGCGTATGCTTTTTTCATTGCCTTTTTACCTGGCAGCCGCATGGATGGTATCTAAAAAAGAAAATAAATATCCGTTATCGCGGCGCGACTGGTTCTGGATACTCATCATGGGCATACTGGGTTATTACCTGAGCAGCCTTTTTGATTTTATCGGTTTACAGTATGTATCGGCCGGGCTGGAACGACTGATCCTTTTTCTTTATCCCACTTTTGCCGTACTGATCAATACATTCTGGTTCAAGACAAAACTGGGCCGGGTGCAGGTGGCGGCGTTGGTGCTCACTTATCTCGGCATCGGCATCGCTTATTTCGGAGAACTCAAACTGGATACTTCCAACCCAAAATTCTTCTTTGGCTCGCTGATGATATTTCTATGCGCCATCACGTATTCCTTTTACCTCGTTGGTACCGGCAGGCTTGTTCAGCGGGTGGGCGTAACAAGATATACGGCCTATGCAATGCTGGCCGCCACCGTTGGGATCTTCCTGAATTTTCTTGTAACACACAATGTCCGGGATATCGCGATGTCGGGCACCCTGGTTTGGTATAGCATAGCACTGGCAGTGATCGCCACAGTTGCCCCTTCTTTTATGATGAGCGTTGGCATGAAACAGATCGGCAGTAACAATGTATCCATCATTACCAGTATCGGCCCTGTGTCTACAATCGTACAGGCGCATTTTTTCCTGGGAGAAAAAATCATCGGCGCCCAGATCTTCGGAACCGTGCTGGTCATTGCAGGTGTGGTTCTCATCGGATGGCAAAGTAAAAACAGCGGTGAAATACCCGGCTGAATCCGCTTACCGCCATTTTCCCGCCATTTACCGGAATCTCAATGCCTGTAACCTAAAAGCAGTTGCCAGCGCTTCGTTCCCGGAATAGTTTTGTCCTGTCAAATCAAAACAAAATGGAAAACGAATTCAACGAAGGGCAAAAAGAAAAAATCAGGTTCACAGATGAAAGGAACGACCGTTTCTGGACTGGCTTGATATTTATACTGGTCGGCGGCGCATTATTTCTTGATAAAATGGGTGCCGGTTTACCGGGATGGCTGTTTACCTGGCCGATGATTTTAATTATTATCGGACTGATCTCCGGTTTTAAACACCGTTTCCGGGATCATTCCTGGATCATCATCACTTTGGTGGGATTGTTTTTTCTCTGGAATGAAGTAGTGACCAACCTCGACCTGCAACGTTTCTTCTGGCCGGTACTTTTCCTGGCGCTGGGCCTGTTATTTATATTCCGCCCCAAAAGAAAATGGTACCGCCGCCATCGCAGGGAAAGATGGATGCGGATGGGTGAAAAAATGAGCGATGGTTTCGGTGGTGGCCCTGAAACGATTTCAAAAGAAGATATGATCGACAGTGCATCGATTTTCGGTGGAGTGAAAAAAGTGATCACTTCTAAAAATTTCAAAGGGGGCGAAATCCTTTGTTTTATGGGCGGTGCCGAATACAATCTCAGCCAGGCAGACATTACCGGCCCCATATCGATCGAGATCATCCAGCTTTTTGGTGGCACCAAACTCGTGGTACCACCGCATTGGGAAATCAGGACGGAAGGGATCGCCATTTTTGCAGGGATCGAAGACAAACGACCAGTTCAGCCCGGTACATTCGATCCCAATAAAATCCTCATCCTCCGGGGGACAAGTATTTTCGGCGGCATTGAGATCCGGAGTTTTTGAGTGGTGAGTGGTGAATGGTGAATGGTGAATGGTGAATGGTGAATGGTGAGTAAAACTTTGCAGAACAAAATGGTATTGTGCTACTGGTAAGGTTATTTCAGAAATCCCAATTCTTAATTCTTAATTTTTAATTCTAAATTCTTAATTACCCCATGACCTGGTACCTTGCCAAACTCGTTTACCGGATCATCTGCGGCGATGGTGAGCACCTGGCCCAGTTTGACGAGCAACTGCGGCTGATCTTTGCAGAAGATGAACTGCATGCATTTAACAAAGCGCAGCGCATCGGCGAAAAAGAACAGGATTGTTTCAGCAACCAGTCAAACCAGCCCGTACAGTGGAAATTTGTAAACGTTACCGAATTACACAAACTGGAACAGCTAACCGATGGTGCAGAAGTGTATTCGCGGATTTATGAGGAAGAGAACGGCGACCGTTTCCAGCATACTGTACATGTAAAAGCCGGATATTTGTCGGAACGCTGCACACAACAATTCCTCCAGACGATCGAAGCATGATACAACCCGTTACCACCGCATCAAAATTCCGGATCAGTTTTCTGAGCTGGTGGATGGTATGGATTTTCGTACAATGGCTCGTGATCAGCAGTTATGGGTTTGATTCAACCATAAGCATCACCGACAGTTTTGTCTGCAATATCCTGCTTGCGGGTGCCTGTTTGCTTATCACCAATAATATGAAATTTTACCTGCCGCAGAAAGAGCGGTACTGGTATATACTCATCACCAGTGTTGTGATCAGCGCCATCTGGCTCTTTGCTGTAAAAAGTATCCTGCATATTTTTTTTAAAAACGATCCGGGATACACCGTATTTCTTGAGCGCTCGCTTTATATCCGTTTTGTGATCGGGTTCCTGATGACGGGCTGTATGGCCATCATCGGTTTACTATGGTACACACTGCGGGAACAACAGGCAGCAGACAAACGAAAAGAAGAGGCTGAGCAAATGACCAAAGATGCCGAACTATCAAAACTCAGGCAGCAACTGCAACCGCATTTCCTGTTTAACAGCCTTAACTCTATCAGCGCGCTGGCCGGCAGCCAGCCTGAGAAGGCAAGGCATATGATACAGCAGCTCTCCGATTTTCTGCGCGGCACACTTAAACGCGACAATCACCAGCATGTAAGCCTGGAAGAAGAACTGCACCACCTCGGTTTATATCTTGATATAGAGAAAGTGAGATTTGGCCGGAGGCTGCAAACTGAGATCATGGTCAGCGGGAATGCTTCAATGCTGCGTTTACCTTCACTTCTGCTGCAACCCGTGGTGGAGAATGCGATCAAATTCGGTTTATATGATACAACAGAAATGGTCATGATCCGGATTGAAGCAGGGATCGCTGACAAAGACCTGTTCATCACCGTAACCAATCCATTTGATGAGGCCACGTCGGTAAGCACACAGGGCACTGGTTTTGGCCTGGTTTCGATCAGGAGAAGATTGTACCTTCTGTTTGCAAGGAACGACCTGCTGGTAACAGAAAAAAAAGACAACAGATTCATCACCCATATCCGGATACCGCAATATTTATATGAAAGCAATCATCATTGACGACGAAGAACTCGCGAGGAGCATTGTAAAAGAATACCTCTCGGCCTGGCCTTCTATTAAAGTGGTGCAGGAATGTAATGATGGTTTTGAGGGAATCAAAGCCATACAGCAGCACAGGCCCGATCTTATTTTTCTGGATATACAAATGCCCAAGATCAATGGCTTCGAAATGCTGGAACTGATCGAACAGCCACCGGCCGTGATCTTTACAACCGCTTTTGAAGAATACGCCATCAAAGCATTTGAATCGCACGCAGTGGATTATCTTTTAAAACCCTTCAGCAAAGAACGTTTTGATAAAGCACTGCAGAAATGGCAGCAACAGAACCCGCAGCAAAGAACAGCGGAAACGCAGAAATTACTGGATGCCGCTGGCCTCACTCCCGCACAAAACAACCGGGTGGTGGTAAAAGACAATGCAAAAATCAAGATCATTCCAACGGCGCAGATCCGGTACCTGGAGGCGGCTGATGATTATGTAAAGATCCACACAACAGATGGTTGTTTCCTGAAGAACAAAACAATGGGGTATTTTGAGGAAACGCTGGATGAACAGAATTTTATCCGTATCCACCGCTCTTATATCATCAATATACAACTGATCTCACGGATTGATCCATATGAGAAAGACAGCCATCTCGCCGTATTAAGTATTGGTGTAAAACTGCCCGTCAGCAAATCGGGGTATGCAAAGCTCAAACAGGTATTGGGGATCTGAGAAGGTTAAAAACTGATCGCCTGTTTTTGGGTAACTTTCTCAACGATCGTCGGGATCATTCCGAAATCACGCGACTTATCAAGAAAATAATCGGCTCCCAGCCGCATACATTCATCGCGGTAACCGGCAAACGTATTGTTGGTGAGCATGATCACCACCGGCTTGATCATTTCATGGAAATTCAGTTTACGCAGCATATCAATACCGCTCATACCCGGCATATTGATATCAAGTACCATTACATCCGGCTGGTAACCTTCCATCAGTACCAATGCCTCTTCAGCGCTTGTAACCGATTCTGTACTGCTTACTTGTTTTACTTCGGATAATAATGACTGTAATCTTTGCAATATCATCACAGTATCATCCACCAATAGAACCTTCAATCCTTTAGGTCTCATCAGGAATAAAATATATCACCGAAGATAAATTCAGGTGCAAAACCATTTTGTAATAATGAATACAAAGCTTGTGTAGTTTCACCACTACCGGCAAAGAAAATATCAACCGAATATTGATAAAAGCAAAAAAGCTTCGCAACTTTCGCTGCAAAGCTTTTAGCTTCTGTCCTTGGTTTTTATAGGAAAATATCTTGCTGAAAATATGGCGAGCAACCGGTAACTATGTGGAAATTCAAAGGATAAATGAAAAAATGCAGTTGCTTGTAAAGCACTCACTGCTGTATACAAAGAAAGCCCTTATACAGGGCTTTTCAAATAGTGATTCAGTCTTACTGGGTAGTATTTATCCTACAAAACAAAAAACCGGTCTAAATAATATTATTCATGATCGCGTATTTAACGAGATCGGCATTGTTCTGGAGATGCATTTTTTCCATGATCCTTGAACGGTAAGTGCTGATTGTGTTCACATTAAGCGATAATATCTCGCCGATAGCGGAAATACTTTTTCCCTGTACGATCATTTTGAATACTTCAAACTCCCTGTCGGATAACTGCTCGTGCGGGGCCTGGGTATTGTTCTGTTCAATCGAACCCGCCAGTACTTCGGCCACTTCGCTGGTGATGTACTTACGGCCGCTCAATATTTGCTGTACGGCTTTCACCAGTTCATAAGGGGCACTTTCTTTTGTAAGATAACCGGATGCACCTGCTTTTAATGAACGCACGGCATATTGTTCAGGGGCATGCATACTGAGCATCAGTACCGGTGTGTCAGGTGCATTTTCTTTGATCTGTTTCAGGATCTCGATACCGGAGTAGCCCGGCATGCTGATATCAGAGATAATGATGTCCCATTTTTCCTGGATCGCTTTTTTCAGCAGGTCGGCAGAATCGGATACGTCATGAATATCGGCAAAAGGAAAAGACTCAACCAGGATCTTTCTCAAACCCTCTCTAATCAATGTGTGATCATCTGCAATCAGAATTCTCATTCTTTTTCTCTTTTGAATAGATATTAAATATAACGATTTGAAAGCAAAGTTACGGAATTCGGCATATTGCTAACCCGTGTATTCCACATAAACTGAAGGGAAATTCCACGGAAAGCCGGGTGCAAAAAAGAAGGGACGACGTATCGCCCCTTCATGCCCGTATCAACTAAAAAAAATAATTGCTTCAGCATAGGAAACCGGAAATTAAATGCCGAAGGGGTAAAACCGTTTGCTGTTGTGTTTTGCAGGTTACTCCCACCTTAACAGCACCGCTTTTACCGGGTAGCATCTGGGCACTAAATTATCCTGAAACCATTATTGAAACCCTGGGATAATCACCCTTTTTCAGAGAGAAAAACACCGGTTCAAATCCATAGCAAAGAAACCAGTGTCGCTGTTCTTCCGTACAGCTGTCATCATGTTCATGCATCGTTTCAAGAAACAAAAGATCATACTGGTTTTCAGCCCCGGTTTTCCGAAAGATGAGGCTGATTCGGCCTGTTTACCTGCACAGCAATCCTTGCTGCGCTGCATACTCCGCGAATATCCCGGCCTTCAACCTGTTGTGTTGGGTTTCCAATACCCATATCGGAGTGAGCCATATCAATGGAACGGGATAGCTGTATATCCTTTAAACGGCCGAAACCGGGGTGGATTGCAAAGGATCTTCACCTGGCTATCTGCCTGGCGCATCACTAAAAAAATATTACGCGGCAACGATTGTATCGGCATACTCAGTTTCTGGCTGGGCGAATGTGCTTTTGCGGGGTACCATTTTGCAAAATGGCTCCATCTTCCGCATGTTACCTGGGTTCTGGGACAGGATGCAAAAGCGGGTAACCGTTATGCAAACTGGTTACCGATGCAAAAGATACAACTGGCAGCAGTATCTGAAAGCTGCATGAGGCAATTGCAACTCCATTATGCTGTGAAGAATGTGCGGGTTATTCCCAACGGGATCGATACACTTCAATTTCAGCAGGTACATCCGGAACGATCGATCGATATCATTGGCTGCGGTTCGCTTACCCCGCTGAAGCAATACGATCTTTTGATCGAGGCAGTGGCCGGGTTGCAAAAACAATTCCAGGCGATCCGTGTGGTATTATGCGGAAAAGGGCCGGAAGAAAACCGCTTGCGGCAACTTGCAGCAACCCGCGGTGTAGCAGGTCATATCCATCTCAAAGGTGAAATTCCACATGATTCCGTGTTATTATTGCTCCAGCAAAGCAGGATATTATTACATCCATCCCGGTACGAAGGGTTCAGTGGTGCCTGCCTCGAAGCCCTGTATGCCGGTGCGCATGTTGTAAGTTTTGTAAAAGCACAGGATGCACCAATCGATCACTGGCATATTGTGCACGACTTAGAGGAAATGACGGAGAAGCTGGCTGAATTGTTACGTGAAGAAAACCTGGATCAGCGGCCTGTTCTTCCTTATAAGATGCAGGAAACAGTGAAACAGATGATCATGTTATTGGGCAGTCAAAGTAACAATGATCCTGTATAACTGATCAACCACTGCCAGAAGGGATAATTCTTTTTCAAAATACTGCCGCATTTTGTTTTCAAAAGCAAGCCGGTCAACAGTAGCTGCAGCGCGGATCGCCCGCACCATTCCAAAACAATCACCGGGCGGGAAATGAAAAGCGAATTTGCCGTTGCAGGAAACTTTCATTGCCGAAGGGATCGCGGTCACAACCGGTATGCAGCCACAGGCCATCGATTCAAGTAAGGCAGTATTTCCCCCCTCACTATGGCTGGCTGAAAGAAAAAAATCTGATGCACTGTACCAAACCGGCAGTGCTGTATACGGAACCTTTCCATGCAGCAAAACACACCGTTGAAGATGAGGATTTGACCCGATATAATTGCACATTTTCTCCAATAATTCGCTCGTCTGGAAAACAATGTGCAAGTAGGATTTCGGGTCTTCAGAAGCGATTTGGCTGAATGCTGCTACAATTGTAAGCGGATCTTTGTTCTCATTCAATCGCCCTACCGTAATATAATGTGTGCCCTCTGCCCATCCCAGTTTTTTTTGGCATTCAAGTTTATCCTGCTTTACAAAATCAGTATAAGTAACGGGCAGTTCATGGATCTTCGACGAATCCCGAATAACACCTGTTTTAACCCAACTTTCCGCATTTCCGTAAGAAGTGAACAGATAAATATTTATATAAGGGTCTGCCAATTTCCATAACAGCCTTTTTAAGAAACCCGGCGACAAATCGCCTTGATTTTTTACAAGCAGTTTCACATGTTTCTTTAGAAAAAGACGCAAAAGGAGTATTTGAAAAGGAAACTGCATCCCCTGCACTAATACGACATCCGGTTCCCATTTTTTCAGATACCGCAACGCTGCGAATGGCATGTAAAAAAAATGATTACGGCCTTTGAAAAAAACATAGCCTGGCCTCGGCAACACTTTTATAGCATTGCCGGATAAATGTTTGATCATCCTCAGGTCCGTTTTTTCTTTCAGGAATGGCACATAATTATGCGAGCTATGCTGCGCGGCAAGTAAAGCATCGGTATCCGTATACTCGCAATTGGCAAAAAAAGTAATATCAGCGAATTTCAGCATTTCAGTGTTTGATGGAGGTTGATTGAATCGGGAATTCAACGCCGGGATGATATTGCCTGATGGCCTGCATCAATGCGGGCAGGTCGCCCGTAACATATTTGATCCTGCCATTGTATTCAATTGATGAATACAGCCGGGAAACGAGGTTGCTATCCTTTAACGGTTCATACAATGCTGCATCCAGCAGGCGGATCCTACCTTCACGCATCACCAGCATAATATCTTCCTGTTTGAATGAACGGAAAGAAAACTCTTCAGTACCGGTTTTTACCAGCAGCAGGTCAGCCGCTGCTCCTTTAACGATATTCCCTTTTCCATACAGTTGCCATTGTTCTGCAGCAGCGGAGCCCAAAGCATGGATCAGTTCTGTATCGGGCAGTACCTGCGCAGCCAGCCGAAGATGCGAGGAAATATCCCATGCAGATGTAAGTGTTGAATCACTTCCAAAGAGAATGGGGATTTCTTGACTGATCTTCTGCACATCCGCTGTTTTTCCAAACATAAAATCATTGGAAGCCGGGCACCATATCAACGCTTTAAACGCCCTGGCCTGCCTGAGGTTCATCGCCACTCCATGTACACCGGTAATGGGGCGACGGAAAATATTCCAGCGGATGAGTTCATCAATTTCTTCGCAGGCAACCGCATCTGTTCCCTCTCCAATATGTATCACAACCGGTTCCCTGCCTGCAAAAGGATACAGCAACTTTCGTTTCCAGTTTTTCTGAAAGCCTACGGAATGGAAATTTCCACCGGGCTGGATCACTTCGATAAAGTCATCCGTAACCTGCAGCCTGTCGCCATGATTCACAACGGTGGTAAAGCCTGCCAGCAAATTTTTATACAAGCCCCATTGCATGCGAAGCGGTAAAGGGATACGCGATACCTTTTCAATTTCCTGACTGCAGTTTTTATGGATATCGCTCCCCCATTCGCGGTAATTGCCATAAGGCGGGTTCCCCAGTTGGGGATAGTTATTAAAATCAAGATGGTCGTGTGAATTGATAAAGCCGGGCAAAGCCATACAGCCATCTGCATGAATATGATCCTCCTGCACATTAAGGAAAATTTCACCGGAAACAATATCACAAAAACGATCTTCCTTTATCCGTAAAGAACAGAGACTGTCTTTTTTTTTACCCCATAACTGTATACCTGAGATCAGCATTTTTTCCGGAGATGAAGTCCATAGATCACAGGCACCCCGTAAAATTTTTCATAAACGTCCAGTGCCTGTTTATTCTCATACCAGTTCCTGACAGATGCATCGATTTTTTTTTCATAAAAAGCCAGCAGGCTGCAACCTGCTTCTTCCAGCAGCCGGATCGTTTTTTTTACAGGCTGGATATGATTCTCTACCGCAATCCATTTTCCCCTGTGTTGAAAATTCCGTTTTGCGCCTTTGGCGAGAGAAGCCGGGTGAAAATCGGTAACCAGTATTTCCCCGCCAGGTTTCAGCACCCTTACCCATTCACACAAAGCTTTTCCTGCTTCCCTGATATGCGCCAGCGCCAGTGTTGAAACCAATACATCGCAGGAAGCAGGCAATGCCGGTAATTGCCAGTGACCTGTTTTTACTGTTTTGCTGCCGGGAAATTTTTCCCGGAGTTTTTCCAGCATTTTTACTGAAATATCAAAACCTGTAATCCCTGCGATATTTTTATCCATCAGCATGGGCCAGTGCCTGCCGGTACCGCAGCCTACATCATATAATTGTTTTCCCTTCAGATCCAGGCCGGATAACAATTCGTCAAATAGTTTGCTGTCGAGATGCAGCATTAGGTTACCGGGCTGATCGTCATAAGCCTCTGCCCAGGTATCGTAAGCTTTTTCCGGTTCTGTTTCTGCATTTTTTGCGAACTGAAAATGGCGGCCCAGCCTCACAAAACCTGCTTCAATCTGTTTTAACGGGAACCCCTGCATTTTGCTTTGTTTTTAGCGCCCGGAGGCAACCTCTTATCCTGTCAAAACGTTTTTCCCTGCTGAGAGGATGCCTCATGAAAAAAATACTCCTGTTTAACCCCAAAAGTGCCGAAAGAAAATACCGGGTCCCCAATTCGGTATTACAGATCGCCGCCTCAATTGATCACCTGGCCGAATGGGTGATCGTGGATGGCAACCGGGAAGCGGATGTATTTCTTACGATCCGGCAATACCTGCTTAGCGGCGAATTCGGGTATATCGGTTTTACGGTAATGCCCGGTCCGCAACTGAAACAGGCTGCACCTCTCGCAAAAAAGATCAAGCAGGAATTTCCCGGGATCAGAATGATCTGGGGCGGTTATTTTTCCTCTAACCAGTATACAGCGGTACTCAACTCGGGTTATGTGGATTTTGTGGTGAACGGCCCCGGCGATCATGCTTTCCCTGCATTGGTAAACGCTCTTGAAAAGGGTGAGCCGTATGAAATGATCCATAATCTCATCTACCGGAACGGCAGTGAAATAATCAAAACCCCGAAAGAATCGCTGTTTGAACAGGAAGATCTTGCTGATCTCCCCTATGATAAACTGGACAGGCTTTACCCGATGCCGCAATATCTTGGCAAAACCTATCTCGGCAAAAAAACACTGGCCTATCATTCCAGTATCGGTTGCCCTTTCACCTGTTCTTTCTGTGCAGTGGTACCGATTTATGAAGCGAAGTGGAAGGCAAAATCTGCAGAGAAAGTGTACCGGGATGTGAAATATATCAAAGACAAATGGGGCGCAGACGCCATCGAGTTTCATGACAATAATTTTTTTGTTTCTGAAAAACGTGCAGTGGATTTTGCGAGGCTTATCACCAAAGAAAATATGAACTGGTGGGGAATGGCGAGGATCGATACCATGAGCCGCTTCAGCGATGACTCTCTTAAAACGATCCGTGATTCGGGATGCAGGATGATTTTTTTCGGTGCCGAAAGCGGGAACGATGCTGTATTGAAACAAATGGACAAAGGCGGTACCCAAAGCGGTGAGCAGATACTCGCTTTTGCGGAGAGATTAAAACAGTTTGATATCATCCCCGAATATTCTTTTGTACTTGGCACACCGGCACCAACTCCGGAGCAGGTGATGGCACAGATCGATTTCGATATTCAATTCATCCGCAGGATCAAAGCGATCAATCCCAAAACAGAGATCATCATTTATACGTATAGCCCCGTACCCACTGAAGGTTCGGCTTTGTTTGAAGAAGCCAAAGCAAAAGGGTTCCGTTTCCCCGAAACACTGGATGACTGGACCAATCCCCAGTGGGAAAAATTTGACCTGCGCAAGAACCCGCTCACTCCCTGGCTTAGCCCTGAGATGATTGATAAGATCCGCAATTTCGAAACCGTATTGAATGGCTATTATCCCACCGTTTCCGATATAAGGCTGGGCGATCTTAAAAGAAAACTTGTTCGTTTTGTTTCTGGTTTGCGATACAAAACGTGTTTTTACCAATACCCATACGAGATCAAATTACTGCATCGCGCCTGGCAATACCGTCAGCCCGAGATACAGGGTTTTTAAATTATACTGCATGTCTGTCGCCGGTTTTACACATCGGATCAAAA
>SAIX01000135.1 GCA_004028765.1 Chitinophagaceae bacterium | reverse complement strand
TAGTGGGTCAGTTTCAGGTGGATGACATGGGTCAGTTTCAATCGGAACTCATTGTAACATCAAAACCGGAATCGGTTGATCTGTGTGATCGGATTTTGCACTAGACACACTTGTAGCTTTAGAGACAAACACGCTAATAAAAATTGAAGCTATGAGAGATAAGGAATATGAATTAAAAGAATTATATGGCATCGGTAGGAAGACCGCATTTTTATCACAACAACATATTAATGCAAAACTTGCCCAACGATACTTAAACAATAAAAACTAAATCAAATAGGACTGAAGATCACCCACCAACATGGTATTACCAAAAATTAGCTGTTAATGAACCCCAGTATGGAATAATCCTATTTTTAATAACAAGAAAGACTTCTCCGAAAACCTTTCATCATTTCATTCCGCAAAAAAAACGGAATAGCTTTATCTTACATCCATCAACCGGTATTGTAGCAAATACCTAAGCTGAAACTTTACCCAATCAACTGAATTCAAAAAAACAGGAAAATGACAACACAAGAAGTAGCCAACCGTTTGTATGAACTATGCCAGCAATCGCAATTTGAAGCAGCCCAAACAGAACTGTTTGCTGAAACGGCAACCAGTACCGAAAGCAATAGGCAGGGTGGCAGGGAAACCATAACCGGGCTTGCCGCAATCAAAGAAAAGGGGATCCATTTCCGCAGCATGATCGTTGAAGTGCATGGCGGATATACCGGGGAACCAAAAGTGTTCGGGAAATATATTTTTATGGAAATAGGCCTGGATGCTACCATGAAAGAAATGGGCAGGATGAACATGACAGAAATGGCCAGGTATGAAGTGAAAGACGGTAAAATTAT
This sequence comes from Chitinophagaceae bacterium, assembly GCA_004028765.1. Taxonomy (GTDB): domain Bacteria; phylum Bacteroidota; class Bacteroidia; order Chitinophagales; family Chitinophagaceae; genus Sediminibacterium. The sequence continues at coordinate 2,443 of SAIX01000135.1, read as the reverse complement.
TTCAGAAGAGTTTTACTATTAATGCATACGGCGTGGTTCTGTCGCATTGTTTACCGGGATTGCGGTATGGGTATACCACTGTAGCTGCCTTTCAGCAAGCTGTTCTGTGCTTTGAACCCGCCGCAGTTCCCTTTTTGACAGCCGCAGCAGGCTTTTAGCAAGCCGTTTTGTGCTTTGAACCAGCCACAGCTCCCTTTTTAACAGCCGCAGCAAGCTTTTAGCAAGCCGTTTTGTGCTTTGAACCAGCCGCAGCTCCCTTTTTAACAGCCGCAGCAGGCTTTTAGCAAGCCATTCTGCCCTATTGACAGCCCCTATTCGCCTGGAACCAGCCATCGCTTGTTTTCAGAAGCCCGGGGCCTGGTTAACCGGGATTTTTTTCGCAGGAGAAAGACAGGAGAAAAAGAGGGATGATGAAGTATTGGCGGATGACGGATTCGCGAATGACGGATTGGAGAATTGCTGATCCACGGATTTTCTTCACCGCAAAGAAACAAGGCCACTAAGTAATCATTACTCACCATTCACCATTCACCACTGCCCATTCACTTTTCCCCGCAGAGACAATTTTATCCTGAGTATAGGAAAAGCCGGTGAGAAGCAACTGGTATTGCATGAAAGAGTGCTGAAAAAAATAATGGCCTGATGATACCAGCCCATCGCTGTTGTATCTTGTATACTCATAAAGCTGTTTGTATGCTGAAGCCAACCCTTATTTTTTTCTGTTTTTGTTTGTTGCTGCTTACCGGCTGCCTCGACAGGGTTGTTAAATCAGAAACCATCACAGTTACGGATACCGTGCAGCAAGAAGAACCTTTTTTTTCCGAACCCGGGCTGCCGGAAAATAACAGCTGTGCCGATAGTATCACAATTGAACAATGGTATCAAAAAAACCTGCTGCAAAAAAAATGGGAATCTGGAAAACTGCGGCTACGATTGATCGGCATGACAAATTGTTTGCAGGTTATTTTACGGCCGGATATGCGTTTTGAGGAAGGAAAAATAAAATACAGCATCCAGGCTTTGTGCCGCCGGGAATATCCCTACCGCGACCTGCCGGCCACCGTTCGCCTGGTACAGGATCAGATCAGGGAACTGGCGAAGAAAAAACCCGTGCCCTCCCCGTTGCAGGTACGTTTTGATGATGCGGCAGTACTGGTATTAAAACCCTGAGCACCCTTACAAATCCGCCATGCATTGTTTACCATCTGCGCCACTTCGTTATACTACAGATTTAAATCTTCGCTTCCTTTCTCCCCTCTTTGCGCAGCAGAGAGGGGCCGGGGGTGATTACCAAATGAAATTCTGAACAACAAATATCAAACCCTCTCTTATTTCTTCACTCTGAATTCTGAATCCCTACATTGCTCCCCTCTTTGCGCAGCAGAGAGGGGCCGGGGGTGAGTCCGCCACAGAACAAACTGAGATGGCACTGAAAAACCTGCTCCTCCCCAACCACCCCAACGCAAACTTTTCACTCTTAACTTTTAACTTCAAACTCTTTACTCCCTGCAATACACTATCTTACTGTGCAATTGATAACCGCCTTAACACACTGCCATGAAATACAAAACCCTCCTGCGCATTGCTTCGGTGCTCATGTTGTTGCATACCATCGGTCACAGCATCGGTGCGCTTACCTGGAAAGAGGCACCCGAACCACGGTTGAACCCCGTTATCAGCAGCATGCTTTCAGAAAAATTTGTGTTTCTGGGAACTGAAACCAGCTATGGACGGTTTTACAGCGGCTTTGGCATATCGATGATCTTTGTGCTGGCTTTTGTTTCGCTTTTGCTGTGGATGCTTTCAAACAATCCTGTAAAAAATCTTCTTTGGTTAACGGGCGGCTTATTGGCTTCGCTGGCAATAACAGAGTTCCTCTATTTTTTCCCGCTGCCTGCCATATTCTCCAGCGTATCGGCCCTGCTAACGGTTGCGGCAGTGTACAGGTTACGGGAAAACGAAGCAGGATAAGTTTTTTAGATCACTAACCTGCAATTGTGAATTCCTGATTTTTAATTCCGGCCCACTGGCTTATTCCCTGAGGCTCTTCTTTTTTTCGCAGGAGAAAGACATGAGAAAAAGAGAGAAAGAGCGATATCATTATGAATTGGTGGATTACGGATTCGCGAATTACGGATTGAAGAATTGCTGATCCACGGATTTTCTTTACCGCAAAGATCCGCGAAGTAAACCCTTACTCACCATTGCCCATTCACTTTTCCCCGCAGAGACAATTTCACCCCAACTCCTCACTCCTGATTCTTAAAAGCCGGGCAGTAACACGTTAGGATTCTGATTTCGAGAGCATAAAAAAACCCCGTAACAGTCAGTATTACGAGGTTATTTGTGCACTCAACTGTACAATTCTCGAACCACTTTATACCAGATTTGACAAGACTTGCGAATCTTATGATTGCATAAGATGTTGTAAGTCTTTTGTTTT
>SAIX01000134.1 GCA_004028765.1 Chitinophagaceae bacterium | reverse complement strand
GAATGTATCTGTACCTGGTAATGGTGGAATATCAAATGCCTTTGTTCCATCGCCTGTTATTTATTCAGCAGGTGCGTTTGAACTGGGCGCATCTGTCAGCAGACCGATGGGTAAAAAGAACTGGATCGCTTTTTCAGTCGGTTACCAATATTTACAAACCATCACAGAAGTGGGCTCGCGTGTAGACAGCCTCGCATTTATACAGTCGGTAGGTGCTTATGCCAACGACAGGGTGTATTATACGGCAGCCGCCGCCGTGCCCACAGGCACAACACAGGAATACCGTTCTGTTTATCATTTGTTCCATACGGGTATGCATTTGCAGATGCATAGAAAAATCTTTCGCTCACTGCCTGTCAGTTGGGAATTGGGTATCGGCCTGCAATGGCTTCTCTCAACCAATGCCATTTTGTATGATCCTGCTTCTGCCCGTTATTTCCGAAATGAGGCGTTGATGGCAAAAATACTTCCGGAAGTATCTGCTGGTCTGCAGATCGGTCTGGATAGAACTTCAAAGCTTTCTGTCGGTCCATCGCTGCAATACAGTCTCTCAAAAATTTCGGATAAGGGGGTGGCGGATAAGCATTATTTCTTTGCAGGCGCAAAAATATCATACCTGTTGCCTGGTAAGAAAAAGAAGATGCACTAAAAGATCATCTCTCTTTTAAAAATTCAAGATTGCGCTGTATGCCTTTGAATTTTGTTCTGGAAAGAGGGGAGTGGCGGAAAATTTTCCGGAACTGTTCCTCACTCATTTTCTCCCATTCACTGGTCGTTAAATTTAGGATTTCCGGTAGCGGGTTGAATTGTGTTTCAGTTGTGGTTTTGCTGAAGCGGTTCCAGGGGCAGACGTCCTGGCAGGTATCGCAACCAAATGCCCAGTTATCAAATCTGCCTTTCATTTCAGCGGGGATCATCGCTTCTTTTAATTCAATGGTGAAATAACTGATGCACTGGCTGCCATTGATGGTTTTATCGGGAAGGATCGCGTTTGTAGGACAGGCATCGATACATTTCCGGCAACTGCCGCAAAAATCTTTTGCAAAGGGATCATCATATGCGAGTTCAATATCAACGATCAAAGTGGCGATAAAGAAAAAAGATCCTGACTGTTTGGTGATGAGGTTCCCATTCCTGCCGATCCAGCCTGCACCGCTTTTCTGTGCCCAGCTCCTTTCAAGAACAGGTGCGGAATCCACGAATCCGCGGCCCTGTATGTCACCGATTTTTTCACGCAGTTCAGAGAGCAATGTCTTTAGTTTTTCACGGATTACTTCGTGGTAATCTTTACCGTAAGCATATTTGGAAATGCGCGGTGTACCTTTCTGCTGTTTTTGTTCAGGGTAATAATTTTGTAATAATGTGATTACGGATTTTGCACCGGGCACCAGTCTGGACGGATCGATCCGTAGATCAAAATGATTCTCCATATATTGCATGTTTCCATGCATTCCCTGCTGCAGCCATTTCTCAAGCCGGTAAGCGTCTTCTGTTAATTTCTCTGCTTTTGCAATTCCGCAATAATCGAAACCAAGCCTGGTAGCGGTTTCTTTGATAAGCATTGTATGGAAATTGGAAAAATTCATTTCTGAATTGTAAAATCAATTTTGTTTGAACAGTAAAAATAGTATTTTCACGACGGCTATAGTTTCCCCAATTGTATTTGTCATTACTGCCAGGTAACGTCTTATTCCAACCGAAACAATTCGGCAGGTATGTTTTTTAAACAATCAAACTAGGTACATGAGAAATTTTCTTTTCCTATCAATGTTGCTTTTTACAATTGCCGCGGTTGCACAAAACAAAAAAGAATATAAGTTTAATCCGGTTTCCATTGCGGATTTTAATGTACAGTCCCCATTGATCGATTCAAATGTAAATGCAGTTGTACTGGCAGATGTGGGCAGTTCGGAATTTGTTGGGAATAACAACGGCGATTTTACACTGGTATTCAAACAACATCGCCGGATATTTTTGCGTAACCGGAATGCTTTTGAAGCCGCAACCGTAAAAATTCCTGTTTACCTCGGAGCAAACTTCCTCACAGAAGAAAAATTTGAAGATTTTGATGCTGCCACTTATACAATTGAAAACGGACAGGTACTTAAAACCAAGCTGGATAAATCGGGCGTGTTTACTGAAAAACTTGGCCGGGACCGCGTGTTCAAAAAATTCACATTTCCAAATTTGCATGAAGGGTGTATTATCGATTATCAGTACACGATAAAATCACCCTTTTATACCAGGTTGCGGCAGTGGGTGTTCCAGGGGCAGTACCCATGCTTGTGGAGTGAGTACAGGGTCGCTATTCCTTCGCTGTTTAATTATTTCACATCCCAGCAAGGATATGTCCCTTACACGATCGACACCGTATGGAGTGTTTACAAAACGTATAGCATTGTTGAACAAACAGGAGTTTCATCCAGCAATAATATTTACCGTATTTCCGGTAATGCCACAATGGCTTTATGGGCCATTGCTGATGTGCCAGCGTTTAAAACAGAGAACTTTACAACAACGCCTGATAACTATATCAATAAAATAAAATTTCAGTTAGGCTCGATTACCTATTCAGAAAACAATGTCAGGCAGGTGATGAAGAACTGGTTTGAAACCAGTACCGACCTCATGAAAGATGAGGATTTTGGCCTGGCATTAAAAGACCCGAACGGATGGCTGTCAGATGTTGCAAAACCAACTGCATCTGATACAAATGAATATTTAAAGATCAAACGAATTTACGAATACGTAAAAAATACATTCAAGTGTAATGATCACGATGCTTTGTGGCTATCGCAGCCCTTGAAAAAGACTTTTCAGAACAGGTCCGGTAATGTAGCGGACATCAATATCCTTTTAACAGCCTTGCTCATTAACCACGGGTACCAGGCTTCTCCTGTTATCTTGAGTACAAGGGGGCATGGTTTTGCTAACGAGTCATCGCCTTGGCTATCTCAATATAACTATGTGATTAGCCGTGTAACTGCAGATGGGCAATCTTATTTGTTAGATGCGTCTGATGAAAAACTTGGCTTTGGCAGATTACCGGAAGAGTGTTATAACATGTCTGCAAGGGTAGTAGATGAAAAAATGCCTGTCCTGATTCCATTGAAGCCGGATGATTTGGCAGAATCCAAGAGTACAGTTGTATTTGTAATAAACAGTGAAAACGAAAAGAATCAGATGGAGGGGTCTTTTACTTCCAATTTAGGCTATTTTGAAAGCCATGATGTAAGGGAAAAATTAAGTGGGGGGAAGCCGGAAGATCTTTTGAAAGATATTAAAAAAGCATTGCCTTCAGATATCACGATTCAGAATTTTACGGCAGACTCATTAAAGCTGTATGACAACCCGGTTTCCGTGAAATTTGAATTCAAATACGGCACCGGCGATGAAGATATCTTATACGTCAACCCGATGATGGGGGAGGGGTACAGTAAAAACCCATTTTTTGCGGCAACCCGGAGTTACCCTGTAGAAATGCCTTATCCGGTCAAAGAAATTTACATGTTGAATATGGAGATACCAAAAGGATATAAAGTTGATGAATTACCCAAAAGTGCAAGACTGAAATTTAATGAGGATGAAGGATCATTTGACTATATTATTTCTGCTTCGCCTTCAGGTATCACGCTTCATTGTAAACTTGAACTGAAAAAAGCGACTTTTAAGCCGGCTGATTATGATGTATTGAGAGATTTTTTTGCGTTTGTTGTGAAAAAACAGGCAGAACAAATTGTACTAAAGAAAATTAAATAATTCATGCGTCACATACTGTTTTTTGGCCTGATATCGTTGACTTTTTTTGCTGGGGCACAAGATTACCGTGTGTCATTGATCCCGGATTCTTTAAAAGCAGAAGCTAATGCAGTAAAACGGTTCGAAGAGTTGCGGGTCATTATCAGGAGCACGGAAAAAGCTGTGATCAGGCATAAATACGCGATCACGATCCTGAATGAAAAAGGAGACCCATATGCTTACTACGAAAACGACTACAGTAATTTGATGACGTTGGGCGATATCAGCGGCCGCTTATTTGATGCGGATGGAAGGCAATTGCGATCTGTAAAGAAGAAAGATATTTCTGATGCCAGTGCTTCTGATGATGAAACATTACTCACTGATACCCGTATCAAACGATACGCCTTTTACCATAAGAATTACCCATATACCGTGGAATTCGAAGACGAACAGGAGTGTAACGGGCTTTTTTTTCTCCCTTACTGGAGCCCGGTAGAAAACCAAAAATTTTCGGTAGTGCAAAGTAAACTTACGGTAGAAGTGCCTGAAGGATATGAGCTGCGTTACAGGCAGTTTTCCATTCAGAAGGAACCTGCGGTTACCAAAAACAAATCTGTTATTTATACATGGGAACTGCAAAATTTCAAAGCCATTGACTTTGAACCCCTGCAGCCCGAGATCAGGGAAATTTTGCCAAGGGTATATATCGCGCCGTCAGATTTCAGTATTGCAGGATATCACGGTAATATGCGTACATGGAAGGATTTTGGTTTATTTATCAATGAACTGAATAAAAACCGGAATGCTCTACCCGAAAATATCAAAGCAGACGTGCACCGCCTTACTGATAAGCTGGCAAGTGTGAAAGAAAAGGCGAAAGCATTGTATGAATTCATGCAGAAAAATACACGTTATATCAGTATCCAGCTCGGCATCGGAAGCTGGCAACCTTTTGATGCCAGATCAGTTTCAGAAAAAAAATATGGCGATTGTAAAGCACTGTCTAATTATATGGTGAGCCTGTTACGAGAAGCCGGCGTGAAAGCAAATTATGTTCTGGTTACGGCTGGTGAACGCAGAAAAGGGCTCACTGAAGATTTTCCTTCTCCTTATTTCAATCACGCGATCTGCTGTGTTCCCGATGGTAAAGACACTTTATGGCTTGAATGCACCAATCAAACTGTTGCAGCAGGGTTTATGGGTACATTCACTGGCGACAGGAAAGTTTTGCTGATAGATGAAGATGGCGGACATGTGGTTCGTACACCTGTTTACAAAGCTGAGGATAATTTACAGTTAAGAAAGATCGAAGCCGTGGTAGATATAGAAGGCAATCTAACAGCTGATATTCATACCCGTGCAACCGGGAACCAGCAGGAATTGATGCACCAGTTGATTTATGAGGCCACGAAGGAGCAAAGAGAGAAATACCTGAATAGTGTGCTCAGTTTGCCTACCTATTCAGTCGAAAAAACAAATTATACAGAAAATAAAGGGGAGATACCCGTGATTGATGAATATATCAGGATTAAAGCATCGGGTTATGCATCTGTTTCAGGGAAACGGCTGTTTATTACCCCGAACCTTGTAAACAGGTCCGGCACTCGCTTTACCAATGATTCGCCCCGCAAATACCCTGTAGAATTTACTTATTCGTTTATGGATGTTGATACCATCCACATACAAGTACCGGGCGGTTATACAACGGAAGCATTACCCAAAGATCAGCACCTGCAAACCCGTTTTGGTAACTTTGATATCACTTATTCCATTAATGGAAATTCCATTGACGTAATAAGAAAACAGGTGCGAAACCGAATGACGATATCTGTTTCTGAATATCCTGAATTGGTTAATTATTTTGAGACGATCTATAAAACAGACAGGAGCCGGATTGTGTTTGTGAAAAAAGAGGGTAACCCCTGATATCCCACCGCCTTATTTATTTACAATTTGATACAAAAGTGTTACTCAGGATTTCACGGATATCCGCACACAGCTGTTTTTTCTCTCCATCCAGTTCCCCCTTTGTAAAAAGTACAAAAGCATAGCCCCTGCAAAGATCGGCCATAGGCCATGTTCCGGAAAAACCCGGTGCGGCAATCACAGTGCCTTTCCCGTTTTCATCGGCCTCCAGTATCCATTGGCCCAGTCCATAAGAAGCGCCCTGCATTTCTTTGGGAACATATTTCATCATCGGCGCGGTGGTCCTTACCGTGAGCATTTCTTTAATTGATGCTTCGCTGAGGACCTGCTTCCCATTGAACATCCCTTTATTGAGAAACATGGAAAGAAAATTGATCAGGTCATTCGCGGTTGATTGTGCACCGCCCGAAGGATTGATGGCGCTGAAACTTGAAAAACTTGTATTACGCATCATCAGCGGGCGCGTAATCCTTTCTGACATCAATTGTTCAAAACCTCTTTTACCAACAATTTCCACGATGCGGCCCGCTATATCCAAACCGGTATTGGTAAACCTGAATTCGAGACCCGGATTGGAAACGATTTCTTTTTTAGCTGCAAAATCATTCACTTCTTCCTCGAGACTTGCATATTTCTTTTTGCTCCGCATGGAAGCATTTCCGGTTTCAGCATCTATGCCATCAAGGTGTGCAAGGCAATCCCGGATCGTAATATAGCTTTTTGAATATTTAGCCAGCACCGGGATATACTTACTTATTTTATCATCAAGTGATAACTTACCCTGTTCAACAAAACTCATTACAAGGGCCGCAGTTAACCACTGGCTTACCGCACCAACGGGCGCCTGCGTTTTGGCATTGAAATCGGCGCCCAGTGATTTCTGGTAAATGATTTTTCCGTCCTTATACAAAATGGCTACCGCAAAACCGCCTAGCTCCTTTTGGGCGGCTATCAGCTTCTGCTCAATCTGCTCCTGGTATGGCTCCAGTTTTACTTCCGTTCCCGGTTTTACCCGTTGGCCATAAACAGACTGAAAGAATAGCATAAAAATCAAAATCACACTGACTTTACCGCAGGATATTTCAGTTTTCAGCGACATATTTTCCGTTTTTTTCAACTGGTGTACGATTTGCACTTAAGATTAAAGTTATTGAAAATCATAATCAGATACGAAACAGAACGAGCCGGAAGCCTGTACGGATGAATTTAACTTTTCATACATACACTTCGATCCGGGAAAGCAAATACAGAAAGATCAAAACGAAAGAATAAACCAAGAAACAAAGAAACCAGTAAACGAACTAACCAATACCCCCGAACATGAACCTGAATAATTATACCATCAAAGCCCAGGAAACCATCCAGGCGGCGCAGCAGGCGGCTTTCAATGCGGGTAACCCCAATATTGAAACCAATCACCTGCTCAAAGCATTATTGTCGGATAAGGACAGCCCGGTTGATTTTTTGCTGAAGAAGAACAATGTGAATGTAGCTTTTGTGGAATCGAAGGTGGATGAAAGCATTGTCAAGCTTCCCAAAACCCAATCCGTTGAACCGGCGCAAAGTATCAGCCGCGACCTGAATACGGTTTTCCTGAAAGCCAATAATACCTTAAAAGAATTCAAGGACGAATTCATCAGTACAGAGCATCTTTTACTCTCTCTTTTACAGGTAAATGATGATACATCTAAAACACTGAAAGCAGCCGGCTTAACTGAAAAAGGTTTGATCGCTGCGATCAAAGACCTGCGCAAAGGCGATACGATCCGTTCACAAACCCAGGAAACGCAGCACAATACGCTGAACAAATATGCAAAGAACCTGAATGAACTGGCGAGACAGGGTAAACTGGATCCTGTGATTGGCCGCGATGAAGAGATCCGCCGGACCCTTCACATCCTTACGCGCCGGACCAAGAACAATCCCATACTCGTGGGTGAACCCGGCGTAGGTAAAACTGCGATCGTGGAAGGGCTTGCCATGCGCATAATCAACGGAGATGTTCCTGAAAACCTGAAATCAAAAATAATTTATGCGCTTGATATGGGGCAACTGATTGCAGGCGCTAAATACAAAGGTGAATTTGAAGAGCGTCTGAAAGGAGTGGTGAAAGAAGTTAGTACCAGTGATGGCGAGATCATTCTTTTTATCGATGAGATACATACCCTGATTGGCGCAGGCGGCGGGGAAGGAGCGATGGATGCAGCCAATATCCTGAAACCGGCATTGGCACGTGGCGAACTCAGGGCCATCGGTGCAACCACGCTGAATGAATACCAGAAATATTTTGAGAAAGATAAAGCGCTTGAAAGACGTTTCCAGAAAGTGATCATTGATGAACCTTCGATGGAGGATGCGATATCGATTTTGCGTGGATTGAAGGACAGGTATGAAACCCACCACCATGTGCGCATCAAAGATGAAGCGATCATAGCTGCGGTTGAATTATCGAGCCGCTACATGACAGATCGTTTCCTGCCGGATAAAGCGATCGACCTTATAGACGAAAGCGCTGCCAAACTGAGGCTCGAAATGAATTCGATGCCGGAGGAACTTGATAAACTGGAACGGCAGATCCGCCAGTTGGAAATCGAAAGAGAGGCTATCAAACGCGAGAACGATGAAATAAAACTGAAAGAACTGAATATTGAGATCAGCAATCTTTCTGTTGAGCGGGATACATTGAAGGCAAAATGGAAACAGGAGAAAGAACTGGTGGAAAAAGTACAGACTGCAAAATCAAAGATTGAGGAATTAAAGCAGCAGGCCGAACAGGCTGAACGGAATGGCGAATATGGAAAAGTGGCTGAGATCCGTTACGGAAAAATAAAAGAACAGGAAACACTGATCACACAGGTATCGGCCCAAATTGAGCAATCGACAGAAAAAAGACTGCTCAAAGAAGAAGTGGATGCAGAAGATATTGCAGAGAACGTTGCAAAAGCAACCGGCATACCAGTTGCAAAAATGCTGCAGAGTGAGCGGGAAAAATTATTGCATCTCGAAGAGGAATTACACCAACGTGTGGTTGGTCAGGAAGAAGCCATCACGGCCGTTGCCGATGCGATCCGCAGGAGCAGGGCTGGTTTGCAGGATCCCAAAAAACCGATCGGTTCATTTATTTTTCTTGGTACCACCGGCGTGGGTAAAACGGAACTTGCCAAGGCACTGGCGGAATATCTTTTTGATGATGAAAGCATGATGACGCGGATCGATATGAGTGAATACCAGGAAAAACATACGGTTTCACGATTGGTGGGCGCTCCTCCGGGTTATGTGGGATATGATGAAGGTGGCCAGCTTACCGAAGCCGTTCGCAGGAAGCCCTACAGCGTGGTATTGCTCGATGAAATTGAAAAAGCACACCCGGATGTATGGAATGTATTGTTGCAGGTACTGGATGATGGCCGTTTAACGGATAACAAAGGACGTGTGGTGAACTTCAAGAACACGATCATCATCATGACCAGCAATATCGGAAGTCACCTGATACAGGATGCTTTTGATAATGTGGATGACAGCAACGTAGAAGAAGTAACCGAAAAAGCAAAGCTGGAAGTGATGGGCCTTTTACGGCAAACCATACGCCCGGAATTTTTGAACAGGGTGGATGAGATCATTATGTTCAGCCCATTAATGAAGAAACAGATCATGGGTATTGTGAAAATACAGCTTGATGGGTTACGCAAACTTGTTGCAGAGAATGGTATTACGCTGAACTATAGTCAATACCTCCTGGAATTCCTCGCAGAACAAGGATACGATCCGCAGTTCGGGGCAAGACCTTTAAAAAGACTGATCCAGAAACAGATCATCAATGCACTCAGTAAAAAAATACTGGCAGGGGATGTTGATAAAACCAAACCTGTACTGGTGGATGTGTTCGATGGGATCGTGGTTTTCAGGAATGAGGAATAGAACCTGAGATATATAAAATGACCAGGGCTGACAATTTTCTGCTGGCCTTTTTTTATCACATATTCATGTGATTTTCGGGGGGCGGGAAACCTTATTTACCCGTTTTAACAATTGCTTACAGCAGGAATAAATAGATTGGCGCTGAAATCGATTGTTTATGAAATACATGCTTACCCTTTTTTGCTGCACCATTCTTTCTCTGCAAACATTGCTCGCGGGATCAAATGATACAGTAACATTATATACCGCTTCCACGCACCCGATGCAATATTATGTATCCCTGCCCGATGGCTGGACAAAAGAAAAAACATGGCCGGTTGTGGTTGTGATCGAAGCCTCGGATAAAGAATACAGGGAAAATGCACTTCGTTTTGCCAGGGTCAGAAAAAACATGCCCTTTATCATCGTGGCTCCATATAATCTCAATAACAGCCGGTATGGAAGAAGAGATCCCAAAATATTCCCTTACTCATCCGAAACCTGGGATTATATCGAAAAGCTGGGCGATTGCCGGTTCAACCTTGATGGGATATCCGCAGTGGTAAAAGATGTACAAGAAAAATTTAATGGAGAAGAAAAATTTTATCTCACGGGTTTCGAAGCTGGTGCACATACCGTATGGCAATTTGTGTTTCAGCACCCGGAAAAACTGAAAGCTGCTGCAGCGGTGTCCAGTAATTATAACAGGAACAGTTGTATGCAGGACCCCGCTTCATTTTCAAATGATCTTTCCAGGGTTATTTTACCCGTAATGGAATTCACACCCGAACTGGATTCGTTGTTTGGTACCCGTGCAGGAAACTATGGGCAGTGGAAAAATGCTGAGAAAGCCGCTATTGACCATGGATATAAAAAAGTTTCTGAAACACTGGTGAAAGGGAAGGGCCATATCCCATTACCCCAGGAAGTGATGGATTGGTTTTATGCTTTGCTCACTGAAGAGAAAAAAGAATAGGTGGGTGTAAATACTCCCAATAGTCTGTGGTTACTACGCTATGATTACTGATATAAGCCAGGTAATTTTGTTTTGGTTTTCAAAACAGGGAAAACTATCCGATCAATGGCAAAGCAAAAGAATATGGCGTTTTTTTCGGACGATGTACTGATCCAGAAAATACATGTGATCCGTAATCAAAAAGTAATGGTCGATCGCGATCTTGCTGAATTGTATGGCGTGGAAACAAAACACTTGAAACAGTCTGTACGCAGGAATATTTCCCGTTTCCCTGAAGATTTTATGTTTGAACTGACCGAAAACGAATTTCTCGGTTTGAGGTCACAATTTGTGACCTCAAACCCGACAGAGCGTGGCGGGAATCGTTACCTGCCCATGGTTTTTACCGAGCAGGGTGTAACCATGCTATCCTGTATCCTGAACAGTGAAAGGGCCATCGTGGTGAATATCCAGTTGATAAGGATCTTTACAAAACTGCGCCAAATATTGCTGACTCATAAAGATATCCTGCTCCAATTAGAGAAAATAGAACAGCGTTTATCAGGCCATGATGAAAAGATCGCTGAAATATTTCATTATCTGCGTCAGTTACTGAATCCACCACAACCACCTCGCGAACGGATCGGGTTCAGAAGAAGTAACGAATAAAAAATGTATCTTTTCATAACAAAAACTGCTTATGAAAAAGATAATTACTTTTTTCCTGTTGGTTATTTCAGGAATAGTCAGCCTGCAGGCCCAAACTTCTAAAATTAAGTATGGCAACAACCCGGCTGCCGGAAAATATTATAACATCCGGGGATTTAAAATGTATTGTGAAGTATATGGCGAAGGAAAACCTTTGCTGATCATTCATGGCAACGGCGGTGATATTTCTAATTTTCAGTTTAACATCCCTTATTTTTCTAAAAAGTATAAAACCATCATTGCCGACAGCCGTGCGCAGGGCAAATCTGCCGATAGCGGCGATTCGCTGAGTTATGAGATGATGGCTGACGATTATGCCGCATTACTCGACGCCATGCATGTTGATTCTGCTTATGTCATCGGCTGGAGCGATGGGGGTATTAACGGACTCTTGCTTGCTATGCGACACCCGGAGAAAGTAAAAAAACTTGCGGTGACTGGGGCGAACCTGCAACCGGATACAAATGCCGTTTTTAAGGAAGTATGGGATATTGTAATGCCTGAGTATAAAAAACTGCAAGCCACATCAGTTAAAAACACAAAAGAAAAAAATGAATGGAAACTGATGCGCCTGCTGGTTGAACAACCACATATTCCAACATCTTCATTGGGAAAAATAAACTGCCCCACACTGGTAATCGGTGGCGACCATGATGTGATAAGAGAAGAGCATACCATGGAAATCTATCATGCGATTCCGAAATCCTATCTCTGGATCCTGCCCAACTCAGGCCATAGTACCCCCGTGGTTTATAAAGATATGTTTAACGCTGTGGTTGAAGATTTTTTCAAAAAACCATACCGAGTGATCAAAGAAACGGGAAGATTCAATTAAAAAAGAGGGTGGCAATTATTTGCCACCCTCTTTCTTTTTATTCTTCTGCTTTGTTTTTCAAAGCCATTAACAGGGTATATGCCCCTTTCGTTACGATTTTCTTATCATTTAGTTTTTCAGGATTGATCAGTTCACTGTAACCGTTTTCATGTAGCCCGGTTTGTACAGGCGTCATTTGAAAGCGGTTTTGGCCGTTTCCGAGAAACACATAACTGGCTCCTTCAAAGGAAACAATCGATTCGTCAGGAAGCGCAAAAGTTTTACCGTTTTTGATACGGATCTCTGCATTCATATACATGCCTGGTATCAGCGAATGATCATATTTTTCGAAATGACAATGAACATCGGCTGTTTTATCTGCGCTGAGGTCTTTACTGATCAAACTGATCTCACATTTGTATTTTTTTCCAGGGTCCATATTGGTGTAAGCCACCAGGGGTAAACCGATCGAAAGCTTAGCGAGGTCTTTCTCAAACAACTTCAGGTTCAGGTGTATATCATCCGGGTTGATCAGTTCAAACAGAATATCCGCGGGGTTTACGTATTTTCCGATGTTCACATTCACCCGTGATACAAAACCATTGATGGGTGAATAAATATTGACACTCTTACTGATACTGTTTTCAGAAAGTGCTTGTGGGTTGATATTGATCAGCTTCAGCTTTTCAGCAAGCGCATGCTGTGTAATTTTTTGCGTGTTGTATTCAAGTTGTGCCTGCTGCAGCACTTTGTCGCTCGCTGCCTTACCCTGGTTCAGCTCTTTCTGCCTTTGTAATTCTGTTTCGAGATACTGCATTTTTGTTTTTACGGTGAGGTAATCCTGCTGCAGCTGGATATATTGCTGGTCTTCCATTACTGCGATCACTTCTCCCTTTTTTACATGCATACCTGGCAGCAACTGCGTATTGCGGAGGTAACCGCCGAGTGGCATGGAAACAGAAAACATATTTTGCGGCGGAACATCAATCCGCCCGTTTACTTTGATAATGGCCGACATGCTTCTTTCTTCAGGAACACCCGTTGTTATGCCGGATGCACTGATTTGTTTTTCTGTCAGCACAATTGTGTTGGTCATTTTGCTTTCATTACCCGGTACCTGTTCTGTTTTTTTGTTATCTGCGCAGGAAACAGATGTAATGATGAGAATAATATACAGGATGTTTTTTTTCATGTTGTGTTATTTTACAGATAAGTATTGAAGGCTGATCACTGCTTCATTATAATTTCTGATCAGGTCGAGGTAATTGTTCCGGGTGTTGATCGATTGGTTGGTCAGCATAGTCCACTCGAGGTAATTGATCTCTCCAATAAACAGTTGCTTGGTAACAGTCTGTTCAGACTGATGGATCGCCGGTAACAGTTTCTCCTCGTATTCGTGAAGGTTATCTGCACAACTCTGGTATTGCGCAATGGCAGAACGGAAATTTGCGCGTAACAAGTCTTTCTGCTGCAGGTATTGGTTGCCGGCCAATTGCTCATAGGATTGCGCTGCTTTGATCTTTGCTTTCTGCGCGGAAGCAAAAATGGGAAGGGCTAATCCCAGACTTGCAGCACTGAACCGGTTACCTGCTCCATATACCAGGTTGTCTGCGCCTGTACCACGGATGCTGGTATTTGAATAACCCAGCGTGATATCTGGCAGAAGTTTTGTTTTTTCAACTTTTGTCGCGGCTAGGGCGGTATTTTTTTGCTGCTCCAGTAAAAGGAGGGAAGGGTGTTTACTGATCAGTGAACTGTCCTGTAAAACCGGTCCCATCATTTTCAGTGAAGAAGCCTGCGGATAAAAATCAGCATTGCCATTCAGTAAAAGCTGAAAACTGATAAGTAACAAATCTTCTTCTTCTTTAAATGTTCTTGCCTGTACACGGATCGAACCTTTTTGCAACTCGGCCATATTTTTTTCCAGGATATTGGCTTCTCCTTTGGCGAGGCGAAGGGTTGCTTTTTGCAGAAATGCATCATAGATACTGTCGGCATGTAACAGCAATTGCTGTTTTTCGCGGAGATAAAGGATCCGGTAATACAATTGGGTTACCATTTTTACAATCTCTTTTTCCTGCAGGGAAGCATTGAGTACTGCCGTTCTCCATTCTTCTTCCGATAATTTTTTCTGGCTGCTGTATACCGAAGGAAAAGCGAAAGTTTGCGAAATACTGAACCTGCTATCGGTATATATGCTGTTCATTTGCCCGGCTTCAGCAATAAAACCGGTTTTAGGCAAAGGCGTTGAGGCGGCGATCAGTTTTTCCTGGTAAAGGGCCCGGAGTTTTTCATTCTTTACAGAATGATTATTGGCAAGAGCCGTATCAATCGCTGCAGATAAGGAAACCGGCTTTAATTGTGCTTTTCCTGTTACAGAAAATGCAGCTAAGCTGATCAGGAACAATGCCAGCGGAATTGATTTTCTTTTGCGTTTTGCAGATGTTTTCTCAAATAAGACATAGAGTACGGGTAATACAAACAGCGTGAGGAGTGTGGCGATAAGCAAGCCGCCGATCACGACTGTAGCGAGTGGCCGTTGTACCTCGGCACCTGCTCCGTTACTTAAAGCCATGGGAAGAAAACCAAGTGATGCAACAAATGCTGTCATCAATACAGGCCGTAGCCGTACTTTGGTTCCCATCAGTACAATTTGATGCAGTTGTGTGACACCTTCTTTTTTTAAACGGTTGAATTCAGCGATCAAAACGATGCCATTGAGAACGGCTACGCCAAACAGTGCGATAAAACCCACACCTGCACTGATGCTGAACGGCATTCCGCGAAGCGCAAGGAAAAAAATGCCCCCGATGGCCGATAAAGGAATTGCCGTATAAATGAGGAGCCCGTGTTTGAGCGAACCAAATGCGAAATAAAGAAGGACAAGGATCAGGAGTAAGGAAACCGGTACTGCTATGCCCAGTCTTTTTTTCGCCTCGTTCAGGTTTTCAAAAGCCCCTCCATAAGCGATATAATAGCCAACCGGAAGTTTGATCTGTTTGTCTGCCTTTACCTGTAATTCATTTACGATACTCTGCACATCCCTTCCATTTACATTAAACCCTACCACGATGCGCCGCTTGGAACTCACACGCTGGATCTGGTTCGGGCCATCTTTGATCGAAACTTCAGCGAGTTGCGAAAGCGGTATCTGCGTTCCCTGTGGAGTTGGAATAAGCAGGTTCTGTACATCTTCCAGACTTTTTCTTTTATCCTGGTCTAGCCGCACAACCAATGCGAAACGTTTTTCTTCTTCAAATACCATCCCCGTTTCCTGCCCGGCGAAAGCGGTATTGATGACCCGGTTGATCTCTGCAATCGATAAATTGTATTGTGCGATCAACTGCCTGTTGTAGTTGATGATGATCTGTGGCATGCCTGTGATGGGTTCTGCAAAAACGCTCTGGCTGCCTTTTACAGTGTTGATGATTTTCGCGAGCTGTTGTGCATATTTTGCTAACGTATCGAGGTTTTCGCCGAATATCCTGCAAACAACATCCTGGCGCGCACCCGTCATCAGTTCATTAAAGCGCATCTGCACCGGGAACTGAAAGCCCGTTGTGATACCGGGCACTTCCTGCAATGCTTTTGTCATTCTATCTGCCAGTTCGGGAAATGTTTTTGCTGAGGTCCATTCTTTTTTGTCTTTCAGGATCACCATCATGTCACTTGCTTCCATCGGCATGGGATCGGTGGGTATTTCGCCGCTGCCGATTTTGGTCACTACTTTCTGCACTTCCGGGAATTTTGTTTGCAGGATATGCGCGGCTTTCTGTGTGCTTTCTATGGTGGTACTAAGGCTGCTGCCGGTAAGTACTTTTGTATCCACTGCAAAATCGCCTTCTTCCAGTGCGGGAATAAATTCTCCTCCCAAACCGGTCAGCACCAATACGGCCGCAGCAAACAAACTAATTACCGCTGCCAGTACTATTTTCGGAAAATGCAATACGCGGTGCAGCAGGTGCTGGTAAAAACGTTCAACGCGGAACATCCATTTATCCGAAAGGGTAGGGCTATGCTGTATCTTCCTGCTCAATACCCATGAACTCATCATCGGGATATAGGTAAGCGAAAGAATAAATGCACCTAACAGTGCAAAAGCCACTGTTTGTGCCATCGGGCGGAACATTTTTCCTTCAATGCCCTGCAGGGTAAAAATGGGGAGATATACGATGAGGATAATGATCTGACCGAATACAGCGCTGTTCATCATCCTGCCGGCTGACTGTTCAACCTGCTCATTCATTTCTGCTTTGCTGAGTTGTGTGGTGTGCGCAAAAGTTTTGCTGTGTGTTAAACGGTGCATCACTGCTTCTACAATGATCACAGCGCCATCCACGATCAATCCGAAATCAAGTGCGCCCAAACTCATCAGGTTACCGCTTACGCCAAACAGGTTCATCATGATCACCGCAAATAACATGGAAAGCGGTATCACCGATGCCACCAGTAAACCGGCGCGCAGGTTGCCAAGAAACAGCACGAGGATGAAAATGACGATCAAAGCGCCTTCCATCAGGTTGGTTTCAACCGTACCGATCGCCTGATTCACCATCTTGGTTCGGTCGAGAAATGGTTCGATCAATACTCCTTCAGGTAATGTTTTCTGTATCTGCGCGATCCTTTGTTTTACGTTCTTTATCACTTCGCTGCTGTTGGCGCCTTTCAGCATCATTACAACGGCACCGGCTACTTCGCCTTTATCATTATAACACATCGCACCATAACGGGTGGCATTGCCGATGCGTATACCGGCCACATCCCGCAGAAACAAAGGTGTACCGCTGTTGGTATGTTTGATGGAAATATTACCGATATCTTCCATTGATGCCAGTAATCCTTCAGTGCGGATAAATAAAACAGTGGATCCTTTTTCGAGATAAGAGCCACCTGTATTCTCGTTGTTCTTTTGTAATGCAGCAAACACATCGTCGATGGTTACACCATAGGATTGCAGTTTTGCCGGATTTACGGCTACCTCATACTGTTTCAGTTTACCTCCGAAACTGCTTACTTCTGCAACGCCTTTTACACCGAGCAGTTGCCTGCGTACGATCCAGTCCTGTATGCTTCGCAGCTGCATCGCATCATATCTGTTTTCAAAACCTTCTTTGGGGCGAACCACATATTGATAGATTTCGCCGAGCCCCGTTGTAATCGGCCCAAGTTCGGGCTGTCCAATGCCAGGCGGTATCTGTGCCCGAACTTTCTGTAGCCGTTCTGCCACCTGCTGCCTTGCCCAGTAGATATCGGTGGCATCATTAAACACAATGGTTACGAGCGAGAGTCCAAAACGTGAGAAACTCCGTATCTCCGTCATGCCGTGGATATTGCTGTTGGCCTGCTCGATGGGAAAAGTTACCAGGCGTTCGATATCTGTTGCGCCGAATGAGGGGGCAACCGTAATTACCTGTACCTGGTTATTGGTGATGTCGGGTACCGCATCAATGGGCAGCCGGGTGGTTTCGTAGATACCATATCCCGCCATTGCTGCCACAAACAGCCCGATAATGAGTTTATTCCGGATGGAAAACCCGATAATCTTGTTTAGCATATTTCTGTTGTCAATCGATGAATAAATACATAACAGGACAAAGCCTGCAGGCTCGTATCCTTTTTGTTACAACTACTTCAATGATTAACAAGACCTGGGCGGCTGCCAGATGTTTGAGAGATAATGCGAGGCAATAAAATTTACTTCCTGTACCGGGAACTGTTTGGTTTCGAAACTGGCCGGTCTGTCGATTTCGGTATAAAATTGCTGCGGGGTAAATACAGAAATACTTGCTGTGGTACACCCGTCATGTGTTTTAAAAGGTAACCGCATATCTCGGTCATAGTCATTGTCGCGGATATCCTTGTCGGCATAATGCATTGCAAGGAAGCGCCAGAGGCTGATATTGCGGTCCTGCTCGCGGTGTTCCAGGAAATGTTGTACAAGGCAGGGAAGCTTTACCAGTTGGTATAACTCGGTGGTTGCACAGAGATACACCGTTATCAATGATATGGTCAGGAATTTTTTCAGCAGGGCAAAATTACGTAGGTTTCCGTGTATACCAAACCAGTTTGGTGAATTTGTCCTGATTTCCGAAATTTCCTTCTATGATACAGTTTGCCGCTTCTATCAAACAATTCGGGCAGCAGGGAGAGAAAACGGGCTGGACCTATATCGAGATCCCGCCTGATCTCGCAGAATCACTTTCACCCGGCAATAAAAAATCTTTCAGGGTTAAGGGGAAACTGGATCATTTTTCAATTAAAGGCGTAGCCTTATTGCCCATGGGCGGCGGAACATTCATCTTGCCATTGAATGCAGCCATGCGGAAAGGAACGCGTAAGAAAAAAGGGGGAATGCTGCGGGTGCAACTGGCATTGGATAAAGAACCCTTGCAAGCTCCTTCTGGTTTTATGGAATGCCTCGAAGATGAGCCGGAGGCAAAAGTTTTTTTTGAAACGATGAAGCTGTCGCACCGCAATTATTTTATTAAATGGATGAGTGATGTAAAATCGGAGGCGGCAGTGGCCAAAAGGATTGCGCAGGTGATCAATGCACTGTCGCACAAACAGGATTTTGTACAGATGATCCGCAGCCAGAAAGCGGAAAGGGGCAAATAGGAATCGTTTTTTTCGCAGATTTGTATATGCAAACCGCGCTGATCTTACAGAATATACAGAAACTGATCGCTCTTACAGAGGAGGAGAAGTCTTTTTTTCTTTCACTCCTTAAATACAAAAAGATCAAAAAGCGACAGTACCTCCTGCAGGCCGATGATATCTGCCGCTATGAATATTTTGTATTGTCCGGCTGCCTTCGTTCTTATTATGTGGATGAAAAAGGGCAAGAGCATGTGGTGCAGTTTGCGGTTGAAGACTGGTGGATCGGCGATATGCGCAGTTTTTTCACCCAAACACCTGCCTGGCTCAATATCGATGCACTCGAAGAAACAGAAGTATTGATGCTGGGTAAAGAAGCCATTAATGAGCTCTATCAAAAAGTGCCTGCCTTTGAACGCTATTTCCGTATCAGGATACAAAACGCATTTGTGGCCGAACAACAACGCCTCGCGCAGTCTTACAGCAAAACGGCGGAAAAAAGATATCTCGATTTCAGGGAACGTTACCCGCAATTTGAACAACGCCTTCCACAGGTGCAGATCGCTTCTTATCTTGGTATTACACCTGAATTTCTAAGCGCACTCAGGGCAAAACTGGCTGGAAAGCGGTAAAGGAAGGTCGTTAGCGATTGGTCTTTGGCTTTTTTCTTTTGCTTTTAGCGTTAAACTTTAAATATTACACATTCTTAATCTGGTTTAAGAAAATTTATTAATCTTCCTTATTGGAGATGGGGGCACTGTCATCCCATTTTTGCATTACAAAATTTTAAGCGATGCAAAACATTACAGAAAACCTGAACAACCTGAATGCACTGGTGCTTTCAGGCAAAATGCTCGATGCATTTGAACAGTATTACCATGATGATGTGGTGATGCAGGAAAATAATGCGGAACCCACCGTAGGAAAAGAAAAAAACCGGGAAAGGGAAACGGAATTTCTTTCTAAGATCACCGAATTCCGGGGGGCTTCGGTATCACATATCGCAGTTGGCGACAATGTTTCCTATGCCACCTGGCAATACGATTATACCCATGCCGACTGGGGTGAGAGAAACTATACCCAGGTATCGGTGCAGCATTGGAAAGACGGAAAGATCATCCGCGAACAATTTTTATACAACAATTAAATACCTGTTATGAACCTTAAAAAATATGTATTTGCAACAGATGGGAATGCGGCTGGGTTACTGGCGAGACTGGTATTAGGGATCGTGCTTTTTCCGCATGGCGCACAAAAAATGCTGGGTTGGTTTGGCGGATATGGTTTTTCGGGCACGATGGGATTTTTTACCGGGATGATGCACCTGCCCCGGATCATCGGGTTGCTGGTGATACTGGTTGAATTTTTAGGATCGCTGTTCCTCATACTGGGATTCGCAGGAAGACTTACCGCTGCCCTGGTGGCGATCGATATGGCGGGAATTATTTTCAGCGCACATATCCAGAACGGATTTTTTATGAACTGGTTTGGAAAACAGGCGGGAGAGGGCTATGAATACCATTTGCTTGCGATCGGTCTTGCACTGGTAGTGCTTGTAAGCGGAAGTGGTTTGTTTTCGATCGACCGGAAAATAAAATAAAAAAGAGGGTTGAAAATTCAACCCTCTTTTTTGAATATGTTCCTGCTGCTATGAAAAACTGCAGTTGAAGTGTGCGACGCAAGGATGCTGCCATGAAAAACAGGAGATGGGTACATCAATGCAATTCAAACAGGGATTACAACTCCGAAAATTCTGTCGGGTGCAAGAGCCTTGTATCGTTGAGTGATACGGTATTCAGGTATTCGGGAAGTGCTTTCAACCTGTTCCATTCCGGATCGGCGCCAAAGGTTTTCCAGTGTGCATCCCTGTCGGCCATATCATTGAAGCTGGTCATATACATCAGGTTCGGCATGTGGCTGCCTGCGATCACTTCCCCATAAAAAACCGCGTTGAAGTTGAGCCGTTTGAACAAAGCGATCTCACCACCTTCATTGAACATTTTTACTTTCTGTCGATAAAGCCTTTCCGTGCCACCTTCATAACTGCGCAGTTCGTACACACGATCCGTTTTGTTCCCGCTGAGATTGGGGGCCTGGAAATTCGGCATCAGCGGAAAAGCTTTGATGATGATATTTTCAATGCGCTTATAAGCGGGATTGTTGAATGCCGCATTCCAGTATGCATCCCCGTCCTGTTGCAGTTGTTTGTCTTTTACCAGCAGTTCTTCAATGGCGTTGATACTTTCCAGTGAAGGAAGCGGAATGAATACATACACTCTTTTGTCAGCAGAAGTATCATTGCCGATCCAGTGGTAAACGCCCACTTTGGGGATGCCTGCACGGTGAAGTGCGGGCAGGTAAGCATTTTTAAGAAATTCATCCACGCGCTGTACCTGTTCATTATTGGCAACACGGTACAGTTTGATTTCGTAATACCCTCTTTTATCCGGCGCCGGCTTTGCAAGGATGCCGGACACGGTAAAGAGGAAGAGCGTGGCAAAGGCAAATCGGATTGTTGTTTTCATTGAGGCTTGTTTTATGGTTGGGTTCTTGTTAAACGGTAAATGAGTAAGGCGGCACGCTGTATCAGGAAAGGGAATTCTTTCAGGTTAATGGTTTCTCCCGGGGCGTGTGCGCCGCGACCTGAGGCGCCGAGTCCATCGATGCCATCCGTATATTTTGCTACATACGAAATATCTCCTGCACCGCGTGAACCGGGGTCACCTGCTTTGGTGGGGCCGAACCCCATGCTTTGTGTAACACCATCCAGTACAGCCATCACTTTATTGTTACCATCAGTGGGCTCCATAGCTGGGATGCCATCCTGAAAACTGATCCCGGCCTTGCTGCCGTTCAGGTTCTTCGCAACGATGGCCCGCATTTTTTCTCTCGCGGCTTCTTTCTGCGCTTCTGTTAAAAAACGCAGGTCGCCGGTTACCACTACTTCCGGAGAGATGATATTGGTTTTGCCGATGGCTTCTCCTTTCGATTTTTTATCGTCATACTGCATATCCGATCCGCCAATGATGAGACCGGGATTGAAGGTGAGGTATTTTTCGGTACTTAGTTCTTCGCGGAAACTGTTGAGTATCCTGGCCGCTTCATAGATGGCGCCATAACCGGCACCGCTGCTGAATACGCCGGAGGAGTGACCGGTTTTTGCAGTTACATGCAATTTCCATCCGCTGGAGCCGCGCCGTGCAGTGGCAACGGTATTCAAACCATTGGCTCCTTCAAACGCAAGTGCTATTTCGCTGGCTTTGGCGCGTTCAATAAAATCTTTCCGGCTTATGGAAGTGGGTTGCCCCGCTTTTTCCTCATCTCCGGTAAAATATGCAGTGATTTGCGCATCATCCAGTAAGCCCATCGAATGCAATGCCTGCAATGCCATGATGGCCACCACATCGCCGCCTTTCATGTCATTCACGCCCTGGCCGGTAGCAGTGGAATCGTTCAGTTTGGTATAGGGGGCGAACGGCATATCGGGTTCAAAAACCGTATCGAGGTGACCGATAATAAATAATTTTTTCCCCTTTTTTCCCTTGCGGGTGGCTACCAGGTGCCCGGCGCGGTTGAGTGAATCGGGGAGGGATACCCATTCCGTGGCAAAACCTGCTTTCTGAAATTCATTTGCAAAAAGATCGCCCACTTTTTTTACCCCTGCTTTGTTAAGTGTTCCGCTATTGATATTCACTGAATTGATCAGCATCTGTTCCGCATCTTTCAGGTGCAGGTTGATATAAGTAATGATCTTTTTCTCGGTATCGGTAAGCGGCTGCGAAAAAATTTTCTGGCACAGAAGCAACGCCAGGACAAAGGCGGGTATCTTTCTCATGAAACAGAATCTAATTGGTGGAATGCCAAGTTAAGGTAGAAATGTTTCTCTTACACTGCTGTGTAATAAAATCTTAGCAAAACTTTCCTGCGGAATGGCGATACATCGCAAGTGTGACAGTTTTTGTTTTGCCTGACCGGGGAAAAAAGAGTGAGGTTCTTTAACAAATTCTTAGCCTGTTTCAGTACGGTTATTGTAATCAATCAGTAAAACAATATCCGCCGATGATGCAGTGCTACGTTTTAAATCAAAACACATGAAAATCAAAAACACGATCATTGCCACTGTACTGGTAATCGCCGCGCTGATCAGTTTCAGCGCCTGTCAGAAAAACTTCTCTTCCAACGCGTCTGCCGCAGGAAAAGAACAGCTTTCCCTTTATCTCACCGATGGCCCGGGTTTCTTCGACAATGTGTATATCGATATCCGTTCGGTGAAGGTATTGGTGGATACGAGCAAGAATACCCGCGACCATGACAATGATGACTGGGACCGTCGCGGAGCAGACGATACCAAAAAGGATTCTTCCTTTGTATGGGAGAACCTCAATATCAAACCCGGCGTATATGATATCCTGAAATTCAGGAACGGGGCAGATACGATCCTCGCCAATTCAAATATCACTGCGGGCTCTATCCGGCTGATCAAAATAGAGATTGGTACCAATAACTCTGTTGTGAAAGACAGTGTTACCTATCCCATTTACCTGCCTGCAGGGGCGATGAATTATATCCTGCTGAAACTGCGCGGAGATGAATGTGAGAAATATGATGCCAATAAAAAACGCCTCTGGCTCGATTTTGATGTGGCACGTTCCATCTTCCAGGGCAACGATAATAAATTTTATATCCGTCCCGTATTTCATTTCTATGTAGTAAGCGCAAAAGGACAATTATCCGGCAGGATCCGTCCGGGAGATGCCAAAGGGGTAGTGACTGCATTCAATGCGACAGATACCGCTTATGCGCTGACGGATAAAGAAGGGTTCTTTAAAATGCGCGGGCTGAAAGACGGTACTTACTCTGTGTTTATCAATGTATCCAACGGGTACCAGGATACCACCCTCACCAATATAAAAGTGCAGGCCCCGGGTGAAACCAACCTTGGTAACATCGTACTCAGGAAATAAAAAATCTCATAGCAGTTTTGAGCAATTCAGGAAAGGGGGCAGCAATGCTCCTTTTTCTTTGTACATTAGGGAATGCAGCAAAACAGGTTTCTTTTGTATGGCGCCAATGGGTATACCGGCAAACTCATCGCCCGTATGGCGAATGAATATGGATTGGAACCCATCCTTGCGGGAAGGAATGAAGCCGCATTGAAACAAATGTCGGGTGAACTCGGCTATGCATACCGTGTATTCGATCTTTCAGAAAAAGAAAAACTCGAAGCTGCATTACAGGAGGTCAGCGTGGTGTTACATGCAGCCGGGCCTTTTCAGTTCACAGCAAAGAAAATGATGGAGGCCTGTATTGCCACGGGCCGTCATTACCTCGATATCACCGGCGAAATATTTGTGTTTGAAATGGGCAAACAATTCAGCGCTGCGGCAAAAGAAAAAAATGTGATGCTTATGCCTGGTGTTGGTTTTGATGTGGTGCCTACTGATTGCATGGCCGCTTTTCTCAAACAGCAATTACCCACTGCCACGAAACTGAAACTGGCATTTGCGATGAGTGGGGGTAAATTATCACATGGCACTGGCACAACGATGGCCGAGAACCAGGGTTCCGGTGGTGCAGTTCGTGAGAACGGGAAGATCGTACGGAAACCGCTTGGCCACAAAGGTATGTGGGTTGATTTCGGGCTAAAGAAATTATTTGTAATGAGTATTCCCTGGGGCGATGTATCCACTGCCTATACAACTACCGGCATCCCCGATATCGAAACCTATACGGCAGCATCTCCCAAAACTTTCCGCCTGCTGAAATTCCAGTTCCTGTTTAACTGGTTGTTACGGACTTCTTATATGCGCAACAAAGCAAAACAGAAGATCAAAAAGCAGCCTGCGGGCCCTTCTGATGAAATGCGTGCTAACGCGAAGAGTATGGTATGGGGAGAAGTAAAAAATGATTCCGGTGAAACCCGTTCTGCAAGATTGCTGTGTCCCGAGGGATATACGCTCACTGCCATCAGCAGTTTACTCATCACAAAAAAAGTTCTGAGGGGAGAAATAAAAGCGGGTTACCAGACACCCGCCGGTGCTTACGGGGCCGACCTGGTCCTTGAAATTCCCGGTGTGCAGAGAGAGGCTTTATAAGTTTTTGTATATTTGGCGTTGCCCCAAAAAATCTAACCAGTACCCTTATGGCTTCCAACCGCAAAGCTGCGATCGGTTTTATTTTTGTTACCCTGCTGATCGATATCACCGGGCTTGGCCTGATCATTCCCGTAATGCCCAAGCTACTCGAACAACTCATGGGTGTGGCAGACGTAAGCAAAGCATCGCAATACGGCGGATGGCTTTCTTTCGCTTATGCATTTATGCAGTTTATTTTTGCACCGGTACTTGGTAACCTCAGTGATAAATATGGCAGGCGGCCTGTTTTGCTTTTTTCGTTGTTTGGATTTGGGGTCGATTATCTTTTTCTTTCTTTCGCACCAACGGTGGGATGGCTGTTCATCGGCAGGATCATCGCCGGAATTACAGGCGCGAGTTTTACAACTGCATCAGCCTATATCGCCGATATCAGCACCCCTGAGAACAGGGCACAGAATTTTGGAATGATCGGTGCGGCATTTGGCCTTGGCTTTATTCTCGGGCCTTTATTGGGTGGATTATTAGGTGAATTGGGGCCACGTGTTCCTTTTATGGTTGCAGCAGGCCTCGCACTTTCCAACTGGCTGTATGGCTATTTCGTATTGCCCGAATCGCTTGCTGTGGAACACCGCAGGCCATTTGAATGGAGACGTGCAAACCCGATGGGTGCATTGCTGCAGTTAAAAAAGTATCCGGCCGTTGGCGGGCTCGTTGCTTCACTTGTGCTGGTTTATCTGGCAGCGCATTCGGTGCAGAGTAACTGGAGCTTTTTTAATATTGAGAAATTCAAGTGGTCGCCGAAAATGATCGGCATTTCCCTGGGCGCGATCGGTTTACTGGTAGGAGCAGTTCAGGGTGGCCTTGTGCGTTTTGTAAATCCCAAACTGGGGAATGAGCGAAGCGTATATGTAGGGCTTGGTTTGTATTCACTGGGGCTCTTATTATTTTCGTTCGCCACGCAGAGCTGGATGATGTTTGTATTCCTGATCCCTTATTGTTTGGGAGGTATCGCCGGGCCGGCTTTACAGGCCATTATTTCAGGCCATGTGCCAAGAAATGAACAGGGTGAACTGCAGGGTGCACTTACCAGTTTGATGAGCGCCACATCGATTATTGGTCCGCCTATGATGACCAATCTATTTGCCTATTTCACCAAGCCAACAGCGCCTGTATATTTTCCCGGGGCATCTTTTTTACTGGGCGCTGTATTTATGACGGGCAGTGCATTGTGGGCTTATTACGCATTGAGATCAGAAAAAACAACCTCTCCTGCCCATATGGTACAAAACCCGGAACAGGAAAATTAGAAGGTTCTTCAAAAAAAGGGAAGTAGCGTAATAAAGCTGTTATGATTTCAGGATAAAATCAATAATCCATAAATACTGAGCAAATAAATAATCAGTACGGCCACGGAATCCATCCCCATCCTTAGAAATTGTTTTTTACGGGGCAGCAGCATCCCCACCATATAAATACCGGTAAGGATGATACCGATGCAGGTAAGATAACTGTCTGATGCTTTGAGCGAAGGCAGGATCGCATCACCACTGATAACTGAGGCAAGAATAAAAAGTACCGGTAAAAAAGCATTGCCGCCAAAAATATCACTTACGGCCATCTGGTAATCTTTGATCCTGGCAGATGCGATGCCGGTTGAAATTTCCGGCAAAGCTGTTGACAAAGCAAGGAAAGTAGCGCCGAATAAAACCCCACCCATTCCAAAACGATCTGCCAGCTGGCTGCCCGTTTCTTCCAAAGCCCAACCCGCCACCAATGTGGCAATGGCACAAATACTGAATACAAATAATGCCGGGTTAATGGATTGAAAACGGGTTTCTGCATTTTCTTTTTTGGGTGCTGCATCCGTATTCCGGGCAATCACCCCATTGCGTGGATGCGGGGAACCACTGGCCGTTTGTTTGGATATCAGGTAGATACTGCCCAGCCATACCAATACGATCAGCCATTCAAAAGGGGTGGTGCGGAAAAAGATAAGACCCGGCGGAAATTGTTTGCCGATAAGAACGATGGCGAGGATAAAGATCAATGCTACCCCTTCGAGTAAAAGGATATAAGAACTGCTCTTAAAACTTAAAGGCGCCGTTTTGCCCAAACCGAAAATATCGATCAGTACAAGCACTACCGTCTGGATACCAATTCCCCCTAAAAGATTACTGATGGCCATATCCATATCATGGTTATTCGCGGCAACCACGGTGATCACGATCTCGGGCAGGTTGGTTACGATGGCGAGCAGCACGAGACCGCCAAAAGCTTCGCCCAGTTTGTAATAACCGGCAATAAAATCAGTTGCATAGGTAATGCGGGTGCCAGCCACCCATACAACAATGGAAGCAGCGAGGAAGATCATGATCAATAGCGGTGTGGAGAAACCTGCGAACATGATAATGGATTGTTATCCTAAGTTACACAAACAAATCAGCCCTGCTCCGTTCTTTTAATGCTTAACTGGTATTTTACCCGGAAGAAGGTTGCCACCAGCAGGATAAGGATACAGGCTTCTGAAAAAAACTTCTCTGCATCCAGAAAATCAACAGGCCGGTCTTTTAACTCCGGGTCCATCAGCAATCCATGAAAAAGAAAAAGAAGTGCAGTGGCATAAGAAATGAGGTGGATATTTTTCCAGAAACGGAAGCCCATTTTTTTCTTGATGATCTTTTGGGTGGTGATGATCACAACAAGCATTGCATACAGACTGATGGTGCCGAGCCACACGAAATTGCTTTGTTTGGGTGCATCTGAAGGGTTGAAAACATGCCGGATACTGAAATGCTGTTCTGTATCTGCGAGCAAGAAGGAAAGATGCATCACCACAAATAACAAAGCCACATACGCTGTCCAGTTATGGAGGTCATCGATGCTCAACCGCTGAACCAGGGCAGGCATGCGTTTCCAGTAAGCGGAACGTTTATAGGCGGTGCTCAGCATCATCCCCAGCAGGAAATTGAATGTAAGCAGCCCGGTCGCGCATAAACCCATCCCGGCGGAGAGGTCGAGGTAACTGATATCGAACATAGTTTTATTGTTTCACCTGGCTTGTATACCAGCTATCCCGTATTTTTTTCATTTCGGCGTTTACTTCTTTACCATTCTGCTCAAATGTTGCGATGGAAAGGGTTGGTTGTTCTTTTAAAGTGATCCTTGTTTCTTTTTCGGTGTTGCGGTGTTTGTAATGAACCAGTATCACATCACCCGGTTTTTTAGCGGAGAGATAATTGTTCAGTTCGTTTGTATTTCTTACCGTAAGGTCGTCCACTTTACTGATCTCATCGTCCACATCCAGCCCTGCTTCATAGGCAGCCGTACCTTTTACGGTATTCGCGGAAATGATGAATTTACCCCGGTCGGTGGTACGGGTATTCACACCCAGCTGTGCTTTCCCTTCGTTTGCTTTTCTTAACTGGTAACCTGCTTTTGCAAGCAGGCTTTCATAATCGATGGCTTCATGCCCGTTGATATATTTCGCAAAAAAATCTGCGGCAAAAGCGACGTCGGTTACAGAGGCCAGTGTTTCCTGCATGGTGCTAAGGGTATAAGGAATTTCCGTTTTCCCAAACCGTTTCCACATGGCCTGCATGTATGCGTCGAGTGTTTTATGGTAACGGATCTGCATTTCCAGGTCAAGTGCAAGCGCAATAGCCGCTCCGTAGGGATAATAGGAGCTGAACATATTGGCATAATTGTTTTTGTCGATGGATACGGCTGCATCCACAAATACTGCATGGTTACTGGCCTGGACCGGTGAGTAAAATTTTCCGCCAGGGGTATTCAGTTTGGTATTGATGAGAGAAGCCACTGTGAACAGGTGGCCTGATTCATTGGCCAGCCCGGCACGGGCCAGTAAAAGATCGCCATAATATTGGGTAAACCCTTCGGCAAACCAGAGTTCATTGCTCATGTTGCTTTTCTCAAAATTGAAAGGCTCTAAAGTTTTTGGTCGTATGCGTTCCACATTCCAGTTGTGAAAATATTCATGCGAAAACACTTCGAGTATGCCTGCCACATAAAAAGAGGATAGCGGTATGGAGATCATGGTTGAGTTGCGGTGTTCCATCCCGTCTCCCTGCACAAAAGGGTTCACACTTGCGATAAAAGTATAAGTACCGTGATCATATTGCGGGAACTCACCAAACACTGCCCTTGCTTCCTCAACGATCTTTTTCACTTTTGCTGCCAGTTCATCTGCCTGTGCATCTGTGGCATCCGATTCAAGTGCGATGCGCATGGTGAAATTTTTTCCATCGGGGTTGCTGATGTTCCATTGGCGTATTTTCAGGTCGCCTATTTTGGTAGGGCTGTCCATAAAGTACTGCAGGCCTGGTGCTGTAAATGTCTTGGGTTTGGCAGTGGGAACCAGTTGTGTGGCGATAACGCCTTTGTTTTCTTTGGGGATATCGAAACTGATCTCGATAGGCGCTTCATCCATCCCTTTCATCCACATAAAACAGGCCGGCATATTCAGGTGGATGCTTTCCGGGTCGATACCGGCATACGTTCCATCTGCATAATTTCCATACAGGGTATATTTTACCGTAACGGTTCCGTTGTGTTTCGGTACTTCATATACATCACCGTCGGTGCGGTTAACTGTAATGGTTTTTCCGGCTCCATCTGTCGCAACCACATTGTACACATTCTTCCCGAATTCATGCGTGGCATAACGGCCCGGGGAGGAGCGGCTCATCCGGAAAATGGCCGGTTTCTGTGCAATACCACTCGCCGTTACTTCAATTTCAGCTTCATGGTGAACAGCGTTGGGAAAGCTGACATGGTAACTTATTTTTTGTGCGGTTGTAATGATGGAAAGAAAAAGAAATACGGAGAGTGTGAAAAAAACTTTCATGGCGATGGTCTTGTTGAGATCACTAAGATAAGTAAGAGTGGTGAATGGTGAGTGGTGAGCGGTGAATGGTGAATGGGGTTTTGCTAGAAACAAAATTTGCGTATCTGCTGATTCGCGATCAGCCAGACAGTCCAAACATTGATTTTATACTTTCTTAATAATTCACCATTGACCATTCACCCAAAGCTGCCGCGCACGAAAAAGGCCATCCGTTTCGGGATGGCCTGTATCTGGTAAATTCGTGTAGGCTTAGATTCGCTTTACATTCACCGCGTTTGGTCCTTTGCGACCTTCCTGTACGTCAAAAACAACTTTGTCATTTTTTTCGATCTGGTCGATCAGTCCGTTTGCATGTACAAAAGTTTCTTTTTCTGATTCATCGTGACGGATAAAACCAAAACCTTTTTCTTCATTGAAGAACTTAACAGTTCCTGTGATTTGTGTGCTCATTCGTAAAATTGTAAAATAAATAAATAGCCGCAAAGGTAACGCTAAAACGTTTCGCTTCCTAATAAATATCGTTCTTGCTGTTAAAAAACTTGTTAAGATGCGATCATTGGCACATCGTATATCAATGCTTTTTTGTTGACTTTCATAGGAATAATGCAATCATTGATTATAAAATGCTTCTTCCTGTAATGAACAGCAGAAAGGATTAAATAGCTAATGATGGCACTGATACAGCTGTTTCCGACTACTGTCGACAATTGATGAAAAGACGACCATAGCTGCCCATTCATTATCTTTGCCGACTTAATAAAAACAGATGGCAGACAATCTCTTGCAGCAATTACAGGAAACAGTGGCTTATATCAGGCAATCGATAAAAGCAGAATCCAATGTGGGTATTATTTTAGGAAGTGGTTTGGGTAACCTGGCCAATACAATTGTCGCAGAAAAAGAGATCCCTTATAAAGATATTCCGCATTTTCCTGTCAGTACCGTTGAAGGGCATAAAGGCCGTTTGATCTTTGGTGAATTAGGAGGCAGAAAAGTATGGGTGATGGCCGGGCGTTTTCATTTTTATGAAGGATATACAGCACAACAGGTAGCATATCCCGTTCGGGCCATGCGTATGCTGGGTGTTGATACGCTGTTATTGTCAAATGCGGCAGGTGGGGTGAATACCGGCTTTCGTATTGGCGACCTGATGGTGATCACTGATCATATCAGTCTCTTTACAACGAATCCCTTGCTTGGAAAAAATGAAGACAAACTCGGTACCCGTTTCCCGGATATGAGTGAACCTTACAGCAAAGAACTGATCGGCAGGGTGGAGAAGATCGCTGCGGCAAATAATATTGAACTGAAACATGGCGTATATACTGGTGTAACCGGCCCCACTTTTGAAACCAGGGCCGAATATAAACTGATCCATACGCTTGGTGGTGATGCAGTGGGAATGAGTACAGTACAGGAAACCATTGCGGCCGTGCATTGCGGGATGAAGGTCTTTGCCATGAGCGTGATCACAGATATCGGGATCCGCGAAGAAGAAAATACCATCACCCATGAAGAAGTATTACAGGCGGCGCATGAAGCAGAACCCAAACTCACCCTGCTCTTTACCGAGCTGCTGAAATCGCTGTAACCCCATATCCCTGGTAAGAAGCGGTTAAAAAAGCAGAACCTGTACC
>SAIX01000133.1 GCA_004028765.1 Chitinophagaceae bacterium | reverse complement strand
TTTAGGATGTACATAAAAAAGAAGGGGCTGTTTTCAGTTGTATGCGTATCAGTCATTGGGGCATTTTCACAAGCTGATTCCTCGCGGAAATTATCGCTGCATGCACAATCGACCTTTATCCCGCAATACCATTTCCGGTTTCAGGCACCATATACGGGTGACAACAGTTTAGTTACAACCGAACCCATCGCTGCATCGATCTCTTTTACCGGTTTCCTGAATTATAAACTATCCCGCAATACCTATCTTGTTTTTAACCCCGAAGCTGCCGGCGGAAAAGGCCTCAGCAAAACACTGGGCATTGCAGGTTTCCCGAATGGAGAAGTGTACCGTGTAGGTGATCCCAAACCCAAACCTTTTATTGCCCGGCTTTATCTCGAACAGCGTTTCCCGCTCAGCAAGCGAAAAGAATGGGTGGAAGATGACCTGAACCAGGTAGCTGAAACAACAAATAAAGATTATCTCTCTGTTCTTGTTGGGAAATTTTCATTGACAGATTTTTTTGATGATTCACAGATCAGTCACGATCCCCGCACCCAGTTTATGAACTGGAGCCTGATGGGTAACGGCGCTTGGGATTATCCTGCCAATACGCGTGGTTATACACTGGGCGCAATTGTACAGGCATTGTATTGCGACTGGGCTTTCCGTTTTGGCTTAACAACCGTGCCGATTGAAGCCAATGGCCCTGAACTCCAGTTCCGCTGGAACGAAGCAATGGGGATGGTCTGGGAAATTGAAAAAACACATCTTTTCCAGAAAGACGAAAGTCATTTCAGTACACTGCACACTGGTGTGTTTGTAAACAAAGCCAAAATGGGCAATTACAAGTTATCCATACAGAAAGCAGGTGCCGGTGTACCTGATATTGAAGACAGCCGACTGTATGGCCGCACCAAATGGGGATATTATGCCAGTATCGACAATCATTTCGGGCCCGTACATCATTTTGTAAAAGGAAGCTGGAACGACGGCAAAAACGAAACCTGGGCTTTTACGGAAATTGATAAAAGTTTTGCAACCGGTCTACAGTTCGATGGGGATCTCTGGAAAAGAAAAAATGACCGTTTCGCAATTGCGTATGTTCAGAATGGGTTATCTGACGATCACCGCACTTATTTATCCAAAGGCGGTTATGGTTTCCTGATCGGTGATGGTAAACTGAACTATGGAACCGAAAATATTTTTGAAGCCTATTATTCACTGCATCTCACTAAACATTTTACACTCAGCCCCGATTACCAGTTTGTAACCAATCCCGCATATAACAAAGACCGCGGCCCGGTTCATATCGTTTCCATCAGGCTTCACGCAGAATTCTGATCATAAAAAAGGCCCGACAAAGGGCCTTTCAAAAAATTTTTGATTCAATGATTTCTATACTGCAAAGCTGGTTCCGCAGCCACAGGTTTTGCTTGCATTGGGATTGCTGAAAGTAAATCCGCGGCTGTTCAGTCCGCCCTGCCAGTCTACCTCCATTCCATACAGGTATAACTGGTGACTTTTGTTCATGATGCAGGGAACCCCTTCAATTTCAAAAGTTTCATCCCCTTCCTCCTGCCTATCAAAACCGAGTACATAAGTCATGCCGCTGCAGCCTCCGCCTTTTACACCGATGCGCAGTTTTTGCGAAGCATCAAAACCGGGCTCATGCATTAACCGTTTGATCTCTTGGATCGCGCCTTCCGTAAGGCTCACCGGCAAGGTTTGTATTGCTGTTTCCATACCTCTTGTTTGTATGTGCAAATTTACAAAGGAAATGGGCTGGGGCAAAATATCCCGCTTTCGATAGTGGAAAAAACAGATTTTGATAGGAACGGATTATATCTGCCGGAGGATGTGATCCTCCCTTATTTTTGTAAAAATTTGGGCATGTTTGATAATCAATATTTCATGTTGCTGCTTGTTGTAGCCGTTGGTGCCATTGCATATTTTTTTTATAACCGGAAGGATAAGGGCACAGCAGTCCCTGAAAAAATACAGGATAAAAATGCCACCGCTTTACAATTGCAGGCTTATGAACGGCTGATCCTCCTGGCTGACCGGATTTCGATCCCCAATCTCATTGGCCGGATACCGTATGATAACCTTAGTGCAAGGGAAATGCAACTGGCGCTTACCCGCACGATACGCGATGAATTTGATTACAATATCACCCAGCAGATCTATGTAAACCCCGAATCTTGGAAAGCCCTGAAAAACCTGAAAGAGCATAATTTACTGATCATAAACCAGGTTACCGCTTTGCTGCCCGTTCAGGCTACTGCACTGGATCTGAATAAAGCATTGCTCGAATACCTGGTAAATGATCCCAAAGCTGATATGCAGGAACTGGTTAGTGCTGCACTTAGTTTTGAAGCGAAGCGATTGTTATAGCAATAAGTTTATTGGTTTACTGGTTTATTGGTTTCACTCCAAAAACAAAAGACCAAAAGCCAAAGACCAAAAACTAATAAACCAAGAAACCATTAAACGAGTAACCAAAGATTGCCGATGCCTGAAAAGAAAATCATTACCGACAGCGGGATAGAAATACAGAAAGTATATTATCCCCTACCCGATTGCGGTGAAAAAAAGGAAGAGCCCGGACAATTTCCTTATACCCGTGGTGTGCAGCCTGATATGTACCGCGGCAAGCTATGGACGATGCGCCAGTATGCCGGCTTCTCTACTGCTGAGGAAAGTAACAAACGGTATCATTACCTGCTTTCACAAGGGGTTATGGGTTTGAGCGTTGCCTTTGATCTTCCTACACAGATCGGTTACGACAGCGATCATCCACTGGCAGAAGGTGAAGTGGGGAAAGTGGGTGTGGCCATTGACAGCATCGAAGACATGGAAATATTGTTTCAGGGGATCAAACTGGAAGAAGTGAGTACTTCTATGACGATCAATGCCACCGGTTTTATACTTCTCGCATTATATGTGGCACTGGCCAAAAAACAGGGTGCCGATCTTTCAAAAATAACAGGAACCATTCAGAATGATATCCTGAAAGAATATGCCGCAAGGGGTACCCATATTTATCCTCCCAAACCGTCCATGCGCATCATCACCGATATTTTTGAATGGTGCAGTAAGGAACTACCCAAATGGAATACGATTTCTATTTCCGGCTATCATATCCGTGAAGCGGGAAGTACGGCCGTGCAGGAGATCGCTTTCACATTAAGCAATGGCAAAGCCTATGTAACAGCTGCGTTGGCAAAGGGCCTTGATATCAATGTATTTGGCAAACGGCTTTCCTTTTTCTTCAATGCACACAATCATCTGTTTGAAGAAGTGGCCAAGTTTCGTGCGGCGCGCCGGATGTGGGCAAAAATTATGAAAGAACTGGGAGCCACTGATGAAAAAGCCATGATGCTCCGTTTTCATACCCAGACAGGCGGAGCCACTTTAACTGCTCAACAACCCCTGAATAATATATCAAGGGTTACCATACAAACATTGGCGGCTGTGCTGGGCGGCACACAAAGTTTACATACCAATGGTTATGATGAAGCTTTAAGCTTGCCAACTGAAGAAGCGGCCCGTATTGCCTTGCGTACACAGCAGATCGTTGCATTTGAAAGCGGCGTACCGGATACGGTTGATCCGCTGGCAGGCAGTTATTTTATCGAATCACTCACAAATGAAGTGGAAGCCAAAGCCAATGCCCTCATTGAAAAGATCGATGCGATGGGCGGAAGTGTTAGTGCGATTGAAAGCGGTTTTATGCAGGAAGAGATCGCGAGGAGTGCTTACGAATACCAGCGCAATATCGAGAACGGATCAAAAACAATTGTGGGTGTAAACAAATTCACGGTTGAAAAAGAAGAACCCGTTCCTGGTTTTAAAATAGATGACAGTATCCGGGCAGTTCAATCCGAAAAACTCAAAAAACTAAGAAACACACGTAATGCGCAAAAAGTAAATGCTTGCCTGGAAAACATTGAATCAGCCGCAAGGAGCGAAAAAAACCTGATGCCGGTTGTGATCGAAGCAGTTGAAAACTACTGCACCCTCGGAGAGATCGCTGATGTGTTACGAAAAGTATTTGGTGAATATCATTGATTGGTTAATTGTTTATTGGTTTACTTGTTTATTCGTTATTCGTTTACTGGTGTGAAATGAACATATTAATAACCCAATAAACAAGTAAACCAATAAACTAACCTCATCATGACAATACAACGATGAGCGCATAGATCACACCCGGTAACCAGAACAACAAGGTAAGCAAAACACTGAGCCAGAATTTACCATTCAACTGGTTTTCATGCAGGCCAACCGCAAGCGGCGGCAACAGAACTGCAAGGATCGCCAGTAAAACGGTATTGGTAGTAACATCGCCGCCCGAAGCTTTTAAAGCTTTGTATTCACGGATCGTTTTCTTCATTTCTTTCAGGCGCATTTTTCTTTCCACCCGCGATAAACTCCTGAACTGGCGCATGGCATCGGTTACAACGGCATTGTCGATCACTATCTCTTTTTCAACGGCGGAATCGCTTGTTGTTTTTGTGGTTACGGGTATTGTACTGGCCGCATTTAGCGACAAAACAAACCCGAATACTGCCATCAAGGCAAATGCTGTTTTTTTCATAGATCGGTTTTTGTTTGTAAAACGATTGGACTTGCCATTGTAATTTACGAACAGAACCGGTTAAATACCCGGTTGTGGATATTTCAGCGCCTCAAATCAGTATCTTCCCGTATTATTTTATGAATGTATGATGATGAGAAAACTATTTTTCCTGGCCCTGCTCACAGGGTCTTCTGCCATTGGGCAAAACATGCCTGCGTCGTTTGAACAGCTGGTAAAAACAGAAACACCCAAAGTGGTGGAATGGCGCCGTTATTTTCACCAGCACCCCGAGCTTTCCAACAGGGAGTACAATACGGCCAAAAAAGTGGAAGCCTTCCTCAAGGATTTAGGGATAGAAACCCGCATCCTTGCCGGAACCGGCGTAGTAGGTGTTTTAAAAGGTGGTAAACCCGGCTCTGTACTAGCATTGCGTGCCGATATGGATGCATTGCCCGTTACGGAGCGGAATGGTCTTTCTTTTCGCTCCGAAGCAAAGGGGGAATACAATGGCCAGGAAGTGGGCGTAATGCACGCATGCGGCCATGATTCACATATTGCCATGTTGATGGGTACTGCAGAGATCCTTTCAAAACTAAAAGCGGATGTTCCGGGAACCGTCGTTTTTCTTTTTCAACCCGCTGAAGAAGGCCCTCCCGGTAAAGAAGAAGGGGGTGCCCCGCTGATGGTAAAAGAGGGTGCCATGGATAAACCAAAAGTGGATGCAGTATTCGGTATGCATATCGAAGCCGGTCTCGATCTTGGAAAAATTTATTACAAGCCCGAATCTTTCATGGCTTCCTCCGATTGGTTCACCATCAAAGTGAAAGGCCGCCAGTCGCATGGTGCCGCCCCCTGGCTTGGCATCGATCCGGTTGTAGTGAGTTCTTCTATCATACAAAACCTTCAGACCATTGTGAGCCGCCAGGAAAACCTGTCGCAAGCCCCGGTGATCATCAGTGTAGGCAAAATCAGTGCAGGCGTACGCCCGAATATCATCCCCGAAGAAGCCATTATGGAAGGCACCATCCGCACGCTCGACAGCAAAATGCAGAAAGAAGTGCATGCGAAAATTAAAAAGATGGCGCAATCAATCGCCGAAGCGTATGGAGCTACTGCTGAAGTAACTATCGACAATAAAACCCTGGTAATGTATAACGATCCGAAACTGGTAGCTGCTACCCTGCCCTCTTTGCAGAAAGCAGCAGGTAAAGAAAATGTGGTTTTGCACCACTGGGATACCGGCGCAGAAGACTTTTCTTTTTTTGGTGAGAAAGCCCCTTCGTTTTTCTTTTATCTTGGAGCAAGGGATGCAAAATTCCCATCACTGGAAAGTGCACCGGCGCACCATACACCGGATTTTATGATTGACGACAGCAAACTCGATGTAGGAGTAAGAACCTTCTGCCAGATCGTATTTGATTATGCTGCCAATAAAAAGAACTGATCTTTCAAACTTCATCATACTTACTATGAAAAAGATAGTATCATTCATTGCGGTGCTCACTGTTTACAACACGCTTCCCGCACAAACAAAACTAACGCCTGAACAATTGTGGAAACTGGGGCGTGTTACCGGGCTGGGTGTATCAAAAGATGACCAGTACCTGATCTTCTCAGTATCCACACCCAATGCCGACGAAAACAAATCAGTGAGGAAAACCTATCTCATGTCTGTTACGGGCGGTGGAAGCAATGAGATACCCAATACCGACAGTGTATTTGTAAATGATAAAATTTCAAAAGACGGAAAATGGCTGCTCAGCAGCAAGCCGGTAAAAGTGATACCGGTTACAGGTGCAGAAACCTATCCCGATCTCCCGAAATCAAATGTATATATCTACAATTCGCTTAATTACCGGCACTGGGATACCTGGGAAGACGGCAAATTCGATCATGTATTTATTACCCCGATCGTAAACGGGAAGCCGGATACCAAAGAAGCAAGAGACATCATGGCTACCGAAAAATTTGATTGCCCAACCAAACCCTTTGGCGGCGAGGAAGATTATATCTGGAGCCCTGATGGAAAAAAAGTGGTGTATGTGACAAAAAAGAAGTTTGGTACCGATTATGCTGTCAGCACCAATACGGATCTCTATGAATATGATATAGAAAAAGGAACCACCCGCAACCTTACCGAAGCAAACAAAGGCTACGACCTGAACCCAGCATTTAACCAGAAAGGACAGTTGGCCTGGTTACGGATGAAAAGAGAAGGATATGAGGCTGACAAACAGGATATCATTGTCAGTGATGGACACACGGAAGTAAACCTTACGGCACACAGGGATGATATCCATGTGGAAAGTTTCCGCTGGAGCCGTAAGGGAGATTCCGTTTATTTTATTGCCCCTTTTAATGGTACACTGCAGTTGTTCGTGGTGAACGATCCCTTACAAACCAAAACAAAAGCCGAAATCAAACAGGTCACCAATGGAGATTTTGATGTAAACGCCATTGTTGGAGAAGTGGATCATAAGTTATTTGTTCAACGGAACGATATGAACCATGCCACCGAACTGTACAGCGTAAACCTTGCGAATGGTGCTATGGTACAGATGACGCATGTAAATGATGCCGCTTATGCAAAGATCAGCATGGTAAAAACAGAAAGACGTTTTGTAACCACTACGGATAAAAAACAGATGCTGGTTTGGGTGATCTATCCCCCCGGCTTTGATCCTTCCAAAAAATACCCCACCCTTTTGTATTGCCAGGGCGGGCCGCAATCACCATTAACACAGTCCTATTCTTTCCGCTGGAATTTCCAGTTGATGGCGTCACAAGGATATATCGTGGTAGCTCCGGCACGCCGCGGTATGCCAGGTTTTGGTACAGAATGGAATGAACAGGTAAGTAAAGACTGGGGCGGACAAGTGATCAGGGACTACCTCAGCGCCATTGACGCAGTAAGCAGGGAGCCTTATGTTGACAAACAGAAAAGAGGATGTGTAGGTGCGAGCTTTGGTGGTTTTTCTGTATTTGCATTGGAAGCGGAACACGAAGGCCGTTTTAAAACTTTCATTGCACACGATGGTGTTTTTGATTTCCGCAGCATGTACGGAACCACAGACGAAATATTTTTTGAGAACTGGGAAAAAGGTGGCCCTTACTGGAATAAAAAAGATTCAGTTTCCCAACGTTCTTTTGCACAATC
The DNA here is from genome assembly GCA_004028765.1 of Chitinophagaceae bacterium. Lineage (GTDB taxonomy): Bacteria > Bacteroidota > Bacteroidia > Chitinophagales > Chitinophagaceae > Sediminibacterium. Next base: position 24,206 of record SAIX01000133.1, on the reverse strand, counting down.
GCCAAGTAATTTTGTAGAGAAATGGAATACACCGATCCTGATCATACAGGGTGGCCGCGATTACAGGGTACCGATTGAACAGGGTCAGCAGGCTTTCCAGGCAGCACAGTTAAAAGGGATCAAAAGCCGCTTCCTGTATATCCCCGACGAAAACCACTGGGTGCTCAGCGCACAGAATGCCCTGGTTTGGCAACGGGAATTTTACAAATGGCTGAATGAAACATTACGATAATTTGAAAATTTACAAATGTGCCGATTTGAAAATAAATCCAATTTTCAAATTGGCATATTTTCAAATTTCACCCCCTTGCACCGAATAATAAACTGCCGATGCGCACCATTGTACTTCCTTCTGCAATGGCGATCCGGTAATCACCACTCATACCCATACTGAGTGTATCGAATTGAAAATTTGCAGTAACGATTTTCTGGATTTTATTAAAAAGAAGGCCCAGGTAAGCGAATTCATTTCGAACAATGACAGAATCTTCAGTAAAAGAAGCCATTCCCATCAGTCCGCGTATTCTCACATGTCGCAGCTCTTTTGCCTGCTCAATACAGGCGTCCAGTTCTGCTTCATCCATACCAAACTTGGTTTCCTCTTTCGCGATATGAACCTGCAATAAACAATCGATCACACGGCTGTTCTTTTCAGCCTGTTTATCAATCTCTTTTAATAATTTAAAACTGTCCACTCCATGCACCAGGTGTACAAACGGGGCAATGTGTTTTACTTTATTGCTCTGCAGGTGCCCAATAAAATGCCAGCGGATTTCTGCGGGAAGAGCCGCCTGCTTGTCCACCAGTTCCTGTACATAATTTTCACCAAAATCGCGCTGCCCCAGTTCATACAATTCCCAGATGTCTTCAGCAGGTTTGGTTTTGCTTACGGCTACAAGTGTTACTCCCTTGAGTTCCGCGCTAATTTCCTGGTATTTTTCCTTGTTAACGGGCATAGACAAATTGTATTGATACAAATGTACGACAGCGGGTTTGTGAATTCCGGATTGGCGGATTATGAATTAGCGGATGGCGGATAAAAGCCTCGCTTTGCAAATTTTAATACTTATCGAAAAGGATCTCTGTTTACAATCGTAAATCCGCGAATTCATTAATCCGCAAAACAACTTACTTTTTAGCAAAGTCCCTATATAATAAAAGGTATTCGAGGAACAGCAGGTTATTATAAGCCGGGCAGTCATAATAAAATTTACCGGCACCGGTTACACTCATCCATTGCTTTAGCGGATCCGGTAACATAGAAGCCATATTCGCAATAAAAAAAGAAAAATCATTTTCTTCGACCATCTGCATTATGCTCTTCCCTTCATGGCTTTTAGCGACCACAGGTAAAACACCCCAACGAAGCAACGCAGTTGAAAGGATCAACTGGTCCATAAAAGAGTCCGCACCTGCAAGGGCTTCTTCCGCTTCTTTAACCAGTTGCGGTTTTAGTTTTTCAAGCGGGACAATCGGTTTAACCTGCATCAGTCTTGATATATGGTAGAGGATAACAGGCAGCCTGCTATAATGCGGGGCAACATAAGCTGCATTTTGGAGATGTTTTTTTTCTGTGATCACTTTCGTTATCAATTCCAGGCTGGCACTGTCTGCGTGAGTCCAGGGAAGCTCATACCTTTGCACATAATACAGAATGTTCGACAATACACAGATATCGAAGTCAATCGGCATTTTTTTACCGAACCAGGTGCTGTAGGCACCAATATTCCGGTACGCTTTATAAGTATTATTTACCTTTTTACTGGCATTGTTCGCAAACAGTTGCATCGTATCATGTACCTGTTTCGCAATCGAATTGTCTGCCTGTAATGCCAGCAGGATGATCACAGTATCATCCATATCATCCGGGAGCGACTGGCTTTTATCAAACCAGTTCATCCATCCGGAATTCGGAAAAATTTTCCTTTCCCCGGCAGCCCAGAAATTATAGGTTTCCCTCTTTTTGTTTTTGTAAAGCTTTAGTGATGGGGCTGCGTTCAGAATAATCCTGTCTGCAATCACAGCCTGTTCCGCAGTAAGCATGGGCCGCAGATCCCGCAATGTCATAGCCACGAGCCCGGTGTAAAATGGATTCGGGTCTGCTTTCTGCCGGTCCTTATTCAAAGCATAGGTGCGGTAGGAAGGAATTGAACCCTTCGGAAACACACCGTCCTCTTTTACCTGTAAAGCTTCGATACGGTGTAACAAATAAAGAGGCAGGTCATCCTGCGCAGTAACGAAAACTGATGTGAAACAGAAAAATAAAAATCCGGCCAGCCGTATCATAGCCTAAAAATAGTAGAATAAAGGGAAGATAATGGGTATGACCTATTGATTACATTGCTTCAAAATCAATGCAGCACATAATATGCTGCGGTTTTTGGCCTGTGAGTACACTGACTGCACTGAATATATTTTATTTCTTCTCTTCCCCGCCTCAAAATTCCTTGTTCTGGGTTCGATACTCAGTATTCCGGATCGCCTCCTATTTCAAAATACTTCTCGATATCACGATCCGCTGCACTTCAGAAGTGCCTTCATAGATCTGGGTGATCTTGGCATCGCGCATCAAACGTTCTACATGGTATTCTTTTACAAAACCATAGCCGCCATGTATCTGCACCGCTTCGGTAGTGGTCCACATTGCCGTTTCGGAAGCATATACTTTCGCCATCGATGAACTCAGGGTATAATCCTGTTGCTGGTCTTTATCCCAGGCAGCTTTTAAACAAAGCAGCCGCGCTGCCTCAATCCTTGTCGCCATATCCGCCAGTTTGAACTGTATCGCCTGGTGGTGCATGATCTCTTTGCCAAAAGCCTTGCGTTGCTTGCTGTAAGCCAGTGCCAGTTCATAAGCACCGCTCGCAATTCCCAATGCCTGCGAAGCGATTCCGATGCGGCCACCCGCCAGTGTTTTCATTGCGAACTTAAAACCAAAACCATCCTCTCCTATCCGGTTCTCTTTCGGAACTTTTACATCGGTGAACATGATGCTGTGGGTATCGCTGCCACGGATACCCAGTTTATTTTCTTTCGCGGCAACCACCACGCCCGGCGAATTTTTCTCCACGATAAATACATTGATCCCATGGCTGCCCTTTGATGCATCTGTTTGTGCAATCACCAGGTAAACCGATGCAGATGAACCGTTGGTGATCCAGTTCTTCGTACCATTCAGCAGGTAATGATCGCCCTTGTCTTCAGCTATGGTACGCTGGCTGGTTGCATCGCTGCCCGCTTCAGGCTCACTTAACAAAAAAGCACCGATATACAATTCTCCATCCTTTCTTCCCTGTGCCAGCGGGGTCAGGTATTTCTGTTTTTGTGCTTCATTACCGAAAGTTTCCAGGCCCCAGCAAACCAGGCTGTTGTTCACACTCATACATACACTGGTACTGGCATCAATTTTACTGATCTCTTCCATAGCCAGTACATAACTTATCGTGTCCATTCCCGAGCCACCATAATCCGGGCTTACCATCATGCCCATAAAACCAAGTTCGGCAAGTTTCATCACCTGTTCGCGCGGAAATTTCTGCTGTTCATCCCGCTCTATTACGCCGGGTAAACATTCGGTACGGGCAAAATCCCTTGCCGCCTGTTGAATCATACGGTGCTCTTCGCTTAGTTGAAAATGCATAGTGTTCTGTTTTGCGCTGCAAATGTAAGCTAACGATTGTTAGGGTTAGCATGTGGTGGAATATTTTTGTTTTTATCCCGGCTCACCTGCACAGGTCAGCTTCGTTGTGTCACTCACTTGTACGCCACTGCCCTCTTCAGCAAGGTATAGGGATACAGTTACCACGTTGTGCCCGCATTTCAGGCCAAAATAGTTTTATGATAAACGGCGGAACATCCCTGTCTTCTTTGATTATCTTACTGTAAATATTGTATATGCTGCTCGCGATCTTGTGCCCATTTCTTTCCTTCCTTTTCCGGGGTAAACTTCTCACAGCCATTCTCTGCCTGATCTTACAATTAACATTGATCGGCTGGTTGCCCGCTGCTTTATGGGCCGCATTCTCATTAAACAATGCCCGGGCCGACCGCAGAAACGAGAAACTTATCCGTGAACTGAAACGTTCCCGCCGATAGTCTGTTTCCCTCCTGCCTAGTGCCCTTGCGGTTAAAATTATTTATACCTTTTTTACAGCCGGATAAAAATAGTATTTTCAATATCCCCTCTTATATCGAACCAACTCCTATCCTATGAGCCATTCCATCAAAGTCATCATCACCAGCAAAACCAATCTACAGAACAAGTATGAAAAAAAATTCACTGCAGTAGATAAACTGCTCAGGCAGCTTGCAGCATCTGATAAAAAAAGACAGCTCGATACCCATATCATTTATATCGATGATAAAACTTCCTGCAAGAAAGTGGGTATCAAACCTGTTGCTGCTGTTACCAAACAATCGGCCAAAGAAGCCGTGGATGCCGTTGCGCGGAAACTGAACCCTGCCTATATCCTGCTTTTTGGGTCACAGGATATCTTTCCCTTCCAGGAAGTAAAAAATCCCGCAAAAGATGATGACCCAACCGTGCCCACCGATCTGCCCTATGCCTGTGAATCGGCTTATGGCACGGATGTTTCCGCCTATACAGGCCCGGTTCGCGTGGTGGGCCGGATACCCGATATCCCCGCTACCGTTGATATGAAATACCTTGGCATCGTTTTTAAAAACATCATTGGCTATAAAAAAATACCATCGGCGAAACTGGACAAATATTTTTCTGTCAGTGCCTACGAATGGAGAAAATCCACCGCAGAAACCATCACCAATCTCTTCGGCAATGCGGGCTCCTTAAAATTGGCACCGCCTGCAAAACCGGCTTATACCGCCAAAGACCTTAGTCCATTGGTTCATTTTTACAATTGCCATGGCTCTCCCATCGATTCAAATTTTTATGGGCAAAAAGGAAAACAATACCCCGTAGCGCAACACTCCGCCAACCTGAACGGGAAGATCAGCACAGGAACCGTGGTTGCATCCGAATGCTGTTATGGCGCTACGGTATATAATCCTGATAGCGAAGACAGTAAAAGCCTGAGCATTGCCAATACCTATTTTTATAACCATGCCATCAGTTTTGTGGGCAGCAGTACCGTTGCTTATGGGCCTGCGACCGGCCAGGGACTTGCAGATCTCATCACACAATATTTTGTCCGCAACGTAAAACAGGGAGCATCCACAGGGAGGGCTTTTCTCGAAGCGAGGCAAAAATTTCTTTCGGTTAGCGGGCCGCACCTGGATGTGTACGAATTAAAAACGCTGGCACAGTTTTACCTTCTCGGCGATCCTTCGGTGCAGGTGGTGGAAGATATCCAGGTGGAGAATGGCGCCGACAGCATCAGCAACCGCCGTTTAAACCTCTTTAATAAAGGGCTGAACCTGCATGCAACGATTGCCCCTTCCGGGAAAATGAAAAAGCCTGCATCCAAAAAAACAGGGAAGCACCCCGCAGCTGTAAAGGATATTTTGAGGCAGTCTGGTTTTAGCGGGGAAGAGAATGAATACTGGTACAAAGTAAAAATGAAAAATAAAAAAATGGACAGTTTTGCAAAAGGGTTCCTCAATAAAACTGCGATCACATTCCGTACTTTCATACAAAACAAACACCCGTTGAAGAAAGATACCCGTAATTTCTCTGTACTGGTGATCAAACAATGCGGGGAAGAGGTATTGGGATGGAAAGTGTACCACCGAAAATCATAAGCCATGAAACTAAAAGGAAAAGTTGTGACAGGCATTTTCAGTCCCGGTTCAAAAAGTGAACACGAGGCTGTTTATCTCGAAACAGAGGAGGGCCGGCACAGGCTGAAAAGAAAAGGGGGCAACCCGTTTTCGGACGAATCGCTGAAAGCTTTCATAGGCAAAAACATCATCGCAGAAGGCGAACTCAACGATTATTTTTTTGAGATCACAGAAGACCCGGAAGAAACCGAATAATTATTCAACATAATACTTGATCCCGCATGCCGATCCCTGATTTACCTGGTGCCAGTATTACTATTGTCTGTAATAAACTGAATGCAGCATGTAAAACCCAGCTGCAGGTGGCGGAAGATATGGTGGTTGCCTCTCTGCTCGTTGAACCCGATGGAATGGTTGCTCCGGCTATCTCGAATAAATTGGTTTTTACAACGATCTACACCGAATATCACAACAAAGTATTGGGCGGCAACGAACCGCAGATAAAAATGGATGTATTGGTCACGGCCTCTTTCAGCAGCAGCAACTATAGTGAAGGACTGAAGCTGCTCGATTTTGCTGCCGGTTTTTTATTATCAAAACCGAGCATTGAAATACCAACAGAGGCCGGTCATTCGAAAACGATTGCCATTTCACAGGTGGCCCTGTCTCTGGCTGAACAGGCACAACTCTGGCAAATGCTGGGTACGCATCACCGGCCATCGCTCTTATTCAGGTTTATCATCTGACCCAATAAAATTTTCATGAAAAAAATCTGTACAACACTCAGCTTGTTTTTATTGATTGCCTGGCAACCCGGGCCTGGTAAACAGGAGAAAGAAGCGCAAACGATACGCACCTACCGCGACCTTTTTAACCAGGCTATTGAGCGGCACGACCTTGATGCGATGACGCAATTCTGGAGAGAAGATATCACCCTTGTACGTGGCAATGCCACACAAACCCAGGGTAAAGATGCGGTGACTGCAGCCTGGAAAAAATTATTCGATGAGAACAAGGAAGTGAACTACGTACGAACCCCTTCAAGCATCATCATCAGCAACAACGATACGCTTGCATGGGAAACCGGTACCTGGAAAGCCTTTCATTCTTACAGCAAGGGCGGTAACTATTCTGCCATGTGGCGCAAAACAGACAAGGTCTGGAAACTGCAGGCTGAATTATTTGTGTCACTGAAATAAATATGTTTAACAAAAACAGAAATTAATACTCTCTCGAAAACTGGTTCTCCAGTAATTTTTCTTTGAAAGCCGACCGGAACGTGCAGGCGAATGTAACCATGATGGCCCTGGTATCTGCTTTTGAATTCCTGGTTTGTGAAAAAGTGCCCGCATAATTATTATACCCGCTGCGGAGCGTATTGAATAAATCGGTGATCGTTACTCCTAAACGGGTATTGCCTTTTCCTAGCTTCTGCTGAAAACCCATATCCGTAAAATACTGTGCAACCTGTTTTCCCTGTGGCGTGATCTGCGGCGCAATATAACTTCCGGTTACCTGCAGTTTACTGTTGCGCGAAAGCTGAAATGTATTGATCAGTTTTCCATTCCAGCTGATACCTTCCTGCACTGCATCTACTGACACATTGCTGCCATTATACCTTTGATCAAAAAGGGTGAAGCTTATATTCGCATCATAATTCTTCAATGCTGTAAGCGAAAAAATAGTTTCAAGTCCATACAGCGTGGCATTCCCGATATTCACAGGATAATTATAGATCGCCCCATTGGGCAACAACTGGTAAAAGGAACGGATACTGTTTTGTGAGTAGCGATAAAAAAGATTCATTGCGAGAGACCCGCCATTCCAGCTCCTGCCATAACCACCTTCCAGTGCATGAATAATTTCAGGTTGCAGGTTGGGGTTACCGCTATGCGGGCTCAGGGAATCTGTAATATCAAGGAATGGGTTCAGTTGCCCAAGCCTTGGCCGGTTGATCCGTTTATTGTATCCGAATTTCCAGGTTACCCCGGAAGATGGCTGGTAAACAAACTGTACAGAAGGAAAAAATTTGAGGTAATTGTTCTCAAACCCGGTGGCGGCATTCTGCAACTTGCCGGTATTATTCACCAGCTCTGCGCGCATACCCAAATGGTATTTCCATTTTGAATCTTCGGTGTCGCCAAAAGCACCGTGCAGTTGTGCATAAGCGGCCTGCACTGCTTCATCAAAGTGAAAAATATTGCTGGCAGCAGCATTAGGGACATAATTTCCGCCTACATTATCTGCCATCAGGAAATCGGCAGCGATATGCCGAAAAAGACCTTTGTACCCGATCTCCATCTTCCCTGTATGGGCTATGGGAAAACTATGGTCAATTCTTGTTTCCAGTATATTCTGCTTTTCATAATCGTGCGTTCGCTGCAGAAAAGGCTGGCCGATTACTGAATAATCTTTTGTGAGGTTTTGTGTGGTGATATCGGTGTTCTGTTTATTGTTTTCCGGAGAAAAATTAATACCTGCTGTGAGCGATTTTTTTTCATCCGCAAATTTCCGCTCATACAACAAAGCAAGTTCGGCAGCATAATTCCGTTCGATCTCGATTGAATTGCGGCTGTTATTGAATACAAAATCATTGTTCTGTTTCCGCTGGATGCTGTTCAGGGTTTCATTGTTATCCTGCCCTTCCATTGTACCCACTGCTTCGAGTGACAACTGGTCGCGTTTGGTGAGGGCATAGTCAATGGTCAGCTTCAGGTTCTGTAACTGTTCCAGTCTTTTATCATCCCGGAATTGTGTAAGCGAATAAGTATCGGGCTGAAAATAATTGGTGCGCGAAGCGCTGATCTGCCGGGTACGGCCTGCAAAGCGGTTATCGTAACCCAAGCCGATATTCAGTTTGCCTGCTTTGTGATTGATCAGAAAAGAACTGCTCACCCTTCCCCTGCTGCCCATCCCTGTTCCCAGCGCCAATGCACCATTGGTTCCGTTCTGTTTGTTTTTTTTGAGTTTGATATTGATGATACCGCTTTCTGCATTGGCATCGTAGCGTGCATCGGCATTGTTGATGATCTCGATACTTTCAATACTGCTTGCCGGAATCTGATCAGGGTTGGCGAGTGCGGAGTTTCTTCCATTCACCAGTATCAACGGGCTTTTGCCGCGTAATGTAATGGCCCCCTCCGCATCAACGGAAACTGTCGGTGTATTCCGCAGAAGATCCGTAGCAGTCCCACCGGCCTGGGTAAGGTTGGCAGCCGCATTTATCACAAAACCCAGGTTCGTTCTTTCAATCAGTTTTTTCTGTGTGCTGCTCACGGTTACCTGTTGCAATTGCGTTTCGTTTCGCGTAAGCTGATAAACAGGTAAACGTTGTTCAGACGGGGTGTTTTGCAATACCAGTTTTGCCTGCAGCAACTGGTAGCCTATCAAACGGATGGTAAGTGTATAATTACCGGAAGGGATATCAGTAAAAAAATAATTGCCCGAACTATCCGTGGTGGCCGACTGGAATATATGTGTAGAATCGGGGAGCCTGAAAATAGATACCGTTGCAAATTCAACCGGGCCCCCGTTCTCCTTTACCTGCCCGGATACTTTATGTGTTTGTGCTGCGGCAAATGAACTTGAAAAAATTATTCCGAAAAAAAACAGCACGCCGGCAAAACTGCGGCGGTTTGTAGGTGCAAAAAAATGAATCATATAACAAATATCTTAAAACCGGGTAATCATTGGATATAATTAGATAATTACGTGTATTATTTCGGTGAACAACGATTGCAAGCATTTCCTGGTTAAAACGAAACCTGTATCTTATCATCAAATTTACCAGCATGCGCCGAAACCTGACCCGCTTATTCCGCATTTTCATTTTATTTTCCCTGGTATGGGCGGAAGCCAGTAGCCAATCAAACCCGCGCGACCTGAGTTATATGACTTCGGGCGGCAAACTGAACCCGTTGCAGGCGAATATGGATATCAGGCATTATTCCCTGGTACTCGATGTTGATATCGATCACAAAACAATCACTGGTTACACAGAAACTGAACTGATCCTTGCAAAGAATACGGATACGCTTCTCTTTGATCTTGCGCACCTCTATACGGTGAGCAAAGTGCTGGCAGATCAGCAGCCCGTATCGTTTACGCAGGCTGATGATAAAATATTCATTACAGCGAAGCGGCCTTTTATGGCAGGAAAAAGAAACATAACCATTTATTATGGCGGTGAACCCCCTATCGCGGTCCGCCCGCCCTGGAATGGTGGTTTCACCTGGGCAAAAGACAGCCACAACAATCCATGGGTGGTGATCAACTGCCAGATGGAAGGTGGCAAAATTTATTTTCCCTGCAAAGACCATCCCAGCGATGAGCCCAATGAAGGGGTTGATATGAAGATTACCGTTCCCAAAGGGCTTGTGGTTGCCGGCCCGGGTTTACTGCAATCCGTTACACTACAAAAAAACAAAGAAACCTATCACTGGAAAACCAGGTATACGATCAGCAATTATTGCATCATTTTTAATATTGCCAAGTACAAACTGGTATCCCGTAACTATACCACCATTGCGGGTAACGTGGTACCCATGCAGTTCTATGTTCTAGAGGAAGATACCGCATATGCAAATCAGGCATTGGCCATCAAGGAAAGGGATACAAGGGTGCTTGAAAAATATTTTGGCGAATATCCCTGGGCACAAGAAAAAATAGGCCTTGCAGAAGTTCCCAATCCCGGAATGGAACACCAGACCATGATCACCTACGGCGATAAATTTAAATACCAGCAAATCGGCGGGCAGCTTTATTCCGCGAACCTTTTTCATGAATATGCACATGAATGGTGGGCCAATAAAGTAACCAATAAAGACTGGGCGCATATGTGGATACAGGAGGGAATTGCCACCTATGCAGAAGCACTTTGTTATTATGAAATGGGCGGAATGGATGCTTACCGGGAGATCATCAGCGCACACAGGCGGGGCATCAAAAACAGAAAACCCATGGTGCAGGGCGATGAAGTAACAGAAGCTGTGACCTATGCCGGAGGGGATATCTATGTAAAAGGATCTTTTTTTATGCATTCGCTACGCTACCTGATCGGCGATTCGATTTTCCTTGCCACCCTGAAAAAACTGGCCACCGATCCAGCCTACACTTACGACAATTTTGTAACCTCAACCGATGTTGAACAATTGTTCAGCCGGAGTACAGGCATGGATCTCAAACCGTTTTTTGATTTTTACCTTCGTACAACAGATGTATTGGATATACAGGTAAAAGAAACCGCTTATCAAACCTACCAGGTAAGTATACAGAATGCATTTATGGAACTGCCTTTTGATATTCAGACTGATGCAGGAAAACAAAGGGTACGGATCGGTAAGGAACCGGTTACGATCAAAAGTAAAAACATCCCCGTGGTTGATGGAGAAGGTTATTATCTCAAAAAAATAACCATCCGGTAAATGATATCAGAACTCTCTCGGTGTTTGTATCACCCCTAAAACAATCACGAGGATACAAAAAGGAAGTACCAGCAAAATGGGCCAGGAATACCCGTTATACAAGAGGTAGGTCATCGTTAAAAAAGTAACAAAAACCCCTTCGGCCATCATGAAATAAGGGGCATATCTTTTTCGGGCAAGGAACAGGTACAACGACAGCATACTAACACCGGGTACCAGTATCAGGAATATTATGCCGAATAAAGTGTAATTGGAGAAGATGGTATCCTGTATGGTATTCCCACTATACGGAAGGATCAGTCCGTTCGTTCCCTGGTAAAGGATCATCCGGTATCCCCGGAGCAATCCGGCAACAGAAGTGAATGATAAACAAGCCAACGAAATTTTGCGCGGGTCGACCATAGGATGCTTAAAACTATTTAATCTTTTTTAAAGCCCAAAATATCCTAAAAAAAAGCACCCCGGGGAACCGGGGCGCTTACCTGTTATGCATCCTTTCACTCACTAATGTGCCTGTACAACCCGTTTCACACTATAACTCCTGTTGATGGTGAATCCGAGTGAAAAATTTCCTTTTGTAAAGTCCTGTGTATTGGCTGATAACTGCGTTATGTTCTGAGAGCTTGTAGTGCTTGAAAGATAGAACTGGAAGATGTGCCCCCCGGTATCCCAGTCGTAACCGATCGATACAAGGTCGGGAACATAGTTTACAGCAGAAGCGCTTTCATCGAGCAGGTTTTTATTACCGTTGAACTGGTGGGAATATTCAAATGTAACTGCTGTTTTATGGGTCAGTTTATAGCGTCCGCCCAAACCCATTGTAAAAATGTTGTTGGTATTATTGATACCGAAAGGAACATAGTTCAGGTGCACCAGGGAAGGGGTAAGCTGTAATGAAAATCTTTCATTGAATTTCCTTGCGATCAGCAACTGGTGCAGGAAACTAAAACGGTTCCAGGTAAAATCATCCGGGCTTGGTCCTTCAGAAGCATCTATATGAGCCAGCGCAAAATAATCAACCGTAACCGGTATGGTTCTTTTCCCGGTTTGCTGGCGCAGCAGGCGGAACTTGGCCCAGGTTTCGTATTGTGAATTACCGGTGAGCGCAAAACCCAGGTTCATCCAGTCTTTCGGAGAATAATCAAAAGAAAGGTACGTGGTTGCCACGCCAGAGTTAAAACCAAAGAATTGTGACAGGTTACCCAATCCTTTACCATCCGTCCACAAATTGGGAAAATGGTGGCTCACCATAAACTGCAGGTTACCCTTACCGGTCATTTCCACACTCTGGAAATTGATGATCCGGGTGGATTTAAAAGTTGCCGTTGCAAAATTCTCTTTCACTTTACCGGCATCTTCTTTTACCAGGTCGCCCAGCAGGTCGTCCTGTGCACCAGCCTTGATTGTAAACCCGGCTGCGATCATGAGGTATAAGCATATCTTTTTCATAAACCTTCATTTAAAGGGGTCAGTTTAATTGGAAAGGGATCCTGGCATCCAGCGGGGTCTCATCAGACAGTTTGGGTTTTACCAGCCCTGGGATATTAATGTTATAATCTTCTGCTTTGATCCTGAATACGCAATAGAAAGTGGCTGTTTTCCCTTTTACTTCAAGCTTAACCGGTGCAGAAAAATTCTTGGTAACGCCATGCAGGCTTACCTGTCCTTCAGAACTGATATTGTACACACCGTCTTTTGCCAGCATGTCTTTGGTAAACCCGATCAGTTTCCCTTTGTAAGTGGCATTGGGGAATTTATTTGATTCAAGATAGTTTTCATTAAAATGTTCCTCCAGCAAAGCATTATTAAAGTGAAAGGTTTTCATCGGCACCAGCAATGCCACTTCGCTGGTTTCCACTTTTAATACTGCAGTAGCTTCTTTACTGTCGGCCGCGTAATCTTTTTTGGTTTGATCTTTATTCGGGTTAAAGAAAATATAGCCATCCCTTGTTTTATAGGTTTGCGCATGCAGGAAACCAAATACCAGGATTGAAGCGAGGATAGCAAGTGTTATCTTTTTCATGAGTGTTTGTTTTATGTGCGAATGAGAGAGGATGAGTGAATGCATATTTTATATTTACTGCGGCATGCCCTGGGCGATCCACGCGAGAAAGGTTGCAGTAGTGGTGCCATCGAGACTTAAGGTTCCTCCTTTGTGTCCACTCGCTCCTGCACTCGCCATGATCTTGCTGAGCATATCTTTATCAGTAACCATTTTAGCATAATCCAGTGTGGGGCCAAGGCCTCCATGGCATGAGCCGCCTTTACACACTGTTTTATAAATCGGTACGATATTAGAAGTATAGGTCACCGGTCCGGTTACGGGCGGGGGTACATAATTGTCTTTTGCACCCTGTGCAAACCATGCTTTGATCAATGCTGCCTGTGCCGGTGTAAAATAAATACCTCCTTCTGCCGGGTGGTCTTTTCCGTTAGCCATATCATTGTACACACCGGCCCTTGCAAGGATGGTTCCGAAGTAAATAGTGTCTTTCACAGAAAACTGTATCGCGCGGGTGGATCCGTTGTTGTGGCAGCCACATGCACCGGATGTAAGGATCGGTACAATATCATCCCGGAAAGAGATGCTGGTAAGTGAAACGGCCGTTGGCTGAGTCACATCCTTCTTATTGTTATAACAGGCAGCAAATAACAGGATACCGCTTGTTACTGCCAGGTATAGAATTCGCTTATTCATGATCGTATCATTTAGCGGGTTAGTTGATTATTTTTTGGTGATGATGGTTCCTGTTTTCCTGTATTTAAAAATGCCTGTTCCATCAGAACCGAATTTCCAGGTATCCGGTACATTCGGGTCAGCGAAATACCATCCTTTGATCAATGCGATCTCAGCGGGTTTCAGTCCGCCATCGCCATAAGCCATATCACCCTGTTGCGTGGTGGCAAAAACTTTGGTACGTGGATTGGCAAGCAGAACAGTTGAATCAACCCTTGACAGCAATGAACTGCCGGAATTCAGGTTATCCCCTTTTACGTAATAGTTTTTTCCGTTGGCAGTATATACCACTGATGAATTGCTTCGGATCGCTTTCGGGTACATGATGTCAAACAAGAGATCATCGTAGGTATTCAGCGGCCCGCGTGAACTGATTGCGGAAACCGGTGTACCCATTGTTTTATATGGCCTGAAAGATGTATTGGCAAGCGTATCTGCATAAAACTTCCTTACACTGTCTTTATAATCGCCCCAAACTTTACTCAGGACGGGTTCTTTCAGCAATGCATACAGCGTTGGGACACCGGTAGAGGGATTGATATACGTAAATGACAAAGTATCTGATGCTGAGATCGTGAGCAAACCTTTCCTGGCCCAACCACCGGTTGCGGTGGCTTCGTTGTGACAGTTGGCAGATGTGCAACCGATATTCAGCAATGCGATTGCAGCGGGACGATAATCGTTCAGCCCGGGTTTTTCTTTCGCGCCATTTTTTATCCAGTTATAAATGATGCTTTTTTCAGAAACGGTGAGGTCAACCCCATAGTTAACCGGTGGCATGGCTTTATTAAAATCACTGGTAGTGATCAACTGGTATAACTGGCTCGCTTCCGGATTGCCGGGTACCACCATACTTAATACACTTGCATAAGTGTTCAGGTAAGGTTTCACACCGGTACCACCATGGCATGTGGCTGATACGCAGTTATTCTGGATAATGCTCTGCACACTCTTTGTAATGATCACGTCATTCACCCCCGGTGTTGCATCGCTGTAAGGAACAACCGTAGTGTCATAAAAAGGGGAAAATATGGTTGAATCGGGAGTATTTACGAGCGCACGGGAAACACCGCTGATGTTTGCGCCCTCTTTCTTACACTGTACCAGTAACAGTGCCGTCATCAGTAAGGCAAAAACCCCGATAACACCCCGTTGGAAGGATACCTGTCTTTTCATAACCTGAAGTTTATTTAATGGATAGATCCTGCTTTACTGATCCGCAGTTTGTAACGGATCTGTAAGCTGATCACAACACAAAACTATTTCTGATAGATGGCGGAAATAATGATAGATAACAGGCAGTAATATGATTTATATCATAAAAGGAACTGTTCGATATCATTTCATGCAAAAAAGGGATTGTTGAATTTTACAGCATGGTTATTTCAATAAACCGATTACCCTACTTAAACATCAATCTGTTATGAAAAAGAAACTCCTTCTCTCGCTTGCTGCCATCGTTTTGGTATTTACGATATGGGCCGCTTTTAACCGGGAAAAATTCACCCAGATGGTGGTTGATCTTGGCATGGCAATTACTTCATCCGTAAAACACCGCGACCCCTCAAAAGAAAAAGCCAAATTTGAAGTGACGGCAGAAAACTTTGCAAAAGCATTCAAAGAAAATGCAGCGGACGCCACCAAACAATACATCAACCAGGCGGTGTTGGTAGAAGGAACCGTAACAGGCATTTCAGGCGTTACCATTTCATTGAATAATATTGCCTGTAATATGGATTCTACCCAGTTCGATAAAATCAAAACCATACAAACCGGCAATAAAATCAGATTACAGGGATTAGTGGTAGGTTATAACGACCTGATGGAGGAAGTTTCTATGGCGCAATGCACCATAAAATAAGTACGCCCTGTAGTATCAATATAAAAGCCGGAAAACCCCGGGTTACACCTCAAGGTTTTCCGGCTTTTTACTGCCTTTCTTTAGCAACCATTCGTACAGAAAATATTGCATCATTTCTGCCAACACACTATTTTCATAGATATAAACCTGTCTATGAAATCATTCAAAGCCGCCACAGTAGACGAATACATCGCACACCAGGACGAAGCTTTCCAGCCGATGCTGAACCAGATCAGGGCCCTTATCCGGGCCAATGCACCAAAAGCCGAAGAAGTAATCAGTTACCAGATCCCCTGTTATAAACTGAACGGCATGCTGGTAGGTTTTGGAACCCATAAAAAAGGATGCAGCTTTTATACGATGAGTACCACCATACTGAAAGAATATGCAGATAGCCTGGAGGGTTTTGACTTTGCCGGTTCAACGCTGCACCTGCCACTTACTAAAAAAATACCGGTTACCGCTTTGAAAAAAATCATCAAACAAAGAATGTATATGAATGAAATAAAAGCAATGATCAAAAAAAACAAGAAACCGAAATAGTATGCAGAAAATAACACCTTTTTTATGGTTTGATGGAAAAATTGCTGATGCCGTTTCCTTTTATACACGCATTTTTCCGAAAGCCTCTGTAATCAATATCCGGCAAGGGGGCAAAGATGGGGAGGCTATGTCGGCAACCATAGTGCTGGAAGGCCAGCAATTCCATCTTTTTAATGGTGGCCCCATGTTCAGCTTCTCTCCCGCCATTTCTTTTTTTATCAGTTGCAATACACAGGATGAGATCGATCATTACTGGAACGCATTAAGCGAAGGTGGTAAATCCAACCGTTGTGGCTGGGTGGATGACAAATTTGGTGTTACCTGGCAAGTTGTTCCGGCACAATTGGGTGACCTCCTGAACCACCCCGATCCTGCAAAAGCACAAAAAGTTTTACAGGTCATGCTTGGTATGAACAAACTTATCATCAGTGAACTCGAAGCAGCCGCAAGATAAGTGCAGAAAATTGGTAGCTATTTTATCTGTCAGCATACCGGCCAAAGCATTTTTGAAAATTGCAGGACTGCAAAACGCTCGTCTCAAAAGATGGCAAACTACCCATAAAGTTTAATAATATCGATCCTCGGTTTTCTTCATACCCAAACCTTACAAAAATCATTTTTTTTACCATAAGGCTTTTTCAATTTTGTGTTATTAAACCAGTGCTATGCTTTTAACACAGAATTACATTGATGCAGAAACTGCACTCGCAGTGATACAAAGTAAACAGCGTGTATTCGTTCATGGCAGTGCCTGTACCCCGCTTTATCTTATGCGTAAGCTTGCTGACCAGTCTGCAAGACTAAAAAATGTAGAGCTGGTGTTCATCACTGTACTGGGGGATATCGAAGTGCAGAAACCACAATACGAAAACAGTTTTCACATCAATTCCATGTTCGTATCGGCCCCCATCCGGGAAGCAGTGAATGAAGGAAGGGCCGATTTCATACCCATCTTCCTGAGTGATATACCTGATCTCTTTAACAAAAATCATCTTCCACTGGATGTGGCAATCGTACATGTATCCCCTCCCGATATACATGGGTATTGTTCGCTCGGTACTTCAGTGGATATTGCCCGTTCCGCAGTAAACAAAGCAGCAGTCGTAATTGCACAGGTAAACCCTAAAATGCCGCGTACACATGGCGATGGTTTGATCCATACCAGCCGGTTCACGCATATGGTTTACCATGAAGAAGATCTGCCCGAAGTAAATTACGGACTGAATACCACGAACAACGAGATCGCCATCGGCAAATACATTGCTTCGCTGATTGAAGATGGCAGCACTTTGCAGATGGGCATCGGTACCATACCGGATGCCGTCTTAAAATCATTGACCAACCATAAAGACCTGGGCATCCACACAGAAATGTTAAGCGATGGCGTGATCGACCTGTTTGAGAAGGGCGTGATCAACAACCGGAAGAAAAAGATCCACCCGAATAAAGCCGTAACCGGTTTCGCAATAGGCACCCGCCGCTTGTATGATTATGTACATGATAACCCGGCAATTAATTTCCTGGATATTGATTACGTGAACGATCCGCATGTGATACGCAGAAACCCGAATATGGTTGCCATCAATAGCGCCATTGAAGTGGACCTTACCGGCCAGGTATGTTCCGACAGTATTGGTTCTGTTCAATACAGCGGCATCGGCGGGCAAATGGATTTTATGCGCGGGGCTGCTTTAAGCGAAGGCGGGAAGCCCATCATTGCATTAACAAGCCGAACCCATAAAGGTGTGCCCCGCATTGTTCCGCACCTGAAAGATTTTGCAGGAGTGGTTACAACACGCGGGCATATTCATTATGTAGTTACTGAATACGGTGTGGCATATCTCTATGGAAAAAATCTTCGCCAGCGGGCACAGTCCCTCATCAATATCGCACACCCCGATGACAGGGAAATGCTGACCAAAGCCTGTTTTGAGCGATTTAAAAGATTTGGAGAACAACAGAAGAGTTAGAAGTCTGGAGTTTGGAATTAGGAATTAAAACCAATATTGCAGACTCCTAACTCCTAATTCCTAACTCTCAACTCCAGACTCTATATCTACATGTATTTCTTCTGCAGGTTATACAACACACTCTTATTAAGGTCATTGATGCGGCGGGTAATGGTATCCTGCAAAAAATGACGTTTGAATGCGCGGATCGCAGCTGTTGTATCTTTTACATCATATCCGATAATGCGCAACGCCTGTAAATGACTGAAACCCGCAGGTACTTCTTCCCTGTTTTCATCATACCACAAACCGAATCCTTTCTCCGCAAGTTTTTTCCAGGGGAAACGATAGTTGGGATCGTTTTTGCGCGTAGGAGCGATATCGCCATGACCAATAAAATTGGCGGTTGGAATATTGTAATCTTTCTTCAACCGTGCAAGCAAACTGATCAGGCTGTTGATCTGTAAACTGTCGAACGGCTCAAAACCGGTGTTATCCAATTCAATCCCAATGGAAGAAGAATTCACATCAATCAGGTTCCCCCAGCGGCTCACACCTGCATGCTGCGCACGGAAATAATCGTTTAGCATATGGTGTACGGTTCCATCTTTACAGATCACATAATGTGCACTCACAGCAGATTTGGGTGTGGTAAAAGTTCCCAATGTCTGATCGCATGAATTCTGGGCAGTATGGTGAATGATCACAAAATTCGGTTTGCGGATACCGAAATTGGTGGTGCCAACAAAATAGGCAGGCACTTTAATTGTATCGTTCATCGGATCAACAGGTTCCTGTTTCAGTTGACCGAGATAGGCTTTCACCTGGTTTTTATAAACTTTATTCGTGGCAGAATAAGGCCTGGTAGCACAGGCGTACAGTAAAACAATGCTGAAAAATACAACTGTGGAAAATCGAAATACTTTCATGAATCTTTCTGGTTAAACAGGTTTTTGCGAATGTAATTTTTTCTGAATTCTTTTATTGAGATAATAAAGCATCAGCATACTGAGCAGTATCGAAACAATGACAACATAGCCGAGGATATCATATTTTTCCAGTTTGCCAGATGTGGTTTGAAACACGATCAACCCTGCTGCGATGGAAGCGATACCACCCGATATCTGCTGTGTGGATGAATTGATGCTCATAAAAGCACCTCTGTCTTTCGCATCCGGCACCGCCGTAAGCAGTGCAGATGAAGAGATCATCCTGCCCGTTAAACCAACAAACAAAACAACATTCAATCCGATCAATTCCCATAAAGGCGTTACGCCAAGATGGGTATATACTGCCACCATAATGATCGCAAGTACTGAGCCGGCAGCGAAAATGGTGAACTTACCGATCTTATCACTCAGCTTTCCTATCAGCGGGCCGAATAAAATGGATGTTACACCGGTTACCAGGTACACAATGGGCAACTGATCCAGCTTGATACCAAGATTATTGATGCTAAAAGCACTGCCGAAAGGCATCAGCATAAAACCACCTGTTGCCAGGAGTGTGGTTGCCAAAAAAGCTTTTCCGTAATCGCTGCGTGCAAGGGTTGCAAAAAGATGATGGAATGCATTCTGATCGATCTTGAGGTGCAGGTGTTTGTCAACCGGCCTCATTTTTAATACGATCAATACACCCATTAATGCCCCCGCCCCGGCAATCATCCAGAAAGGGGCGTGCCAGCCGAAACGGTTGGCCAGCATCAAACCAATCGGTAATCCCAATACCTGGCTGGCAGCGAACGACATCTGTACAAAACCCATCACCCTTCCTCTTACTTCCATTTTAAAAAGATCGGTGATGATCGCGAAGCTAACCGAACCGATCACCCCGCCGAATATCCCCGTTACAATCCGCGC
The DNA here is from genome assembly GCA_004028765.1 of Chitinophagaceae bacterium. Classification (GTDB taxonomy): domain Bacteria; phylum Bacteroidota; class Bacteroidia; order Chitinophagales; family Chitinophagaceae; genus Sediminibacterium. The sequence goes on along the minus strand of SAIX01000133.1, from coordinate 4,137 downwards.
GAATAATAACATTTCATAATTGGGCGATACCGCACAAAGAACGGTTCCCAATAAAAAACCGGCATAGAAAAATACAAGAAGTTTTTTCCTGTCAAATTTATCGGCAAAGCCCGCGGTGAGTAAGCCCGCGATCCCCGCACTGAATGCATAGGCCGAAACCACCAGGCCAAACTGCTTGGTGGTTACATGCAACTGGTCCATCAGCAAAGCGCCAAGTGGCGACAGTACCATAAAATCGAGTATTACCGTGAATTGCAGGAAGGAAAGCACAGCGATCACGAATACCTGGTATCGGGTAAAAAGTTTCTCTTTGCCGGACGGGGTTTGCTGGGTCATACAGGTTGCATGAATTGATAAATCGGTATTAAAGATATTGATCCATGCCGCTTCTTATTCAAATCTGCCCGATTATCTTTGGAGGAAATAAAAGAATATGTCATTGAATCTTGGCCGGACGGAATTTGGAAATGCCGCTGATAAAGACCGGGTGCTTACCCGTACAGAAGCAGAAAGCTTATTTCATGATTGGGTATTGAATCCAAAACTCAAATTACACATGCAGCAGGTGGCGCACCTCATGAAATGCTGGGCTTCTGAAAAAGAAGGGCAGGACGAAGCCGGTCAATGGAAATGGGAAATGGCAGGTTTATTACACGATGCCGACTGGGATCAATGGCCCGACCAGCATTGCAAAAAGATCATCGAAGAGCTGGAAGCAAGACATATCGATCCTGAGATCATCCGTGCAATCGCTTCACACGGTCACCTGCACTTTGGGGTGATACCTGTAAGCCGAATGGATCAGATGCTCTATGCTTTTGATGAATTATCCGGACTGATCCATGCATATTCGCTGATGCGCCCGGGTGGTTATGAAGGGATGGATGTAAAAGGTGTGAAGAAAAGGCTGAAAGAAAAATCTTTTGCAGCCAATGTATCGAGAGAAGATATACAGGATGCCTGCGACAGGGCCGGCATACAGCTCGATGAACTGATTGCCTTTATCATTCCCCGCCAATCCATGGTTTCAGGCATGTAACCGAAATACTAAATTTACGTGCCTTTCAATTTGTATTTTTCATTATCGATTGACGTACACCCATGAACACTCCCCCATTCCTCTCCCCTGCTTACTGGGATCAGCGTTATCAAAAACAAAGCACCGGTTGGGATATCGGCCATGTATCCACACCTCTCAAAGAATATTTCGACCAGTTATCCGATAAGCAAATGCGCATCCTGATCCCCGGTGCCGGCAATGCCTACGAAGCGCTTTATCTCGCAGAAAAAGGGTTTACAGATATTACCGTTATTGATTTTGCACCCACAGTTACTGAAAGGATCAAACAGTCGCTTACGCCGAAGCAAAAACAAAGTATCACCATCCTTAAAGGTGATTTTTTTGAGCTTGCAGGAGAATACGACCTGGTGATCGAGCAAACTTTTTTCTGTGCCATAGATCCGCAGCTGCGGAAACAATATGTTGAAAAAGTGAAAACCCTGCTTGCGGGCAACGGTAAACTGGCCGGGTTGCTCTTTAACAGGGAATTTCCGGAAAACCCGCCTTTTGGGGGAACCGGAAAAGAATACAGGCAACTTTTTGAAAGGGAAATGCGTATTAAAAAATTAGAACCCTGCTACAATTCCATCCCTGCAAGAAAAGGATCGGAATTGTTCCTGATCGCTGAAAAAATATTGTAGAATAAAAACCCAAAATATGGAACGCAGAGAATTTCTAGGAAGTATCGGCAGCCCCGTTCTTGCCGCCTGCGCAGTTTGTATGGCCGCCTGCAGCAAAAGCGGCAGCTCCGGAACAGCCAACACCGGTGCTTCTGCAAATTTTACCATTAATCTTTCTACCAGCCTGTTAACCGTTGGTTCCTCACTTGTACAAAGTGGTGTGATCGTTGTGCGCCTCGCCGCTTCAAATGTGCCGGCATCTTTTACCGCTGTACAGGTAAACTGTACGCATGAAGGCACTTCGGTTAATTATAATTCTTCGCAAAATAATTTCGTATGCCCCAATCATGGCTCCACATTCACTACATCCGGAGCCGTAACACTCGGGCCAGCAGTTACCGCACTCAAACAGTATAATATATCCATTTCCGGAACCACAATGACAGTTACCGGTTAGGTTTTAATGCAGGGGCGATTGGTGAGTACATCAAACCAATGGCTCCTGCTGACTTAAACAATGGAAACTTCCCAGTCCCCAGATAATATCTGTGGAATCGATCCCCACCACTTCCCTGTCCGGGAAACAGCCTGATAAAATATCGATCGCACGCTGGTCCTTATCACAACGGTAAGTCGGCACGATCACGTGCGCATTGCTGATATAAAAATTCGCATAGGATGCAGGCAAACGCTGATCTTCATAAACCACTGCATCGGGCATGGGCAGTTCAACGATATTGAGTTGTTTGCCATTCAGCAAACGCATTTGCTTTAATTGCTGCAGGTTGGTTTGCAGCAAAGCATAGTTTTCATCCGCCTTGTTTTCTTCTATCACTGTAACAACCGTATCCGCATTCACAAAGCGAACAGTATCATCAATATGCCCATCTGTATCATCGCCGGTGATGCCTTCATCCACCCATAATACCTGTTCCACACCATAGTAATCAAATAGGTATTGTTCGATCTTTTTTTGGGAAAGATGCGGGTTCCGGTTTTCATTGAGCAAACAGGCCGTTGAAGTAAGCAAGCTGCCCGCCCCGTTAAATTCAACCGAACCACCCTCCATCACAATGCCGGGATAAAAAACAGGCAGGGAAAAAGCAGTACCGATCAAGGTCGGGATTACATCATCAAGATCATAAGGTGGATATTTATTTCCCCATGCATTGTAACCCCAGTCTACAATAATTTTTTTCTGCACTGCAGAAGGATTTACAAGAAATGCAGGCCCATGATCGCGGCACCATGCATCATTGGTCGGGTGAAAAAAGAATTGAGCCCGCGACAGATCCACACCCGCTTTTTGCAAATGAGCGATCGCAGCTGTTTTCATGGCTTCATCGGTCACATTGATGCGTACAAGCTCAGATTGAGACAGATATTTTACAAACAAACTGTAATTGGGATAAATTGTATCGATCTTCCCTGGCCAACTGGCTTTCTTATGCGGCCAGCTTAACCAGGTAGCTTCATGTTTCGCAAATTCTGCGGGGAAATAATAGCCGAGTGATTTTGGTGTAACCGGTTCTGCGCCCATATTCATTTCGGTTCTTTCATTCAAAACACGGCGTCATCAAAGCCATGCGTTTATAAATATTATGCTTCGTCAATAAATCTTTTGGTGATCGGCTGATAAGAATCAATCCGCCTGTCGCGCATAAACGGCCAGTGTGTGCGGTACCGGTCTGTTTTTGCAATGTCGATCTCAACAACAGCCACTTCTTCTTCCTCATGCGAAGCTTTGTACAGCAACGAGCCAAAAGGGTTGCTTACAAAAGAGCCACCCCAGAATTTCATCGCACCGTTTTGTTCATACCCAACGCGGTTCACACTCACCACATGCACACCATTGGCAACGGCATGGCTGCGTTGGATTGTTTGCCAGGCATTGTATTGTTCTGTATTCGTGGCTTCATCCTGTGAAGTGGCCCAGCCAATCGCTGTAGGGTAAAATAAAATCTCTGCCCCCATCAGTGCCGTAATGCGTGCTGCTTCCGGGTACCATTGGTCCCAGCAGATCAACACGCCGATCGTTGCAAATTTTGTTTTGAATACTTTATAGCCAAGGTCACCGGGTGTGAAATAAAATTTCTCATAATAAGCCGGGTCATCCGGGATATGCATTTTCCGGTATTTACCGAGATAAGAACCATCGGCATCAATCACGGCAGTTGTGTTATGGTAAATTCCCTGCGTCCTTTTTTCAAACAACGATGCAATGATCACCACACCCAATTCCTTTGCAACAGCCCCTAGTTGATCGGTTGTGGCGCCTGGTATCGCTTCCGCAAGTTCAAAATTTTCATAGGCTTCCACATCACAGAAATACAGCGAAGTGAATAACTCCTGCAAACAAATGACCTGCGCACCCTTGGCTGCCGCTTCGCGGATCTTTCCGATTGCTTTGGAAAGGTTCTGTTCTTTATCGGCCGTACAACTCATTTGTACAAGACC
>SAIX01000132.1 GCA_004028765.1 Chitinophagaceae bacterium | reverse complement strand
GTATCAAAAAGGCCTACCACATCCCCGGCATACGCATCATCGATGATATCCTTGCTGCGGGCCACAAAGCTGTAGGGGTTGCTGAAGCGGAGGTCTTTATCCAGCCGGACATGGTGGTAATACTTGTTCCGTTCGCACCTGCCGCTGCAAACACGCATGAATGCGATACGGTCGCGGTGCTTGGGGCCGAGATTGGCGTGGATCTTGAAAATAAATCCGCTGAACTGGTCTTCCCCCACTTCCACCATCCGCGTTGAGGTTTCACGGCTCCGGGGTGTTGGTGCAATGCGGATAAAAATATCCAGCATCTCCTTTACCCCGAAATTGTTAACGGCACTGCCGAAGAAAACAGGCGCGATCTTTCCCGACAGGTAATCCTGCTCATCCAGCTGCCCGTAAACACCGTCGATCAGTTCCACGTCTTCGCGCAGCTGTTCCGCATCCCTGTCGCCCACCATTGCATCTAGGTTGGAATCAGCCAGGTCATCTATCGCGATCAGTTCATCTTCATCTGCTTTTGTATTTGCAGTAAACAGCCGAAGGCTTTTATTATCAATATTATAGACTCCTTTAAATTCTTTCCCGCTATTGATGGGCCAGGTCATGGGATGGAGTGAAATATGCAGTTCTTTTTCGATCTCTTCTAGAAGGTCAAAGCGGTTTTTACCGTCGCGGTCCATCTTGTTCACAAAAACGATCACCGGTGTATCCCGCATCCGGCATACTTCCATCAGCCTGCGTGTCTGGGCTTCCACCCCGTTCACGCTGTCGATCACGAGGATCACGCTATCCACGGCAGTAAGGGTACGATAAGTATCTTCGGCAAAATCCTTGTGTCCGGGAGTATCGAGCAGGTTGATCAGGGTATCTTTGTATTCGAAGGTCATCACTGAAGTGGCCACCGAAATACCCCTTTGGCGTTCGATCTCCATAAAATCACTGGTCGCATGTTTCTTGATCTTATTGCTTTTTACAGCACCCGCCACCTGTATGGCACCCCCAAACAGGAGCAGTTTTTCCGTAAGGGTGGTTTTACCGGCATCAGGGTGCGAAATAATAGCAAAGGTTTTACGACGGTTGATCTCTTTCTCGAATTTCATAATGGCGGCAAAGGTAAGGACTCGATAGTTAGGAGTTAAGCGTTGGGAATCGGGAGTTAGGGAATGTGTTTAATTTTCCGAAAGGAATGGCATGGATATTGCCGCTTTTCATCAAATACCTCATTATGCGAAACCTGCTGCTTACGCTTTGCCTGTTAACCCCTTTCTGGCTGCAGGCCCAGAATGATTCATCGGGTCGGCCTGATATGGTTCACCTGAAACCGTCAGATCTGAAATGGGCAAAGGCAGAGGGCACGCAATTCTGGTTTTATTACCAGCCCAAGCAGTATTTTTTTAAGGATGCCGAGTTCAATACGATCATGCTGGAAAACGGCGAGACCCTGGTATATCTTTTTGAGGCCAACCTTTACCTCCTTTTGCCGGAGTTCCCGAAAGCCACTCCAAAAAAGGAAATGGCTGTGGAACTGGCCTCAGACCGGAGCTGCATTTTTATCCGCAATGCAAGGGGAAGGTATTGGATATACGACCATGGGCTGTATGTAAACAATCTTGAAAGGATAGGCAGTAACCAGGCCCACCAGGTGATTTGCCGTTCGCGCCTCAGTGACAAGCGGTACTTTATCAATGAAAGCGATTTTTATTACGGACCTGTCAGCAAAGCGATCGGCATCCTGTCTGAATAAGATCAGTAGGTAATTATTTTCGCTTCCGCTTTGCCATCGGTTACGGTAACAATCCAGTATTGGTTGTATACATCATCGGGAAGGTTGCTGTATTTTTTTTCACCGATAAGAAGGTTGGCCAGCTGGGGCGTGGTATTGGAATGACCTGCAATAACCACTGTGGCATTTTTCATCTGCAAAAGATCTTTGGCAAAATCTTCCAGTTTTTTGGGATCATAGAGCCGGGTTTCCAAATGAAATTTTGTAGCCAATGGCATCACGGTCGTTTTCGTTCTTGTATAATTGGTGGAATAGATGGCAGTAGGCGTGAATGCTTTTAGCTGATCCGGCAGGTTTTGGGCACGGGCGAAACCCTGTTGCGACAGTGGCGGATCGGCAGTCATCATGGTTGATCCGGCTGCGGAAGTATCTTTTTCTGCGTGACGTATCAGGATAAAAGTACTCGTTTGAGAGAAAGAAACAGAAGCAATCGATATGAATGCGAGGAAAACCGTCCAGACCGGGAACCTTTTCATACATAAATTTTCAGAAAGGTATGAAGATATCAGGGGATGACCTTTTGAAAAGACTTTTATCCAAAGGAACGAAATAGCATTTTTTTCACAATCGCGCGTAAATCCGGAATTATATTTGATTGGTTATAAAAAAAGCTCCATGAAGAAATACTACTTTATTGCGATATTGATATTCTGCAACTACACAACAGAAGCGCAGGGATTAAAAGGATTGCTGAACAAGGCCAAAGAAGTGGTAGCCCCCAAAACAGGTTCTTTAAGCAATGAGGATATTATAGCAGGACTAAAAGAAGCTTTAGTAGTAGGCTCTCAAAAAGGGGCAAACACTTTATCACAGGTAGATGGTTTTTTCGCAAATGCCGCAATAAAGATCTTATTGCCGCCAGAAGCGCAGAAAATCGAAAACACATTGCGAAAAGTGGGTTTGGGCAAACAGGTGGATGAAGCCATCCTGAGTATGAACAGGGCTGCAGAAGATGCCTGTAAAAGTGCCGCCCCCATTTTTGCGAACGCAATCAAACAAATGAATTTCCAGGATGCGCTGTCGATACTGAAAGGAAGCGACAGTGCAGCCACGGCTTACCTGCGCAGCAAAACCACAAATGATCTCAGCAATGCCTTCAAACCTGTGATCGCACAATCGCTGGAAAAAGTAAATGCCACCAAATACTGGAATACGCTGATCAGTTCATATAATAAAGTGAATTTTCTCGGCGGACAAAAGATCAACCCCGATCTCTCTGCCTATGTTACCGACAAAGCGCTTTCCGGTATTTTTACACAAGTGGCACAAGAAGAAAAAAACATACGCAAAGACCCTGTTGCAAGAACAACGGACCTGCTGAAGAAAGTGTTCGGGAAGTGATGCAAAATGCAAAATGCAAAATGCAAAATGCAAAATGCAAAATGCAAAATGCAAAATGCAAAATGCAAAATGCAAAATGCAAAATGCAAAATGCAAAAT
>SAIX01000131.1 GCA_004028765.1 Chitinophagaceae bacterium | reverse complement strand
TATTTTACTGACTGCCCGCTCCTTGCATAGCCGCTTAACATGATTGAAGAATCAGAGATTTTCAAGCGGTTAGATAGCATCGTCAATGTATCCGAAATTTTCAAACGATTTGACAGCATGGAAGCTGTATCGGATATGTTCAATTTCAAATTGATCCTATTTGAAAGGCCCGTTGTATCAGTAGACGGTATCGTTTGACTGCCCAGCGTTCCATCGGATGCAGCTGTAACCATTCGGGTGCCTGATCCGGCAAGGTTTGACAAAACAAGCGAATCGGAAAACTTTGACTTTCCAATTACATGAAGTTTGTAACTGGATTTTACCGTACTGTCGCCTATTACCGTTTGACCGCTTGTTGTATTAAAATAATTTGATCCAATCGTATTTTCAAATGCTATCAGCGAAACGCCACTCACTGGGCTGTTTGTTGGGGCAAATTGAATGCCCCTGTGTTTTGTTGTCGCTGCCGGTACATTGTTTTGAAACGATTGAGAAATTTTAAGCATTGTCAAATACTCATTCGACACGCCTGAATCAAAAACGGTTCCTTCAATAGATAACACTTTTTGAAGGTTTGACCATTGCCATTGATTATTTGGCGTAAATGTATATCCGTAGTTGCCGTACAGATAATACCTATTTGAAGAAGAAAAAGCACCTTTTGAATAAAGCAATCCATTGGCAACCCAAAATGTTTTCCCCAAATTGGTTGTAACTGCAAGCGCGTCATTTGAATTATTGATTGAAACGGACAACGGGCTGGTAAATGACTTTTGTCCGGTGATGGTTTCCGTTCTCTGTATATGCACAAGGCTGTCGTCAGAAATAGGCGTGCCGCTGCTTTTTTGCCATGCGCCTTTGTACACATACCACAAATACCCATCCTGCGGACGGATAACCATTTGCGCACTGTCTTCGGGCCTGGTAAGTGCAAACGTATCTTTTACCGGTACGCCCAGCCCTTTGACAAACCGCTGGTTGCCTGATATTGGTGTCCACGATCCCGACTGCGCAAAGGAAAGCGCTGAAATAAATAATGATGCTATGAATAAAAGTTTTCTCATTCGGTGACTATTTTGGTCAGAAGTATAAACAGGGTTTCGCCAGCGTCAACCGTGGTGCCGATAAGGGTAAGGGTTGACGTGGTTTTGTTCCAAACGTATTGATCCGGTTTTAAAGGCTTTATTTCCTTTTCAATCTGCAGAATATCCCATCCGGTGTACAGGTTGCCGTTTGCATCTGTAATTATAGCGCTTACCGTTCCGTCCGTTCCGCTGGTGTAGGATGCCTGTACGGTTATTTGATATGTGGATGCAGGCGGTTGCGGGTTGTATGGTTCAGGCGTTGGCTGCACCGGCTGTGAAGGGTTGCCGTTCAAAACGTAGTAAACGCTGCCCAAAGAAGAAACGCCGGTCGCAAACAATACTCCGGAATCCAAAAAAGCCACGTTCTGCTGCTGATCCAGTACCAGGTTGTCATCCCAAACGAACTGCTGCCTGCTTTTTATTTCATCGTCCAAACCCTGCACGCCGTTGTCCTGCATCAGTTTGTACAGATAGTCAAGGCTTCCGTATGTTTGCAGGCATACGTCGTAAATAGATTGTCCGCTAACGGCTTTATACGTTTGCATTCGGTACGGCGTTAGGGTTTATAATAAGTTTGCCGCTGGCATCCAGTTCAACGGTCGGGTTTGTTACTTTGTACCCGTCGGCGGTAAGCTGCAGCGTCATTTCCCTTTTCAGGGTTTGCAATTCGGTCGGCGCGTTTGAATAGGCCATGATGCCTATGCCGTCGCCAGGGTTTTCTTTCCACCATCCCGGAAACGCATTGATTGTATCTGCAATATGCTGCACGTCACTTTCAGCAATGGCAAAATCGCCGTTGCTGATAAATAGGTCGTTTCCGTATAAAGCAAAATCCTGATTCATTGCGTTATTTTGGTGTTTTCAATATCCCCGCGCTGCGTTGGGGTAAGGGTTTGCGTTTCGGTTGTCGCTGTCGGCGCTGCTGTTCCGGTGCCACTGCTTAACGTCAAAATGTGCGTGTGGCTGTTGTACTTTGCAATCAGATCATTCACAAGGTTTTCCAAATTGTTCAGCTTTTGCGTCAGTTGGATAACCTTTACCAGGCCGCCCAGCGATCCATCGTTGAAAGTTGTTTGGCCGTCTGCAATTTTCAGTTTTGTCTGATTGATTTCCAGCAGCAAACCCGTTTCATCCACTTCGATTGAAGCGCTGTTTTCGCCTGCAACCAGCAGCACTTTGTCTATTCCACTAAATAACAAAACAAACGGCTGATTGAAGGTTGTGTAACTCACAATTACCGTAGAATCAATGGCAGGCACCAGCAGAAAGCCATCGTCTACGGATGCCATCAGTTGCACGTTATCGAACGTTACCGGAGCGCGGTCACCTATGGTCGTGACGGTACAGGTTCGCGTTGCTAAGTCTACGGCGTTAACGGTGGCCAGTGATATTTTCGCTTTGCTCTGATCCTTTGCGCCGCCAAGCGTCTGCACCGTTTCCCTTATCAATGCGTCCAGGCTCATTTGCTGTTGGGTATTACTTTTCCGTTTGCATCCAAACGGTTGATTAAAAAATCCAGTTCTATTTCCTGCCGCAGCCCATTTACGCCGCCGCTATATTTTACAGACTTCACCCGGTAGCGTCCATTCTTTTCAGGCAGCAGCGCGTCAATCAGGTCTACGTCGTCGCCAAACTGCACAAACGGGGTGCCGAACGTGGTGAACTTACCGCGCAGGCCGGTGTAATATTTCAGGCGCAGTTCTTCTGTGGCGTTTGTTTTCAACTGTTCCAGCGTGGTGCCGCGTGGGTACACAAAGTCGAATCGCTGGCCGCCGGTATTGGGCGGTATTGGTTTATTTTTTTCAGCCACGAAATAGGTCGGCGTATTGCTTCCGTTGGCAAACGTTATCAAGACTTCCAGCTTTACTTTTTTGGTTTTGTCGTGGCCGTCCTTTGTTCGCTTTCCGGTCAGTTCTTCGTCCGTCGTGCGGGCCACGGCAGAAATGGTCAGGTCTTCCTTTCGCTGATAGTCCAGGCTGTCTTCAATGATGTTTTTCTGAAAATGGAAAACCGGCGGGATGCGTTTCTGCTTTGTTTTGGGATCAATCAGGTCGCTGTCTATGTACACCTTGCTGCCGATGCGCAGTTCGTTGCCCTTGAAATAGCTTTTGAAATTATAGTCTTTTCGCAACCGGGCCAGCACTTCCGCAATGGTTTCATTCTGCGTAAAAAAATCCCCAGCCGTGGTATTGGTAAGATCGTTAACGGTAAACGGCAAACCGGCATTCTGAAACAGTTCGCGGATAACGGCTTCGATGGTGTATTTTTTTCGGGAAAAGAAAGTTTTGTCATTCAGCCCAGCCGCCGGGGTTTGTTTGAGCAGCCACATATTGTCTTCCACCTTCAAAACAAACGGTTTTTTGCTGGTCACCTGGCTGATGTACCCTTCAAATATGGTCGAAAGCGGTGCCACTTCGTTTCCGCGTGCATCGTAATAGGCGTAACCGTGTTCAATCTTTACCTTGTCGCCGCGCAGGAAAACAGGCGCTTTATTGGTAAATCCGCCCAAATTTTGCGTGGTGTTTTGCAGGTAGTATTTTGTTCCGTCGGGTGCCTTTACGGTCACGTTTCGGGGCAGCGTGATGCTTCCGTCGTCCGTAAGGGTATCCCAGGTCGTCAGCACTTCATATTCATGCGAAAAAGGAAACACGATGGTGGCCTTTCGGTTGGGAAAGTCCGCTGTTGGCCTTTGGGTAAATGTTATTTTGGTAAGTACCCGAAGCATATTAACTGAATTGTATTTCCAGCGATTCGTCGCTGATGGCGTTAATAGTAAAGTTTAACCGGCTAAGTCCTCCGGCTTCCTGTGGCGCGTTCAGGTCGTCAATAACGATATTGTAAACACCCAGCGCATTAAGGTATCGGCTGGTCACCGGAATGGCCACTGGCGCGTCAGCAATGCGGCGCAGGGCCACTATCTGATCTTCGGGAAACTGCCCGTTGCCGCCAACAATTATTCCGTTTATGGTTACTTGGTGATCGTCCTTGCCGATGTATTCCTTTACCGTTCCGTTTCTACCATTGATGTTTGTCTTCACAATAATGGCAGGCCGGGAAACGGTACACAAAACGCATTCAAGCCGTACCTGATCTGTGGTGTATTTTTTGCCGGTGTTATAGTCTGTGTAAGTAACCGATTGAAAAGTCAGGTCAATAACAACGGGTGTTCCCAGCGAACTTTTGTACAGTTCGGGGTCTTTATTTGATGTATAGTTTATCTTTCCCTGAAAATCATTATTCCGAACCTGCGCTGGCCTAATGTTTGAAATATTGTAAGCGCGTAACAACTGCGCCAAAGGCGGCGGCGGAATAACAACTGGTTTTATTATTGGTGCTGTTGCCATGTTTTACCCTCCGATTGCTTGTGCATCCCGAAGTGATCCCATAAGTGCTTCTGCGATAATTTCGCGCACCTTGTTGGCCCCTTCTGTGATTGTTGTTGTTTTTACATTTAGTTCTTTCACCAGTCCGCCAGTAATGTTTACGGTGATGTTCATTACTTTCTGCCCCTGCATTTTTACTTTTTCTTCGGGGTTATGTGTAATGATATTGTTATTCTTATTATTTTGGGCGCTTGCTTCTTTCGGTGCCGCTGTGGTTTTTTTATTAAAGTCGGCAACACCGGCCTCATACCCCTCTTTTGCCGCTTTACCTATTCGTGTTGCGGTTTCCCTTACAGTGTTTACAACTTCAATGGCACCTTGCGCAATCAATTTTGGGTCAAAGGTTAACACTCCTTTTATTGTTTTGCCCACACCTTTTAAAATATCCGTTACTATGGCAGCACCTTCTTTAATTGCATTCCACAAACCCCATACTATGCCTCGAAAAACGGCAAAATGATGGTAAGCATATACTGCAGCCGCACCAATGGCGGCAATGGCAGCCACGAATGGGTTTGCCAGTATTAAATCAAATGCGGCAGCAACAAGTTCAAGCGATCCGGCAAGTAAATTTGTCGCCAAAGTAAATCCTGATGTAACAGCGGAAGCGATAAGGAAAGGGCCAACAAGTGCAGCAACAACCTCACCAAATTCAATCAATTTGTCTTTGTTTTCAACAATCCAATGCCACATTTCTTTCACTTTGTCAACAAAGGAAACAACGGCTCGCATTACACCAATATAAACAGGTTTTAAGTCTTCTCCCATTTTACGTTGCAGTTCTACAAATGAATTTTCGGTGGCATTCATTTGCGCCATTAAACTTTCGTTCCAATTCTTTACACCTGATTCGTAGTATTTTTTTAACCCAGGCCCAAGTTTTGCCAAAAATTCGGCCCCATTCATACCCTGCAAGTCTGTAAGGGTTTTTCCAAACGTTTGTTTTACCACGTTGTTGATACCAGTAAATTGCATTTGCAGTGAACGTACCATTCGTCCGCCTACGCCTACTTCCCCGATTTCTTTAAGGTCATACAACGCCCTTTCTAAGTTTGCTTTTGGTAGGTGAATGGAAGAAGCGGCAACGCTAATTCCCTCGAATAGTTCACGCAATACCTTACCGTGAATTTCTGTTCCTTGCATACCTGCCTGCAAGTCAGAAAACCCTTCATAAGTTTCTTTCATTGGCAGGTTCAGGTTTTTTATCGTTGTTTCAAGAAACTGCATATTGTCGGCGGCATCCTGCGTGCTGTCAGAAGCAAATTTTATCCTGTTTTCAAACCCTTCAAAATCCGCTGTGGTGTGCAATATCTCTTTTCCAAACTCAACAACTTTTTCAACAGAAAACGCAAGGCCAACGGCAATCGCAACTTCCTTCATGGTTTCTTCCAGCTTATGCGCTGCTTCGTCAGCGTGTATAATTTTGCCGGTAAGTAAATCATTTAATGAAAGTGTATATTCAACGTTGTTTGCCATTAGTTTTCATATTTGATCTGATACGCCAATTCTGTAAAAAATTTAACCTGGCACCATGCTTTGAAAAATTCCTCGTCACTTAATTGCCACGGGTCAATATGCAAAACGCACCGAATCAAAGCCGCCATTCTGCTTTCATCCGATGCGTTTGTCAGGTCGTATTTTGAAATTAGTTCTTTTTTTTTGCCCGACTTTGATCTATCAAAAGACGAATGGTGTCTGCGGCTGCGGATACTGCACCTAAATAAATTTTGTCGTCTTCTGATTTTTCACTGTAAATGCGCGAATCGCTTTCTTCACGAATCAAAATAATATCCAGCAATTCCGATCCAGCGCTGTACGTTCCGCCCATTGTCATTTTATCCATTACAGCAATTTTCTGCATTCGTGACGGTTCTTTTATAAACCCTACAATAATTTCGTCATTGTCAGGGTCTTTAAAAACCATAGGATGCACTTTTACTTTCAAAGTTTCGGTAAGCTGTAACGCTTTTTCTTCGGCTTCCTTTAAAGCCTGCTGCATTTTCTCATCCATATTGTTGTTTTGTTGTTTGTATTATGCAACCGGTGTGATGTCTGCGATAATCAGCGGCAATTCAATAAGAATTTTAGTGTCGCCCGATTTTGTGTCTACGGAATGTTCCATAAACTCACACATTTCCAGGTTATCCTGCCTGAATTGCAGCGCACTGCTTCCATACAAAACCTGTATTTGAAACGGCGGAATGGCCAGCAAGTCTTTGCTGGGTGCCGCATCCATAATCCTTCGTAATTCTTCAAAATACAGGGTTATACTGGCTTCAAATTCTTCGTTGCCATATCCACGGCTAACGGGTTTCACGCCTGCGCCGTAGTTGTTTGTTTTTTCCTGTTTGCGTTTGTATTTAATAGCGGTCACTCCCACAACCGGGGTGCCGAACAGGTTCAGCTTTACGTTCGCCCAGCTGTATGATGTGCCGTTAATCAGCGGAGTAGGCATAATTGGTCAGTTTTAAATTTTTACGTTGAATCCGATGTTTACCACAATATTGCGGGCAGTGCCGATTGGCACCAGTGTAACATTGATTGTCAAAATACCTGTCTGCAGCACGTTCTGCGCGGTGTTCACGTTAACGGCATACCCGGACAGTTCTGAATTGCGCACCATGCCATCCAGCGGTGACTGTGCCAGCCCGCTGAAATACGCCACGGCTTCGTCGCTCAATGTTCCGTCGCTGTTCAACTGAATAGGGCTGTTCAATGCGCCGATAACGTTGGCATAAATGCCGCGTGTGGCTTTCTGAATAGTCCTGTTGCTGCTGATATACGCATAGTCGCTGGTCAGCGCAATGGAAGCGCATTCTTCATTAAAATACGATCCGGCCTTACCCACGAATTTGCGCAGGAATATGTACCGCTTGTTCTGCAATGCAGTCAGCAGACTATCCGTTACGCTGCTATGCGTAAACAGAACGCCGTTTGCAAATGCCAGTACGTCGTCTTCCGATCCGTTGCTGATATTGAATTTGTCCACCCATGCAATGCTGTTGGCAACGTTGGCCTTTGCTACTGCGCCGAGTGCCGCACCGAGTACGGTTACGGATTTCCCGGTCGTGTAGAAAAGGAATGCGCCCAGGTTGGCCCCGTCCTGTCCGATAACGGCAGAACAAAGGTTTGCGGTAAGTTGCGAAAGGTCGGCCAGCGTTGAAATATCCGATGTGCCGGAAAGATCAGCACCGTACAGGGCAACCAGTTCTTTGTGTGCCGCTACGTTGGCCGCACATACGTTATGAATGGCTGTAATATCCCCGGACGCAAAGGCCGCACTGTCTTTGAATATTCCAATCTGCCGAATCTTACCGTTTGCATAAGACTGTACAGTAGTGATTTCTGTAAAGGTGTAGCTGCCCGGTACGGCAAAAATGCCAACGTACAGGTTTCCCTGCGGCTGCAGGCGGAAATATTCGCTGATGTGATAATGCCATACGGCGAATTTACTTGCAACGCCACCGGAAAATTGTGTGATGGTTCCGGCCAGTGTTGCGCCGCTGCTATAAACGGCTGAAAGCGGTGTACCGCTGTTCAGGAATATACCCAAGCCTGCACGCGCAGTGATGGTAACGGTTGCGGAATTAACCGACGCTGTGTAACCATGCGTATTCGTTCCGGCATTGATAACGGCTCCGATTGCTGTTGCAACCAGGGCCGCCGTGGTTGCACTGGCCGTATTTGTGTACACGCCCAGGCTTACGGTTACGCCGAACGGTTCCAAAACCTTCAATTCTACGGTGTCGCCGTTGGTTCCGGCAGTGGTTACCAAAAATGTTCCGGTGGCTTTTGTTTCATCGCTGTAATCTGCGGTGATCCCCAGCGCTTCGGCATCGGCAACGCTCAAAACATTTTTAATACGCGCCGAAGAACTGAAACCCGACGGCAGCCTGCCGTTTGTGTAGAAAATCAGTCCTGATATGTAGTCTTCTCCCGGAAGCGGACGGCCCAAACCGCCCTGTCCGAGATTGAAAATGATGTTATTCATTGCTGGTTTTTTAACCGTTCAAAATTTCTTCGCGGGAATAGGAAGTAAAACCTGGCGTATCCCGGGAATGCCAGTCGCCGTTCTCATTTACCCATACATTTAGAATGTGCAAGTGTTCCTGCAGTGTTGCAACCAGTTCGGGTTTGAATACACCCTGCTTAAGTGATACATATTCCGGATTAGGAATATCAATTTCATCCCCAACCTGAACGCCAGAAGCAGCAAGTTCTTCGTTGTTGTCAAGGTCTTCCTGAGTAACAACGTGCTTAATGAATTCAGGTACTTCTGGTTTATTTGCCTTTGGCGCTTTCGGCGCTTTTGCTGTTTGCTTTGCCATAGTTGTTTTGTTTATGGTTACGAATTATTGAACAACACGTCCTGCTTCCACCCATTTTGCGCCGTCAAACACAAAACTGATAACGGCACGGCCACCGGAAGAAAGCGTTGCTGTTCCGCCGCTGATCCAGTTTGAACCGGTGAACTTCAAGAATTTACCGGAAGCGCCGCTGGCAATGATGGTAATACGGTCACCTGCATAACTACGGGTTACAACGGGGTTTTTCACCGTAAAGCTGTCAACCAAAGCCACACGGTAATAAGACTGGTAAGCGTTGGGAGTGATAGCGGTACTGTCGGCACCCTGCGCATCAGTCCATGTATTGTATGTATAGGTCAAAACCCTTCCGGTATTGTCCTGGTTTTTTGCCGTACCAAAACGCGGGCTGGTGCTTTGTGCGTTTACTACTGCAACGGCGAAAACAAATGCGATAAGTGCAAAAAGTTTTTTCATTGTTGAATATTTGAAGAAAGCCCCGAAGGGCTTTCCGGTTATAAATTAGGAATTGAAATAATCTGCAGTGTATGTTGTGTACAGGAATATTTGATCGCTGAAACCATACTGAACGTCAAACTTCATCAGACCTTTCAGGAAGAACAGTTCTGAATTGTTCTGCAGGCGCATCAGTTGCAGGTTGTTATCTTCGGTACTGTTCATACCGATATAAAGGTTTGAAGTAGGATCAGGCATACCTTCGCAGAACAAAATGGTGTTATCGGGGAAACCGGCCAAAGGCACAACTTCGTAACCTTTCCACGGTTTGATGCCGCGATCCATTGTGTTCAGACCTTTAAAGGTTGTACCTACTACGAGCGCATCCTGATAGAGAACGGCAGTGTTTACAGATACAAAGAATTTCATACGATCCCACTGGCTTGCCTTACTGATAAGCGCCTTTTTGTTTGCTGCCACGGAATTAAGCAGTAAGGTCATTTTATCCAAGATATTGCTGGAAGTCAGCGTAACAGGGTTTGCAATTTGAACCACTGCGCTGTCGTTCAGGAATTTCTTCATAAATCCGTCCATAAACATCAGCTGGCCATTTCCAGGGTCGCCGGGTGTGGCATTGTATGTGGTTGAACCCATCCAGTTTTCAGTTTCGATAATTTCAAAAGTCCTGTTCAGGGCAATCTGCATCATGTAGTTTTCAGCAGTTACCGGAAGTTCGCGGGCCAAAAGTGTGGGTGAAAGCTGTTCTGCCAACCAGTGACTTTCAAAGTCGCGTGGGTTGAACTCCGTATAGAACATGTGATCTTGCGGCTCCAAAGAACGTCCGTCAATGGTGAACTTTCCGTTCACGCCGTTGCTGGTAGGCGTTGCGGCACGGGGTTGCAGCGGGTTGCTTAAATCCACACGGCCAATAGTGTGTTTTTTCTTGATGCCATCCTGTACATATACTGCGCCTTTCTGCACGGTGTCCATGCCAAAGGTTGCGGGCAGCCAAAAATAACTGGCGAATGTACCGGCATACGAGGTGTCATTGATTACGAGTGACATTGTATTTCAGTTTTGCGTTTACGAATTAAAATTGTTTGTTCTTTTTTAGGTTGTTCAGTACCTGTGCGGCCAGCGTTGCGGCGGTTGTTGTCACTTCACCGGGCTTGCTTTCCACCTTAACGGTAACGGCTGCTTTGTTCAGTGGTAGGCTTTCCAGCATGGCTTTGGTGCCTTCCATATCTTTCACGGCAGCGTTAACCCATGATTTCAGAGTAGCTTCGTCGTTTTTGATACGGCCCTGTGCGGCGAATTGATTTACCACGGCAGTTGCGTCGGCTTCCAGTTTGGCTGCTTCGGCGGCTTCTTTTTCCTGCTTCAAAGTGTCGCGTTCTGCTTTGGCTGCTTCCAGTTCGTCTTTGATGGTTTGCAGGGCGGCTTCCTTTTCGGAAATGCCGGTTTCCAGTTCAGCGATTTTTGCTTCTTTTTCGCTTACCTGGTTTTTCATGGCCTGAATAGCTTGTACCGCGCTGTTTTCGGCGGCATCTTCATTAAGGCCCAGGGTATTCATTACCAGTTTCATGGTACGAGGGTTTTTATGATCGAAATATTGATTCAAAACTTTTGCTGCTGCTTTCCAGCTGTTTGTAACGCTGTCGGTTTTCATGCGCGGTGCATTCAGTCCGGCTGTCTGTTCCACTTCGTCACACAATTTCATGGTTTCGGCTTCCATTGCATTGATAAACGTTGTCCTGTCCATCATTGCCGACATTTGCGTTTCATCCATGCCCGAACGCTCACAAACCAGTTTATTCAGGCTGTCTTTCATGGCTTCGGTAACCTTTTTATCTTCTCCGTCCATGCTGTACGGGTTGTGATACATTAGGATGCCATAATCTGCCATGATACGCTTACGTCCACACTGGAAAACCACGGCGGCCATACTTGCCGCAATACCCACGCAATAAGTATCAACTTTGGTTTTTGTCTTCAAGATGGCATTGCAGATATTGTACCCGTCAACCACCGATCCGCCTACGCTGTTTATCCAAACCTGAATGCGTTTTTTGCCCATTCCGTCCAGTTGCATTAGTTCGGCGGCCCATTGCGTGCCGTCAATTCCGTAACCGTCGTCTTCCTGCCAGCTTCCCCCGATGCGCTTATCCAGCATCATTATCGGTTCGTCGCTGTCAATATTCCTGGCATATTGCATGGTTTAAAATTAAAAAGCCATATCGGACGGATACGGCTTGTAACTCACAAATATTTTAAGGCTTATTTAATTGCAGGTGTTTTCAAACAGTTATAACTTGCATAAAACAGGTAACATGAATAACAACCAAAAGGCCGTACAGGAATTTGCCGACCTGCTTACTTCATTGAATTTGCAGATTACACCGGAGCAGACAAGGTTTATCCATGCAGGATTGGCAAAATTGATTCAGGAAGTGGGGAAGGATGGATGGATAAGTGTGGAGGATAGGTTACCTCCTTATCTTACAAGGTGTTTAGTAACAAACGGGGAATATATAAAACTTAGTTGGTCAAAAGATGAAGACGAAGCATGGTGTGAAATTCAAGATAGTGATACAGATGTTTGGTTAAACGATGTTACACATTGGATGCCATTACCCCAACCACCAAAACAGTAAACCATGACAGCAGAAGAAAAGATAGCATCAGACCTAAATGAACTG
>SAIX01000130.1 GCA_004028765.1 Chitinophagaceae bacterium | reverse complement strand
TAATTATCACATTGTAAATAATGGAGAAAAAAACAACCGCTATCAACCCTCCAACCACAAACCACTGCGCACCTTTGATATATTTAATTCTGCGAATTACGTGGTAAACAATAAGCAGAAATGCTAATGATATAATTGCTATAGACAAAGCATTTACATCAATAAATATCTGCACAATACCCGCAAAAATCATTATCAATAAAAGCATATTGATTTTCTTATTGAACTGAACCCCGATTAATTTAAATACCGTTATTACCAATATTGCTATAAAGAACCAATAAGTCAATCTGAATAGATACGTGAACAAGAGAAAGACCTGAAATGACTGGTCTGTCATATTAGTGATGAACAAAAAAAGTATACAAGCACAGAGCAAGCCATTGGAAAGTGTGATGTATAGTATATTTTCATTCCGCTTATTTACAAAAAACAATATGCCAAATAAGACGCTGAATATTGACAGACTGATGATCCATAAATGATAGTAAAATGAAACTTTGTCTAATATGGTTCTCAGAGAAGTAACATACTGATCATTAACCAGTCTTACTGTTTGTGATTTGGAAGAATTAAAATCCTGTTTATACTGATAAAAAGGGAAGCCCAGCTTCCTGTCTTTGATATGAATCAATAAACAGTGTTTTTTAAGCGCTTCAATTTTGACTGTTTTATAATCCAGCAGTGGCATGATGTAGTTTTCATCCTGCCTGTGCATTAATTCGCCATCCATGAATGCAGCAGCCTCCCCAAAATAAATAAAGCGCAGATACAATGTTTCTTTTGCTACTGCACTGTCTATCGAAAAAAAGAACCGCAGCCAAACATCCACTTCCCCTTTTTCATTCGCCAAAGAATCGTATGAATCGAGCGGATTACATCTTTTCCAGTTGCCGTTTTTCTGTTGATACTCCCACCCGTTTTTTTCATACAGTTTTACCTGACCAGTTTCTGCAAGATCCTTCTGTGTAATATGCGTTGTTACCTGCGCGTAGCCAACATGCATACCGGCAAATGCAGTTACACAGAAAAATATCAGTAATCTATAATAAGGTTTCATCAGTCTTTGGGTATTTGAATACAGGAAATACATCCTTCTCCTGCCTGCTATGCTGATTCTATGTTCACCCAGATACATATCACACTATCAAACCTGAGTTTATTGTCAGTGCTTTAGCCTGGGTTATTGGCGTATTATCAGAAAGCGGCTGGAAAAATATATTGATACGATCATGCAGGAATACACGTGCCGTTATTCTCAACCACCGGAATCGCAGAGGGCGCAGCATGATTTGTGTATTTAGTGAACGTGTTTTTTGGGTATGATACCACCTGTGGTTTCCCGGATAGTACCGGCAAATACAAATGCGGAGGGATCCACTTCCTTCACCATATTCTTGAGCTTACGCATTTCGAGACGGGAAATAATCGTGAAGATGATATCACAATCATCATGTACATCAAACTTGCCGGGCAGATATCCTCTTTCCCCTTTATAAACGGTGATGCCCTTACCCATTTCATTCACCAGCCGGTATTTGATTTCCTCACTCTTACCGGATATAATGGTCACACCCGTAAAAGCATTTAATCCCTCAATGACGTAGTCAATCGTTTTGGAAGCAGTAAAATAGGTAAGCATGGAGTAGAGGGCAGTCTGCGGACCGAATTTGAATGCAGCCATGCCGAAAATGATGATATTCATTCCCAGAATGATTTCACTGATGGTGAAACTGGAACGACGTAATGTATATAATGCCAGTACCTCAATACCATCGACGGCGCAACCGGCCCGCATAGTAAGACCGATACCCAGTCCCAGGAAAAAGCCACCAAAAATGGAGATCAGCAGTTTATCCTGTGTGATCACCGGAAAATGTTCGAAGAGGAGGCACAATCCCAGTAATACGACACAGATAAATGTTTTAATCGCAAATCCCTTATTGATGGAGAACCAGGAAACCAGGATAAAAGGAATATTGGCCGCTACAATTACGTAGGCAAGGTTCACATGATAGATCTCATGAATGAGCAGTGAAATACCTGTGATACCGCCATCAAAAAACTGGTTGGGTACCAGGAAGCCTTTCAATGCAAAAGAAGTAATGATTACCCCCAGGATAATCAATACAAAATCACTGAAAGTAGATTCATGGTTTTTAATGGTATGGGGACTTTCTGTTCTGGATTTAAGCAGGATCAGGTTTTTCTGCTTTTTGTCTTCCAGTAAATGTTCTGCCGTATTGGTAAAATAATGGTGGTGCTCCAGAAAGCTGATCTGCTGCCGTTGCCACTCCATTTTATCTTTTACGATACCATACACTGTAAATTCATCAAAGAGTGTTTCTGCCATGCGGCCATAATCATCCGTTCCCAGGTAAAAGAGATCCGCATCACAAAGAATCTGTGCCAGCTTGTTATGTGGCGACTGTGGAATGCGGGTGGCAAGGATGAGGTCACAGACCTGCTCGATCTGTTGCAGACTGAAGCCGAAGGCAGGCAGGTGTTCCCTGGCAAGGCGGGCTGAAACCTGCTCATGTCCCTGGTGTTTTTCCAGGAAACCTGCATCATGGTAAGCTGCAGCTGTAAGCAGTATATCCAGTTCCTCACCTTCAATCCCTTCTTTTTCTGCGAGCAGGCCTGCATGCTGCATCACCTGTTCTGTATGGGATAAATTATGATAGCTGAGCGATGCAGGAAGATGATGGGAAAGAAGATCCAGAATAAATGATTGGGCAGCTGCTGGTTGCATACAACGGGATTTGATTGAACCTGCAGGCCATCGCTCCTTTCTATTACCCCATCCTGCGGTTACAAATTAGGAAAAAAATGGTAACGAATCACCGCTTCAAAAACCTGATTTGATCTATCATGCCTGTCAGATACTTATAATGGAAGTATCTCCTTAGCAGGCCGGAAAACGAAACCCACCCAGAAGCAGCGGTGACTATTTTTTATAAACGATCCTGGAGGAAATACGTATCCCACCAAAAAAAAACGTTTCCCACCATCAAAAGTGAAAAACGCTTTTCGCCAGCTATGCCAAGTTACCTATATCTTGATACCCCATTCATTATTCATCGGCCGGCCGAGTAAAGCATTGGCTTCCGCATCGTTTTTAAATTGCTCTTTTACAGGATCCCACTCCAGTTTGCGGTTGAGGCGGTAAGCGATATTACCGATATTACAAACTGTGGCAGTACGCTGCCCGATCTCCACATCACAGATCGGTTTGCTTCTTTTGCGCATGGCATCAAGGAAATCTTTGTAATGATCGGTGCTCCTGTACACATGTTTTTCGGTATCGCCGATCACTTTGTCTTTCAGCGATGCCGGGGTTGTTTCCAGTTTACCGCGCTGAACTTTCAATTCACCTTCGCTGCCGATAAAATGGATCGCATTGTTCCATTCCCATTTTTCATGCGTCATCGTAATTCCGTTCGCATAGCGATAGGTAAGAGAGGGATGTGCTCCTCCATCCGGTGCAATTACTTCAACGGGACCACTGTGATCCATATCCAGTGCCCATTGAACAATATCAAACATATGTGCGCCCCAATCGGTAACCATACCGCCGCCAAACTCGCGGTAATTGCGCCAATTAGGATATACATCCTTGCTGGTGGGTGGTGCAAGCTCAGCATTGAATACAGATGCTTCCACATTCGGGCCCAGCCATTTTGTCCAGTCAAGTCCTTCGGGTACCGGCTCTGCAGGGAGATCATATTTTTTAGGTGGCGGACCCACATTCACTTTCACCGATTTGATCTGCCCGATATACCCATTACGGATCAGTTCAGCTGTTTGCCGGAATTCATTCCAGGAGCGCTGCATACTTCCTGTTTGAAAAACACGGTTGTATTTGCGTGTGGCATTTACCATTGCACGGCCTTCTTTTACCGTTAAGGCCATCGGTTTTTCGCAATAGATATCTTTACCCGCTTCGGCTGCACGAACGGCCATTGCCGCATGCCAGTGATCGGGTGTGGCAATCACAACAGCGTCAACATCTTTCTGTGAAAGCAGTTCCCGGAAATCGTTATACACAGCGATATCGCTGTATTTACCCAGCTGGGGCATCTTGGCATATGTATCTTTGATCTGGCTCAGCGTTAACTCTGCTTTCGCACGATACACTTCACTGAGCGCCACAAAACGGATCTGCTCCGTTTTCAGGAAATAATTAGATAAAATCTTTCCCTGCTTACCACCGCCGATCAATCCGAGACTGATCATATCACTGGGTGCGATATAGGAAATTCCGGCTTTGCTTTTACCGCCGAGTACAAACCGAGGCAGGATCATAAACCCGGTCAGTGCTTTTGCGGTGTTACCTACAAACTGTCTTCTCGAGAGGTTGTTTTGTTTTTTCACAAGCGATCGTATTGTATGATGAATAAGGTGTCTGACATTTACATTCCGGTACCCAGGATCTGAAGACCGGTTCGGTAAATAGCAGAGGGAATTTATTGAAAAAATGAAAACAGACCCGTTTTATTTACGCTAACGTTGTAGGAACTGCCGCCCCGGGAACAATTGCTGTGTCACTGAAAAAAACTAACTTTTCAGAAATTATCAAATTCATCCCTATGCTTCTGCCAGAAAAAAAATCCCGCCGCGAGTTTCTTTCTCTTACTGCGTTTTCTTCAGCAGGTATACTGCTCAGTTCTTCTTCCTTTGCTTCTGCCGGCTTCTTTGCAAGCGGGCCCGATTCAAAGGTGAAAGGGGTACAGATTGGCTGTATCACCTATTCGTTCCGGAGTATGCCGGGCAGTATTGAAAACCTGGTTGGCTACTGTGTAAAATCGGGTATCAGCGCCATTGAACTGATGGGCGATGCGGCGGAGGATTTTGCAGGTGCTCCTAAAAACCCGATGCCCTGGCCTCCCCAGGGCAGGCCGACCATGACGCCGGAACTGCAGGAAAAAATCAAAGTGTACCAGAAAGAACTTGCCCGCTGGCGGGAGAATACCGGTTTTGAAAAATTTGAAGAGATTCGAAAACTGTTCAAAAAAGAAGGGATCAGTATCTATGCCTTCAAACCGAATGCACTGAACGCTTCCAATACCGATGGAGAAATTACCTATGCATTGAAAGCTGCAAAAGCACTCGGTGCAAATTCTGTGACCGTTGAATTACCCACCGATTCTGCGCATTCCAAACGTTTGGGCAACCTCGCGGAAAAACAGGGCGTGTATATCGGTTACCATGCACATTTACAGGCCACCGATACAGCCTGGGATACTGCACTCGAACAATCGCCTTATAATTCATTGAACCTTGATTGCGGGCATTATATCGCCGCAGGCGGAAAAAACACCAGGGAAACTTTACTCGCACTTATCGAAGCAAAACACAAACGCATCACCAGTATGCATATCAAAGACAGGCTCAACAAAGAGCATGGCGGAAAGAATATGCCCTGGGGTCAGGGCGATACGCCTTTGAAAGAAATTCTTTCATTGCTGCGCGATAAAAAATATAAGATACCTGCCAGTATTGAACTGGAATACGATATCCCCGCGGGTTCGGATGCAGTTGCTGAGACCAGGAAATGTTTCGAATATGCGAAGTCGTTACTGGAGTCCTGATAGAAAAACGCATACGAATACTTTCATCATAAAAGCTTTTGCAATTACAGGATTTGAAATCATCGTATCTTAGGAATCCAAAAAATGCCACATGAAAAAAATTTTGCCTGCCTCACTGCTCATAAGTTCCCTCTTCTTTGCTAATACAGATTCAACTGCTCAATCCAAATTATTTCCTGAAATAGAGGGCCGCTGGGATCTCACGATCCATAATATGGAAGGAAAGGAACTGCCCTCCTGGCTGGAAGTGAGCCACTCGGGCAACCGCACGCTGGTGGGCCGCTTTGTATATGCGTTCGGCAGTGCCAGGCCTGTCGCAAAAGTTTTTTACGACAAAACCACAGGTAAGTTTCATTTCGCGATACCCCCGCAATGGGAAAGAGGCGACCATGATATGGAATTTGAAGGAACCCTTTCTGGTGACCAGATGAGCGGTACCATGGTATACACCGATGGAAAAAAATATGAATGGTCTGGCGGCCATGCACCTTTGCTGAACAGGGAGAAAGCGCCTGTATGGGGCACACCTGTAAAATTATTCAATGGCAAAGACCTCAGTGGCTGGCATGCCATGGGAAAAACCAACCAATGGGTGGTAGAGAATGGCGTTTTGAAAAGCCCGAAATCGGGATCAAATATTGCGACCGATCAAACATTCACCGATTTTAAACTGCATGTGGAATTCCGCTATCCCAAAGAAAGCAACAGCGGTGTTTATCTCCGCGGCAGGTATGAAGTGCAGATAGAAGACAGCAAGGGAATGGATCCCTTACCCGACCTGTTCGGATCGATCTATGGTTTTATCACACCGAATGAAATGGCAGCGAAAGAAGCCGGTGAATGGCAGTCATACGATATCACACTCATTGGCAGAAGGGTTACGGTTGTAGCCAACGGAAAAACGGTTATCTGTGATTCACCCATACCCGGTATCACCGGAGGCGCCATCGACAGCAAGGAAGGCGAACCCGGCCCTATTTTTTTCCAGGGCGATCATGGGCCTGTTGAATTCAGGAATATTGTGATCACTCCCGCAAAATAATTATCCGTGATTGGCTGAACGGTGTATGGCGAGTGCATGCAGCACCTGCGGGAACAATGCATCCATATATTCCCTTGCCGCATTTGCCGATCCCGGGAAAGTAAGTACGAGGCTGTTTTTTGCAAAGCCGGCAACACCTCTCGATAACATGGCATAAGGCATGCGTTGCTGGCCATAATGGCGTGCAGTTTCCATGATGCCTTCCAGTTCTTTGTCGAGCAGCGGTTTAACAATATCGGGCGTGATATCGCGTGGTGATACGCCGGTGCCGCCTGTAAACAAAACCAAACCTGTATTTGCCTGGATGGCTTCCGAAAAAGCTGCGGTGATGGCATCTGCATCGTCGGGTATTACCATGTAGTTGATATCGATGATGCCGGATAACTGCAGTTTTTCCTGTAGCAATAAGCCCGCTGCATCCTGTGCTTCGCCTTTTGCGATACGATCCGAACATACGATCACAGCCGCAGTGATGTCGGTAGATTCCGGGATGGTGTACTGGCTTTTGCCCCCTTTTTTCTCCATCAGTTTTACCTGTTGTATCTCTACCGCTTTATCGATCGGCTTCAGCATATCATAAATGGTTAGCGCCGCAATGGATGCGCCGTGCATGGCTTCCACTTCCACACCCGTTTTATAAATCGTATGCACTTCCACTTCAATCACCACATTCAAACCGTCGATTGAAAAACGGGCATCGGTAAATTCAACGGGTAGCGGGTGACAATCGGGTATCACATCACTGGTTCTTTTTACAGCAAACAAAGCGGCCACTTTTGCGAAAGAAAAAACATCCCCCTTCGGCACTTTCTGGTCCCTTATGGCAAGAATGGTTTCTTCGGAGGAAGTTTTTACCACTGCTGTAGCGATGGCTTTGCGGAGTGTGTTTGATTTATGTGTGATATTGACCATATTACCTGTTTTCTTTCCAGACGCTTTGTTCGGTGTCGAGTATTTCCTTTCCCCATACGGGTAATTCAAATTTAATGGCTTCCACCAGTTCTTCGCAGGCTTTGATTGCCGCTGCCCGATGAGGAGACGATACAAAAACAAACAAACAGATTTCACCGGCTTTCACCGCACCGAGGCTATGATGCACATGCATGCAGGAGAGGTCATGTTTTGCAAACAGGGATTCCCGGATCGCATGCATTTTCTCCTGTGCCATTTCTTCATAGGCAGTGTATTCAATAGCCACCACTTTACCCTTCTCTTTTTCATCAGCCCTTACCTGCCCCAGGAAAATACTGTGTGCACCGATCCCTGTTTTATCCGCATGTTTCTGAATATCTGCAGCAATTTTTTCTGCCGGGATCGCGCCGTTGACAAAAATATTTTTATGCTTTGTTTCTTTCATGGTTGCTGGTTAAAATAAGCAGTGAGCCCTCCTCTTACACTATACACAGGTAACCCGCGGAGGTTTCGGATGAGTTGTGCTGCATAAATGCTCCGGATGCCCTGGTGGCAAATAATACAGATCTCTTTCTCCGGCAAAGAATAGATCTGCTCTTTCAGTTCCGACATAGGAATCTGTGCATCTGAAAAATCGATGGGCGGGTATTCCTTTTTTTCGCGGACATCGAGTACAAATACATTTTCCTTTTCCTTCATCTGCAAAAATTCAGCAATGCTGATTTCCTCAATGTCTTCCCCGGTATCACAAAAAATTTCATCCCCTGTTTCTATAAACTGTTCTTTTGTGACAGGACCCTTGTTTGCAGATGCAGTCAGTTTCATTTCAAACTGTTTCCCGGTAAGCAGGTCAATGGTAAGCAAACGCCCGTGCAATAATTCACCGATGCCGGTAAGGTACTTAATTGCTTCATTTGCCTGCAAGGTCCCGATCAATCCCGGCAAAGTACCCAGCACACCGGCTTCAGCACAATTGGGTATTTCATGTGCCGCAGGTGGAACCGGGAAAAGATCACGGTATGTGATGGTATTTTCTCCTGCGGCTGGCAGATTAAAAAAACTCAGCTGTCCTTCATAACCGGAAACCGCACCGTACACAAAAGGTTTATTAAGAAGCACACAGGCGTCGTTGATCGTGTATCGCGCCGCAAAATTATCCGTGGCATCCACAACCATATCAAAAGCTGCAATGATATCGAGTGCATTGGCATGCATCAATGCATAGGGATAGATTTTATATTCCGTTTCACTGTTCAGTTGCTGCAAATGTTCCGCTGCAGATTTCGCTTTGTTAAGACCGATATCGGATTCACGGTACAACACCTGCCGATGAAGGTTGCTCAGGCTCACACTATCTCCATCCACAATTCCAATAGTACCCACTCCTGCTGCCGAGAGGTACTGCAATACCGGGCAGCCCAACCCACCAGCACCCACAACGAGAACTGAAGCAGCCTGCAGTTTTTCCTGTGCCGCAGTTCCGAAGCCAGGCAGGATCATTTGCCGGTTATATCGTTCCAGTTTTTCCATTATCCTCCTGAAAAAGGTGGCATCAGCGCCACTGTATCCCCTTCGCGCAGTGTTTTATTGGCTGTGATCATTTCTTTATTCAGTGCTGTAAAATATTTAGCTGCTGCAAGTGCAGGGTACCGTTTTTGCAATTGTTCCTGAACCGTATCGGTATCCTTGGCATCTGCAAGCAGCAGCGAAGCTTCGCCGGTAATATCCTTTAATGACCCGAAAAATAAAACTTCGATTTGCATATGCTTTATTTAACAAAAATAAGTTTGGCCGCTGCAAGTACCAGCACAGAAGCCAGGATGAATTTCATGTTACGTGATTTGAGCTTCTCTGCACCGGTATACGCACCCAGCCAGCCGCCCGCCAACACCACTACAACGATCGCTACTATTTCAGAACTCAAGGGGAAGCCGGTTTTTAATTGCCCGATGATTCCTGCCACTGAATTTAAAAAAATAAAAATGGCACTGATGGCAGCGGTTTGTTTTTGGGTAGACCATCCCATGAGTAATAAAACGGGAGATAATAATATCCCGCCTCCCATACCGATCATTCCCGATACCAGTCCGATAGCTGCCCCGATGGTAAAAAGGAGATACCATTTGGGTGTGTCCCTGATCGATTTTTCTGACGGGTTCATTACCAGCCTTATAATTGAGAGCAGTAATACCACCCCAAGTATTTTTTTATAAAGCGATTCAGAAACCGGTATGATACTGCCGAGATAGGCAAAGGGGATGGAACCCAGTATGAGCGGCCAGAGCATGGCTGCCCGGAAATGTTTGGCGCGGTAAAAAGAGATAAATGCGATGAGCGATACCATTACATTCAGCAGCAAAGCAGTTGGTTTCATCACTGCTGCACTGAAGCCGAACAGGGCCATCAATGCAAGATAACCGCTGGCACCACCATGCCCAACCGAAGCATATAAAAAAGCCACGATAAAAAAAGCAAGATAGATCAGTATATCATGAGCCATATCGATCAGATAAAAGGATGAATGATGACTTCTGTTCCGGCTGGAAAATAAGAAAGTTCCTGCGGAAGTTCGATCCAGCAATCAGCCGCTGCAAAAGAATGCAACTGGTAAGATGCCTGCCCAGTTAAGATCTCGGCTTGCTCCCCATTTCTTTTCCCTTTCAGAAAAAAAGTGAGCGGGGCTTTTTTCTCAAACGCATTTTTTAAAGGGGCCGTTTGTTTTTCAGGAATCGTTTTACCGCTAAGTATTGCAACAGCAGGTAACACATACTGGTAAAAACAGGAAAGTACCGATGCGGGGTTTCCCGGCAACCCGAAAACAGGTTTCGCACCTTTGGTTCCGAAGTAAAGCGGTTTACCCGGCCGCTGCATCACTCCATGAAACCGTTCTGTAATTTGATTGGCAGCACATGCCGCAGCAACAAAATCAAAATCACCCACACTTACACCGCCGGTTACCAATAGCATATCCGCATTTTGCAATGCCTTTCCGATCGCATCTGCGGTTTCGTTCATTTCATCCCTTGCAAAATATATGGCCGTGCCTGTAATTCCTAACTGCCGCAGGATGGCCTGTAATGAAAAAGAATTGGATTCAAACACTTTTCCATAAGCAGGTTCTGTGCCGGGTTGTATCAGCTCATTACCTGTGATGATGATGGCCACGGATGGCTTTGGAATTACACATACTTCCGCAACACCGCTTGCCGCAAGTAAACCGGTATGCATTGCGTTTAAGATGGTTCCCCCCGGTAAAATGCATTGGCCTTCCTCGATATCACTGCCGGGCATGCGGATATGCATACCGAGTTGCAGTTCACCCCGCACAATACGGATCATAGCGGCCTCTTCCTCCACCCATTCTTTCTGAACAACCGTATCAGCCCCTTGCGGTATCGGGCCTCCTGTAAATACTTTGGCTGCAGTACCCGGTTCCAGAAATGTAGTTGCAGAACTCCCGGCAGGGAACGCATGTTCCACAATTAATTTTTTTTCACGCTCAGCATACCGGATCGCATATCCATCCATCGACGACTGGCAAAAAAAAGGGATATTGTATGATGCCTTTACTGTTTCTGCCAATATAAGGTTCGCCGATTCTGCAAACGGCAATTTTACTGCCGACAAAGGCTGGCAATATTGCTGTACAATTTTTCTTGCTGCTGAAACGGTTATCATATTTATCCGCCAATGGCGATCATGCTGCGGTTATGAATATGGTTGGCATCGAGGTGCTGAAAATCGTTTGAGAATTGTCCGCCCAGTTCTTTGTGTTTTTCCATGATGGACCGCTGAATGATTTCTTTGATATCTGCGCCTTGCCTGAAAAGCCTGAGCAGATCGGTTTCATTTTCGGAAAAGAGACAGTTCTTGATCTTTCCATCTGCGGTTAAACGAATCCGGTTACAGCCGCTGCAGAAAGGTGCACTCATGGTACTGATCACCGCGAAGCTGCCGGCATGCCCGGGCACCTCGTATTTTTTACAGGTATCATGCGGCTGGTTTTCGAGAGGCATTATGGGGTATCGTTCGCTGATCACAGAAAGCATCTGCTGCCAGGTTACCAGTTTGTCACTGTTCCAGCGGTTACCATCAAAGGGCATGAATTCGATAAAGCGGATATGTACAGGCGCTTCCCGTGTCCATTCAATAAAATCAATGATTTCCGAATCATTCACACCCTTTACCACCACCACATTCACTTTTACGCGGAAATGATCCTGCAGCAGCAATTGTATATTATCATACACATTTTTAAAATGGTCGCGCCGGGTGAGCAGCAGGAATTTTTCGGGTTGCAGGGTATCGAGACTGATGTTCACAGAACGGATGCCTGCCTGTTTAAAATTTTCAATAAACCGGTGAACCCTTATTCCATTGGTAGTGATCGTAAGTTCCACACCCAGTTTACCAAGCTCGTCCATGATAAATGCCGCTTCTTTCCGAACAAGCGGTTCGCCACCTGTTAAGCGGATTTTTTTTACACCGAGTTCTACAAAAATTTTTGCCAGTTCTATGATCTCATCTGCCTGCATCAGCTGCTGGTTGGGAAGAAAAGAATAATCCTCTTCCGGCATACAATAAAAACAACGGAGATTGCAATGATCAGTAAGCGATATGCGGAGGTAATCGTGGACCCTATCGTATTTATCTATCAGCATTTACTGGCAAGGTAAGCAGACAAAACGGTTTGATAGTCTTCCGGGGTATCAATATCCATCGCGCCTTCCGGGAAAGGCACGGTTGCAACATCATCCGAAAATGCTTTTAAAATGGTTTTTGCACCCATATCCCCGGTAAGCCCGGGTAATATGTCAAAATATTTTTCAGTGAACAATACCGGTGTCCCTTTGGTATCATTGTATACAGCGGCCACGATACCTTTACCGGTAGCTTTTTGCTCACTGATCAGTTGCTGTAGCAGTGTTACGTTCAGAAAGGGCTGGTCGCTTACTGCGATGATGAGGTATTTCGCTTCCGGTTGCTGAAGCAATACCGTTTCGAGGCCTTTTTTGATGGAAGATGCCATGCCATCGGGCCATTGCGCATTGTACACCAGTTTTACGTTCCCGGCAATCTGTTCTTCAATGAGCTGGTGGTGACAGCCTGTTACAAGATAGGTAACCGAAGAAGGCAGTTTCCAGGTTTCGTCCAATAAAATATCGAGCAGCCGCTTATCGCCGAATGGAAGCAGCATTTTGGGTTGCTGCATCCTGAGCGCCGCACCACCTGCCAGTATGATCACAGCTGTATCCATCAGTTGTTGCTGTGAATCGGTTTTAATTTGCTGCGAAGATGTACAGGCTCACAATGATTGATCACCGACATGATCTCGGCAATGATAGATACAGCGATCTGTTCGGATGTTTCAGCGCCAATCTGTAAACCGGTAGGGCCATAGATCCTTTCAGTTTCTTCGTCTGAAAAAAAGATCCCCTTCTGAGCAGCCTCCGTTAATAATCTTTCTCTTTTTGCAGCGGGGCCCAGCAAACCAAGATAGGCAAATGATTTGCCCTGAAGGCCGCAAAGCATGGAGAGATCGTAATTGTAATTATGCGTCATCAGTACAATAGCTGTTCGCTCATCTATCAAAAGGGAAGGTATCACCTGTTCAGGTTTGCCAGTTACTATGGTATCTGCCTGTGGAAAACGTTGCAGATTTGCATGCGTTGGTCTTCCATCCACCATCGTTACCTGCCAGCCGAGTTGTTTTGCCATTGTTACCAGCGGCATGGCATCATTCCCAGCACCGGCAATGATGAACGAAACAGGAACTTCAAGGTATTCTGCAAAACAATGTTGAACATCCTCCTTACATTCCACCTCACAATGCATGGATCTTTTATTTTCAAAAACCTTCTGAACGATCGAATGGATATCTGTGACAGATCTATCCACGGCCTGCTCTTGTAACATCGTGCCGGAATGGATGGTATTGTTCTTTGAAAAAAAAGTAAGTACGACTGATGCCTCGCGAAGCATCGTTGTTTTTCGCAGGATTTCAACAGGATTCAATGGGTCCAGAATGTCCAATGGTTCAAATAAAATGGAAACGATCCCGTTACAACCCAACTGGATACCCAATTTTGCATCATCCTCATCGGTGGTATCATACACCACCAGTTTTTTCTTTTCCTGCGTGATGGCGAGAACGGCTTTTCTGAGTGCATCGCCTTCGAGACAGCCTCCACTAATGGCTCCGGTGAGTTTGCCATCTTCTGTTACAAGCATTCTTGCCCCGGGCCGCCGATAGGAAGAACCCTGTACATCCACAACCGTTGCCAGCGCAGAACGAATACCTGTTTTTTTTGCTGCATCATACGCCACAATAATATCATGGATCTCTTTCATGCAAAAATCATTGTCTTGCCTTCGCCACCTGTGCAGGTGTAATGGCTGCCGTTGCTTTATTGCCCCAGCTGTTCCTTACATAATTCAGGATATCTGCGATCTGGTCATCGGAAAGGTAATTCTGTGCAGGCATCACTGCATTGTACTTCGCACCGTTTACAGTGGTTTCTCCGGTTTGCCCTTTCAGTACATTATCGATCCATGCTTTCGCCGGCTTCTTCATAAAATCCGTTTTTGCCAGCGGCGGAAATACACCCGCAGTACCTTTTCCATCAGCCATGTGACAGTTCTGGCAACTGGTGGTATAGGCCTCTTTTCCCCTTTCAATACTTTTCGTGAGTGAGAAACCCTGTACAAAGGCATTCGCAGTGATAAACACAATGACAATACCAGCGAGTACGCGGTGTTTTGTTTTCATATTCTCAGGAACATTAGTTCTAAGCAATATTGTTGATATCGAACGGCAGTTTACGGATGCGTTTGCCCGTTGCAGCAAAAATGGCATTGCAAAGCGCCGGTGCAAAAGCAGGCAATCCCGGTTCGCCCACCCCTTTGATGCGCGGCCCGCCGTTTGCCAGGATATGCACTTCCACTTTGGGCATTTCATTGATGCGGATCAGTGGGTTGTTATGATAATTGCTTTGTACGGTCTGTCCTTTTTCAAAAGTGATTCCATTTTTTACAGCAGCCGTCAATGCCATTACAGCAGCGCCCTGTACCTGTGCTTCCACAGTATCCGGATTTACCACGGTACCAAGATCTATCACGGCATATACTTTTTCGATCTTCACACCGGTTCCTTTTTTGGAAACTTCCACCACATATCCACCAAGTCCGGCAAAAAATTCATACTGTGCAATACCTCTGCCCCATCCTGCAGGTAATGGTTTATCCCAATGCGACACTTCTTTCAATTTCTGGATAAGTGTTTTGGTATCCGAATCTTTGGTAAGCATTGCCATGCGAAATGCCAGCGGATCTTTTTTCGCTTTTACTGCCATTTCGTCGATAAAACATTCATGTGCAAAAGCGAGTGTAGTGCTCGTAACCGCACGCCATGCGGCAACCGGCACATGCAGGTAATGGTGCACATACAGGTTCTTCATGTGTTCGATCTCGTATTTCTGTTCGCTGATGCCTTCCGTCATGGTGCCATCAGCTTTTGATTTATCGTAGTCCTTTCTGCCATCAAGTGTGGGTGAGATCACCTTGTGCTGAAATGCAATTGCCTTGCCATCCGCATCCAATGCTCCTTTGAAAGCAGAGAAGGTCATCGGACGGAAGGGCCCCATACGGGTATCATCTTCTCTTGTCCACAATGCTTTCACCGGTTTGCCGATTTTTTTCGCCAGTTGTATCGTTTCATATACATAATCCGGATACAGTCTTCTTCCAAAACCGCCCCCATTGAACATGGTATGGATCTTCACATTCTCTTCTTTCAAACCAAACATCTTTGGCAGATCAGCCATGATTCTTCCGGGTACCTGTGTGGAAGTCCATATTTCCAGCCTGTCACCTTCCTGCCAGTGCGCCAGGCAGTTCATGGGTTCGATGGCAGAATGCGATACCACCGGTGTTTCATAGAACGCTTCTAATTTAACCGGTGCTTCTGCAAAAACCTTGTCGAAATCACCTTGCTTGTGCTGTACGGCACCTTCCTGTTTCGCCGCATCGCGCAATTGCTGTGCATAATCCTTAGAGTTAAAATTTTCATATCCCTGGTAATCCCATTTTACAGATAATGCTTTTCTTCCCTGCACTGCCGCCCAGTAGGTTTCAGCGATCACGGCAATTCCTTCTGATTTTTGTCCGCTGATATTCCGTTCACAGGTTTCCACAGCGATCACACCTTTCACTTTTTTCGCGGCGGCATCATCAAAGCTTATCAACTTCGCGCCAAACACCGGGCAACGTTCAATAGATGCATATACCATTCCCGGAACGGAAGCATCGATACCAAATTTCGCCGTACCGTTTACTTTTAATGGCACATCGGGCCTGGGATATTTTTTACCGAGTATTTTAAAATCTTTGGGATCTTTTAAAACAGGTGATTTCGGAACTTCCAGTTTTGATGCAGCTTCTGCGAGTTCGCCATAACCCATATTTTTTCCGCTGGGCTTATGAAACACTTTCGCTTCAGATGCGTAGCATTCGCTGACCGGAACATTCCATTGAGCGGCTGCAGCACTGATCAGCATTTCCCTGGCAGAAGCACCCACTTTACGCAGGTTCTGGTAACTGCCGCGCACGGATGAGCTACCGCCGGCAGACTGGCCACCGCCGAATTTCTTTTCTCCACCGGTTTGCTGAATGGTTACTTTATCAAGCGATACTTCGAGTTCTTCCGCGATCAATGCAGGGATCGACTGAAACGTACCCTGTCCCATTTCGGGTTTGGGATTGAAGAGGGTGATATGCCCATTTTTTTCGATCTGGATAAACGCAGTGATATCGAAGGATTCGGAAGCGGCTGAAATATTTTCAACCGTTTCTGTTCCGCTGCCAGTGGCAGATAAACCGAGTACCAGTCCGGCACCGGTAATACCCGTTATGCGGAGAAAATTCCTGCGGTCAAGAGAGGTGGGTGTAGGATTTTTCATATTCAGGTTGGTTGAAATTATTTAACAAGTTCCGCTGCGCGGTGAATGGCACTCCGGATACGCTGATAGGTTCCGCAACGGCAAAGATTGCCCTGCATAAACGCATCGATATCCGCATCGGTAGGTTTGGGTTTTGATTTGAGTAAAGCGGTGGCGCTCATGATCTGGCCCGACTGGCAATAACCACATTGCGGCACCTGCAGTTCCACCCAGGCATCCTGTATGGCTTTGGCATATTTGTCACTGATGCCTTCAATGGTTGTGATTTTTTTTCCGGCAGCCACCGAAACCGGGATACTGCAGGAGCGAACGGGCGTTCCATCCATGTGTACGGTACAGGCACCACATTGTGCCATACCACAACCAAACTTGGTACCGGTTAAACCTACCATATCGCGGATGGCCCAAAGCAGGGGCATATCGGGACTGGCATCAACCTGGTAATTTTTTCCATTTACGGTAAGGGTGATCATAATAACTTTTTTAGCGGGGTTACTGGTTCATTATCCCGGAACGGGTTCGACCAAAAACCACCTGTAAGTTAAAGGTAAAATCTGAAGAAAGAAAAGTGGGAAAACGGGGCCTTCCTTTCTTTTTTTGAACGTAACAAACAATTCCTGTTTTGGTTTACCAGAATACAGTATATAATGCGGCCAGTATACCCATAATAATAACCGATCCGATGGCAAAGCCGGGGGTTACCCTGAACAGCCTGGTGTCCACTTCTATTTTATGCTGATCGCCAATGGGCCGGGGATAAAGTATGCTTATCAGTACCATGATCGATGCCACTGAAAGAAAAGTAATACTCATCCTGTCGAGGAAGGGGTAATCCGGGAATGCACCATGCGTCCAGACCGGTAAAAATTTTAGTATGGTAGAAATGGGAATTGTAACAATTGCCCCGGCCAGTGCCGCACCCGCCGTTGTTTTTTTCCAGAAAAAGCCGAGCAGGAAAATGGCGAGTACTCCCGGCGAAATAAAGCCTACATATTCCTGGATAAACTGGTATGCCTGGTCCAGCGAACGCAGGGCAGGTGTAACAATGGCTGCAATCATCATGGAAAATACAACGGCCCATCTCCCTACCCGGATCAGTTTTTTTTCGGATGCTATTGGATCAATGTATTTCCGGTAGATGTCCAGCGAGAAGATCGTTGAGATGCTGTTGGCTTTGCCCGCGAGCGATGCAACGATGGCCGCTGTAAGTGCCGCAAAAGCCACGCCTTTCAATCCTGCAGGTAACAAATTCATCAGGGTAGGATACGCATGATCAGGTTTGAGGATACCATTGTCCCTCATTTCGTTTTGAAAAAGCCCGTTCTGGTGCAGTACAAACATGGCGATGCCGGGCAACACGGCGATAACAGGTATCAGTAATTTAAGAAAAGCGGCAAACAGGATTCCTTTTCTAGCCGTTGGCAGATCGGCACCCAGTGCGCGCTGCACGATATACTGGTTACAACCCCAGTAAGCAAGGTTGTTCACCAGCATGCCGCCGATCAGAACCGAAAGACCAGGCAATTCAGGGTAATATTTATGCCCTTTTGAAAAGATCATATGAAAGTGAGAAGGCGCCTGTTTTTTCAGTTCCACCAATCCATCCCAGATATTTCCGTCATGCCCGAAATGGGTGGACAATAAAGAGATCGCAAGATAAGTGGTTACCAGTCCGCCTGCAATCAATACCACCACCTGTATCACATCTGTATACCCTATCACTTTCATCCCACCTACGGTAACAATGACTGAAAAGAGAGACAACAATGCAATGGCCCATTCAAAACTTACGGGTGAAATAGCGGAGATGGCAAGCGCCCCGAGATAAATAATGGAAGTGAGGTTTACAAAAACATACACCAGCAACCAGAACACTGCCATAAGGGTGCTTACCTTATCGCTGAACCTTTTTGACAAAAACTGGGGCATGGTATAGATGCGGTTTTGCAGGTACACCGGGATAATGAATACTGCCACCACCACCAATGTTGCCGCTGCCATCCATTCATACGTGGAAATGGCAAGACCCAGTGCAAAACCTGAGCCCGACATACCGATAAAATGTTCTGCGGAAATATTGGATGCGATCAGTGAAGCGCCGATTGCCCACCAGGTAAGGGACCCTTCCGCCAGGAAAAAATCGTTTGTGCTTGCAGCAGTTTTTTGTTTGCGCCTGTAAACCGAATAACCATAAACAGCAATTGTGATGAAATAAACCAGGAATACGATATAGTCGGCCGTTTGCAGGGTATGCATAAAAGGGTTTCAGGTAAGCGATCCGTTACGTTAGAACTGTATGAATATAAAGATTAAATGAACAGGGCACGCATTTGCAGGTATTTGGATATTCACTGTGCCGATAGGTGCTATGAAATGTAAGCAAAGAATTTTATATTTATGAATGAGCGGTTGTAAGGCAATTACAAAGTTTTAACTGTTAACAGGTTTTCAGAATTTATCAACATCTGCTATTAAAAACCCAGCTTATGAAAAAACAGTTTCTATTGATTTCTCTTTTATTTCTTGTTGGTGTTTCGTTTGCACAATCGCGCAACTTTAAGCTGGTAAAAGCACCCACCGATAATCCCACGAACCAAAAAAGAAAAGCAGTTGTGATTGGTATGAAAGATTATGGCGACGGCAGAAACCTGAACAATACCCTCAATGATGCCAACGATATGGCTTCCGTACTTACCCAGCTTGGCTTTGAAGTAACCCTGCTCACCAATAATGATCTGCGCAATCTTGAAACCAATTTGAACAACTGGTACAGTACGATACAGGACAACGATATGGCCGTTTTTTATTTTGCCGGCCATGGCATGGAAGTAAATGGGGTAAATTATTTGATACCGGTTGATGTTTCTATCAACTCAGAATCGGATGTAAAATACAATGCCCTCAACGTAAACAAAGTACTGGATAACATGGATGAAAAAAGGGTGGGCATGAAATTATTGATACTCGATGCCTGCCGCGATAACCCTTTTCAGCGCGGCTGGAGCCGGGGTGGTGAAACCAGGGGGCTTTCACAAATGTCTGCACCAAGGGGTACCTATATCGCTTTTGCCGCTTCTCCTGGTTTTACTGCACAGGATGGCGAAAACTATCATTTAAAAAACGGGGTATTCACCCATTTCCTGAAACAGGAAATTATTAAAGAAGGCGCATCGATAGATGAAATATTCAACTACGTGGCAGGTGATGTAAACGATTTAACCCTGAACAAACAAACTCCTTTTAAAAACAGCAGTTTAACAAGAGCTTTTTATTTCAAACCTAAGGCCAATGATAAACCGGCAGAGCCTTTTAAGAAATATTATTACTATGTAGATGCCAATGCCAACAAAAGCACTCAGCAATTCAATACAGAAGAAGCAGCCGAGACTTATATGAAAGCCAATAAAATTTATGGGAAAATTTACAGCAATACAGGCGAAATATTTGTGATTGAAGCGCCATATACTCCTATAAGTCCGAGCAAACCTGTGATAAATACAAATATTAAACAAAAACTCACCGAAGCGAGCACACTATATTACAAAAAGAACTATTCCGAGGCATTCGCAATATATTCTAACCTAAACGAAAATGACCTGGACCCTAATGCGATGTGCTTATTAGGGCAGATGTATGAAAATGGAAATGGCGTTATAAAAAATTATTTGCAGGCAAAATACTGGTACCAAAAAGCGGAGAATGCCGGTGACAAAGTGGCGATGCGCTATTTAGGTTTATTATACTATGATGGACATGGTGTAACACAAAGTTATAAAGAAGCAATGCGTTGGTTCCAAAAAGGTGCTGCTGCCGAAGAAACATATTGCTTTTTTTATTTAGGTCTGATATATGAATTTGGCAATGATGTGCCGCAAGATTATTCTCAGGCTAAATATTGGTATCAAAAAGCGGCCAATGGCGGCTCTACAACTGCCATGAAAACTTTGGGGGAATTTTATGAATTGGGCCATGGGGTTATTATTGATTTTTCACAGGCAAAATATTGGTTCCAGAAAGCTGCTGATGCAGGTGATGAAGCCGCAAAGAAAAAATTAGCCACATGGAATCAGAAGCAACAATAAAAGTTTTCTTGACAAAAGTGGAGTTCTGTGAGAAAATATTTTACTCTTCATATTACTGCTTCTAGCCGGCTTTTCTTTGGGCAAAAAGCAAATTGAAACTTGCAGAAAATATTTTATTACTTGGCCAGGTTTTTTTTATTTTCATCATTCTAATTTCTGTTTTGAACCCTACCGCATGCCATCTGCCCAATCCCCAGCCAGCGTTTTCGCTGATTCAAAAAACCATTACGAAATCCTTGACGGTTTACGCGGCGTGGCCGCTGTCATGGTGATACTGATGCACCTTTTCGAAATATTCTGTAATGGTAATTATTCAAAAATGATCATCAATCACGGTTATCTCGCAGTGGATTTCTTTTTCCTGCTCTCCGGTTTTGTGATCGGTTATGCCTATGATGACCGATGGAAAAAAATGACAGTAAGCGGTTTCTTCAAACGCCGCCTGATACGCTTACATCCGATGATCATTGTAGGCATGACGATCGGGGCCATCTGTTTTTATTTTGGCGATTCAGCAGTTTTATTTCCAAACATACACGCCACTTCCGTGGGAAAAATGATCCTTGTGATGCTGATCGGGTACACACTGATCCCGGTCCCTTTATCGCTCGATATCCGCGGATGGGCGGAAATGCATCCCCTTGACGGACCGGCCTGGACACTTTTCTTTGAATACATCGGCAATATTTTGTACGCATTGTTTCTCCGCAAAGTTTCTAACGTGGTACTCAGTATTCTGGTGATACTGGCAGGCGCAGCTTTGTTGCACATGGGTTTAACAAGACCGCAGGGTGATATCATCGGAGGCTGGTCGCTCACAGCAGAACAATTACAGATCGGTTTTACAAGATTGTTGTACCCGTTTTTAGCTGGCTTATTGCTGTCACGGGTCATCAAACCGGGCAAACTAAACAATGCTTTTTTCTGGTGCAGCCTTTTATTGGTTGTCAGTTTATCCGTTCCGCGCATCGGTACAAAAGAGGCACCCTGGCAGAATGGATTATATGAAGCCCTTACGATCCTACTGCTTTTCCCGCTGATTGTATTTATGGGTGCCAGCGGAGAAATAAAAAACAGTTTTGTACAAAAGCTTTGTAAGTTTCTGGGAAATATTTCTTACCCGGTTTATATCATACATTACCCGTTGGTATATATCTTCTCTGCCTGGGTGGTGAATAATAAAATACCGATGGAGGGTGCCTGGATGCAGGGCTTACTGGTATTGGGTTCGGCCATATTGATTGCCTATGCAGGTTTGAAGTGGTATGATATTCCTGTGAGAAAATGGCTTACCGGGAAATTTGTTGAAAAGAAATAATCAGACCGGCCGAAAAATGACAGGTGGCTTTCACAGTATATACAGTTCCGTAGTTTTATGAAAAAGAAATATGGAATCTGTATTTAAGATCTGGCGCACCAGCCGCAAACTGCATCTCGAATTTCTCGACAGATATACCATTGAGCAACTGAATAAGATCCCGCAGGGTTTTTCCAATAACCTTATCTGGAATATCGGTCATATCATCGTGGCGCAGCAATCGCTGGTGTACCGATTATCCGGCTTACCCATGCTGGTAACTGATGCAATGTTTGAGAAATACAAACCCGGTTCGCGCCCAGCCGGCACAACTACTGAAGAAGAAGTGGCGGAACTGCGCGCTCTTTTATTTTCGCTTGTAGAACAGACAGAAGCCGATTATACAGCCGGTAAATTTGTTTCATTCACTGAAAGAATGACCGGAACCGGTTTTCATCTTGGAAATCACCGGGACG
The DNA here is from genome assembly GCA_004028765.1 of Chitinophagaceae bacterium. Taxonomy (GTDB): domain Bacteria; phylum Bacteroidota; class Bacteroidia; order Chitinophagales; family Chitinophagaceae; genus Sediminibacterium. The sequence goes on along the minus strand of SAIX01000130.1, from coordinate 35,789 downwards.
CTTTAGAATTCAATAACTACCATGAAGGGCTGCATCTCGGGTTTATGATGAATATCCGGAAATTTGTTTAAGATTTAATCATTGCCCCTATTGCATTTCCACGCAGCTCTCATTAATTTGTTATTGTATTCGAAATGCAATTAATATTCCTGCTATGGGTAACATCATCAACCAGCGCATGACCGCTGAGATCAAGGGCGATTTTGTGGTTTTTCTTATCGGTATGCGCATCAACCGTTTCTGGAAATTACATAAATGGATTCCTGTGGCCCGCTCTATGCCGGGTATGCTCCGGGAATTGTCGATGAAACCCGAAAGTGGTTTTCTTGGTTTTCAGATCCTTGGCGGCATCCCTCCTGTAATCGTTCAGTACTGGCGTTCCTTCGAGCAACTGGAAGCCTATGCCAAAGACCGCGAAGGATTGCATTATCCCGCATGGAAAGATTTTAATACCCGGATTCGCAGCAATGGCGATGTAGGTATCTGGCACGAAACCTATCTTGTAAAAGAAGGCAGTTACGAATGCATCTATCACAATATGCCAAAGTTCGGGCTTGGGAAAGTTGGTGAACTGGTACCGGCCAGCGGCAAAAAAGAGTCTGCTTCACAAAGAATCGCAAAAAAACAGCAAGACTGATAACACCGATGTGGAAATAAACAACACCCGCATCCCATGGACGAAATAAGTCATTTAGAAGTCCATGAAATATTTTTTCTTTCTTATCGCCCTGTTTTATTTTGATAAACCAAATGAGGATTTCTTTCAAAAGCTTTCCGATGCGGCTATTGCATTAACGGAACAAAAAGTACAGTACGATCCTTCTTATTTTGTAATCGCTTATCCCAATGGCGATCTGCCAGCCGACAAAGGGGTTTGTGCCGATGTGATCATCCGCGCCTACCGCAGCATGGGCATCGACCTGCAGAAAGAAGTACATGAGGATATGAACCGGAATTTTTCTGCTTACCCACAACGCTGGGGACTTCACCATGCAGATCCGAATATCGACCACCGCAGGGTGCCGAACCTGATGCGTTTTTTTGAAAGGAAAAAAAGCAGTTTACCAGTTACCCATCATGCGGATGATTATCACCCGGGAGATATCGTATGTTGGATGATCAATGGGAAACTGACACATACCGGCATTATGGTAAACCGCAGAACAGCAGATAAGCAGCGATGGATGGTCGTGCACAATATTGGTGCCGGGCAGGTAATGGAAGATTGCCTGTTTGCTTTTCCCATTATCGGGCATTACCGGTATAACGGAGGCAGGTAATTATCGTTACGGTTATATGATCAATCCCCTTCCTCAATATGCAGCTGCTGGTGATGTGCACCCGCTGCGATATGCAATGCGAATGCTGCGATAGCAGTATCTTTCAACAAACTGATCAGCGCCATCGAACGCATTTCACTGCTGCCTGCTTCCAGGAGATTGGGAATATGAATGGTAAAAACAAAAAGGAACAGCAGTAATGCAAGCAGGTATGCCGCCGTTTTTACCATCCGGTTCAGGATAAAGGAAAGACCGGCAAGAATAAATGCCGCACCTACAATATACACCCATATGATACCGCCGGGTAAGGAGGATGGGATGTACACCACCAGCGAGTGCGCATTACTGAAATGAAAAAATCCAAAAGCGATCAGCACCGCTGCCAGGAGATAGATGGCAATTCTCGAAACAATATGATACCGTTTCATAAGAAAAGTTTTTGTTACTAAAAATTACAAAACGGTTTTACCAAATGCAAGTATCCGGTCATATTTATTCGTAACCGGCAGGTTTTATCTGCAAATGCCCTGACTATTAGCCTGTTTAATAAAGAATACCCTTATCGGGTTGTTCTGTTTTATGAATGGCATTTGTTTTACCGCAAAGACATAAGGAAAGGAAGGAACACAAAAATTTTGTGCCGGAAGATACCGGCGATATCCTATGGTATCTTATTCAACTTTCATAATAGGGTATCCAGTCTTTCGACCTGGTTTCTTTCTGTTGCCAGTATGCCAGTGTTACCACACTGCCGTCTTTTGTTTTCAACAGGCGGCCGAATATGGCATTGATGGGGTTGAATAATAGATTGGTGACCCCGACAGTAAAAGTTTGTGGTGCGGCCGGGGCTGGTGTCTCTGTATTTTCAGCAGCTGCGGGTGCAGCCGTTTTGGGTGGCGCGCTGGGTACCACAACCACTGTATATTGGTTTTGTTCCAATAGCTCTTTAAGAAATGCGGCCCTTTCGGCGTTTGTATTTTTTTCAACGATGGCGCATTTTACACCGTCCAGTTCCTCGCATTCGTGGTTTTTATTGATCGCCATGGTTTATCTTTTATAATCCGGAAGAAAGTGAAAAAATTGTGTCGTATATCCAACTGATCAACCCAACCAGTATTATCCCGATGGTACAGAGATAAAGAGAAAACTTAACTGTTACCGGAACCGTAATTGCTGCAACCGGTGTTTCATTCTGATCCATAAAAATGGCTTTCACAATACGCAGGTAATAATAAAAAGATACCACCATATTCACCGCCGCGATAGCGATCAGCCAGTAATTCCCTTTTGCCGTGCCGGCCATCAGCAGGAAAAACTTCCCGAAGAATCCTGCGGTAGGCGGCACACCCGCAAGAGAAAACAATGCAATGGTCAGTATCCACGAAAGAAAAGGATTGGTTTGATAAAAGCCTTTATAATCATCGATCGATTCTTTACCCGCAACAGCACTTACCACGGATACCACACCGAATGCTGCAAGATTGGAAAACACATAGACAAGGATAAAAAAGATTACGGAAGCCATTCCTGCCTGCGAACTGCCTGACATACCCACCAGAATAAAACCGACCTGTGCAATGGATGAAAAAGCAAGGAAGCGTTTGATATTCTGCTGGCGCAATGCAAACAGGTTGCCGCTAATAATGGTAGCAAGCGATAATACAAATAATACATTATACCATAGCGGAGCAATGGGTTTGAATACGGTGTACAGTGTAGATACGAACACAAATAATACAGCACCTTTCGAAACCACTGAAAGGAATGCCGTAACGCCTACCGGTGCGCCTTCATATACATCGGCTGTCCAGAGATGAAAAGGAACGGCAGATATTTTAAAAGCAAAGCCCGATACGAGTAAAAGGAAAGCCAGTATATGCAAAGGTTCCGTGGAAATTCCGGCGCCGATCTCGGCAAAAGAAATCGACCCGCTGATACCATAAACAAAAGAGATACCCAATAGCAACAAAGCAGAAGAGAATGCAGATGAAATGATCATTTTCATGGCCGCTTCGGAGGATTGTCTTTTTTCAAGGTCAAAATTCGCCACGGCGGCAAGTGGTATTGTCGACATTTCCAGCCCGAGATAAAACATGAGCAGGTTGCCGGATGAGATCATAAAAAACATACCCATTAATGAGCCCAGGAGCAAAAGATAAAATTCAATTACATGCCGGTGCGTGCGCAGCCATGCATATGCCTGTAACGAGATTAACCAGGCCGCAAGATTGAGGATATTTTTTTCAGCAGTGATCAGCGCGTTGGTATGGAACATCCCGGAAAACAGTTCACCATCTTTTGCACCCAGAAAGCCGGCTGCTACATTCAGGAACAGCAGTACGTTCACGAGATTCAGGGTACTTTCATTTGACCGGTCGCGCCCCAGTTTTAGGAACAGCAGCAGAAAAAGGATCACGGCAACCAGCAGTTCCTGTTTCAGTAATAGCAATAAATCAGTTACCATAGATCAGTTCATTTTTGGGTAATCGCTTTTCCGATCTGCATCATCATATTCTCTGTACCCGGTGTGATCAGTTGATTTAATAAAAAAGGTGCAACCCCTACAAGCACAATGCCCGCCACCAGTACAATGGCCGCGAGTTTTTCATTCCATGCAGCATCCGGCAGTGAATTGTATTCCGGAGGGATTGGCCCCATCACCGTTTTTCCGGCAGCACGAAGTATGTACACTGCCGTTACCACAATGGATGCACAGGATAGAATCGTGGCAAAGCGGTACCAGCCATCCGGGTTTTGCCAGGAACCCATGAATACTGTCATTTCAGCGATAAAGCCACTGAACCCCGGTAAGCCCAGTGAACAAAGACCTGCGATGACAAACAAAGTGGAAATAAACGGCATCACTTTTAATAACCCGCCCAGCTGTGCAACCATTCTTGTATGTGTGCGGCTGTAGATCATGCCGATTGCTGCAAAGAAAAGGGCAGTCATCAATCCATGTGACACCATCTGTAACACCGCACCATTAATCGAAGTCTGGTTCATCATGCCGATACCCAGTATCACAAAACCACAATGGCTTACAGAAGAATAGGCGTTGATGTATTTGAGATCGGTCTGCATCATCGTCGCGAAAGCGCCATAAATGATGGCAATGGTTGCAAGCAGGATGATGATCCATGCATACTGATGCGCCGCATCGGGCATAAGAAAAGTTGCGACCCGTAAACATCCATATCCACCAAGTTTCATCGAAATGCCGGCAAGAAACATGGAAGCTGCCGTTGGGGCAGATGCATGACCATCAGGTACCCAGGTATGAAACGGAAATAAAGCGGCGAATATCCCGAAGCCAAGAAAAGCAAAGGGGAAGAAAAATTTCTGTGCTTCCACAGGCAGGTGTGATTGCGATGCCTGTAAAAGGTCAAATGATCCTGTCTGAAAATAAATCCCCATTAATCCGATAAATACCAATGCCGAACCACCCATCAGCATCAGTGCGAGTTTCATGGCACTGTATTCTTTTTTGCCACTGCCCCAGATACCGATGAGCAGGAATTTGGGGATCACTGCCACTTCAAGGAAGAAGAAAAGGGTAAAAAGGTCGAGTGAAATAAAAAATCCATAAGCACCCATACTCAGCAATACAAGCAGGAAAAAGAATTCTTTGCTGAGTTTGTCCATCGTCCACGATACCAGGATACCGGCCACCACTACCGATGCCGTTAACAGGATCATTGCGATAGAGATCCCATCCACACCGATATGGTAATCGATATGCAGGTTGCGGAACCAGTTGTATTTTTCTTCAAACAGCATTACCGATTTATTACCTGCATTTCTTTCATTGAGGTATTGCATCAATAACCATCCGGCTGCTGCCAGTTGTGCCAGAGAGCCTGCCAGTGCGACGGCACGTACCTGTTTGAATCCTTTACAGAAAAGGATGATTACCGCAGTAAACAGGGGCAAAACAATCAGTAATGACAGGTTCATATCAGAATCATTTCCATAAATAAATAAATAGTACCGCCAATGCAGCAACACCACCAAAAAAATACAGGGCATACGCCTGCACTTTCCCCGACTGTAACCCTTTGATCACCGCAGATACAGAGGCTGTTGCAGAAGCAAGCCCGTTCATCAAACCATCCACTATATTCCGGTCGATCCAGGCAATCGGTTGCCCCACGAACGGGAACAATATTTTTTTGGTGATAAACAGGTACAATTCATCCATATAAAATTTACGGCTGGCAGCTTTGTACAATCCGCCGAAGGCTTTGGCTATTTTATCAGGTTTGTCGTTTTGTTTCCGGTAAAGCGACGCTGCAAGAGCGATTGCAAGCAGTGATAATACAACCGGTGCAACGGAGAAAACAATATCCGTATGTGTTTCAAGTACCGATCCATCTGATGTGATAAAATGCGAGAACGGGATATAACCCGCACCTATCGCAAGAATAGATAAAATGATCAATGGCAGTTTCATACTCATCGTTCCTTCCCCATGTTTATCCGCATGATGGGCCTGTGCATCTTTGTTCCAGAAAATGGAGAAATACAAACGGAACATATAAAATGCCGTAAGTGCCGCCGTAAACAATGCTACGCCATACACCAGTTTATTGCTATGCCATGCGGCCAGTAAAATTTCCTCCTTGCTGAAAAAGCCCGACAACAGCGGTACACCTGCAATGGCCATACATCCCACCAGGAAAGCGAAATGGGTAACCGGCATTTGTTTGCGCAGGCCGCCCATATCTTTCATTTCGTTGCTGTGCACCATATGTATCACCGCACCCGCACCGAGGAACAACAATGATTTGAAAAATGCGTGTGTAAACAGGTGGAACATGGATGCCATGTAACCAAGCCCCTCTTCACCACCCTGCCTGGCAACACCGAGCGCAAACATCATGTACCCTATCTGCGACATGGTGGAATAAGCCAGCACCCTTTTGATATCGGTTTGTGTACAGGCAATCACTGCAGCGAGCAATGCCGAAAAAGCGCCTGTCCAGGTAACTACCGTCAGCGCTGCTGCATCAATAGAATAGACCGGAAATAATCTTGCCACAAGATACACGCCAGCCACCACCATAGTTGCCGCATGGATCAACGCGGAAACCGGGGTTGGCCCTTCCATCGCATCGGGCAACCAGATATGCAAAGGGAACATCGCCGATTTACCTGCACCGCCAACGAATACAAGGGTTAGTCCCCAGGTAAGCACAGAAACACCGAGAAAACCTGCTGTTGCCATACCGGTATATTCAGCCGATTGAACAGCAGTAAGTTTTTGAATGAGCGTGGAGATATCGAGCGTTTTTCCGTAGAAAGCCATGATGAGTATACCGATGAGAAAACCAAGATCAGCAAACCTGGTTACGATAAATGCTTTTTTGGAAGCCGCCACTGCGGATGGTTTCTCAAAATAATAACCGATCAGCAGGAAAGAAGAAACACCCACCAGTTCCCAGAACATATATACCTGGAAAAGGTTGCCCGCCATAACGAGCCCGAGCATCGAAAATGTGAACAGGGAAAGAAAGGCATAATATGTGGCAAACCTTTCTTCACCTTTCATATAACCAAGGCTGAACAAATGCACCATTAAAGAAACAAACGTTACCACCACCAGCATCATCACTGAAACAGGATCGAGCACGATGCTGATATCAATAGAGAGATTGGGTGCGAACTCGAGCCATACATATTTAAATGCGGTGATTTTCTGGTAAACACCATTCAGTTTCCCATCCACAAAAAAATACTGGTCTGCGGCTATCAATGATAATACGGCAGATACCGCCAGTGAAAGCGTTCCGATAATACCGGATGCATTCCCGATATGTTTTCTGCCAAAGATGCCAAGTACCACAAAACAGATCAGTGGCAGCAGCGGTATCCAGGGTATGTATGAATAGTTGGCCATGTTTTAAAATTTCATTTCAGTGGCATCTTCCACATCGATCGACTGGTGACTTCTATAGAGATTAATAATGATCGCGATCGCTACAGCCGCTTCCGCCGCTGCAATCGTGATAATAAAAATGGTGAAGAAAATGCCATCCAGTTTTCCGGGATACAGGTATTTATTGAAAGCAACAAAATTGATGTTTACGCTGTTCAGCATCAGTTCCACTGACATCAGCATGGTGATCATATTACGGCGTGTGAACAAACCGAACATACCGATGCAAAAAAGCGCAGTGCTTACAAATAAGATATGGGAAATGGGTACACTGTTCATCTCAGGCCTCCTTGGTTTGATCGGTTACCGGTTGTGTTCCTTTATTCTTCATCGCGATCACAATACATCCTACCATGGCTGCCAGTAACAATACACTTACTACTTCAAACGGCAACAGAAATCCATGTTCGGTAGTGCTTAACATTTGTGAACCGATATCTGCTACGCCAGCCTGGAATTTTTCTCCCGAGCCATTGTTAAAGGTATACTCCCGGATAAGATGGTAGATAAAACCGAGCCCGAACAAAGCCGCCAGTACCGCAGAAACAGTCCGCTTTGCAGGTGCTTTGGGCATTTCTTTCCCGGATTGCTGCGTAAGGAAAATGGAGAAGATGATCAGTACCACGATACCGCCCACATATACCACGATCTGCACTGCAGCAATAAACTCAACCTGCATCCAGAAATACAATGCTGCAATACCTACCAGCGAAAACAATAACCAGATGGCAGATCGGAATATTTTCCGCGTGGTCACTGCCAGGATCCCCATACCGAGAATAAAGGCGGAGATCAGATAAAATATGATCGCTGAAGTATTCATTATTCAATACCCTCCCTGATTTTTGAACCTGGTTTATTCAATTGTTTGGTAAGCTGGCTGCGGTCGTACACGCTGTGTTCAAAGGTCTGCGCCATTTTGATGGCATCGGTTGGGCAGGCCTGGATACAAAGATTACACATGGTGCAGAGTTCGAGGTGATAGATAAAAGTATCCACCGCTTTTTTCTTTTTGCCTTCCGGTGTGATATCGAATTTGGTAACCACTTTGATGGTGCCATTGGGGCAGGCCAGTTCGCAGGCGGTGCAGCCGGTACAGGCATGTTCGTTATTCTCATCATGCGTCATTACCACTTCCCCGCGGAAGCGATCGGCCAGTTTCAACGTTGCGCGGTTATCGGGATATTGTTCGGTGATGATCTCTTTCGGGTGAAAGAAATAATACCCCGTTTTGCGCATGCCTTTCAGCAGCGAAACCACCCCGCCGGTTACTTCTTTTATGTAGTCTTTTAAAAACATTTTTAAGCTTATTGTTAAAGGTTTCAGGTTTAAAGAGTCTATATTCTGTCTTTAAACTTTGTGCCTTTAATTTCTGTTTGATTCAGATATGCGATCCATTTTGATAAGCCACTGCCAATTTCTTCTGTCATTTTTATTAACTCAGACCCTTTATCTGCACTGATAATCTCTCTATCAATCAACCTGTACAACTGAGATCTTACTTCTGCGCAGGATCCTTTTGATATCGTCAGAAAATTAATCAACTCCAGTCTGCCACCCCGCTCAAAACCTTCTGCAATATTATCCATTACAGACCCGGCAGCTGCATTCATCTGATCTCTTAATCTGAAATCTTTTGATAATCCCGTATTCGTTCCGATTTGAAAAACCTCTTTTGCAAGAGACCGTGCCTTTTGCCAGGCTTCAACATCTTCAAATCTTTTTATTGTAGCCATTGTCAAAAAACTTTTAGTGCTGGGTAAAACATTCAACCCAAAACCTGAAACCTAAAAATGCCATCCCATAATCGCCACCACGGTTACCAATAAAATATTGAAAAGGCTTATTGGTAACAGGTATTTCCATTCCAGGTTCAGCAACTGATCCACCCGCAAACGGGGGAAAGTCCAGCGGAACCACATGATGAGAAAAATGAGAAAAAATGTTTTTCCCATAAACCATACCGATGAAGGGATATAATCCATCAAATGATTGAATGCATCCCAGTGACCGATATGCAAAGGCATCCACCCTCCCAGGAACAAAGTGGCGCCGATTGAACACACGATGAAAATATTGATATACTCCGCCAGGAAGAACAATGCAAATTTCATTCCTGAATATTCTGTATGAAAACCGGCAGTGAGTTCCGACTCTGCTTCTGCCAGGTCGAATGGTGCACGGTTGGTTTCTGCTGTTACGGCGATGATGAAGATCACAAAAGCGATGATCACGGGAATATGCCCTTTGAACAACCACCAGCCATCCTGTTGTGATGTGATGATATCCGAAAGCTGCAGGCTTCCGGTTAATACCACTACGGTTAGAACGGCGAGCCCTGCCGACAATTCATAACTCACGATCTGTGCGCCGCTCCGCATCGCCCCCAATAAAGAGTATTTGTTATTGCTTGCCCAGCCTGCCATCAGTATGCCGATCACAGAAAGAGATGAAACCGCTGAAATATAGAGTACCCCGATATTGATATCCCATATCTGGAAATTTTTCGCAAAGGCGATCGGTGCAAGCAATAACATGGCAACGATCATCACAAGAAAGGGCGCGAGATTAAAAAGGAATTTATCTGCAAGATCTGGAGTGAGCCCTTCTTTCATGATCAGCTTTATGGTGTCGGCAACCGTTTGCAGCATACCACCCGGCCCCACCCTGTTCGGTCCCAGCCTGATCTGTATGTGTGCCGCCACTTTCCGCTCCATCAAAACCAAGACAAGTCCGAGCACCGCGAATAAAGTAATGGCCAGCAATACCACAATAGCGCATTGGATGAGTAATGCGATCGTGGGATTGAAGTGGCTGTTTAACCAGCCCTGAATCATATTCGTAAGTCCTTCTAAACTGAACATCTTTTTTTATTTATGTGAACGGCCAGTGATGATGGTGTACCATTTCCGTACACACAGTTTTCCTTACTACCTGTCTATATCCGGTATCACCAGATCAAGTGTTCCCATGGTTGCCATCAGGTCGCCGATCTTGCTTCCTCTTGCCATATGGTCCAATGCCGAAAGATTGGAGAACCCGGGTGAGCGGTATTTGATGCGGTAAGGCGTTGTTCCGCCCTCGCTCACGACATACACACCCAGTTCGCCTCTTGCTGTTTCCACACGGGTATAAAAATCTCCTTTCGGTGGTTTTAATACCGCTTTCGTTTTTGCCTGGAAATCGCCTTCGGGAATATTATCGATCAACTGTTCGATGATGTGTATCGACTGGAACATTTCTTTCACGCGTACAATATATCGTGCAAAAGAATCTCCGGCGGTTTCGGTCACTTCATCAAACTCAACTTTATCATACACATCGTAGGGATAGATTTTCCGGATATCGCAGCTTACCCCACTTGCACGCGCCACAGGACCGGTACAGCCGTAAGAAACCGCATCCGCTTTACTGAGTACGCCCACCCCTTCTGTTCTGCTACGGAAGATCACATTGTTGGTGATGAGGTCTTCATACTCCACCACTTTTTCTTTGAACTGTTTTATAAAGGCTTTCACTTTCCGCTGAAAATCTGGATGTAGATCGTACGACACGCCACCCGGAACACAATAGTTCATCGTAAGCCTGGCGCCGCAGGTATCTTCCATGATCTCTGTGATCATTTCCCTTTCGCGGAAGGCATAAAAGAAAGGGGTGAAAGCGCCGAGGTCCATCGCCATTGCGCCGATCCATAATTCGTGGGAAGCGATACGCGTAAGTTCATTCATCAATACCCGGATCACTTTGGCGCGTTCCGGCACTTCGATCTGCATCGATTTTTCAACATTCAGCGCGCAGGCAGTATTATTGATATGAGATGAGAGATAATCCATCCGGCTGGTAACATAAATAAACTGGCGGTAAGTAAGGCTCTCCGTCATTTTTTCGATGGAGCGATGGATATACCCGAGGTGGGGTTCAATTTTTTTGATCGTCTCTCCATCCAGTGTGATCACGAGATGCAATACCCCATGTGTTGCCGGGTGCTGCGGCCCCATGTTGATCACCAATTCTCCTTCCGGGCCGGCGGTTGTGTCTTTGATCACTTCTGTCGTTGTGTACATGGCCCGGTTATAATTTTATCATGTTGATAGGGTCTTCAAAATCTTTCCGCATCGGGAAACCCACGAAATCATCCGTGAGGATCAAACGCCGCAGATCGGGGTGGTTGGCGAACTGCACTCCAAACATTTCAAACACCTCCCGTTCATAAAACTCGGCTGTTCGCCAGATATCGCATACGGTTTCAATTTCAGGCTGGTTGCGGTCGAGATTGGATTTTACCACCAGCTGGCATTGCCTGTCCGATGTGGAACTGAAATGATACACCATTGTGAGATGTGTTTTCCAGTCGATACAGGTTAAACAGAAAAGATAATCCAGCTGCAACAACCCGTTGCGAAGTGCCTTCGCAAAATTTTTAAACAGATCCGGTGCGATCTGTACGGTGAGAAATTCGCCGGTCTCATCAAATACAGCTGAAGGTTCTGCTGAAAGGATATGTTCTTTGATCGCTTCGTTCGTCATGGTTTTATGGTTTGGCTCCTTCCCTGATCTGCTCCCTGGTTAACCCGCTGCGTATCTTCTCCTGTAAAGTGATGAGCGCATGCAGCAATGCTTCCGGCCTTGGCGGACAACCGGGGATATATACATCCACCGGAATGATATGATCGGCTCCTTTTACAACAGAATAAGTGTTATAAAAGAAAGGCCCGCCGCTGATGGCACAGGCCCCCATCGCGATCACATATTTCGGATCGGCCATCTGGTCGTATAGTCTTTTTAAAACAGGGCCCATTTTATTCACGATGGTACCCGCAATGATAATTACATCGGCCTGGCGCGGTGTGGCACGCGCCACTTCAAAACCAAAACGGGAGAAATCATATTTGGAGGAAGCGGTCGACATCATTTCAATACCACAGCAACTGGTGGCAAATGTGAGCGGCCATAATGAATTGGAGCGGGCCCAGTTGATCAGTCCGTCAAAACTGCTCACGATGATACCACCACCCGCAGTGGGATGTATTTCGCCGGGAAAATCATTCGTTGCCTGCACGGTACTGTTTAACTCCATTTCAATGCTCCTTTTTTATGTGCATACAGAAATCCCATGAGGAGGATGAATATAAAAACAGCGATCTCAAACAATGCTGCTATCCCTGTTTTTTTTACTACAACGGCCCAGGGATACATGAAAACGAGTTCCACATCAAAAATGAGGAACAACAAGGCGAAGAGATAATAACCTACATGGAACTGGTGCCAGGGAGAAGTTTGTGTGGGGATACCACATTCATAAGGCTGCCCTTTCTGCGGATTGGTGCTTTTTTTAAGGAGAAACCTGCCGAGCAAAATACCTCCCGCCGAAAAAAGAACTGCGGCAACAGTAAGGGCTATGAGCGATACGGCTCCCATAAACAACAATTAGGTTCTGCAATAGTGCCTCCCAATTTACGGAGAAAAGGATTGAAAAAACTGAGATATCTCATAATTCGCCCGGCACTTTCAAAAAAGTGAATAAGCATGTGAATTCATCGGCAAAACAAGGATCACAACCGATGGGAACGTCATTGATCCTGCAGAACTGCAGCGGCTTTTGTTTACGCAGAAGCTTTGGCAAGACGTTTTATATAAGCGGAATTTTCCCGGAACATAGCAATGCCTTCGGAAATGCTGAGGTATCCTGCTTTGTTTTGCTGGCGGTTATCTATACTGATGCGGTACAAAAGGTTCCAATGGCGGATGATCTCTTTCCACGCAAAGAAAATATTGTGTTCCGGATCATAAATATGTGTGGGTTCGCTGCCTGCGCCGTTGAGTTCAATGATCGAAAGTTTTTCGCCTCTCCGGAGTGATTCCCAGTTATCATAACGGATATCGAGCCGGCCGAAATAAAATCCGGGTACCTGCCGGCAGATGCTATCGATGGTATGGGTGAGTTCTTCGTCAATTGAATGACTGAGATCAATAAATTTTGCACCACGGGCATGGTTACCATAAGGAACAATCAGTTTTTCCTCTCCTTGCGAAGGCACTTCTGCTAATAAAGAAGGGATGTTTTTTTTGAGATTGTTGAGCTGAAGTAAATAACGGGGTTCACGTGATAAGAGGGTTGCGATATTGTCGCGGCCATTGCCCGTTACCGTTACAAATTCTTTTTTCACGATCCCGGAAACAGATCCTTTTACAGAACCGGGGAAACGGTAATAAAAAATACCCACTTCTTCCCCGTAAGCCACGAATTGCTGGATCAGAAAGTCAACTTCACTGGATTGCAGGTAGGCAACCAGTTCCTGCCATGTTTCGATCTTTGCCACACCCATGCCCCGCATCCCGATATCGGGTTTGGCTATAAGCGGAAAGGATAAACCTGCTGCGTGTATGGCTTCATAAACGGCCACATGGTCCGATCCGGCTTTTATTGCAATACATTGGGGATAATATACCTGCGGTATCAGGTCATAAATTTCTTTTTTACTCTCCATTAAAAAACCTCCATTCCGGATGCCGGGATTGGCGGCATTAAAAAAGAAGAAAGAGCGCGCTTTGATACATAAAAACAGCCAGTATAAATAGATAGGGCCATATACAATATGAAAAGGCCAGTATTCCCAATGTACTAACCGGATAAGGAAGGGGCGGCGCTTGATATACCTCCGCAGTTGTTGTATCATAAAACAGGTTCTGTTTGTGTGAAATGAATGGCCTGCATTGTTTCTGATCCGTTGACGAGATCGATATAATGCATCTCTGCCCTCTCTTCATACACTTCCATGCCGGTAACACTTACGGTAAACAGTTTTTTATCTCTGTTCATCAAAACCGCGTTTTCCGGGTCTTCTTTCCCTGCAGCAAAATGAAATGAAAAATGAGACTGCAGGCTCGATTGTTGTTTACCGAACCATGTTTGAAACCACTGTTTTCTTTTTACAATTACTTCGGGACTGTAGAGTGTTACAGACGACCATATTTGCGGGTTTTCTTTATTGAGCAGTGTCAGGTGTTTCTGTTTCCCATCCCAGCGGCATTCAAAAAAATGATCGCCTGTATGGATCAGTAAGGTGAAAGGCTCCACACCCGATAAAACAATCGAGCGGAAAGTACGCACCGGCCTGATAGAAGATAGTACCGAAAGAAAAATCAATCCACGGCTGCAACGATAGGGCGGCTCAGCAACATGCGGTGTAAACGCACCATTCAATAAAACCGCCGCATGCCCTTTTGAATGGATACCGATCCAGCTGCCACCGGCCTGTGCATCTTTTGGATAGAGCAATTCGTATGCACCATTGCGGTAAACCGCCGGCGCAATCGCAGTTTTACGCGTGCTGTGTTCATCACGGCTTGAAACAATCCGGTATCCTTTTTTCAAAGGCAGGTAACTTACTGTGCACATGATTCGCGGTATTGTAAAGTAGATGCTGCTACACCAAAACTTTCCGGCAATGTTGTAATGGCAACCGATGCAAGGCCGATCCTGATCAATGCCATATGGTGTACGGCATGCTCAAGATTGTACAAAAGTTCACGGTCGTAATTGGTATCGATGAATGCAACTTTCTCTTGCCTGCCCTTGTACAGTGTTTGCAGCAGCAATTCCTTATTTTCCTTTCCGGTCTTCTCTGCAATATCCAGGATAAGGGAGCAGGCGTACACCGGATTGGTTTCAATTTCACGGTTTCTTTCCCTTGCATCATAATCCACGATACCGGTTTCATAGCCCGCATCCAGGCAGGCAAACAATTCCACTACATGCCGTGTATGCTGACCAATACTCGCACCTGATAAAACCGGGTTGGGATTCGCATAGATCTCGTTGGGAAGGTTCCGGATGCTCCCGGCGAGTTGCTGCAATACTTCACGAACGGATTGATGTAAATGCATATCATTTATTTTTTATAAGGATCATTTTCAGTGCAGCCAGCAGTTTTTTTCTGTCCAGTATTACCAATACAACAGAGCTGATAAAAACAAGCAGGGCATAGATAAACAGTTGCCCCCCATCTCCCATTACCTCGATACCGAGTTTGGTGAAATGAAAGAACAAGGCACCGCTCATCAGTCCGACACCCAGCAGCGATCCGAAACCTGTTGTACGCGGAAGAAGGATCAGAACAGAAGCAATCAGTTCCATACAACCGATCCCGATCCTGCCCCAGGGTTCCATTCCCAGCTTAGTAAAAATGTAGACCGATTCTGCTGCCCCGGTAAATTTGAAATACAAGGTTTGCAGCATGATCACAGCCGCAATCAGCCGCAATATCCATTTGAGATATGTATTCATTTTTATTTGTTTTTATTGTATTGTCTTTTGCCAGTTGGCATCTGCTTTGGTTTTCAGATTGGCTTCATCCTTGTTCCAGCTTTTCAGTGTATTATTGAAAAACTGGTTATAAAACAGGTATAGTTTATTGTTGAGGATTTTGAAAGTGCCCGGGTCGATATTTACTTTTTCGCCCTTGGCACCCATGGCATAGGCACACCATCCCCCATACTGCGGTTCGTAAGATGCCGGCATCTTTTTGAAAAGTTCTTTGTTTTCGGCAGATGAAAAATAGTAGGTAACCCCATCTGCATTCACTGCCCATTCCTTTTTACCTTTTACAGCTTTGCCCTGGCTGAAATAAGCTACGGGGTCGAAACCCTGGATGGCGATACCCTCTTCGAGATTAAACTGTTTTTTTCGGGTGGCTGCATCCTGCGCCTGTATAGCCGATAATATGCAGAAAAAAGAAAGTGTTGCCGTCAGGATCTTTTTCATGTTTTATTTTTCCCTGCTGACGGTACTTTCCCGGATACCTTACAACGCCTGCTCTTTTTTTATTTCTGTTTTTTGTAAGGGACTGATAAAGATTTCGTCAACCGTTGTATTGTTGTAACGTTAAACCCTATTTATGAAAAAAATATATTTCTTTTCTGTTTGGATGTTTTCAATGCTGGTAAGTTTTGGCCAACCGCCTAAAGGGCTGAACCCGGATGATGCCGCACCCGATTTTTCCGCTACAGATCAATATGGTAAAACCGTACAACTGCGTTCGGAATTAAAGAAGGGGCCTGTGGTTTTATTGTTTTACCGTGGACAATGGTGCCCCTTTTGCAATAAACAATTGAAGCAATTGGAAGATTCCTTGTCCTTTATCAAAGCAAAAGGCGCTAGCGTGATCACAGTAACGCCTGAAAAAACAGAGAATATTCAAAAGACCATTGCGAAAACAAGAAGTTCCAATTCTATTTTGCATGATGAGGGGCTAAAGATCATGAAACAGTACGACGTAGCTTTCCGCGTGGATGACAAAACCATCGAAGCTTATAAAAAATACGGGATCGATTTTACAGAAGCCAATGGCAGCAATGGCGCTAACCTTCCCGTTCCCGCTGTGTATATCATCAGTAAAGAAGGGAAGATTATTTACAAATATTTTGATACCGATTACCGCAAACGCTCATCGGTAAAAGAAATCCTGGCACATCTGTAATACAGGACCGGGATATCTTATATGTTTTGCCCGATCCGTCGATGATAATTGATCTGGCCCAGATGATAACCAAGGTGCGCCAGGAGGTGTGTCAGGAAATAAGACGTGGTCATATCGTACTCAAAAACTTTTTCCGGGTACAAAGCTTCCATTTGCGCATCTGTTAATGAGCCAATGATACCCGGCACCAGCATGGCTACCTGATCCAGTGTTTGATTGAGTGTTTCGCGCGGGATATTTTTAGCTGAGAATTCCAGCGGCCGGTTGCGAATATAACCACTGCCACCGAGTACCGCACCGATATAATGCCGCAGGTTGCCGAGAAGGTGGAGGCAAAGGTTTCCCCCGCTGTTGCTGATTCCCGGAAATACTTCCCACAATAAAGCATCAGAGGTATAAGCATTGATCTCCGTTTGCAGTTTACGGATATCACGTTCAAATAAGCGGGCAAGATTTTGCTGGTAAAGGGTGGTCATAGCTACGCATTATTATAAACTTTGTAAACCGATTCACGCAAAGGCGATCCTTTTTCGGATACGATAAATTCCAGTATTTCGGCGAGGGCTGCAGGTTTCACCCATTTTCCGGGATCAACATCCGGCATGGATTGACGGTTCAATGGCGTATCAAGCGTAGAGGGTGCCACAACAGCAGCCATAACATTTTTTCCCTTCGCCGATTCATTCAGGTATTCGGCCAGTTTAAACAATAACGACTTTGATAATCCATATGCAACCAGGTGTTGCCCTGAAGCAGGCTCCAATGCCGGCCTCGCACCAATGAATACAATACGTCCGCTTCCTTTCTCCATCATCTGCGAAAAAACAGGTCGCGTTACATGGTAAGCCGTTTTAAAATTGAGGCTGATCTGTTTGTCGATATCTGCAGCCGGAGTATCAGCAATACCGCCCATCGCAAAACCACCCACCAGTAATAAAGCGGCATCCAGTTGCCGGTAAGTATCGATCAATGATTTCACAAAATTTTCCGTTGCGGTTTCATCCATCAGGTTTACCACCTCTACCGAGAGATTGGGATGGGTACCGAGATCATTCAGCATTGATTCGGCCAGTACAGTTGCCACTACACGGTATCCATTTTCGAGGAAGGTCTGCGTTACAGCCGCACCGAGGTTTCCATTGGCGCCGGTAATGAGTACCGTTTTCATGAGTAGTTATTTGTTGAACAATGCAGTAAGTTACCCCTTTTGCGCAAATACCGACAAGCGTATCAGTATCGTGTCGGATAATACCACGCTGCCTGTACCGATTTTATAATCGAGCCGGTTGATCCGGCATTCGCCCGTGAACAAAAGCCCATCATCCTGTACTGTGGCGCTGAAAGGGATCTGTATATCTTTATGAATGCCTTTGATGATAAGTGTTGCTTTCATCAGGTAACGGCCATTGCCCTGGGCCAGTACCTGTTTCGACTGGATGCTGATCTGCGGATATTGCCTGGTATTGAAATAGGCTTCCTCCTGCAGGTTTTTATCACGGATATCGATCCCGGTATTGATCGTTGCAGGATTGGCCGTAACGGAAAAAGAGGCATTTTTCAGGTCGCCGGGCTGAAAAAGAATATCCCCTTCGATACCGCCGATCTCACCTTCAATCTCCATCCCGGAATTTTTGATATAAAATTTGACAGATGATTTTTCTGTATTGGCATGGTAAGACTGTGCATTTGTCGTTTCAGCCAGGAAAAGAAAGATCCCTGCAAGTAAGAAAAGGTTCTTTCCTGATTTTTTGACAACCCTGTTATGTTTACAACCCATCATATCCTAAAATTAACTGCATTCTGCATCGCAGGAAAATATCAACGGGGCTGTTAATATTTTTTAACAGGCAGATGGCCCTGCTTATTCACAAAATACTGGCTTATTTGCCGCCAATCCGTTTTATCTTGCAAATCAAACCTGAAGGGATGAAAAGGCTTTTTTTTACGTTCATATTTTTATTCGCTCTCGCTTGCTGCAGCCGTTTGTATGCGCAGCAGATCGACTCAATAATGGCGCTGTATGCAGAACAGCAGCCGACAGAAAAAATGCATATCCATTTTGATAAAACCATTTACAACAAAGAAGAAACCATCTTTTATAAAGTTTACCTGCTTACACCCGATGGCCTCAGTAACCTCAGCAAGAACCTGTATGTTGAGTGGTATGATACTACGGGCAAAATGATCAAGCAAACCGTGGCACCGCTATACCAGGCATCTGCCAAAGGATCTTTTGATATACCGGCAACTTATACAGGTAATTTTATCCACGTAAAGGCCTATACCCGCTGGATGCTGAACGACGACCCGGCTTTCAGTTATGAAAAAGATATTTCTGTAAACAGCGCATTGAATGCCCCCATAAAAAAACCGGCGCCGGTTTTAAAAACAAGGCTGGAAACATTTCCCGAAGGCGGTTTTCTCATACAGGATATCCCGGTACGGGTTGCATTCAAAGCCACCAACCAATATGGTACACCAGTATTTGTAAAAGGGGCGGTGGTGAATGATAAAAACAAACTGATTGATTCGCTGCGCGTAAAGCACGACGGCATGGGGAGTTTTGTACTTACGGCGCTTGCCGGGGAAACCTATAAAATTAACTGGACAGATGAGAATGGAAAAACAGGCAGCGCCCCTATTACCGCACCTAAAACAGAAGGCGCCGCCCTATCCATCAAAACCACCAATGAAAAAGCCTTGGTGCATGTGGAGAGAACAAAAAACATCCCGGATAATTTCCGGCGACTGAACCTGTTCGTGCACATGAATCAAAGCCTTTTGTATAAAATAAGCCTGAACGCCACTGAAAAAACCGCATTAAATGCGGAAGTACCGATCGATGAATTGCCAACAGGTATCCTGCAGTTCACTTTGTTTACTTCCGACTGGCTCCCTATTGCAGAAAGGGTGGTTTTTGTGAACAACCGGCAGCACGAGTTCAATACAAAACTGAATCCTGCAATGGTAAGCCTCGACAAACGGGGGAAGAATGTGCTGGAAGTGGTGGTATCTGATACAGCTGCTGCCAACCTTTCCATTTCTGTTACAGACGCGACAATCGGTCAACCTGATGAACAAACCATTTTCTCTGATATCCTGCTCAGTGCTGATATCCGCGGCAAGATCAATAACCCGGGTTATTATCTCAGCAGCGATTCTGATTCGGTGATGGCCAATCTCGACCTGGTGTTACTCACCAATGGATGGAGAAGATTTGACTGGGAAAAGATCAGAAAAGGGATCGGGCCTTCACTTACTTATCCGGTAGAAAAAGATTTTATGAAAGTGGCCGGCAAAGTATTCGGTGCGAAGTCAGTAACAGGCTCACCGCTTTTGTTAAACCTCATCATTGCGGGGAAAGACAGCAGTAAAAACCTGGCATTCATCCCGGTTGAAAAAGACGGGAGCTTCCAGGAACGGGGTTTGTATTTCTATGATACCGCCCGGCTGTTCTATAGCTTTAACGGCAACAACAAACTGACAGATGTAACGCAGGTGCAGTTCGAAAATGGTTTGCTCAAACAAATCCCGAAAAAAATACAATATGCCGATACTTACCGCCCAGTTAAGTTCAGCGATAGTGTTGCGCGTGCACGGATGAACTATTTTTTGAATGAACAGGAACTGCTCAAAAAAAGGATGGCATCCACCACACTCGAAGAAGTGATTGTACGCGCCCGTAAAAAAAGTAAGGAACAGCAGATGGAAGAGAAATACGCTACGGGCTTATTTTCCGGTGGTGATGCCCAATCGTTTGATCTTACGGATGATGCTGCTGCATTGGGGGTTCAGGATATCCTTTCTTACCTGCAGGGCAGGGTTGCCGGTCTCATTATCACAGGAAGCGGCAGCAGTGCCACAATGAGCTGGCGCGGTGCCACTCCCGATCTCTATATCAATGAAACCGTATCATCGGTGGATATGGTGCAAACCATGAATGTGCGGGATATCGCGATGATCAAAGTATTTCGCCCGCCTTTTTTTGGATCAATAGGCGGCGGTGCCGGTGGCGCGATCGCGATTTATACCAAGAAGGGGTCGGATGCACGGAAAGCGGACCCTAATGCAAAGGGCCTTGAAAATACCGTACTTGGCGGTTATTCCCGTTTTAAAGAATTTTTCAATCCCAATTACGACAAACCGCCGGAAACATTTGAAAACGATAACCGGACCACTTTATACTGGAACCCTTATATCATCACCAATAAAAAGAACCCGCGTTTCAAGATCGTGTTCTACAATAATGATGTCACCAAAAAAATGCAGATCGTGCTGGAAGGTGTGAACAGTGATGGCAAAATGACAAGGCTTGTAAAATTGCTGGAATAGTTTTTACAAAGCGCATGTACCGCCACCGATATGAACCACATAATGCGTGAGTGTTCGCTGAAACTGTTTCTCAAATTTTTCAGCAACTTGCTGAACCAATGCGGGCAGCATTTCTTCTTTTACAATATTGATGGTGCAGCCGCCAAAGCCGCCACCCATCATACGGGCGCCCAATACGGCTTGATTGTTTTTTACCCAATTCACCAGCGCATCTGCTTCGGGGCAGCTTACTTCATATAGTTCGCTGAGGCCCTGGTGGGTTTCGAACATTTTTTGCCCAAAAGCAGCCAGGTTATTAGCAAGTAAATCATGGCAGCCTGCCTGCAAACGTTCAATTTCTTCCACAACATAACGGCATCGTTGTTCAATTTTTCCTTCGGCACCGGCGAGGCATTCACTAACCATCCGCATATCCGCATCGCGCAAACTGCGTACCTGCGGATAAGCCTGGCGGATGATGCGGACGCCTTCGTCACATTCATCCCTCCGGGTATTGTATTCAGAAGAAGCGAGTGAATGTTTTACACCCGTATCAAATAACACGATGGCAATGCCTTCCATTGAAAAGGGCATATATTCATATTCAAGTGAGCGGCAATCAAGCCGGATCACATGGTCTTTTTTTCCGAACATACTTGCAAACGGATCCATGATGCCGCACTTCAATCCTACAAATTCATTCTCTGCTTTCTGAGCGGTTTGCACCATGGTGATCTTCTCAAGTTCCAGCCCGAACAGGCTGTTCAATGCAAATACAGCAGCGCATTCCACAGCAGCGGAAGAAGAAAGCCCCGCACCCAACGGCACATCTCCCATCAATACAGCATCAAAACCCTGTAACGCATTACCCGCTTTCTGCAATTGGTCGGCAACACCTAAAATAAAATCCGGCCATTGTTTACCGGAGTTTTGCAATTGATCCAGCGAAGCTGAAAAAGAGTCATCAAGGTCAGCTGCGTATAAATTAAGTATGCGGTCTTTGCGTTCCCGGATAGCGATGTACACCGCTTTGTCGATCGCAGCGGGTAAAACAAAACCCATATTATAATCCGTATGCTCACCGATCAGGTTGATCCTGCCAGGTGAACAAAAAACCTGTGGTGCTGCCTGGAAATGCTGTTGAAAGATTTCTTTTATCCGGTTATGTATTGAAGCCATCTTATCGTTCAAAAATTATCATGCTAAATTAAACTCCTGGTGCATATCAGGTATTGCCACTTCTGTGTACCCTTTCCGGCGAAGTCTTTCTGCAAAATCCTGTTGCACATCATATTCACCGTGTACAAGGAAAAGTGTTTTTACCTGCCTGGGATCCTGGCAACCGATAAACTGGCAAAGATCATCGTAATCCCCATGGGCGCTCATACTGCGCATGCTGCCTACTTCAGCGACCACCGGGTACATCTGTCCGAATATTTTTACTTCTTTCACCCCGTTCATCAGCCTGCCGCCAAGTGAATGGGGCTCACAATATCCTACCAGTAAAATCGTATTTTTCTGATCATGGATATTGTTCATGATATGATGTTTTACACGGCCTGCATCTGCCATACCGCTTGCGGAAATAATCACACAGGGCTGAGCCAGTTCATTCAACTGCTTACTCTCTTCAACTGTTTTGATAAATTTCAATCCTTTAAAATCGAAAGGATCGCTGTCTGTTTGCATGATCTTCCGGATTCGTTTGTTAAAATATTCCGGGTAATTTTTGAGTACCTGTGTGGCTTCGCGGCTTAAGGGGCTGTCAACAAAATAAGGCACTGCCGGGAGCCTGTTTTCCAGCTCAAGCTGGTTCAGTGCATACAGCAGCTCCTGCGTGCGGCCCACACTGAATGCAGGGATGATCAGCTTCCCTTTTTTTTCGATACAGGTTTTATGCACCCATTCATACATGGCATCAACGGTTCCATGTACTTCATCGTGCAGTTTATTTCCGTAAGTGCTTTCGAGAATGATATAATCCGCCTGCGGGAAAACGGCAGGTGAACGAAGAATGGCATCATTGTACCTTCCCACATCTCCGCTGAACGTGATATTTGTGGTATTGCCGTTCTCGGTGATGCGGAGATGTACCGCAGCGCTGCCGATGATATGACCTGCATCCGTGTATAATAATTCAATGCCCTCATCGATCTTCGTCCATACATCATAATTCACGGTCTCGAATAACTTCAAAGCATCTTCCGCATCGTCGAGATCATACAAGGGTTCATAAGGCGGCAGGCCCTGTTTCGCCCTTCGTTTGTTGATGAACTTTGTATCATCCCGTTGAATCTCCGCAGAGTCTTCCAGGAGGATCCCTCCGAGTTCCTTTGTGGCTGGGGTTGAAAATATTTTTCCTTCAAATCCATTCTTCACCAACCGGGGGATGAGCCCACAGTGATCAATATGCGCATGCGACAAAACAAGGTAATCAACCGATTTAGGTTCAAACCCGAATGACGCATTCAAGGTATCTGTTTCTTTCCCGAGCCCCTGGAAAAGACCGCAATCGAGCAATAGTTTTTTTCCGTTTTTCAGCGTAAGCAGGTGTTTGGATCCTGTTACTGTTCTGGCCGCGCCGTGAAAGGTTATTTTCATAGTATGTTATTCCCTGAGGGATTTTTGGAATAATGGAATATTTAAACACCCGGTTTGTTCAAGCCGTTTCTTTAATACGGACCGGACCCTATTACCGTTTTGCTTTAAAACTCCAGGTGATCCTGAATTCAGATACCAGTTCACCTGCTTCATTTCTCCCGGATGCAATACAGGTGATCGTTTTCCCTTCGCCCGAAGTGATAGCAGATTCAATAAGTTCGTTGATAGCCATACCATCTTCACAAGTAAAGAAAACCGTGTCTGTTACTTTTTTAAAAAATTTTGCTTCAAGTCCAACCACCAGCATACTCACGGTCGGGTTGCGCTGGTATACATAACCCGATGCCAGTAAACCCGTACTCATTTCAGCTGCCATCGACTGCACGGCAAAATACATGGAGCGAAAGGGGTTTTGCGTGAACCAACCATATTTCACGCTAACCACGGCAGACTGCTCATCGAATGAACGGATACGCAGGCCGGCAAAAAAAGCAGAAGGCAGTTTTTGAAGCATGAAGAGCCGGAAACTGAGCGGGTTCATGATGCGTTTGCGGAAAACAATAAATCCGGTATGCATGTTTGTTTCGTATCCCTAAATGTACCAAGTACCGGCCTCTCTGAAAAAACTATTCTGTTAATTACAACAACAAAGCCGCAAGCGCATAATCCGCGAAAAGGATCAGGATACAACTCACCACCACTGCACTGGTACTCGCACGGCCGATCTCGAGTGAGCCGCCTTTTACATTGTACCCGAAATAAGCCGGGATACTGCTGAGGATAAAGGCGAATGTATAGGATTTATACATCGCGAAATTGATATTATACACATTCAGGTTCTGCCGCAAACCGATATCAAAAATATCAGTCGCAAGAATGCCCGACATTGCCCCTGCCGTACGCCCACCCCAGATACCCAGCACCGCCGAAATAACGATCAAACAGGGGATCACCACCAGTGCACCAAGTATTTTAGGGAGAACCAGGTAGCTCTTGGTATTGATGCCCATGATCTCTAATGCATCGATCTGTTCACTGATACGCATGTTTCCGAGTTCACTTGCTATTTTACTGCCCACCACACCGGCCAGTACAATACTCACCACGGTTGGCGACAGTTCAAGGATCATACTGTCGCGCACGATCTGTGCAATGGTGGATTGTGGCACCAGCGGGCTCACCAGCTGATATGCCGTTTGTACCGTGGTTACCGCACCGAGAAATAAGGAAATGATCACCACGATGGGCAATGCCCCCACACCGATCTCCACACACTGGTGCATAAATTCTTTCCAGTACATACGCCAGTTCTCGGGTTTGGTAAACATCCCCTTTAACATCAGCAGGTAAGCTCCAAAATGTGTGAAAAAACTCATGCTTTATCTGTTATGCAATGGCGCATGCCATCATTATTTTTTTCTTTTCTTCAATCGCTTCCACCAGGCGCTGCGCTGTACGGCTTCTTCAGTATTGATACGGCATTTCAGTTGTGCATCCACTACCGCCACCAGGGCCATATTAATAATACTCCGCACGGTGCTGCCCAGTTGTAAAACATGCACTGGCTTTTTTAAACCAAGCAATATCGGGCCGATCGCATCGGCGCCACCCACTTCTTTCAAAAGATTATAGGTAACATTGCCCGAAGTGAGGTTGGGGAACATCAGTACATTCACATCTTCGTCCACCAGGTCGCTGAAGGGATAGTTATCGCGCAATATTTCTTTGTTGAATGCAAGGCTTCCCTGCATCTCTCCATCCACGATCAAAGTGGGGTTGCGCTGTTTTAATATCCTTGTTGCTTCTGCCACCAGCCTAGCTTCCGGCGAATCGCTGCTGCCGAAATTACTATAGCTCAGCATGGCAATTCTTGGCGTAAGATTAAAATTGCGCACTTCTTTTGCTACCATCATCGTGATATCGGCAAGTTCTTCTGCGGTAGGATGAAAATTCACCGTGGTGTCTGCGAGGAACAATGGCCCTTTCTTCGTGAGCAATAAATACATGCCCGCAATTTTCTTCACGCCTTCTTCTGTACCGATGATCTGCAGGGCTGGCCGTATCGCTTCTGCATAATTTTTGGTGAGGCCCGATAGCATGGCATCCGCATCTCCCGTTTCCACCATCATACAGCCAAAATGGTTACGGTCCTTCATGATCTTGAGGCTCTCGTATTTATTCACCCCTTTTCGGTGGCGCTTGCGGAAAAATATCTCGCTGTAAAACTCCCGCTTCGATTCCATTTCATCGCTGCGCGGATCGATAATAGGAATATCTGTAAGATCGATATTGTTTTCTTCCGCAATGCGGTTGATCTTTCCGGGATCGCCGAGTAAAATCGGGTAGGCAATTCCATCATCATACAAAATACTGGCTGCTTTTAATATCTTCTGGTTATCAGCTTCTGCAAACACCAGTCGTTTCGGATCCCTTCTTGCTTTGTTACCGATCACTCGGATCAACTGGTTATCGAGGCCCAGTCTCTTATTCAGCTCCACCTGGTAAGCATCCCAGTTGGCGATCTGTTTCTGCGCCACGCCGCTTTCCACCGCTGCTTTCGCCACGGCTGGTGCAACGGTTGATAACAAGCGCGGATCGAGTGGTTTCGGGATAATGTATTCCGGGCCGAACGACATATTCTGCTGGTTATACGCCATGTTCACAATATCCGGCACCGGTGATTTGGCAAGTTCGGCCAATGCGCGCACCGCAGAAAGTTTCATCGCTTCATTGATCTGTTTGGCCCTTACATCCAATGCACCGCGGAAAATATAAGGGAAGCCCAGTACATTGTTCACCTGGTTGGGATAATCGGTACGGCCGGTAGCCATAATGATATCCTTCCTTACAGCCGTTGCGTCTTCATAACTGATCTCAGGATCGGGATTGGCCATTGCAAAAACGATCGGGTTTCGCGCCATGCTTTTCACCATTTCCTGTGTTACCACATTACCCACACTCAATCCCAAAAACACATCCGCGTCTTTCATCGCTTTCTCCAATGTCCAGTCGCTCTTCTTTACGGCAAACCTGCTGCGAACCGGGCCAAGATCGGTGCGGGCTTCATGCAGCACACCCTCTTTATCAAACAGGATAAAATTTTCATACTTCGCACCCAATGCCACATACAATTGAATACAGGCCATAGCTGCAGCACCTGCACCATTCACCACAAAACGAACCCGTTCAATTTTCTTTTTCTGCAGTTCCAGCGCATTCAGCAATGCCGCACTGCTGATGATGGCTGTGCCATGCTGGTCGTCGTGCATCACCGGGATATTCATCTGCTTACGCAGTTCCTGCTCGATATAAAAACATTCCGGTGCTTTGATATCCTCGAGGTTCACGCCGCCAAATGTGGGCTCCAGCGATTTTACGATCTGAACAAATTTTTCCGGGTCCTTTTCATTGATCTCGATATCGAATACATCAATGTCAGCGAAAATTTTAAACAACACGCCCTTTCCTTCCATCACCGGTTTGCTGGCTTCGGGGCCAATATCGCCGAGGCCTAATACAGCCGTACCGTTGCTGATCACCGCCACCAGGTTTCCCTTTGCCGTGTATTTGTACACCTCTTCTGTATTTGCAGCGATCTCTTTACAGGGTTCGGCCACACCCGGGCTGTAGGCAAGTGAAAGGTCTTTTTGTGTTTTGGCTTCTTTGGTGGGAACAACTTCTATTTTACCGGGGCGCCCGCTGGCATGGTATTCCAGGGCCTGCTCCCGCCGAAGGTCATTATGTTTGGCCATAGTTTTCTTTTAGGTTACCAGCGCCTGCATCCCGTTTCAGCTGTGGTTGCGTCGCACACTTCAGCACCTGTACACAGCCGGGCAGCAGGGTTTGAAGCTGGCTGCAAAAATACAATATATTGAAATGAAAGGAGATAAGCAATTCAGGGTTTAAACCCGATCCTTTCGCGATCCTGCCAGGATCGTTGTTCTGCTTTTTCGTCCAGCAGGCTTTCTATCACATCATAAATTCGTGAAAGCTGTTCGTTTTGTCCATTCACCGTTTCCCTGATCTTTGATATCTGCTCCGATAGTTCGTGGTACTGGTATAAAAATCTACGCATTGCAATAAAAGCGCGCATGATCGAAATATGCATGTCGACAGCCGTATCCGAATGAAGAACCCCGCTTAACATGGCCACACCTTGCTCTGTAAAAGCATAGGGCATATACTTGCTATGCTTACCCCGGCCTTCTCCGATCTTTAAGGACGCAAATTGCGTCCTTAAAAATTGGTACTCTTTCTCTGATAGCTGAAACATAAAATCATCGGGAAATCTTTCCCTATTCCGCCGCACAGCTTCTTTCAAACGCTTGGTTTCCACACCGTAAAGAAATGCAAGGTCAAAATCAAGCATTACTTTATAGCCACGAATAAGGTATATCTTTTCCTGGATTAACTGAATATCCATCCCTGCAGTTTTGTTGAAAATAAGCAGGACAGATGATAGAAACCATCGTGAAAACACCTGAAAACAGCGGGCAGGTTAAAAAACGGTGGAGGCTCCCAGACATGCCATCACACCCATACCGATTTCAATGGCGCGTTCATCAATATCAAACTTTGGTGTGTGTACATTATGCACAATTCCCTTCTCGGTATTGCGGACGCCCAAACGGTAAAAACATCCGGGTATCACCTGGGTATAATACCCAAAATCTTCGGCGCCCATCCGCATTTCGGTTTCAGAAACATTTTCTTTCCCCATATATTCTTCCGCAAGCCGCCAGGCTTTTTCAGTGAGCTGCGGGTCATTGTCAACCGTAGGATAGCCCACATCTATATGCAGGTCGATCTCGGCACCCGTGGTGATGGCAAGCCCTTTTGCATGGTTACGGATCAGCTCATGTGCTTTGGCACGCCATTGTTCATCCATCGCACGGAATGTGCCCATCAGTTTTACTTCACTGGGTATCACATTGGTGGTATGCCCGCCCTGTATGGAACAGATCGACAATACCGAAGGCGATAAGGGATTGTTGTTTCTTGAGATCACCTGCTGCAACCCCGTGATCAATTGCGATGCAACCAATATGGTATCTACTGTTAAATGCGGCGCGGCGGCATGCCCGCCTTTTCCTTTTATTGTGACATATAATTCATCGGCGCTTGCCATTACCCGCCCTTTGCGGAAACTGAGCTTACCAAGGTCAAGACCGGGATGCACATGCAAACCAAAAATGCCCTGCGGCTTTGGATTTTCGAGTGTCCCTTCTTTGATCAGATAACTCGCCCCGCCGGGGTTTCTTTCTTCACCCGGCTGGAACAATAATTTAATCGTTCCCTCCCATTCTTTTTTTGTTTCCTGCAAAATTTTTGCGGCGCCCAGTAAAATGGTGGTGTGTACATCATGGCCGCAGGCATGCATTACGCCTGCTTTTGTGGAGCGGTAACTCACTTCATTCTCTTCCTGTATCGGCAATGCATCCATATCTGCACGCAGTGCGATCACACGGCTGCCGGGGTTCTTCCCTTCAATCACGGCCAGCACACCCGTTGTTGCTTTTACTTCAAAAGGGATACCCATCGCCGCAAGTTTCTCCTGCACAAAACGGCTGGTCTCAAATTCCTGGTAACTTAATTCAGGATGGGCATGCAGGTGGTGTCTCACCGCAATAAACTCTTCGGCATATTCTTTTGCCAGTGCTTTTATTTTTTGTTGCAGCATGTTCATCAATTAATGATATCCTCATCGTCTTTTAACACATATTCGATACCGTCTTCCACAATGTAAACACCATTGGGGAAGGATTTATTCATCTGTATTTTCAGTTTCTCTGCTTCTTCTTTTTTCAGGAAATTACCGATGCGCACCTTAAAACTGGGCGACTGAAAAACCACATATACTTTCTGGTCGGGGTATTTGGCCTGCAGTTCGGTTCTCAAATTAAAAGCTTCATCTCTTTTCGTCGTACTTAACACCTGGATACGGAAACCTTTGATCAGGCCATCCGGTGTCATTTTCGCGCTGCGCTGGTTGGCCTGCAATTGCTTACTGCTGAGTATGTCAAGCCGCGGATCTTTTTGTACAACTATCGTATCAGATGCAGATACAGAAATGCCCCCACAGATCAGAAACACAGTAAACAGGATGCAACGGATCATTCGGATAAATTATAAGATGAAAATACGATTTGTTCTTCAGCTCCGTTTCTTTCAGCGTATGGTTCTGTTAATGAAAATGAATATCTATTTCCCCATTTTCTATCTCCTTCGTCGTTCCTTGTTCAATATTGCTTATTCGATATTCAATACCCGGCTCCTTCCGCAGCCTGTCCCTGCACAATGGCAACCCCTGCACTGCAGCCCAGTCTTGTAGCTCCGGCATCCACCAATTGTTTGGCAAAAGCATAATCGCGGATACCGCCGGATGCTTTGATCTGTACAGAAGCCGGCAAATGTTTCCGGAACAGTTTCACTGCTTCCACCGTTGCGCCTTTTTCTGCATAACCGGTTGAGGTTTTTAAATAGTCGATCCCGGCTGCTCCGTAGATATCACAACATTTGATGATCTCTTCCTCTGTCAGCACACCGCTTTCGATAATGATCTTGATCACTTTATTTTTTCCCCTGACAATCGGCATGATATGATTGATCTCATTGGCGAGATAGAGCCAGTCGTTATTTTTGATGGCTGAAATATTGATCACCACATCCAGTTCATCCGCACCATCCACGATTGCCAGTAATATTTCAGCGATCTTGGCTTCCACAGCCGAATACCCGAACGGAAAACCAATCACGGTTGCCACTTTCACAGAACTCCCGGAAGTACATTCTTTTGCCTTCTTCACAAAATTCGGCGGCACACATACCGCTGCAAAACCGTATTGCATGGCTTCGTTACACAGTTTCTCAATATCAGCAACAAGCGTTGTGGGTTTTAAAATGGTATGGTCGATATAGGGAGCGATGTTCATGAAACGAAGTTAAAAGTGTATAGTTAAAAGTGAAAAGTATTTATTTACTAGATTTCACAATTGCAGCTAATATCCTGATCAGTTCATCCACTTCCTGCAAATACACTCCTCCCGTGTTGGCATCAACTATCCCGCATTCTGTCATTAAGCTGATCCAGTAACGTGCTTCGCGGGCTTCTTTGTAAGCTATGCTCATTTTAGCTGCAAAATCCTTCCGTGTATGCCCA
This sequence comes from Chitinophagaceae bacterium, assembly GCA_004028765.1. GTDB lineage: Bacteria > Bacteroidota > Bacteroidia > Chitinophagales > Chitinophagaceae > Sediminibacterium. The sequence goes on along the minus strand of SAIX01000130.1, from coordinate 5,021 downwards.
CCCAAAGCCTCCTCAATGTTAGCACCAACTGATGTTGCAGAACGAAGCAGCTGAGCACTCAATCCGTATACATATTTGTCCCTTTTACAGATATCTCTGTGAAGGGTAACTATTTTAACAGAAAACCGGTATGATTTTCCGCAACGATACTTTGCTGCATAAAAAATGAGTTTGCATCAAAATACAAACTCATTTTTCTAAAATCAACCGGCGATTACCCCGTATTTATACCTATTCCACTTTTAACTTTTAACTATACACTTTAAACTTCTTAAGCCTCTCTACCATGACAGGCTTTATACTTCTTCCCACTACCACATGGGCATGGGTCGTTGCGCCCGATTTTGGGGCCTACCTGGATGGGTTGTTGTTTTACAGGTGTGGGGTCGTAGTAATCGTTTTCTGTTGGTGGGGCGTCGAGATCGCTTTTGCTGGTATTCATCCGGCTCATATCTGTTTTCTGCTGGCGGCCTTCTTTTACAGAATCACCTTCATTCAATGGAATACTGGCATGACAGAGGAACTGAACGATATCTTTATTCACTTCCGAATCCATTTTCCGGAACAGTTCAAAAGCTTCCATTTTATAGATCACCAGCGGGTCTTTCTGCTCATAGGTTGCTGTTTGCACACTTTGTTTCAGGTCATCCATCGAGCGGAGATGTTCTTTCCATGCATCATCAATAAACCCGAGTGTGATACTTCTTTCCAAAGCATTCACAAGCTCTGCACCATTGGTTTCAAGTGTTTTATTGAGATTGGCCAATGCCTGCATCCCCCTTCTTCCATCTGTAAAAGGAACGATCACATTTTCGATATGTGAACCCTGTTGCTGGCGGATATTTTTAAATACCGGGATGGCCTGCTGCTGCAGTTCCTGTTTGCGGCGTTCATAATTGGAAGCAGCTTCGTTGTACAATCGTTCCGATAGCTCCTGCTCGGATTGTTTATCCAGTTCCTCTGCAGTGATGGCGGTATCGATGCCGAAATTCACAATTGCCGAGAGGCGGAAACCTTCATGGTCATTCTGTTCTTTGAAGGCACTTACCACACTTTCCGCAACAGAATACAATGCATTATCCAGGTCAAGCGCCAAACGTTCACCAAACAACGCGTGGTTCCGTTTTGTATATACTACCGTACGCTGCTTATTCATCACATCATCATACTCCAGCAAACGTTTACGGATACCAAAGTTATTTTCTTCTACTTTTTTCTGTGCACGCTCAATTGATTTTGTGATCATGCTGTGCTGTATCACTTCCCCTTCTTTGTACCCGGCAAAATCCATCACTTTGGCAATACGCTCACTGCCGAACATCCGCATCAGGTCATCTTCCAACGAAACAAAAAACAGAGAAGAACCCGGATCGCCCTGGCGGCCCGCGCGGCCACGTAATTGCCTGTCCACACGGCGCGATTCATGCCGTTCTGTACCGAGTATCGCCAAACCACCGGCTTCTTTTACACCCGGCCCCAGTTTGATATCCGTACCCCGGCCCGCCATATTCGTGGCAATGGTTACGGCCCCGGCAAAACCGGCTTCCGCAACCACCTGCGCTTCACGCGCATGTTGTTTTGCGTTGAGTACATTATGCGGGATCTGTTTCTGCCGAAGCATACGGCTCAGCAGTTCACTTACTTCCACCGATGTGGTACCAACCAGTACAGGTCTTCCGGCTTCGCGCAGTTTCACGATCTCATCAATCACTGCACCGAATTTCTCACGCTTGGTTTTAAATACCAGGTCCTGGTCATCTTTCCGGATCGCGGGAACATTGGTGGGAATGGTTACCACATCCAGTTTATAGATATCCCACAATTCAGCCGCTTCTGTTTCTGCGGTACCCGTCATACCGGCCAGCTTATGATACATCCTGAAATAATTCTGGAGTGTTACCGTTGCATAGGTTTGTGTGGCCGCCTCAATTTTTACATTTTCTTTTGCTTCGATGGCCTGGTGCAAACCATCGGAATAACGGCGGCCATCGAGGATACGGCCGGTTTGCTCATCCACAATTTTCACGGCGCCATCCATCACCACATATTCAACATCTTTATCAAACAAGGTATATGCTTTCAGCAACTGCTGAACGGTATGGATACGATCGGCTTTAACAGAATAATCGTTGATGATGGCTTCTTTGCGGTGCAGCTTGTCTTCTGCAGAAAGCGATGTATCCGTATCGATCGCAGATAATGCCACGCTGATATCCGGCAGCACAAAGAAATTGGGATCTTCTCCCGAGCGCGTGATCAGCTGGATACCTTTATCAGTCAGTTCAACGGAATTATTTTTTTCATCGATATAGAAATACAGTTCCTCATCTGCCTTCGGCATTTCGCGCTGCTGATCGGCGAGATAATAGTTTTCCGCTTTCTGCAGTTTCACACGGATACCCGGTTCGCTGAGGAATTTGATTAATGCATTGTTCTTGGGCAAGCCCCGGTGGGAACGAAATAAAGCAAGTCCGCCATCTTTGGGATCATCATTGCCTTCGGCGATTTTTTTCTTGGCCTCATTCAGGAATTGGTTGGTGGCACGTTTCTGCGCTTCCACCAGTTTCTCGATACGGGGCTTCAGTTCAAAAAACTGCTGTTCACCGGTTACATGGCCGATCGGGCCGGAGATGATCAATGGCGTCCGCGCATCGTCGATCAATACAGAATCCACTTCATCCACCATCGCAAAATGATGCTTGCGCTGCACCATTTCTTCGGGTGAGTGCACCATGTTATCACGGAGATAATCAAAACCAAATTCGTTATTGGTGCCATACGTGATATCGGCGAGATAAGCATTCCTTCTCGCTTCACTGTTGGGTTCATGTTTATCAATGCAATCCACGCGCAGGCCCAGCCATTCAAAAATGGTTCCGTTCCATTCGCTGTCCCTGCGGGCCAGGTAATCGTTCACGGTTACAATGTGCACACCTTCACCTGCCAAAGCATTGAGGTATGCCGGCAATGTGGATACCAGCGTTTTACCTTCCCCGGTGGCCATCTCGGCAATTTTACCCTGGTGCAATACACTACCGCCGATGAGCTGCACATCATAATGCACCATATTCCAGGTAACGGTTCCCCCGGCGGCAGTCCAGGTGTTTTTATAAATGGCTTTGTCACCTGAAATGGTGATATACTCCTTTTTCACACTCAGGTCGCGGTCGAGTTGTGTGGCGGTTGATTCAAGTTCTTTGTTTTCAGTAAACCTTCTTGCCGTCTCCTTTACCACAGCAAATGCTTCAGGCTGAATGGCACTAAGCGCTTCCTCAATTTTTTTATCCCGGTCTTTTTTCAGTTTGTCCACTTCCTGGTAAATCGCATCTCTTCCATGGATATCTGTGATGGGAAGATTTTCTGCCGCCTGTCTGCGCTCGGCTATCTGGCCGTCGATGGCTGCGAGATGGTCTTTGATCCGCTGGCGGAATTCCAGTGTTTTATTGCGCAATTCATCATTGCTGAGCGAGCGGTATTGTTCAAAAAACTGGTTTGTTTTCTGAACGATGGGCATGATCTGCTGCACATCCTTCTCACTTTTACTGCCCCCGAATAATTTTGAAATAAATTTCAACATATACAATGGTCTGGTCGATTAAGAAAAATTTTAACAGTCAAAAAGGGTGCGACAAATGTTTTTTAAGTCAATTTGGCATCCTGATCGAGAGCGGCCAAAGGTAAAGAATTTGATCGCAGCCCGATCGCCGTTTACAGAATGCGGCATCTTTATCAATTACTTAACGAATACTACATGAGAAAACTGATTTTCCCTTTCGTATTCCTCATACCGTTCATAGGTTTTACACAGCAGCCCCTCCAGGATTCACTGGCCCTCGAAAGAAGCCGGCTGCTGCGTAACAATATGACCATCCTGGCGGGATGGGCCGGTGCCAATATCATCCAGGGAAGCATATCGGCGAGCAATGCCACAGGCAGTGATCATTTTTTTCACCAGATGAATGTTTACTGGAATATCCCCAATTATGCCATTGCCATCCTTGGTTCGATCCAGGCAAAAAAAATGGCTAAGGGAGAACATAGTTTTGAGCGGAACCTGCGCGAACAAAGCCGGGCGGAAAAAATTTTGCTGCTGAACACAGGGCTGGATGCAGCGTATATCATGACCGGCCTCTATCTTAAAGAAAGAGGCGACCGCCTCAACCTCGAGCGGAACATGGGATATGGCAGCAGCCTTTTGTTACAGGGCAGTTTCTTATTGGTTTTTGACCTGGTACAATATTTTGAAAACCGCCGTATTGGCAAATCGCTCGAAAAAAGCCTAGGAGGCTGGCAGGTAGGTCCGACCCCGAACGGGATGGGGCTTACCTACCGGTTCTGAGCACCACAGGTCATTTATCCCCTTTTTTTGGCGGGCCAATGGAATTTCAGCCCGATTCTGCTACTTTTGCAGCCAATTCAAAACCGGGTATCCCGGCAGCTCCTGAACAGGACTGGAACGGATGATTTTACCCTGAAAACCTGAAACTCAGATACAATGGCAGGACAGTTAAAAGAGGTTCGTAACCGGATCAAAAGTGTACAGAGTACCCAGCAGATCACCAAGGCGATGAAGATGGTGAGTGCGGCCAAACTGCGCCGCGCACAGGATGCTATCACCCAGATGAGGCCCTATGCGCAGAAACTGCAGGAAATGCTGAGCAATATCGTCAGCAATATTGAAGGTGGTATGAACCTGAAACTGGCCGAAGAACGTGCCGTTGAAAAAGTACTTTTGATCGTGATCACCAGCGACCGTGGGCTATGTGGCGGTTACAATGCCAATATCATCAAACTCGCGAAAGCAACGATTGCTGAAAAATATGCGGCGCAACTGAAAAAAGGAAATGTAACTGTCTGGAATATCGGTAAGAAAGGATACGAAGCCATGACCAAGTCGGGGTACAAAACGGATGCGGCTTTTAAAGATATTTTCCTGAACCTGCATTTTGAAAATGTACAGGCTGCTGCAAAAGCTGCAATGAAGGCTTTTGAGAACAAGGAATTCGATGCCGTAGAAATTG
>SAIX01000129.1 GCA_004028765.1 Chitinophagaceae bacterium | reverse complement strand
AGAGCAAGAGAAGAGATAAAAGAACTATGCAAGTTTACGCCAGAGGAATTGTGGGTCAGTTTGCGCCGGATTACCTGGGTCAATTTAATTGGATTGTGCACTTTTGATGTTTCTTCTTCCACATCAACATTGTCTTCTTTGTCATTGTTATCATCGTCATTTTCTTCTTTAACCTGGCTTTTTGAGGAATCATTATTTTCTTTTTTCTTTATATTCTCAAAATCCTTCGGAATCTCTACATACTTTTTATCCTTTAGTGTAGAAATGATTCCAAGGCGTTCACCTTCCCCCACAATAATATTTAATACATAGTCCAATTTATCGGAAGGGACATTCATTTCTTCTAATACGTTTTTTGCAATTGTATCTTTTGGGATTGGCGAACCATTGTATTTTTCAAGGAACTCTTTTATTACCCTTGGCGTTAAGAAGGATTCAATCTCTGCTTTTAAGTCATCATTTTCCTTTTTAGGTTTTAAAATTCTTAGAGCTAAAGGCTGAAGTTCTATTTTTTCTACATTGTAACCACCAACCGTCAGGCCATAAGCTACAGATGCACCGCATAGCATTCTAAAGCCTCCCGAGGTCGGAACCATGTCTAGGGCTTTTGCTAGTTGTAATGGCGTTACTGGCTTAGATGCATAATTTTCAACAATCGCCTTTGCAACTTTTAAACTTTTTTCTAAAGTCATGCTTGGCACATCTTTTTGACTCAGTTTAGAACGTTTTGACTCTGATATAGTTTCTATGATTTTTTTTGCCATAAGGATTATTAAGGTTCGTTTAAAATTGCAGCCAACATTTTATATACAAACATCTCATTCGTATATACATTCTAACACTTCTCTCATCCCATCTCCGTACAAATCTCCACCAGGAAACCATCGAGGTCGCGCACATAAGCCACTACCTGTCCCCAGGGTTTTGTTTTTGCCGGGGCCAGTAAAGTTGCGCCTGCTGCAATGGCTTTTTGTAGGGTGGCTTCCACATCATCGGTAGTGAAGCCGATTTCAATACCAAAAGCCGGTGTATGAGGGGTGCTTTCTGTATAGGGTTCGGGTAAATTGCTTTGGGCAAGATCGTGCTGTGCAAACGAAAGAGTGGTATTGCCGGTTAACAGTTCGCCATAACTGGCATCGGGGGTGATGAACTTGCGGGTAAAACCGAAAACGGTTTCATAAAAATCAAGGCTTCGTGCCACATCGGGCACATACAGAATGGTATAGGCAAAAGCAGGCATAGGTTCAGGTTGAATAAAGTATCGGGGAGGGTAGAATAATATTAGGTAAATTATTTTATATGCGAAAATTTTATTGGGATTGCGGATTAGTGGATTAGTGGATTAGTGAATTGGAGGTGAAGGATTTTCTTAACTGCAAAGCAAAAAGGGCGGAAAGGGTTTCAAGGAAATTCCGTTTTAGTTATTTGCCACTGACAGCACTGAGTAGCGCTGCGATTGCCCTGTGAAAACCGTAACTACGAAGACACAAAGACACAAAGTTTCACTAAGCCCGCTCCTGATTGCTGCTTATCATTCTAATCTGAAAATCTCTCCCCCCTCTTTGCAAAGCAGAGAGGGGCTCGGGGGTGAGTCACACCGGGGATAGAGTGTACCCCATAAAACCCATAACAATAAAACCCCTCCAACTCTTAACTCCTAACTAAATAAGCAACCCCCGTTCGCGCATACCCGTATCTCCCCATAACCCCGAATGCCATGAAGTCCCCGTCACTGCGCCTGGCGCTTTCATACAGTACGCTGCAGCAATTGCTTTCGCAGTTATCGGGTGCGGTGGTATTCCTGGTATCGGCCAATGCACTCGATAAAACAGCGCTCGGATGGTTTAACTGGGTATCGGCATTGTGGTTATTGCTGGCATCGGTACTCGGGTTCGGGTTAGAGCACCTGGTGGTGCAAAAAACTGCGGCGGGGCAATCACCACAATATTTACTTGCGCTGTACCGGAAGCATGTATTACTTGCTGGCTTGTGTATTTTACTGACGGCAGCTGTATTATGGTTGGTTCACCAGCCACAACAGGTGCCGCTGTATGTGCTGGCGGGACTGGCCGCCAGTCAATGCCTGCAATTGCTGGCAACGCCTTACCGGCAATTAGCGAATGGCCTGCAGCAATACCGTTACTGGTTATGGATGAGTGCCACCGCACACGGTTTGCGCATCATCGCATTGCCCATTTTGTTTTGGTGGCAAAAAATATCGTTGCAGAACCTGGTAAGTGTATACGTGATGAGTTCCCTGCTGGAGTGGTTGGTCAGTATTGGGCTCGGCAGGATGCAATTGAAAATTATACCCGCCCAAAAACTGCGGCTGGCGCATTACAGCAAACTGCTCAAAGAAGCGATCCCGCAACTGGGTGTGATCATTTGCCAGACGGCTTTGTCGCGGCTCGATTGGTTATTGCTCGGCATCCTCACCACACCGATGGTACTGGCCGAATACAGTGTGGCCAATAAGCTGTTCGAGGTAAGCACATTGCCTTTACTGATACTTGCGCCGGTTATCTTTCCGCGTATTGCAAAAATTTTTTCAAAGAAAGAAAAAATTGCTGCGGGCGGGGATCTTTCTGCCATCCCCTTTTTATTGCGTGCCGAACTGGTGGGGTCGGTTTGTTTTGCGATGCTGCTGTTTACCGGCTGGGAAACCATTGTAAATTTTGTAACACAGCACCGCTACGGAACAGCCACCAAACCCTTGTTCTCCATCCTCTGTTTCGCGATGCCCTTGTTGTATGCAAACCATCTTTTCTGGAGCATCCTCTTTGCGGAGGAAAAAGGAAAGCTGTTGTTCCGCATTTTTTTATCGGCGCTGCTGGTAAACGTGGCGGTAAATCTTTGTTTGATCCCCTATGCAGGGGTAAAAGCTGCTGCGGCTGCCTATCTCGCTGCCATTGCATTGCAAACTGTTTTATATGCCTGTAATATATCGCAGCGTGATACCCGGCAGGCTTTGTTTTCCATATTCCCGGTTGCGGTATCGGCATTGGCTTCGGTAATGGTTTCGCAGCAATTGGTCCGGCACTGGATCGGGCAGGCATTCCTTGAAACGGTTCTTTACATTTTCCTGTTATGGATCACAGGGCAATGGAAGTTTTCTGATCAGCGTTTCCTTAAAAAAATACTGTTGCATGGCTGATCAATGAAAAAACTTTTATCCATACGCGCTTTTTTTACCGGTTGGCTGGCAGATGTTCACTGGCCGCTGCTGGTATTTTTATTGTTGTTTCTGCAGGTAAAAATGTGGGTGAAGTTATTGGGGCTTTTATGGGGCGGATGGTATTACTGGAAAAACCGCAGCAGAACTGTACCATTTTTTAAAACGCCCCTGCCATTTTATGCCGGCATGGCCGGTATAGCGGTACTCAATCTTTTCTGCTGGCAGTTATACCGTTCACCGCATTATCTTCCATTGCTGGGTATCGGTATCGGTTTCTGGGGGATGGCGGCAATGGCATTCTTGTATTTGTACACCACGGTAAAAAAAGAAGCTGCCGGCAAAACAGCAAGGGCTTTGTGGATTTTTTTCCTGCTGAATGCAGCCGTATCCTGCTTGCAGTTACTGTGCATCATGTGGCGCATCGGTGAACTCAACCCATACCGTTACCAGGGAAATTACCAGGAATTTTTTATCAGCACCGGCGATTATATCCACGGCATAACTTTCGATACCTCCACCACCAATGCACTCATCAATGCATTTGCCGTGCTTTATTTCCTGCACAAACAAAAACTGGCCGAAACCCTTTTCTGTATGCTGGCCCTTCTGTTAACGGGCAGCAATTTCACCAACCTTTTATTGCTGGGTTGTTTGTTATACCTCTTTGTTTTCAGGAGCAGCCGTGTGCAGAAATCGGTGATGGTGGTATTGCTTTGTATGGGTGTGAATTTTTTAACCCAGGTATCGCCGCAGAATAATAACTATGCCATAAACCTGTCGGGAAAATTATTCGGGAAAGATATCAAACCCAAATACAAGCTCTATGCTGATCTGCCCATTACGCAGCGTCCCGACAGTACACTAACACCCGAAGAAAAACGACAGAAATTTGCACAGCAATGGCTCGACAGTATGGCGGCCTTGCGTGCCATGGCTGCAAAAGCCGGTGACATAAAAAAAACGGGAGCCATTCCTGTAAAAGACAGCAGCGGGGTATTGCACCCGGTGATCCCGAAAGTAAATATCCATGCACCCGAATTCCAGCACCGGCCCGATTCATCTGCGGCAAGGTTACAGGCTTTATCCTACCTGCAAACCATGGAGCAGGAGGGGAAATCATTGCCTGCGGCAGATACCCCATCGCGTAAAAACCTGGTACCGGGAAAAATCAAAGCCTTTCAGCAGTTGGGGCAATACCTGGTGCAGCATCCTTCCAGGATCATCACCGGTACAGGGATGGGTAATTTTTCTTCCAAGCTCGCATTCCGTGCCACAGGATTGCAGATCGCGGGCGGTTACCCCGGATCGCTGCGTTATGTGAACGATGATTTTAAAACGCATAACCTTGCCATCTATCTTGCCTATTTCGGGAAAGATTCGGGCTATCATTCCATGGCCCATTCGCCCAATTCCTTTTATGCGCAATTGCTGAGCGAATATGGTTTGCTCGGCGTATTGCTGTTCCTGTTTTTTTATGTACGGCCCTTTGCAAAGAAAAAATACATACAACGGTATGGGCTGTCCCTTTGCCTGCTTGTATCGGGTGCACTGGTAACAGAATACTGGTTTGAGCAGCTGTCGGTAATGGTGTTATTCGAGCTGCTTTTATTGCTCAACGAAAAAGAAAGTGCGGAGGAAAATCATGCATGATCCGTTGGTGACGATATTGATGCCGGCTTATAATGCAGCTGCTTATATCGGTGAAGCCATCGAATCGGTATTGCAGCAAAGTTTTACAGATTTTGAATTGCTGGTGGTGGATGATGGCTCAACCGATGATACCAGTGAGCAGGTACTGCAATTCCGGGATCCCCGCATTGTTAGGGTTCAAACCACGCATGGCGGTGTGGCAAAAGCATTGAATGCAGGGCTGCAAAAAGCAAAAGGGAAATACATCGCACGTATGGATGCCGATGACAGCTGTATGCCGAACCGCATCGAAAAACAATTGCAGTTTCTCGAATCTCACCCGGATCATATCATCGTGGGCAGCGATGCACAGTATATGCTGGAAACAGGGGAATTTTTATTTGATTTCCATTGTGCGGCTTATACCGATGAAACCATCCGGCCCGGGTTACAGCAGGTTTGCCCGTTTATCCATTCTTCCGTGATGTACCGCAAAGAAGCCGTTCTGCTGGCAGGCGCTTACCCGGAGCATGCACATAATTTTGAAGACCATCTTTTATGGATCCGCTTATCCCGCCAGGGAAAAATGGCCAACCTGCCCGAACCGCTTATGCGCATCCGGTTTAACACGGCATCCGTAACGGTAGACGAAAAATGGCGAGGGAAATATTTCCGTCGATTGAAAAAAGAGATCCTGCAAAAGGAAACCATCCGTTACGAAGAGGGAGAGATTTTACATTCCATTATTGCGGCACAAAACCTGCACTCTTTTAAACAGGGGGCATACTATGCTTTATGCGCCAAAAAATTCCTGAACAACAATTATCAGCCCGCGCGTGCAAGACATTTTGCAAAGCAGGCCATACAGACCAGGCCGCTGCGCTTTGAAAATTACCTTCTTTATCTCGCCAGTTATCTTCCGCAGAATATCATACACAGCATTCATGCATTTCAAAACGGCAGGAGATGAGCAACCCTTTGAAAATAGCGATGATCGCGCGGGCCACACTATACCGCGTACCCGGCGGGGATACCGTGCAGGTAGTACAAACCGCGGAAGCCCTTCGCAGGCTGGGTTGTGAAGTGGATGTATTTACGACAGATACGATCAAGGAATATGCGGCCTATGACTTACTCCATTTTTTTAACATCATCCGGCCGGCGGATATTCTCTGTCATATAAAGCGTTCTAAAAAAAAATACCTCGTATCTCCTGTTTATGTTGAATACAGCGAATACGAACAAACACAAAGAAAGGGTTGGGCGGGATGGTTATTCCGTCGTTTATCGCCGGATGGTATTGAATATGTGAAAACCATTTACCGCTGGCTGCGGGGAAGAGACAAGCTGATGAGCTTTTCCTATCTCTGGCTGGGCCATCGCCGTTCGGTGCTTCATGTTCTGAAATATGCATCATTCCTCCTTCCCAATTCACATAATGAATATGATCGGCTGCTGAAAACTTACGGGATCAAAAAACCATACCGGGTGGTTCCGAACGGGGTTAATACGGAAATATTTTCCCTGATACCGGGTATCCCGCGCAATCCAAACCTTATCGTATGTGCAGCAAGAATTGAAGGCATCAAAAACCAGTTGAACCTTATCCGTGCATTAAATGGCACGAGGTTCCAGCTAAAGATCGTTGGTGATGAGGCGCCCGGACAACCGGGATATGCAAAAACCTGCCGCGCCATTGCACAGCCCAATATTGAATTTATAGGGCCATTGCCACAGTCGCAGCTCGTACATCTTTATGCACAGGCCAGCGTGCATGTATTACCAAGCTGGTTTGAAACAACCGGGCTCAGTTCGCTCGAAGCCGCATCCATGGGATGTGCCGTGGTGGTGAGCAATAAAGGAGATACAAAAGAAATTTTTTCAACCCGGGCATATTATTGCGATCCGGCATCGGAAGAAAGTATCCGGGAAGCCGTGGAAGCCGCTGCCGCAGGAAGCGATACGGGCCTGCGAAACCGTGTACAACAAACTTATACCTGGACAAAAGCAGCCATTGAAACAGTTCATGCGTACCGGTTTTGTAAGAACGATCCATGAAACTACGCATTGGTATTTTAGGAACGAGGGGCATCCCGAATCACTATGGCGGCTTTGAACAGTTCGCCTCTTTTCTGTCGGGGGCATTGGCTTTGCGCGGGCATGAAGTGATGGTGTACAACCCGCATACACATCCCTGCAAGGAAAAAAAATGGGAGAATGTGCAAAGGGTTACCTGTTACGACCCTTCTTCCTGGATGGGAACGGCGGGACAATTTTTGTATGACCTGTTCTGTATCCGCGATGCCGCAAAAAGATCGCTTGATATTCTCCTGATACTAGGTTATACCAGCAGTTCGGTTTGGGGCAGATGGTACCCTGAAAAAACGGTGATCATTACAAATATGGACGGGCTTGAATGGAAACGATCCAAGTACCCGCCAATGGTGCAGCGCTTTCTCCGTTACGCCGAAAAACTGGCGATGCGTTACAGCGATCATACCGTTGCAGATGCTGTTCCGGTTCTCGAGTACCTGCAGGATAAGTATGGTGATACGCCGGTTTATATTGCGTATGCCGCTGAACCTGTAACCGTAACCAATGAAACCATACCGGCACAGTATGGGGTATACCCGCATGAATATTTTTTACTGATCGCAAGAATGGAGCCCGAAAACCATATTGATGAAATACTGGAAGGGCTACTCACAGATACAAGACAAAGAAGCATCCTGGTGGTCGGCTCAACCGACAATGCTTATGGAAAAAAAATGCGCGCAAAATACGGTACGTATCCACAGGTGTTGTTTACAGGGGCTATTTACCGGAAAGAGATCCTCGATGCTTTGCGGAGTTATTGCTGTTTGTACCTGCATGGGCATAGTGTGGGAGGCACCAATCCCTCGCTGCTCGAAGCCATGGCCTGCGGGGCTTTGATCTGTGCACATGATAATGTATTTAACCGTGCTGTAACAGGAGAGGATGCCCTGTATTTTCAAACTGCAGAAGATATTGCACAACTGGTGAATGGATCAGAATACGCAGAGCAGTATGAGCCGATGCAACTGGCCAACCTGCAGAAGATAGCACAGCATTACAACCCGGAAAAGATCGCAGACGGGTACGAATCACTTTTTATCGGATCGCTGAAAACAAAAAAATGAAAGAAGGCCTGCTGATAAAAGCCCCGCTGGCAGAACGGATCACTTACTGGCACCTGCTGTCGTTCGCGGCATTGCTGCCATACGACCGTTTTTACAGCGAACTGGTACTGGTAAGCCTCTTGCTGCATACACTGATCCATTTTCGCAGGACGGATTTGTACCGGTTAAACTGGTATCCCTCGTTTTTTCCCGCAGGGATTTTTTTGGTTACGCTGACCGCGATGGCATGGACAGGTTTTGCCACAGAAGCCCTGCATACATGCGAAAGGCAGTTGTCGCTGCTCCTCTTTCCCCTCATATTCCTGATACATCCTTTCGATTACAAACGGTACACGCAACAGGTATTGTTTGCAATGGCATTGAGTTGTTCTGTGGCTTTGGTGTATCTCTATCATTTTGCGTTTGGCATTATCCGTTTCAATCATTTGCCATTGCGTGCTTTGTTCAGCAATGCATTTATCAACCATAATTTCTCTGCACCCATCGATATGCATGCCACTTATTTCTCGATGTATATCGCACTCGCTGCAACAGGGCTCGTAACCTGTATCCGCGATACGCAGAACAAAGCCTGGCGCTGGTTATACGGGGCAATGCTGATCCTGCTATGCGCCGGTTTATTGCAACTATCCTCAAGAGCGGTATTGATCGCCATGGCCATAGTGGTGAATATGGTCATGCCATTCTGGTTAAGTACAGTTAAGCAACGGAAAATTTTTTTTGTTGCTGTTTTGCTTTTATCAGGTTTTATTGCCCTTCTCTTCAGCAGGATGGAAGACCTGCATACCCGTTTTGTAGTGGAATTAAAAGAGGACCTGACTCAGAACAGCATCCGGAACAACACACTTGAACCAAGGGCAGTGCGCTGGCAAAGAGCCTGGGAACTGGTAAAAGCGGCGCCGGTGACGGGGCATGGCAGTGGCAGTGAAGTGCCGTTGCTGAAGGAAATTTATTTCAGGGACAAACTGTACAATTCCTATCTCAACCAACTGAATGCACACAATCAATATTTGTCGCAGATGATACAGGCCGGTATTATAGGGCTGCTGGTGTTACTCGCTGTTTTTATTACCGGTTTCCGGTATGCTTTGCAGAACCGTGATCTTTGTTTCTGCAGTTTCCTGGTGCTTACTGCTACGGTTTGTTTTTCAGAAAACATACTCGATGCGAATAAAGGGATCTTCTTCTTTGCCTTTTTTTACAGCCTGTTTTATATCGGCGGGAGAAAGAAACGGGTAATGCAGCTTATTCAAAAATAAAATTATTGCAATAAGGTTTACAGCCGGCGTGCTGGTGTTCCTCCAATCGGAAACGGCTGATGGGGATATAGGACTTATCTCTTATAAAGTAACCGTTGTACCCGTAAGTATGCAAAAGGTGAAACGTGGCCAGCACCTGTTCGTCGCCTACGAACCGTGCTTCCGATTCAAATAATATTTTGGGTTTGTACCGTTGTAAAACCGCAGAAGCCCCGCTGAACACCGCGTATTCATTTCCCTCTACATCCACTTTCAGAAAACGGGGGCGAAGCTGTTTTTTCTTACAATAAACATCCAGTGTCTGGGTATCCACTTCTTCGCTGTGCCCGATCTCGAATAACATTTTACTCTTGATGATCGTGGCGCAGGGAGAAGAAGACTGTCCTTTATTTACCGGGATACTTAACAGGGCTTTCCCCTGATGGTCTGATACGGCTGCATGCTCCGGCAAAAGGTTATCCCATCCCAGCAATGCACGTACTTTTAAAAGATAATTGTATAAAACGTTTTGCGGTTCGAAAGCAACGATAGTACCCGTTCCCTGTAATTGCTGCTGAAAAAAATACAGGTACCCTCCTTTGTGTGCACCAATATCAAAAACAGTATCTCCTTTTTGTACAGATTGTTTGATACAGGCAATGCCGCCACGGTCTTCTTTTCCCGCATATTTATCAGCCCTTAATTTCAGTTGCCAGTATAACCACAGTTTTGAGAATTGTTTCCCGGGCTGCCATTCGGTAACGGAAACAGGTGCGGACTGATCGATCGCAATGGTTTTTGATAACATACTATACAAAAGGAATGGTGGGCTCGCCCGACAATGATGACTGTGAAATTCCCAGCATACAAAAAGCCAGTGCCGCAAAGCGCTGGTAAACGGTTTGCAGCAGGATCAAACAATCGGGTAACATACCTGCTTTTTGCAGGTACATCGTATCCCAGTGAAAACGCATACGGATACGGTACAGTGTATGTGCGGGGCCATGAAAACCCTTTACCTGTGCCAGTCCCGTGAGACCGGGCTTCACAAGGTTCCTTTTTTTATAACCGGGTAAGAGCTCTGAAAATTTTGCACAATCCGAATGGGTGTGCGGGCGCGGCCCTACAAGGCTCATGTCACCTTTGAACACATTAAAAAACTGTGGAAACTCATCAAGATTTGTTTTGCGCAGGAACAGCCCGAGTTGGCTGATACTGCCGTTGCTTTGTATCGTTCGCAGCTTATAGCAGGTAAAGGTTTTTCCACCCATACCTACACGGCGCTGGAAAAAAAATACCGTGCCCCTGTTATCGATCCATAAAAGAAAACAGAGGATGGGTAGCAACCATGAGAGGACAAAGAGGATAAAAAGACCTGCAAATACAAGATCAAATACCCGCTTGCAGATAAAATAATTTTTTTTCTGGTCGATCATGTCACGTTCTCGTTGCATCCGGCTTACCACGGTGAGTACGGGTGGCAATGGGGATGACGGTGACAGACTGATTGGATCAATCATGCTGAATCGCTTTCCGGCAGTGAAACGGGGTTACAAACTGATTCGGGAAAAGGGAAGCATGGGTTGCCTCCGCTGAATTTATTTTCAAAGCAACCTGTGCAACTGTTCTTTCGTTGCAGTAAGGGAAAACGATTCCGTTGACGATAGCCCAACATATCCTCAGAACCCTGGCCTATTACGATGTTTTCGGCTACCCGCTGAAAGCGGATGAGATATATCGTTTCCTGCAGGTAAAAACGGATGCCGGGCAATTCCTCGAAGCCCTTTATTCGCTGGTGACAGAGGAAAGGGTGTTTGCAGAAAAAGAATTTTATTCGCTGCACGATGATGTTGCACTGGCTTCCCGCAGGAAAGAAAACAATGTTCGCGCTGCCAAAATGCTGGTGAAAGCCGAAAGTATCGGTCGGTTTTTATACCAGTTTCCTTTTGTACGTTTTGTTGGCATATCCGGCTCTTTGTCAAAGCAGGTAGCCGGTGCAGATGCGGATATCGATTTTTTTATCATTACTGCTTCGGGCCGCCTTTGGATTGCAAGGACCCTGCTTCATCTTTTGAAAAAAATCAGTTTTGTTTTCGGGAAACAGCACTGGCTTTGTATGAATTATTTTATAGATGAAGAGGAATTGGTGATCGCAGAAAAAAATATTTTCACCGCCACCGAAGTGGTTACACTGAAACCTGTTGCCGGTAATACCGCTTATCTCGATTTTTGCCGTGCGAACAACTGGGCCTTTGACCAGTTCCCCAATATGCGTAAGATTTTGTATCCTTCTCTTGCCCCAAAAAGAAATGGATGGTTCAAAAAAATCAGCGAATGGATTTTCACAAACAGATGGGCCAACCGCCTGGATGATTACTTGATGCAACTCACCCGCAACCGCTGGCTCGCAAAAGAGCAGAAACAGGAAACCAACACAAAAGGTGAGCCGCTGGCTTTACTGGTACAAAAAAATGCGGCCAGGCCCAATCCGGAAAATCTTCAACGGAAAATAGTATGCTGTTATCAGCAAAAGATCACTGACCTTGATAAGGACGAATGGCAATGGCCCGGAAATTATTTTTTACGGAAAGAGATCATATAATAA
>SAIX01000128.1 GCA_004028765.1 Chitinophagaceae bacterium | reverse complement strand
AAGATAGAGGATGCTTTCCGTGAACTGCCCAGAAAAATAGCGCTGATCAAAGATTTTGAATGGGGGGTGAACAACAGCCCTGAAAAACTGAACCAGGGGTTGACGCATTGTTTTTTCCTGGGTTTTTCTTCTGAAAAAGACAGGGATGCTTACCTCATTCATCCCGATCACAAAGCCTTTACCACCATCGCCGGGCCGGCCATTGATAAAGTAACTGTTTTGGATTATTGGGCACATAAATAAACGGGATGAAATT
This sequence comes from Chitinophagaceae bacterium, assembly GCA_004028765.1. Classification (GTDB taxonomy): domain Bacteria; phylum Bacteroidota; class Bacteroidia; order Chitinophagales; family Chitinophagaceae; genus Sediminibacterium. The sequence goes on along the minus strand of SAIX01000128.1, from coordinate 11,562 downwards.
TTTTTATACCCTGCTGGTACTGCTCGTCTCCTGCAGTATTTCGATAGCGCAGGAGCAAGCCACACAGAAACTTGATTCCCTGGCGGGCCTGTATATGCGGAGCCTGCAAAGCAGTGCCGTAGAAAGAACCTGGATCAAAACAGAAAGACCTGTGTACCGTTCGGGCGACATGGTTTTTTTCAAAGGGTTTGTATTGCATTCGCTTTCCGGGAAACCATCGCGCAAAAGCAATATCCTTTTTGTTGACCTGGTGGATGAGCGCGACCATGTGTTGCAGCAGGCAATGCTGAACGCAGCATCTTTCAAAACCGATGGCGGATTTATTTTACCGGATACGCTGGCCTCAGGCCATTACTGGCTGCGCGCCTATACCCGGCGAAGCCTCTTATCTGCCGATGCTCCGATGGATGTGCAGGCGATTTATGTGATCAATGCATTGCGGCCCGATGCGAAAGAGCTGGCCACCGATCTCAAAAAAGAAAAAAAATTGCCCGACGATTCTCTCCGCATCCGTTTTTTCCCTGAAGGGGGAACGATGATCGGGGGTGCAGAAACCGTAGTGGCTTTTGAAACAAAAGATGCCAATGGGGATGCGGTCCGGGTATCAGGCTATCTTACCGATGCGGATTCTGTGGTTACCCGATTTTCTTCGAATGAGACAGGGCTGGGTAAGTTATCTTTTTTCTGCTGGACATGGCATCCATACCGGCTGCACATTACCCGCAACGGCAAACCGGATTTGGTATATACTTTACCCAAAGTGGATCTTTTTGGTGCACAGATCGGGCTGATTGAAAAAAATGGTGTTCGCAAACTGCGGGTGGTATTGGAAGATTCGATTTTCCGCAGAGACAAGCTTACCTATGTGCTGGGTGTTTCGGGAGATAGTCTTTGTTTCTCTGCCGTTGGCCGCGGATCGTACGACCAGGTTTTGCCCGAATACCGTTTCCCGAAGGGTGTGTCTGAATTATTGCTGTTCGACGATCGTTTCCGCCTGCTGTCGCGCAGAAGTTTTTATGTACAGGGTAACGAAACAATTGTTCAGTTAACTGCAGATAAGCCCCAATATCCCGCCAGGGAAAAAGCGACCATTCAGTTACAGATCAGCGACAAAGAGAACAGGCCGCAGGTAGGTTCTTTTTTGGTAAAAGTGGAAGACATTGCCCGGGAAGCTTTTTATGATCCCATCAAACCTGCTTCGCTGACAAAAAAAATGATGGCTGAATTCCCGGGTACGGTCAGCGGTTTGCCGGAACGGAATGCAGGTGAATGGGAATTGTATCTTCTGGCAAAAGAAAAACAGCCGGTTTTATTGCATACGGTTTCAGCAACTGAAAAAGAAGACAGCAGCTTTTTTATCACCGGACATGTTGAGGACGAAAAGGGCAGGGCCGTAGCGGGAAAGATCATCACTTTATTCGGCGACCTGAAAACAAAAATATTTGAAACGGATACCACGGACGCAAAAGGTGTTTTCTGTTTCCCTTTTACGGCATATGATGATCAAACAAAATTCAATCTGCAGGTTACCGATCAGAACGGGCGCTTATACCCGGGAAAGATCATTCTTGAAAATAAACTGCAGCTGCCAAAAGTGCAAACGCCGGTAAACCTGAAGCAGTATTTTATCAAAGAAACGATTGAAACGGTGCGTAAAACGATGACGGTACAGTCGGCGAAAGATACCGTTCTGCAAAAACGCGGGAAAGAGTGGCTGGCAGATGTTACTGTAACGGGTCTCATCAAAAAAGATCCCGGGTACGATACCCAAAAAAGGATGAGCCTTTTCTCCAGAATTATCCCGCCTGAAGCATTTGCAAAACTGCCGCCCAGTGGTTTGGGGAATGTGGTTTTCCGTGTACCGGGCATACATCTCCGCAATGGGTATGTAACAGTGAACGGCGGTAATTCTTTCGGGGTGGGAGCGGCTACGGAACCATTGCTGGTTGTGGATGGTATGCCGATCCCAACCGATACTGCGGATAAATTACCGGGTTCGGAACCAAGCCCGCTCTTAATGGCATTGAACCGTATCGATCCATCTGTTGTGGAATTTATAGAAGTGCTTACAGGCCCTGAAGCGGCAATGTATGGAAGCAGGGGCGGGAATGGGGTGATCATTGTAAACACAAGATCGAAACTTGTGATCGATGATAACAGCAAAGCCAATGGCATCCGCAACCTGCGGCTAAAAGGCTTCCAGGTACCGGAACCGTTTGAGCAGCGGGATTATTCGGTGAAAGAGATCCGCAATTCGAAGATACCTGATAGCCGTACATTGATTTTCTGGAGCGGCGATGGCTTAACGGATAAGGAAGGCAGAGCGACTATCCAGTTTTATACAGCTGATGCAGTTGCCACTTACCTTGTTACGGTTACCGGTGTTACAGCAAACGGTGTAAGGTTTCAGCAACAAATACCGGTAAGCCGGAAATAGCAATGCCGCACAGTGGCGGCATTGAAAAATCCGTTTATTTGATCACCGAAACGATCAGGCAACCGCCTTCTTTACCAGGTCGGCTGCTTCGCTGAGCAGTATGGCGGATTGCACTTTCAGCCCGCTGTCGTCAATGAGTTTTTTCGCTTCCACTGCATTGGTGCCCTGCAGGCGTACAATGATGGGGATATGTATATTGCCGAGTTTGTTAAATGCTTCGATCACACCAGCCGCAACCCTGTCGCAACGAACGATACCGCCGAAGATATTGATGAGGATCGCTTTTACGTTCGGGTCTTTGAGGATGATGCGGAAACCGGCTTCCACGGTTTGTGCATTTGCCGAACCGCCTACGTCTAGGAAGTTGGCGGGTTCGCCGCCGCTGAGTTTGATCATGTCCATCGTGGCCATTGCCAAACCTGCTCCATTTACCATACAGCCCACATTGCCATCCAGTTTTACAAAGTTCAGGTTGTACTGGCCGGCTTCCACTTCTGTGGGGTCCTCTTCGGTAACATCACGCAAGGCAGCAACATCAGGGTGGCGCATCAATGCGTTTTCGTCGATATTCATTTTACAATCCACTGCAATGATCTTGTCGTCGCTTGTTTTAAAGAGCGGGTTAATTTCGAGCATGCTGCAGTCAAGGCCTACATAGGCATTGTACAGATTGGTCACGAATTTTGTACAGCTCTTGAAAGCTTCCCCGCTAAGGCCCAGGTTGAATGCGATTTTTCTTGCCTGGAAACCCTGTAAAGGCCCGCCGGGGTGCACCCACTCTTTGAATATTTTTTCAGGTGTTTTGTGCGCCACTTCCTCAATATCCATACCGCCTTCTGTACTGTACATTACCACATTCATTCCTTTTGCTCGGTCGAGTAGGATGGAGAGGTAAAATTCTTTTACCGGGTTGGGGCCGGGATAATAAACATCCTGCGCCACCAGTATTTTATTCACTTTTTTCCCTGCCGCACCCGTTTGGATGGTTACCAGCGTTCCGCCGAGAATATTCTTTGCGATATTGGTTACATCTTCGAGACTTTTACCTACAGCTACCCCGCGTTGTTCAGTACCTGCAATCTTTCCCTTACCGCGCCCTCCTGCATGGATCTGCGCTTTTACAACGGCAAAATTGTTGCCTGTCTGGGTTTTGATCTGGCGGTAAGCCTCTTCGGCTGCCATTACGGTATCAACGGCAATGCCTTCCTGTACAGGAACATTGTATTTTTTCAGTAATTCCTTGGCCTGGTATTCATGGAGGTTCATGCGGAAAAAATTTTTTGCGAAGATAAGCGAAACCGGGATTCACCGCCGGCCATAATTATTATTGTTATAACATTAAATCCCCTATTTTTGGTATGGTTCCTTTTAAACTGCGTAAAACAAAATACAATTATGAAAAAAGCAATCGTTGCATTAACTGGGTTTGCCCTTGTACTGGGCTTCTCTTCTTTTACCGCCGGAAAAATGAAAAAAGCGCCCAACACACTCGCTGTTGTGACTGAGAAAAGCCGTATCGACTGGATCGGTTCCAAGGCAGGTGATTTTCACACAGGTTATTTTTCACTGAAAAGCGGTTCGGTTGAACTGGATGGCGGAAAACTCAAAGGCGGAAGCTTTGTGATCGATCTTGCCAATCTCAAAGTAACCGATCCTGCCGGCGACCGTTTGGCTGGTCACCTGAAAACGGCTGATTTCTTTGATGTGGCCAAATTCGGCGAAGCTACTTACACTATCAGCTCTGTAAATTATACGAGCGATGCGGTAGCTGAAATCAATGGCAACCTGAGCATCAAAGGAGCAAGCGTGCCTGTGAAATTCACAGCTAATATCCGCAGCGCCAGCGAGAAAGGTTTCTTTGGCCAGGCTTTCTTCAGCCTCGACCGTACCTTACTCGGCATCAATTACAATGGTCCTTCCAAAGATGTACAATTAGCCATCCATCTGTTCGCGAAATAAATTCATTTGCACAGGGAAATTTTGAGCAGCGCCGGTTAGCCAACCGGCGCTTTTTTATGCCATATCCATTATTAGCAATTAAATTAGCAGAAAACCATTGTGATGTACGAGCATAAGATCGCAGACATAAGGCCCATTGAACTTTCTCCTGGTTACAGTGCTAGGCTGATACATACCGAACGCATGAGTTTTTCCTTCCTGGAAGTGAAAGCAGGTTCTGCCTCTGCCAGGCATTCGCACCCGCAGGAGCAGGCTGCAATGTTGCTGGAAGGCGAATTTGAATTAACGATTGAAGGGGAACCCATACGTTTCGGTCCGGGCAGCCTCATCGTGATACCACCGGATGTGCCGCATTCCGGATTGGCCATCACAGATTGCAAACTGATGGATGTATTTACACCGGTTAGGGAAGACTTCAGGAAGCTTAGTGAAAAACAAAAATGAATATCGGATATTGAACAAGGAACAAGGAGTGTCGAAAAGAACAAATGAACAATTAACAGAAGAAGTGAAATCTTTTTAACCCTTTTTACCCTTTTAACTTTTTTAACCACACTTAGCGAAACTTTGCGCCCTTGCGGCTCTGCGGTGAAAGGGTGAATGGTGAGTGGGCAGTTGTGAGTGTGTTTAAACCAAAGACTAAAGGCTAACACCCAAAGACCAATAAGCCAATAAACACTAAATAATTCCACCGACTAACGAACCCTTCAATTCATAACCCATGTCAAAAATAACAGTATCTGCCATTGAGGCGAAGCAACTGATCGATGGATACCTTGCACGGTTTATCCATACCGGCAATATGACTTTCTCATTTGTGGATGTAGAAGCCGGAAAAGTACTGCCTGAACACTCCCATGCAAATGAGCAGGTATCGATCATGCTGGAAGGAGAATTTGAACTTACGCTCGATGGAAAACCGATTCGTTTTTCTGCCGGCGAAGTGGTGGTGATCCCTTCGGGCGTAAAACATTCCGGCCTTGCCATTACCGGTTGCCGCATACTGGATGTGTTTTACCCGGCGAGAGAAGATTACCGGAAACTGGGAGGGGTGGATAGTAATTAAGAATTAAGAATTAAAAATTAAGAATTAGGGATTGGTGGTTTCTTGTCGGCTTTTGATGAAATAGGTGTGTGGAGAAAAGGTGAATGGGCAATGGTGAGTATGTTCAAATCAATTCTACACTAATAAACCAGTAAACAAATAAACCAAAGACCAATAAACAGCTCTTCGAAAACTCCGCGCCCTCTGCGGCTCTGCGGTGAAAAGGGTGAGTGGTGAGTTGTCAGTGGTGAGTATGACAACTCAACATCTACACTAATAAACTAATAAACGAATAAACCAATAAACAACTCCGCTACCTCTTCATCATTCTTTGTTCCTTGTTCGATATTTGTTATGCTAGGATGCTGCTTTCATCTTCCTGATTTCTTCTGTGAGTTTGGGTACCACTTCAAAGAGATCGCCTACGATACCATAGTCTGCGGCTTTGAAGAAAGGTGCTTCGGGATCTTTGTTGATCACCACGATGATCTTGCTCCTGTTCACACCCGCCAGGTGCTGGATGGCCCCGGAAATGCCGAGTGCGATATACAAATTAGGCGCTACCTGTACACCGGTTTGTCCCACATGTTCATGGTGTGGCCGCCAGTGTGCATCACCAACAGGGCGGCTGCAGGCAGTGGCAGCATGCAGTTCTTTTGCAAGGTCGAGCAGTACGCCCCAGTTTTCGGGGCCCTTTAATCCGCGGCCACCACTTACTACGATATCCGCTTCGGTCAGGGGTACTTCGCCGCTGACTTTATTAACAGCTGTAACTTTTATTCTGGAAGTATCCACAGCAATATTCATTTGCAGCACTTCTGCCGTTCCTTCACCTGCTGTTGTATGATAACTGTTTGGATTGAGTGAAACAATCTTTACATCAGAGTTGATACGCACATTCGCAAAAGCCTTTCCGGAGAAAACGGTTTTACGCACCACGAAACCATTGCTGGTATCCGGCAAAGCGCATGCACCCGTAACAATGCCCGCTTTTAACCGCGCGGCCACACGCGATGCAACGGCTTTACCTGTCTGGTTATGTGAAAACACGATCACAGTAGCGCCGGTGGCGGTTGCCGCTTCTGCAATCAGTTTGGCATATAACTGGGCATCTACATGGTTCAGTGTTTCACTGGCAAGCTGGTGTACTTTGCTGATACCGTATTTTCCCAATGCAGAAAGATCATCGTTTACAGTTCCGAGTACCAGTGCTTCTGCAGTGGTGCCGGTTTGCTTGGCAATGGCAGCACCGTACGTGAGCGCTTCAAAAGAAGCTTTTTTGATATGGCCTTCTGATTGGTCGGCGAGAATGAGGACTGACATGGGTAAAGTTTATAGGTTGATTCGTTTATTGGTTTATTGGTTGTTAGTGTTTGGCGGTTGGTCTTTGGCTTTTAGCTGTTGGTCTTTAGTCTTTGGTTTATTAGTTTATTAGTGCGGAATTGATTTGAGCAAATTCACCATTGCCCATTCACCATTCACCCTTTCACCGCAAAGCCGCAGAGGGCGCGGAGTTTTCGCAGAGGTGTTTATGGGTCTTTGGTTTATTTGTTTATAGGTTTAGTCGTTTATCGGTAATTGGATTTGTTTGCTGCGCGGCGAACAGAACGTACCAGTGTGCGACGCAACAAAAGCGGATGAATGATTCAACTGCCTGGTAAAAAATCCAATTCTCAACGATTCACTCCAAACTCCTTACTCCTAATTCCTGACTCTTAACTCCCGACTGAATTATATCGCTTTCGCTTCTTCGTGCAGCAAACGAACCAGTTCTGCCACATTATCGGGGCTTACCAGTTTTACACCTGCTTTTGCCGGCGGAAGTTCGAAACTTACGATGCTGGTTAGTGTGTCAGCTGCTGCGGGTTCAACTACCTGCAGGGGTTTGGTGCGTGCAGCCATGATACCGCGCATATTGGGGATACGTTGTTCGGCCACGCCTTTCTGACAGCTTACCACAACAGGCAAAGACACTTCAGCCACTTCTTCGCCGCCTTCAATTTCGCGGGTGATGGTGGCTGTATTGCCGTTCAGGTCAAATAAAGTAGCAAGCGATACATAAGGCATATCCAGCAGTTCGGCAACCATGCCACCGATGGAAGAGCCATTGTAATCGATGGCTTCCTTACCGGTGAAGATGAGATCATACCCGCCCTTTTTTGCCACTTCGGCAATTTGCGCAGCGATATAAAAACTATCTGTACTGTCGGTATTTACTCGGAAAGCCTCATCACCGCCCAGCGCCAGCGCTTTGCGGATAATGGGATCACAATCGGCGCCACCAACCGTTACGAGGTGAATGGTTGCGGAAGGATCTTTCTCTTTCAGTTCAATGGCGCGTACAAGGGAGTACCATTCGTCGTAGGGGTTGATGATCCACTGAACACCGTTCTCATCGAATTTGGTATTGCCGTCGGTAAAGGCAATCTTCGATGTGGTATCGGGTGTTTTACTGATGCACACGAGAATTTTCATGGAAAAATTTTTGTTAACAATTGTTAGTTGCATAAACAACTATTAGCAAATATAGGAAGGATTTGAGAGCGGAAAAATTAATTTAGCCGGGAGCCTGGAATCAAGAGTCAGGGGTTAAAAAATTTTCCCAACTCCTGACGCCAAACGCCCAACTCGTAACTTTACAACATGGATCGTATTTCCCGCATCAAAGAATTTTTGCAATCCAGCCCTAAGGACAATTTTCTCCGGCATGCCCTGGCATTGGAATATAGCAAAGCGGGGGATGATGCAGGCGCAAGAGAATTGTTTGAAGCGATACTGACAGAGTTCCCTGATTATATCGGGTCTTATTATCATCTCGGCAAATTACTGGAACGACAGGAGCAAATACAGCTGGCACTTCAATGGTATGAAAAAGGAATGGCCGCAGCAAAAAAAGCAGGCGACCAGCATTCGTATAATGAACTGCAGGGGGCGTATGAGGAACTGGCTGATTGAGTTAAAAGTGAATAGTGAATAGTGAAAAGTAGCGCTTCAAAACTATTGACTATTCACTTTTAACTTTTAACTTTCATCAAACGATTGCCAATGAACACGACTGCTTACCACAGGTATGATCCTGTATTGTATAAAACGCCTACCGGGAATACACTCAACTGCAAGGGATGGATACAGGAAGCCGCATTGCGGATGCTCCTGAATAACCTGGACCCGGCAGTGGCAGAGCGGCCCGATGACCTGATCGTATATGGCGGAAGAGGAAAAGCCGCAAGGAATTTTGAGAGCCTCGACCTTATCATCAAAGCATTGAAAGATATTGAGAACGATGAAACCCTGCTGATACAGAGTGGTAAACCTGTGGGCATATTAAAAACGCATAAGGATGCCCCGCGTGTTTTGTTATCCAATTCACAACTTGTTCCCAGGTGGGCCAACTGGGAGCATTTTACGGAGCTCGAGAAAAAAGGACTGATGATGTATGGCCAGATGACGGCCGGTAGCTGGATCTATATCGGTTCGCAGGGAATTGTACAGGGTACTTATGAAACTTTTGCCGCAGTTGCCAACAAACATTTTGGCGGCAGCCTCAAAGGCACGCTGAGTGTTACTGCCGGACTGGGTGGTATGGGTGGCGCCCAACCGTTGGCGGTAACCATGAATGGAGGAGTTTGCCTCGTTGCTGAAGTGGAAGAATGGCGCATTGATAAAAGACTGGAAACAAAATACCTTGATCAGAAATTCACAGATATCGATCAGGCCATTGATATAGCCGTTGCGGCAAGGCAAAAAGGGGAGGCCCTGAGCATTGGGGTATTGTGTAATGCGGTGAACCTGCTGCAAAGGATCATCGACCGAAATATCCGCATCGATGTGCTCACTGATCAGACTTCGGCACATGATCCTTTGATCGGTTATATCCCTCATACATTATCCAATGAAGAAGCCAATGTTCTTCGGGAGCAGAATCCTGAAGGGTATATTGATATGAGTTATGAAAGCATGAAGCTGCATGTGGAGCTGATGCTGGAATTACAGAAACGTGGTGCCATCACATTTGATTACGGGAACAATCTCCGTGCAAGGGCGCAGGAAAGGGGATTGAAAAATGCATTTGATTTTCCAGGGTTTGTTCCGGCATATATACGGCCTTTGTTTTGTGAAGGCAAAGGCCCTTTCCGCTGGGCGGCATTGAGCGGCGACCCTGCAGATATTGCGGTAACCGATGATCTTATCATCAAAATGTTTCCTGAAAACCATTCGCTGCAGCGGTGGATGAAAATGGCGAAGGAGCGGATCGCCTTCCAGGGACTGCCCGCAAGGATCTGCTGGCTGGGACAGGGTGAAAGGGAAAAGGCAGGCCTTGCGTTTAATGAACTCGTGCGCACCGGTAAAGTAAAAGCACCGATCGTGATTGGCCGCGATCATCTCGATACCGGTTCAGTGGCATCTCCCAACCGCGAAACAGAATCCATGCTCGATGGCAGTGATGCAGTTGCCGACTGGCCCATTTTAAATGCTCTCGTGAATACAGCAGGTGGCGCCAGTTGGGTAAGCCTGCACCATGGTGGCGGTGTGGGCATGGGTTACAGCATCCATGCAGGAATGGTGATCGTGGCAGACGGAACAGAAGACGCCGATAAAAGGCTCGCACGCGTATTAAGAAATGATCCTGGGATGGGGGTGATTCGCCACGCAGATGCAGGCTATGAACCTGCCCTAGATACTTTACGGAAAAACGGATTGAGTATCAGCGACAGGCTCGGGTAATCAAAGAAATGATCTTTGTTTGATGCAACGGCCGGGCAAAAGCTTGTGTCACCCGCAAAACCGCGTATGAAAAAATCACTTCTTTTCCCGGTGGCCTGCATGATGCTGTTTGCCTGCAGCAAGGATGCAGGAGTAACAAACCCGAACAATAACAGCCCGAAACTGGCGAGGATTCTTGTTGGGGGAAATGTGCAAAGCGAATTCCGTTACGACGGCAATGGCCGCCTTGTTACCAACACCGGTTATTTGTCTCTTGGTATCAGGGCCAGTGAAAGCAAGCGCTACTATGATGCTTCAGGAAAACTGGTGAAAATTGAAAATGCCTTTAATATCAGTTCGGCCATGACGGTAGAAAAAATGGAAACGGGCTACAATGAACTCAGCTACGATACCAATGGCCGTGTTGCCGAGATCAGAACCTATCGTTCTACCAACGGCAACCCGCAGTATACCACCCGTACTGTGAATGAATATGATGCTTCGGGCAGACTGGTTACTGCCAATTCGTATGACGCTGTGAGCGGACAATTATTTATCAAATACACATACCAGTACAATAGCTCGGATAATATTGTTTCATCCGATATGTACCAATACAATACCGGTTTGCAAACACCCAATATTCATTATGTATACGAATATGATTCGTATGCAAATCCGCTGAAAGATATCTGGGTAATGCCCTATGGTGCCAATAAAAACAATATCTCTAAACAAACCGTTACCACCTATTCGTTAACCGCAGCCCCTGTTACCGGCACACATATTACCACATACAAAAGTTATACGGCGAATGGTTATCCTGCTGTGGTGAACGAAAATGGCACAGATTATCTGTACGAATACCAATAAAAAAGGGACAGTATTTTCTGCCCCTTTTATTTTTCTTCAATCGGTAATCATCAGCTTCCCCTTGATCCGCCTGTTTTAACCGGTTTTTTACCACCGCCCATCGGTTTGGACGCACTGGGTTTGCTGATAAATTTGGAATTGCCCCCCGGACCGCCCTTAGGGCCTTTTCCGCCGGGTTTTCCGCCGTTCTTATTGTTTACCGGTAATGCCATAGTGTTTTTTGTTTGGTACAAGATAAAATGAAATTGTGTATTTTCAAAGTGGCTGCATGCAGAATGCAAAATGCTGAATGCCTAACGCGTTGCAATGTTTCATTTAAAGTAGCGAACCTGGCATTTGGTGTTCATGCATTTTGTACCCGGCTTTTGTTCTTTGTTCCGCTCCTGTTGCGTCGCACACTTGTACGTTCCGCCCCCTTTGCATCTGTTCAACCAAAGACGAAAAACCAACGACCAAAAACCAATAAACGAGCAAACACCTCTCTGCGAAACTCCGTGTTCTTTGCGTCTCTGCGGTGAAAAGGTGAATGGTGAGTGGGCAGTGG
>SAIX01000127.1 GCA_004028765.1 Chitinophagaceae bacterium | reverse complement strand
AATACCCGGGTGTGCTGCTGCCCATGTTTCAAGCGCATAGATGTGGCGGATTTTTACCGGGCTCTTGATAAATTCTTCCACAAGCTTGGTTCCTTCCGCACCCAATGCTTTGAGGATACCGATCATCCTTGTTCTTTCAAGGATCAGGATGAGCAAACAGGTTACAAGATTGATAATGGCCACTACCGACATTACGATAAAGATCACATTCCTGTTTACGTCCTGGATATTGAGCCAGTCAAAAATATTCGGGTATACTTCGCGGATGCTGCGGCTCATCCATTCGGCGGGCAATGCATCAGAAAGGCGACTGTTCACTGAATCGATGGCATGATGGTCGTTGATAAAAATTTCATACCCGCCGGTTTGCTGCGGCTGCCAGTTATTGATGCGCCTGATAAGGCCCAGATCGCCCAGCACAAACAGCCTGTCGTATTCTTCGATCCCTGTTTTATAAATACCTGCAATCGATAATTTCCGGTAAGTTCTCGATCCATCGATCGAAGAAATAAAATATACCGTGATGGTATCATTTAGTTGTATCCGGAGTTGTGCGGCCAGTTGTGCAGAGAGCACCAGTTCTTTTGCATAACCAGAATCTGTAAAACGAAGCCATCGCCCGGCGGTCAGATATGGTTTTAAACGTGTACTGTCATAATTTTTATCGACCCCTTTCACAAGCACCCCTTCGATCTCTTTGTTCTTTTCAAGTACAGCCGATTTCGTGGCGAAATTCTGCACCTGCACCACACCCGCTGTTCCGCGAACCAGTTTTTCAATCGCAGCATTTTGTTCTATCGGGGTCTCTTCTGCAACAAGGGCTTTGTTCGGTTCGTATTTCTGCACGCGGATATGCCCCCAGAAACTGAATACTTTTCCTGATACCGTTTCCTGGAAACCATTTACAAAAGCCAGTGTCAGGATCATCGACAATACACTTACGGCGGTTGCCGCAACAGAAAGCCGTATGATAAAACGGGAAAATGATTTCTGCCGGTTAAAAGCGATACGTCGGGCTATATCAAAAGCCAGGCTCAATGGCACGATTTTGGTTCAATCAAAACTACATTGCCGCTTCGAATACAACAAACCCATTTCCGTTAGAGAAATGTTGTAAGTTTAACTGAATTTTTTTTATGAGATATACCTGGCTTTTCTGGCTCTTTTTTCCTGGTACAAAATTATTGGCCCAACGCCTGCCCGATCATATCTATAACCCCGATATCCACACGGTAAAACTTTTCCAGCAGAATAACCAGTCGAGCATAGCCCTGTTCTCACTGGGTTCATCCGAACAACTAGAACTGCACTTTGATGATATGTGCGGGTATCCTAAAAATTATTATTACACATTTGTACTCTGTAATGCCGACTGGTCGCCGGCTGATGTAAACGTTTTTGATTATATCAAAGGCTTTACCCAAAACCGGTTGAGCCAATACCGGATGTCAACGATCGCCAATACAAAATATGTGCATTACCAGGCATTGTTGCCTGAGCGCAATTGTATCCCTTCCAAAAGCGGCAATTACCTGCTCAAGGTTTTCCAGGATTCGGATACATCGAAACTCGTTTTTACAAAACGCATGATGGTGGTCGACAGCCGCGCAGCAGTTGGGGCAGCCGTGCAACAGCCATTTGACAATGAGATTCTGCGCACCCACCAGAAATTACAGGTGGTGGTGAACACGCAGGACCTGAATGTACTGAGCCCGCAGCAGACCCGGCTGGTGATTTTGCAAAACAATTGCTGGGACAATGCCATCAAAAACATACAACCCACTTTTATCCGGGGGAAAAATTTAGAATACAATGCAGAGCAGGATTGTATTTTCCCTGCGGGGAAAGAATACCGCTGGGCCGATCTGCAGAATTTCCGTTTTCTTTCCGACAGGATGGACAAGGTTGATAAATTGCGTACACCGTTCGATGTATATATCAAACCAGATGTGGAACGCAATAACCTTCGCTATCTTTTTTTCCGCGACAGAAATGGCTGGGATGAGATCAACACCACAGAATCACTCAATCCCTGGTGGCAAACCGATTATGCATGGGTACATTTTACTTTCGCTCCTGCAAATAACCAGCCATATGCCGGGAAATCGGTGTATCTGTTAGGTGAGATGACGGGCAACCAGGTTGGAGATACTTCCCGGATGCAATACGATGCCACCAAAGGCGTATATACCAAGTCACTGCTGCTGAAACAGGGTTATTACAGTTATATATATGTTGCGAAAGACGACAGAAACCGGGAGGCAAAAGGGGATCCGGCATTAACGGAAGGAAATTACTGGGAAACTGAGAACGAATACACCGTATTGTTTTATTTCCGCTCCTTCAGCAGCCGCCATGATGAGCTGGTGGGGATCACTACCGTTAATTCGAGAAACATTCGCTAAAAACTGGAAAATAACGGCCCATCCCTTACTTTTGCGCCGGCAGGTCTTACACGACCAGCTCCTGTGAACCTCCCCAGGGCAGGAATGCAGCAAGGATAAACGGTTGTAGCGGTGCGATGTGAGTAGCCTGCCATTTTTTATTTCTTAATTCGTGCATTGCGAATAAACGGGTTGACGAATTAATCCTGTAACGAACACAATCCGTTATTCACAATCCGCAAATCCGTAATCTGAATCTCCATGAAATTTTTTATCGACACCGGCAATCTCGCACAGATCAAAGAAGCCAATGATTTAGGGATCCTCGATGGCGTTACCACCAACCCCAGCCTGATGGCCAAAGAAGGGGTGAAAGGGGAAGAAGCCATTATGCAGCACTACAGAACCATCTGTGAACTGGTGGATGGAGATATCAGTGCCGAAGTGCTCTCTACCGATTTCGCCACCATGGTGGAAGAAGGAAAAAAACTGGCTGCGATCCATCCCAATATCGTGGTAAAAGTGCCGATGATAAAAGACGGTGTGAAAGCCATTAAATGGTTTACCGATAACGGCATCCGTACCAATTGTACACTGGTATTCTCTGCCGGGCAGGCAATCCTCGCAGCAAAAGCGGGGGCTTCTTATGTATCACCCTTTATTGGCCGCATCGACGACAGTGGCTGGGATGGTATGGAACTGATCGGGCAGATCCGTCATATTTATGATATCCAGGGTTTCAAAACAGAAATCCTCGCAGCTTCTATCCGCAATGCCTTACACATCATCAAAGCAGCCGAACTGGGTGCCGATGTATGTACCTGTCCGCTGGATTCCATTCTCGGACTGCTGAAGCATCCGCTTACGGATATCGGTCTTGCTAAATTCCTGGAAGACGCTAAAAAGATGTAACCTGATTTGAGAAATAATAAAAAGGAATGCCTGTAAAAAGGTGTTCCTTTTTTTGTGCAGTATTCATTTCAGGTTTTTTAATGCTTCACGTTGACTCAAAGGAGAAAGTATGGCTGAATGCTGCTTTACAAATTTCTTTACCCATGCCGGATCTGTTCGGCCATATTCCCGCAGCATCCAGCCGATCACTTTGCGGATAAAGAATTCTTTCGAGCCGGCGCAATGAAGGATATAGCGCGATAACAATTCTGTATCTGTTTTCTCTTTGTAGGCTTTTTGAAATAAGATACTGCTGCGCTGCAGCCATATATTTTCCGATTTGTTCCATTTACCGGTAATGGCGGCTGTCTTTTCCGGGAACCGGAGAAAATAAGGGCCGAGCAGTTCGGCATTGATATGATCCACACTATCCCACCAGCTTTTGGTGAGAATTATTTTTTCCATCAGTTTGATGGAGCCTGAATTCCAGGCCTTTTTGTGAAAGGCAAAAAGTTCGATGCCGAAATACTGGAACTCCCGTTCAGGTAATTCAAAACATTCCCAAACAATTGTCTCCAGTTCTTTCAGATCTTTTATGGGATATTCTTTGTAATGCGTTTTACCGAGTGGTCTCCTGCCGGGTGTTTTGATCCCGAAAAATTCAAACTGATCCAACAGGTATGCTTTCATGCCTGCCGCATTTTCAGCATTCGCATTTTTTTGAAATGCACTGTGAATGGGTTGGAGATAAGCATGCATATCAGCTGCCGGTAAGTATAACTGCTTTTTTCCCGGCGCTGCTTTGTTCTGCCGCTTCGATGATCTGCATGGTACGGATACCATCAGTGGCACTTACTGCAACTGGCACTCCGTTCCGGATGGATTGAAAAACGGTTTCGTAATAACCATAATAGTTCCCTTTTTCAGTAGGCACTTTTTCGCGGATCAGCTTACCGTCTTTCTCCGTATGTAATAATCCCTGTTCTGATACAGGCTCCGTACACCAGTCGGATAAATTGGGTTTTGCACCTTGCAATAACAAAGCTTCCTGCTGGTCGGCGCGGCTTTTCAGGAAAGATCCCATTCTTCCATGTATTACATAGGAGGGAAAGGGTTCTCTCACCTGGTAGCCCGATTTCAACCGCACTCGGAGTATGGGGTAGTATAAAAGGATCTCGAAATAATCGTCGACCTGTGAACCCGGTCTTGTTTTGCGCAGATCGGCAAATACTGCATCGGGCCATCCGAATAATACCAACGACTGATCGATCAGGTGCGGACCAAGATCATTCAGGATACCCGCACCGGGCGCAGCAATTTCTTTATGCGGTTTAGGACTCAGTTCCTGTTTGTATCTGTCGAAATGGATCTCTGCTTCCATAATCTCACCGAGCCAGTTTTCTTTGATGATGCGCTGCACGGTTTTAAAATCACTGTCCCATCGCCGGTTCTGGAATACCGAAAGAACAAGCCCTTTTTTTTCAGCCAGCTCCTTTAGTTCGATGGCTTCCGCAACCGTGGTAGTGAATGCTTTTTCCACTACAGCGTGTTTACCGGCTTGCAGTACTTTTTTTGTGTAATCGAAATGTGTGGCGGTTGGTGTATTTACGATCACCAGTTCGATGGAATTATCCTGTAAAATCTCTTCGAGTGAACGGTAAATATGCGCTTCAGGATAATATTCTTTCGTTTCTGATTTGCTTCTTTCCCAAATGCCGCAAAGTGTAAAACCGGGATGCAGTTGAATAAAGGGCGCATGAAATACTTTGCCCGATAACCCGAATGAAAGGATCGCAGTATTGATTGGTTGCATACGTTTGACTGATTCAGTTCTTCTTCCTGAAATTAAGAAACCTGCCTCAAAGGAAGCAGGTTTCATCTATTTCTGTAAAAACTTTAGTTACCCGGGGCGGCAGGGCTGCTTTTTTCTCTTTCTTTCATTTTGTCGAGATAAGATACACCTTCCATGATCCATTTCTCCGCGGGTTTGCCCAGCAGGTAATGATCAAACCATTCTCTCTGCTTGCGCTGGTAATCGATCTGGTTTTCTTTTTTAACGAGCCCATGGTTTTCGTCGGCATATACCAGCATCACATGTGGTTTTTCCATCCGCCGCATCGTGCCATACATTTCAATTCCCTGGTGCCAGTCAACCGCCCCATCTTTGTCTCCGAATGCAACCAATAATGGCGCTTTTATTTTGGCCGCATTGAACATGGGCGAGTTGCGGATATGCGCATCGGTGCGCTCATACCAGGGTCCATCAAAACGTCCCTGGCTGGTTTCAAAAATTTTCTGATCCGGTGTGCCCGAATTCCAGTAAATGCTCATCGACATACTGATGAGGTCTGTCAATGGTGCCCCGGCACAGGCTGCTTTGAAAATATCGGTTTGTGTAACGAGGAAAGAAGTCTGGTAAGCACCCCAGCTATGTCCCATCAGCCCTACTTTGTCTTTATCGATCATGCCTGTTTTCAATACTTCTTTTACAGCTGGCACCACGCAATTCACAGCACTGATACCGGGATCGTTGGTTTCATACACTATATCAGGCCTGAAAACAAAATAACCGCCCGTGGTAAAATTGCTGGTATTATAAGCGCCCCTTACCGAAGGGTTCACATAACCATGTACGGTATTCGAGAGCAGTTCATAGATATAAACGATCATCGGGTATTGTTTGCCGGGCTCATAATTGGCAGGGTAGAAGAGGGCGCCCTGCATTTTCTTTCCCTTTGCATTGGTATAAGAAATAAGCTGGCTTTTGCCCCAGTAATAATTTTCCTGCTGCGGATTGGTACCGGTGATTTTATTCTCGCTTTTAAAATCGTTGGTGGCAAACAATGCAGGCGACTGGTTATAATCCTGTTTCACGTAAGCAAAGCCTTCTGCATCTTTCGCTTTGATGAGGCGCGAAACAGAAACATCTTCAAACACGAGTTTTTCTACTGATCCGTTTTCCCATTTATAATAACCTGTTTTTTTGCTTTTATCACCATATGCAGTAAAATAAACCGGCTTGCTGTCGTCGATAAAAGGATCTTCAAAATCTGTCCGGTACACACGGAACATGATCTCATCTTTTTCTCCATTCGTTACTTTACGGCTGCCGGTGCCATCGGGTTTTACGGCCCAGGTATTGTATTCGTCATACAAAAGAATTTCTTTATCGCCCTTTGTCCAGCCACCTGTACCAACTGGCGGCCTGGTGGCAGGATGGTCATCCCGGGTATCCTGGAAATCGGTTTTTATATTCTGGGTGATATTGGTATTTTTCCCGGTAGCGATGTCATAGGTCCACCAATGTTTATCCCGGAAATAAAAAAGATATTTTCCATCGGGAGAGGAACGTGGGCCGGTATAAAAACCTGAGAGTGATTTTTCATACAATAATTTTTCCTCGCCTGTTTGTGTATTCACAAGATAAAAATCCGCATAGTCTTCTTTAAAAGCAGGTTTATATTTTTTATTGGTGGAAGTGATGGCATATCGCTGGTTACCGGTAAGCAGGGCATCGGGCGTAGCTTCCTTGGCTAGCTGGTAGAAATTATTTGACCCGGTATTCCATACAGAGAGAAAACTGGCTTCTTTATCCTGCTGGTAAGTGATTTTCTGTCTTGGCTGAATTTCGGTGTCTTTCCAGTGCCAGATGTCCACAGCGGGCAGTTTTTCATCGGGGTTTGTTTTTTTTGCAGCCATGGTTTTGCTGCTGTCAGATTTTGCTTTGGTGCTGTCTGCTTTTTTATCTTCTTTTTTAGGCTTGGCTGTCCATGTTTTTAATCCGAAGAAAACGGCGCTCATATCATCACTCATTTTCAAAGCTGAGCCATTGTACACCCGCATATTTTTCGGGAATGATGCGGTTTCCAAAGGGTCGAACTGTTTCAGTACAGCAGTATTGTAAATACCGGTATAGCTGTAAACGGTGGCGTTCTCCTCTTCATAACCTTCTTTTTTGAATGTTTTAAAGAAGCACAACCCATCGCCTTCTTTTTGCCAGGTAAGTTTTGAAAATTTGAGTGTGTCGCTGGCCACTACTTTTAAGAGATAGTGATTGAGGTTAAAAAGTTCAACGGAATTACCTGCAGCATTGGCGGATTCAACAATATAACCGATAAAATCACTTTTTTTGTTGAAAGCATATTCTGTAACGTTACCGATGGTATGTGTGGTATTTTCGGCAAGGTTTTTCACGAGCAACACACTGCCCTTGTCTTTGTTTTCTTTAGGCGGTGCGAGATATACTGCAAGAAATTTACCATTTCTTGAAAACCCGAAACGGGTTACATTCTGAACAATTTCTTTTTTGCCGCTGGCAAGGTGCAGCAGCCCCATTTTGTATTCAATGGGTTTTCCCTGGTCACGCAGTTTTTCGGCTTCTTTGAAAGGCAGACCGATGCGGTAAGCGATCCATTGGTTGTCTTTTGAGAATTCGGGGATGCTTCCAAACTCGAGCTTGTACAGCTTGCCCGTACTTCGGTTCTGCACATACAATGTATCATTGTCTTCCTGAACGGTAACCTGGTAAGCGATCCATTCGCCATTGGGCGATAACTCAGTTGAGGCAATGCTTTGCCATTTTCCGTAGTCTTCTGAAGGGAGGTTTTTCTTTTGCTGTGCGGTTGCAACTGTACACAACAATGTGGTGGTCATAAGAACACCCAAAAGTTTTTGAAACATGATCAGTTAGTTTTCAACAAGATATTAAAAAGAGCCGAGCCTGAGAAAACTGACCAGTTCCTGCTGATTATCAGTGAAGTAAGCCATAAAACTACTTTTCCACATAGGGCCGCCGCTATTGCATTTGCCTTTTCCGTTTTCTATTTTGTTCAATCTTTTCACCCTCAAATAACGATTGCTATGAACACACAAAAATTTCTTCTCTCGGGGATTGCCGGTGGTATCGTTTCTTTTTTTGCAGGTTACCTTCTTTACGGGTTATTACTGATGGATTTCTTTACAAAAAATGTGGGCAGTGCCACGAATGTCATGCGGCCCCCCGCTGAAATGATCTGGTGGGCCATGATACTGGGGTCAGTATGTTTCGGATTGGTGCTATCCTATGTTTTTACAAAATGGGCCAATATACAAACAGCAGGCGCAGGCGCTACGGCCGGTTTTGTGATCAGTTTGTTTATGACTGCGGGTTTTGATTTTATGATGTATGGACAAACCAATATTTCCAACCTGCAGGCATCTTTTGTTGATATCATCTGCGGAGCCGTACTCGGGGCAGTGTCTGGCGCAGTGGTAGGGTTGGTAAATGGCATGGGCAAAAAAGCAGCCTGATAGTATCTGCTTACCAAAAAACAATGCCATCAGATTTTGATGGCATTGTTTTTTTAGCGGTTGGCTTCACTGATCCAATGAAACTGTTTTTCGCTTAGTTGAAAATGCCGCTTACTTTTCCGGAGCAAAACATAAACAGAATCTTTTTGCCGGCTTCCCTGTAAAGCAATAGAAGAACTGTCGGGTATACTGTATTGAAAACGGTACAATGGATTTTTGACGGCAGCATTTTTCTTTAAAAGAATTGTATTCGCTGCAGTGCTGTCTTTCACAAGTAAAAAATAACCCCTGCGGTAGCGTTGCCGGAAGCTGGTATCCACTGAACCCACGCTGCCTGCATTACCGTTGTCAATAATAAAGTCGCGCCAGCGGATGCTGTCTGCCGGGGTGATCGGTATCGTATCTCCGTTTACTGCAAACGTGATCACATCATACACACCAATTTTAAAAGGCGCCGTTTCTTTGATTTGCCGGTTCTTCGTTGCGAAATCATGGATATCATATCCCGAAGCGAATACATACATAAGCAGGAAGAGTGATTTTACAACGATTCTTGTGATGCGCATCCATTTTTTTGAAAAGGGTATACTGTATAAACTGCATGCACCCAGTGATTGATTGGCGAAAAATAATCGGAAAAGCCTTGGTGCATCATTTGCCAGCAGGTAAAGACAATAAACCACCAGGTGTATGGAAAACAGTTTTACCGGGATATCATAGCAAAGGTTCAGTACCATAACATTGATAAATACAGCAGCGGCTACAAATAATCCCAGTGTAACTGTGCGGCGGTAGAGCAGGAAGATGCCGGCCATCAGTTCCATCACCCCTGAAAAAATTTCATAGGGAGCAGAATACCCGATGAACATCCAGGATAAACGCATCGGTAAAAAATCACCAAGCGGTGTGGCCAACTGGCTATTGGAAGGGAAGGGCATCTGCGAAACAAACAATTTGCTGAAGCCATACCTGAAACAGTTGATGATAATAAAATAACGCAACACCGTACGAAGCCAGTAATTGGCGAGTTGGTAAGATTTCCTTTTTCTGTCTGCAATTGTCCAGATCAGGCAACCCGCAACTGCGATAGAGAGATAACTAAACGTTTCCTCCCATGCCAATGACGTATCGCCGCTGCCATTG
>SAIX01000126.1 GCA_004028765.1 Chitinophagaceae bacterium | reverse complement strand
GTAATACGTAATTATACTAATTTTAGATAGAAATACAAAAACTGTTGACCTTTTAATATATATTATATAATCAAGCTTATTTGAGAGATAGAATTTAATGAATTTCTAATGCTACTCAAATTCTGAGTTATGTTGTTTAAAAAAATAAACATTGTACCGCGTTGGTTAATTTTTATCATCGACCTTGCAATTTGTTGCTTTGCTTTGGTTTTTTCTTATTTGGTAAGGGTTAACCTTTCTGTTGGAGCTATAAATTTCCGTGACCTGAGTGGAAATCTGCTTATTCTTCTTCTAATTAATTCAATTGTATTCATCAATTTCAGAACCTATGCAGGTATTATAAGATACACTGGAGTGCAGGATGCTCTTCGGATTTGTTACGCTATAATAATGACTGTCAGTGTTCTTTTTTTTATAAGTTTAGTTGCATCGAGTTCAGGCGGGACACTTTCTTTTTCTAATGTTACCCTTATCATATATGCATTACTCAGTTTTCTGTTTCTAATTACTTATAGGGTAGGTGTAAAATATCTTTTCAGTTACTTCCGAAACTATAAGATGGATAGGAAAAATGTGGTTATTTACGGGGCCGGGGAGGCCGGTTTCGCTACGAAACGGGTATTAGAACATGATTCTTCGTCAAATGTGAATATAGTTGCCTTCGTTGATGATGACTCCAGAAAAGTCGGCAAGGTGGTAGATGGAATTCGCATCCAGCATACTCAAGATCTTCTAGCGATCACAAAAAGTCAGAAAATCGATGAGATCATTATAGCTGCTTTTGCTTTAGCGCCAGCCAAAAAGAATGAATTGGTAGATTTTTGTTTGGATCACGACATAACTGTTTTAAATGTTCCCCCATTCGATAAATGGATTAACGGCCAGTTTTCAACCGGGCAGCTTCAAACAATTAAAATTGAGCAATTGTTAGAAAGGGAGTCCATCCGGATCAATAACGAAGAAATAGAAAATCAAGTAAGAGACAAACGCATATTGGTAACAGGTGCCGCGGGCTCAATCGGTAGCGAAATTGTACGTCAGTTGTTGCATTTTGAGCCTCAATCTATTATTTTGTGTGATCAGGCGGAAACCCCTTTGCACCAACTTGAACTGGAATTAAGTGAAATAAAAACAACCACACACTGCATTCCATATTTGGCAGATATTACTAATGAGCAACGTATGGAAGAATTGTTTAATCAATTTGAACCTCATTATGTGTATCATGCGGCTGCATATAAACATGTTCCGATGATGGAACTCTGCCCAACGGAAGCAATATTGACTAATGTCATGGGTACGAAAATTGTTGCTGACTTAGCAGTAAAGTATCATGCACGTCGTTTTGTAATGGTTTCTACAGATAAAGCAGTTAACCCAACCAACGTGATGGGTGCATCTAAACGTTTAGCAGAAGCTTATGTACAGCAATTGCACAAACATGTCCGAGAGGACATGATTCAGAATAGTATCTTCCCAGAAGTTCAAACTAAATTTATTACAACTAGGTTTGGGAATGTTCTGGGGTCAAACGGATCTGTAATTATCCGCTTTAAAGAACAAATAGAAAAAGGAGGCCCTGTTACAGTTACTCACCCCAATATTACACGTTTCTTCATGACTATACCCGAAGCATGTCAGCTGGTATTGGAAGCTGGATCCATGGGAAAGGGGGGGGAGATCTTTGTTTTTGATATGGGTAAGCCCGTAGCCATTGTAGAACTGGCTAAGAAAATGATCCGTCTCTACGGATTAGTACCAGGGATAGATGTGGATATCCGTTATACCGGTCTTCGTCCAGGTGAAAAACTTTATGAGGAATTACTGACTGATTCAGAGAATACATTGCCTACCTATCATGAAAAGATCATGATAGCTAAAGTGAGAAACGTAACACTTGATAACCTGCAAGCTCATTTTGAGGAACTAATTACAATTGCAAAAGATAAACGCAATTCTATGGAATTGGTAGCAAAAATGAAACAACTAGTACCTGAATTTGTAAGTAATAACTCTGTTTTTGAAAGACTGGATAAAGAAAAAGATAATGTAGTTTCCATAACTCGTGCAGTGAGTTAGTATAAATTCTCATAACTTATAATAGTAAGCTTGCTTTATTCTCTATTTGTCTTAGCTCTGAAAGATTGCCCTGATTTTAAAGATCGGGTTGCAAACTTATATTTTCAGACTCATAAATATAAAACATAGCAGTTGGAATGTTAATCAGAAGCTCCATATAATGCAGGAGCCTGATCATTTTTAGAATACTCCATGCTAGATGTAAAGCTTTTAGGTAGTTATTACTAAATTATATTATTGTGATAGTAACCTCGCAATATCCGTATTGCGTTAATCCATCTACCCCCCTTTCTATAACTTGAATAAAGCACATACCCTTACAGTAGATAACAAGATGCAAAACGCTAAAATCAATGTACCCGACCACTTACTTTCATTGTATTACAGTACTTTTAACATCATGATACGGTCATTTCGATTATTACTGATTCTGGTTTTCGCTATTGCGCAAACTGTAATATTTGCCCAACAAATCCCGGTTAGTATAGATAACCTGTCCGATGAACAATTAATGCAATTGATTTCCAAATACCAGTTGTCTGGCCTTTCTGAATCAGATATGGAGGCAAAAGCAAAGGGGTATGGCCTTTCTACAGACCAGATAATGCTATTAAAGAAAAGAATGTCAATGCTGGAAGTGGGAGGAGATCTTTCAAAAAGTACCTACAACAATAAGACAGACTCCTATGTATTACGCAACAAAGTGTACACAAAGGGGCCCTCTATCCGGGAAAAAGATTCCTCAGGGGTTTTAACAGTTTTTGGGTCAGAGATATTCGACAATGCTGATATGAGTTTCGAGCCCAACCTTTCAATAGCTACTCCGCAAGGATATATTTTAGGAGTAAACGATCAGCTGGTAATTGATGTATATGGTGTATCTGATATCACAAAAAAATTAAAAATCACAACAGAAGGGGACATTCGTTTCCCCAATCTCGGGCCGATACAAGTAGCCGGGCTGAGTATTGAAGATGCGCGTATACGAATTAAAAAATCGTTGGCAAAAATATATCCTGGTATTGCTACTGGTAAAGTAGCCGTCCAGGTTTCATTAGGGCAAATCAGAAGCATCAGTGTCAGTTTATTGGGTGAAGTAAGGCGACCTGGTAAATACACGGTATCGGCACTTGCTACTTTGATGAATGCTTTGTATGCTTCAGGCGGTCCGAACGATATAGGTTCGTTCAGGAGTATTGAACTGGTTCGTGCAGGTAAAACAATTGTAGTATTTGATCTGTATAATTTTTTGTTAAGAGGTGATTTGGAAAACAACATCTTGCTGCATGACGAAGACGTGATCCGCGTGTCACCTTACACAAAAAGAGTAACATTGAAAGGGGCTTTCAAAAAGCCTGCAATATTTGACGTAAAGCAGGGAGAAAATGCGACAGATCTGATAAAGTATGCCGGTGGTTTTTCAGATGTGGCTTTTCGCGAGTTCGTTCGGGTTACACGGATTGGACTGACACAAAAGGAAATACTTACTTTGAAGCAAGATCAACTCAAAGAATTTTCTTTGCAGTCTGGGGATACATTAGCAGTTGATACGTTGGCAAATATTTATAAAGACCGCATCATGGTAACCGGGTCTGTTTATCATCCCGGTATTTATGGTATCCAGCAAATGCCTACCCTCCGCGATTTGATGTTAGCTGTCAAACCCCGTGAACAGGCTTATTTTGAAAGGGCAGTTATTCGCCGGTACCGTTCAGATTATACACCTTCATTGATCAATTTTAATGTCAAGGAAGTATTATCGGGAAAATATAACATTGACCTTATTAGAGAAGATTCAATCCATATTTATGAACGCAATGAACTGAAAGAAAAATACAGTGTATACATTAATGGAGAAGTAAACAGCCCAGGCACTTTTGAATATTACGAAGGAATGACTGTACAGGATCTCGTATTAATTGCAGGAGGCTACAAAGATGGCGCTACCCGGCAAAAAATTGAGATTTCAAGGCGATTAAGGCCGGATTCTGAGAAAGATACGACCGCTTATTCCGTAATTAAGGAAATTGCTTTAAGCGGAGCAAAAACGGATAGTGAATCTGATTTTACATTATTGCCTTTCGATATTATTTCTGTTCGCAGGGCACCTGGATACAAAGAACAAATCAGTGTCACAGTTGAAGGTGAAGTTCTTTATCCCGGAAAATTTACGCTTGTTTCAGGGCATGAAAAATTATCTGATATTATACAACGTGCAGGCGGGCTGAAGGCCAATGCTTTCCCAATGGGCGCTATCCTGATACGCAAAACATTCGTAGGAATATCACAGGCTGATGCTTCTTTGATCAATACAAAAGCCAACCTGATTAATCAACCAGGAGGGGCAGGTAACAGCGGGGTGGGCGCAGCAATTGATTCAAGTCTTGTAAAAAGGCTGGAGAGTCAACAGAAACCTGTAGGTATTCGATTATGGGATGCCTTACAAAAACCCGGATCAGTTGAAGATATTTTTTTGGAAGAGGGTGATGTACTTAAAATACCGAAAGCAATTCAAACGATTCAAACATTTGGAACTGTAAATTCGCCAAGGCAGATTATCTACAGAGAGGGCATTGGATTTAAAGAAGCGGTCAGGGAATCCGGCGGTTTTGGACTAGGGGCATCGCGCAGACATAGTTATGTGGTATATGCCAATGGCGAAGTGCGCAGTACCCGGAATTTCCTTTTCTTTCATAGCTATCCCGAAATTAAGCCAGGGTCTGAGATATATGTGCCGCAGCGCAGAACGTCCAGAATGACTACAGGAGAAACAGTAGGGCTTGTATCGAGTCTTACATCTTTACTTGGATTAACAGTGGTGTTGATCAATACACTGAAATAAGATAAGATCAAAGGGTAAATAGAAAGAAACGATTAAAGCTGCCTATGCCGACGAGTCAAATAAAAGCTGTTAGTGTCGCCGAAATACTGGATGGGTTGAAACACTTTTTTGCCTACCTGATTGCACAGGTTCGTTTGATCCTTTTCCTGACAACATGTATTACGCTTTTGGCTGTTGGATATTTTTTTATACAGAAACCTGCTTTTGAAGGAACCGTAACATTTATCCTTGAAGAAAAATCCGGAAACCTGGGGGGCTTAAGCGGACTGGCATCGCAGGTTGGTATTGATATCGGTAATATAAGTGGTGGGGCGGGAATTTTTTCAGGAGATAATATCCTTAATATACTTCGCTCTCAAACTATTATTGAAAGGGCACTGCTAAGTAAAATAGATACCACGAAAGGCTCCCAGGCTACTTTAGCAGATTTGTTTTTTGAGGTTGGGGGATTCAAGAAAAAATGGGCTGGCGAAGACCGTTCTTTGTCAAGCATTTCATTCAGCCAGTTAGGTGCCAATCAGCCCCATACCCAATTACAGGATAGTGTGCTTTATGTATTCTATGATCAGCTTTATCATAAAAATGTAACAGTTGAGCGGCTTGATAAAAAAGGATCAATTATTAAGATCAACACACTATCGCGTAGCCAGGTATTTTCTAAACTGTTTACAGAGCGATTATTAGCGGAAACAAAAAAATATTATATAGACATAAAGACCGGCGTATCTGCGGCCAATATCGCAAGGCTGGAAAAAAAGGCGGATTCGCTTCAGCAAATACTCACAAATAAATCTTATCAATCTGCTTCATCCCAGATATTGGATGCAAATGAGGCATTCAGATCGGCTGCTGTTCCGGTAGAATTATCGCAAAGAGATAAAATGATTGCTTATGCGATTTACACCGAAGTTATGAAGAACCTCGAAGCAAGCCGTATGTCGATGAGTAATCAAACGCCTGTTATACAAATATTAGATAATTCAAAATACCCTTTACAGGATCAAAGGAAAAGCTTGACCTTACTCATTTTTGCAGGATTAGTGGGAGGGCTGTTCTTATCTTTACTGATTTGTTTTATTACTTACCCAGGGTCAGCTGCTTCTGACAAAACTGCTTCCTGATAAAATAAGAACGGGTGGATGTTTCTGTTATTATTATCAATTACAACAGTTCTGCGCTTGTCCGGCAATGTATCAATTCAATAATAACGTATACCCGCGATATAGCTTACGAAATAATTGTCGTAGATAACGCATCTCCACGTGACGATATAAACGAACTTCAGCAAGAATTCCCCCTGGTTAAATGGATTCAGTTATCAGAGAATATCGGATTTGGAAGAGCTAATAATATCGGAATCAGTTCGGCAGAAGGAGAATATATTTTTCTGTTAAACCCTGATACGATCCTTTTAGGAAATAGCCTTTATAGTTTTTACCAATATATGGATGAGCCGGGAAATAGCAATGTGGGTGTTTGTGGAGCTGCTTTAGTTAATTCAAAAGGTGATCCAGCAACATCTTATGGTAATTTTCCTACTTTTTTAGGTAATTTTCTTTCGATCGGGTTTCATTTCCTTTTCAGGAAATATTACGCCGAGAAACTTGACACCGGAGTAGCAAGCGTAAAGAAATCCAGATGCGAAGTTGATTATGTGTCAGGCGCTGCTTTTTTTGCCCGGAAAAATATATTGAACGAGATTGGTGGATTTGATAAAGATTTTTTCCTGTATTTTGAAGAAACAGAACTTTGCTGGAGAATTCGAAAAAGCGGGTTTAAAATAATGTACCTGCCGTCTGTAAGTATTGTACATCTTGAAGGGGCCACAACAGGTAAACCTGATGAAAACGAACTGAATCATTTCACATTTTATCATTTTTACAGGAGTAAGCGACTTTTCTATAAAAAAACAAAACATTTTCTGGCTGTATACTTTTATTACGCTTTTGACTTATTACGTGAGATTAACAAAAGCTTATTTGAAAAAAAAATTTCCGAAATTTCAACCAAATTTCGTTTGATGACCAAGCCTGTTTAATTAGTCTGACCAGTGAAAAAAACACTTTTATTCATACTATTGCTTGTTTTTAAGGGGACACTTATAATAGGTCAGGTATTACCTGTTGGAGACCTTGAACTGGATGGATGGCTAAGAAGCAGGCAATTAATGGGGGTGTATGATTCCTCAATTTCTTTTACGATAAAACCCTTATTTTTTTCCAGAGAGTATACCCTGGGAAAAAATAAGGATAAAGACAGTTTAGAATTATTGCAATCTCTCATATTCGGTAAACAAATTTTGCCGACACTGAGGGAATCTTCGTATTTCGGATTGCTGCCGGCTTCTATAAAAATAAAATTCAATTCAACTACCCCTTATGGTTGGAATGACGAAGGAATGATACCGGCGAAAGGCCTGCAAACAGAGTTAAGTGTAGGTGTTGCGTATACTTCTAAATGGCTTGATATACGTTTTCAACCTCAATTTGTATATGCAGGTAACCCGCAATTTCCTTTCAGTAATTCGTATGGTGCCAAAACAAATGGTGTGTTTACGAAAGTGTTTGCAGGGCAATCTTTCTTGAAATTTAATATCGGTCCGGTTAGTGTTGGTGCTTCTTCATCAAATTTATGGTGGGGGCCGGGGCAATATAGTGCTTTGTTATTATCTAATAATGCACCCGGTTTTGCACACTTAACTATCAATAGTAATAAACCAATTCTGACACCGATCGGTAATTTTGAATTTCAGGTAGTCGGTGGTAAATTAAATGAAGATTCTGCTGATGGAAGACTATATGAAAATTTTCATCTTAAACCGGCTACTTTGACAGATGATTGGCGTTATCTTAATGCTATGGTGCTTTCTTATCAACCTTCATTTTTTAAAAATTTTACTATAGGATTTACGAGGGCGTTTCAGATTTATCATACAGATTTAGTAAAACAAGGTCAAGGGTTTTTCAAAAAATATCTCCCAGTATTCAGCGGACTTTTTAAAAAAGATGTTGGCGGCACTGCCGAGGATACAATTCCTAGAGATCAACAGTTAAGCCTTTTTTTACGTTGGGTATTTCCGAAATCCCATACAGA
This sequence comes from Chitinophagaceae bacterium, assembly GCA_004028765.1. Taxonomy (GTDB): domain Bacteria; phylum Bacteroidota; class Bacteroidia; order Chitinophagales; family Chitinophagaceae; genus Sediminibacterium. Next base: position 52,096 of record SAIX01000126.1, on the reverse strand, counting down.
ATTCTATTTTGAATATGGGTATAATGATCACAGTTACAATACAAGGGATTTTATTATCGATCCTACGCATTCATCTGCGTATATCGTAGGAGGTAAAACTTTGATTCCCCTCCATAAAAAGAATAGATGGTTAGAAATTAACGGAGAGCTTACCCAGATGGCACAAAGTGTAAATTATGTTGTTCGAAATGCTGGAAATTGGTACCTGCATGGCAGTGTTTTGCAAGGGATGACCAATGAAAAACAAATATTGGGAGCCGGAAGTGGTGAAGGGAACAATGTACAAACGATTACCGTTAGCAGGTTAGAAGGTATGAATAAAATCGGCATAACTATCCAGCGGATTCAGAATGACCCAAAAGCATTGGCTGGAACATTGGGAAACTTATTGTTGCGTCCATTCGCCTGGACAGATTTTTCGGTTGGAGTATTGTATCGGAAACAAATTAGCCGTTTAATGCTCAACATGGATGCACAATTGGTGAACTCCAGTAATTATGCATGGGTAGAAGGGAATTCAAAAACAAATTTTTACTCCTCAATTCACTTAATTTACTTGTGGTAAAAAAAATAGTTCAATATCATTTTTTTTGTTTTTTCTGCTTGCTGTCTGTTGGATTTGTCAACTCAGTATATTCCCAGCAAAATGGTTTATTGCAGGAAATTGACTTGGCAGACTCATTGCGGATAGAACAGATTAAGCAGATAAAGCCTGATAAACAAACAGTGTCAAAAGATTTTTCATTTTTATTGCAACCTTTTCAAATAACCGCAGCAACTGATTTTCATAAAAAGCCTGTTTTTGAGTTGAAAAAAATTATTGTAAGTAATTATTACAATGATTCTCTTGCTTATGGATATAACAATGAAAGTTTTTTCCCAGCCACTGGATGGCAAACAAGAATAACTATTGGTGCTGAATTTCGCTGGTGGCGGATACGGATGAAATTGCAACCTGAATATATTTTTGCTCAAAATCAGCAGCAGGCTGTAATATCATCTGCTTTTAATGACGCTAATTTCTTCTCGCGGTATTATTTTATGAACATTAATGTGATTGACCTGCCTTCCCGCTTTGGTACGAAATCCATCTCCCGTTTTTTTGGAGGGCAATCTTATTTACGTTTTGAAAATAATTACTGGGCAATTGGTATTTCTACGGAAAATTTGCGTTGGGGTCCCGGGTTTTACAATACCTTAATTATGGGTAATAATGCCCCTGGATTTTTGCATGCAGATATTCGGACTACCAAGCCCATAAAAACAAAAATAGGATTAATTGAAGCGCAGGCTATATTAGGAAAATTGGACTCCTCAGGAATTGAACCGGTTGAAAACGTAAGGCAGTTCGCACAATTCTGGCCCGGCGCTTATGTTCCTAAAATCAGCGAAACAAACCGTGGGATATTTGCTTTTATGTTTTCTCTCCAACCCAAATGGATACCAGGATTGTTTATCGGCGCTGCTTTTTCTAATTATTTTTATTTTCAGAAAACGGATAGTACCGGGAAGCCTTTCCCGTCTTATCTTTATTCAGTTAATCAACCTAATAAATATGCAGCTTCTTTAGGATCGATATTTTTCCGTTATAAAATGCCGGAAGACGGTGCAGAATTATATGCCGAAGTTGGACGAGGAGATAAAGCCGCAAATTTTTTCAATGTATTTGGGGACACTGTACCTATTGCTTACGTAGCTGGAATACGTAAAATTTTTTCCTTTATCCGGAAACCGCATCAGTTTATAGAATTATCCATGGAAATAGCGCATTTACAACTTCCGGACCCTCGGTTGATATTTGGCCAGGATAATCCTTTTAGTATCCCGAAAACAAATAGCTGGTACACAAACCCGTCCATAAGACAGGGATATACCCACGATGGACAGCTATTAGGTGCAGGCATTGGCCCAGGTTCAAACAGTCAGAATATTTCGATAACCTGGCACACGCCCAAATGGAAATTGGGTACCCATTTTGAACGAGTGATTCATAATGAAGATTTTTATTATTATTCTCATATTTCCGGAGTTATAGGTGCTGGTAGTTCAAGTATGCATTGGGTTGACCTTACTTATGGTCTTCATGGAATGTATCGAAATGGCCCATTCATATTTAGCGGGAGAATCAGCCGTGTTTCTGCTTTGAATTACAGATGGGTAAAAGCAGATGGCACTTTGTATGGCCCTTCGGCACTTTCTGATAAAATGAATTTGCACCTCGCTTTAAGTATTGGCTATTTTTTAAAAAAATAACCTGATTTTTAAATAGAAGTAATTTGGAATTTTTATCAGATAAGTATAGGATAAAAGGGTTTATTATAACATCTGATAAAGAACATGATCGTACTGAAAACGTATCTTTCCTTAGACATCAAGTTCCTGGTATTGAGATAATGCGGGCAATTTATCCCGGAGACATACACGTTCCTTTTTTAGAAAAACTGATTGTACAGAGTAGAAAGAGATCTGGAACGGCTTTAAATCGGGGAGAAATAGGGGTGTTACTCACCAATAGGAAAATATGGAAAGAAATTTGTATCCGCTCATCTGATCCTCATGAAAATTATTTGATTTTGGAATCCGACAGCAGAATTGCAAACTTATCAGTACTGGAGAATTTCTTTAGTGAGAGCGCTTCATACGATATTTTTTTCTGGGGGGCATGGTCAGGCAATATGCAGCTACATCGTTCAACCATTCAAAAAAAAGTAAACGGTTATTTAATTGGTGAACCATATATAAAAACTGTTTATGGTGCTTATGGGTATTCACTGAATAAAAAAGCCGCACAGCTGCTCTTAAAACGGACTGGTAAAATCTCTTACGCTGTAGACCAATACAAACGCTTTTTTAAAAGAAATGAATTGCGCATAGGAGGGGTTACCCCCGAAATAATTTCACACTGGGATGCCAGTAGTACAATTGGACATGAAGGAGTGATATTGTGGAAAAGAAGGATTATGCTGAAGATTTTATTTATAAAGAATTGGCTGGTTTGCAGGTTTACATAAATGAAAAGCAAAAGATTTGAGTAAGCCCTTTTTTACTAAGTACGGTCAATATATATCTAATCTGGCAGTCAGCTTTTTGTCACAAGGCTGTACGGCACTTTCCATTATTATTATTACTCCTATACTTTTGAATGCACTTGGCAGTGACCGGTTCAGCAGTTATGGAATCATTTTAAATGTAATTGCTTTCTCAGCAATATTTGATTTCGGATTATCGATTGGACTTTTAAGAAAGATCGTTCACTCCCCAGGTGAAGCAAGAGAAGCTATTAATAGTATCCTGGTTTTTTATTGTTTTCTTTTTATAATATCCATCCCTGCATATTTTGCAGTTTATATTTCGGGAATAGGCCATGTTGAGCAGGCAGTTTTACCGATAGCAATAGTAACAGGTACTATCGTAATACAAAATATCCTTGCAATTTTTTTTGATGCAATTATTCAATCAACCAATAAAATTTATTTAGGCAGAAGTATTAAAATAATAAAAACAGTACTTGAGTTTTTTGCGCTTTGGTACACAACAAAGTTTGCATCTGTTCTTTTTTTACTATTAGCTACTACAGCAATCAATTTTTTATACATCTCAATTATGTTTTTTTTTGCAAAAAAATCTTTTGATTTTGAGATATCTATAAAAACATTCAGTATTTCTGCTGTATTCGATAACATTAAATATTCCTTTTGGTATTTTCAACACACATTTGCATCAGTATTGGTATATAATGCACAAATCATACTTCTGGGTAATATTGCAGATAAAATAAGTGTGACCAAATACTTACTGGTAATTCGGTTCTATGATGTCATCCGACTGGGACTTGCCAATTTTACAATAATTATGTTCCCATCTTTATTGAGGCTTCAGGCTGATGAAAACTGGATTTATCTGAAAGATCTTTTTATAAAACTTACTGTTCGAGTAAGTATCATGGTGATCATTGTTTTTTGTGTAATTCTGGCTTTCGGTAAACCTTTTTTTTATAAATGGAGTCAGTTTAACGATATAGAAATTTCCGGACTTTTTGTATGGTATTCCGTTTTTGTTGCTCTATTACTGATAGAGCATGTGCCCACCGTATTCTTGTCCGCGCTTAAATATAATCGTGCACCAGCTATCGTTGGTATTGTACAAGGTATCTGTGGTCTTTTATTTACTTATTTGCTTGTACCATATTTTGGAATTAAAGGTGCAGTAATTGGATCATTAGCAGCTTTTTTACTGACAAATTGCTTTTATAACCCGGTTTATTTGTTATCTAAAATTAATGGCCACATACAACAATTTAGACAAAGTGAAAGGTAGGCGTTCGTTGCTGTTATTAAGGTCGTATGGTGATTTTGTTGTATTGATATCTTCCTATCAAAACCGTAATGAAAATAGTTTTTATGATAAAATCATCGCATCAGCACATTTGCACCCTCTATATGAAGCAATAAAGGCACACTCGCATAACCTGCAGCTGCCAGAAGTTGATTTTATTGATTTTGGGATCAGGCATCATATCTTATCTATATTCACTAATCGTTTTTTTTTATCTGGGGCGAGTCTAAAAGAAGTAACGAATGTCAGGAAGTATTTAAATGAATATAGTGCATACCTTGGCAATATTTGGCTTGAACAAAAAAAAAGAGCACGGTTGTTTAACCTGCTTATGGCAACTAAAGCGCATTTTGTACATAACGGGATCCAGAATATTTATAAAGCATACGCAGATTTTTGGGGTAAAGAATTGGGGCCTTCTTCAATAAAAAACAGCCAATCGGGTAAAAAAATACTAATACTGCCTGGGTCAAGGAAAAAAGAAAAGCGCTTACCGTTGTCATTGGTAAATAAAATCAAGACAACAAATCAGGGTGAGGTACAAAAAATCACTGTTGCCGGATTGGCAGATGAAATGAAAGATTATGACGGGAATATTTATAATATTTCATCTTTTGACGATCTGATAACACTGATCCTTGAAAATGATTTTATACATTGTGCTGATAGCCTTTCCGCACATCTTTGCGAACTTTATAATAAACCCCACCGGGTATATTACAGAAAAGCGGTTAACTCTGCTTGGGCCACCCCTAACGGGATAGCAGTTGCAATATGACTAAACTGAAATTGTTTTACATAAACTTTTTTACTGTTGTATATGCGTTATATGCGTACTTCGATAAGGGTATTGCTTATAGCTACCTTGCAGAAATTACATTAGTGATCGGATTGCTGTTACTTTTTAAATCTTTTCGCGATTTTCAATTTGCCTGGGATCGGCGTATGTTTCTTGTGCTTGTTTTTCTTGGACTTGGCCTAATATACATTGTGCGAGGGATTCGTAGTGGCTATGCAGTAATGGATGTAATCAGGGACTCCTTTGTTTTTAATTATAGCCTTTTTATTTTCCTGATCTTTCTGCAGCGTGACTTATTGCCATTGTTAATGAAGAGGTTACTGGTAATATACAAATGGTTCCCGCTGGTAGTTTGCTTATTTTTTCTTTTGTCTTCTTATATACCATCACTTGGTGCAGTTCAGGTTTTTAATTATAGGCTTTTTGAGTATAAATTTGGTGATATGGGCGTGCAATTACTGATTTGTACACTTTTTATCCTGAATGGGAATATACAATATCAATCCAAATATTATTGGGCAACCTTGGTTATTATTGCTTATTTGTTTCTGATCATTTCCTCTTATAGCCGGTCAGGAATGGTGGCTTATTTATCCGGCTTGCTAATTTTCTTTTTACTCACCAAGAATAAAGAGTTGCGGAAAACGATAATCGGGTATCTTAAATGGACACCGGTTATTTTTTTGATTGCAATTCCTCTTTATACAAGTACCAAAATAGATGCAAATTTTCAAGGAAGAAAAATCGGACTTGATCAATTATCAGAAAATGTAACAAGTCTTGTTTCCGATGATAGTTCGAATAAGCCTTTAAGCGATAATAAAATCTGGCGAATTACCTGGTGGGCAAAAATAATTGATGACACTTTTCTGGGGCCTCATTTTTTTTTCGGACAAGGATATGGAATGAGCCTGGCTGATGTGTATGATGTTCCCAACGACCCGGATGGCAATCTCCGCTCACCTCATAGTTTTCATATGACAGTACTGGCAAGGTTTGGAGTGATTATCTTTTTTATATGGCTTTACTGGATATACCTGAATGTTAAAAAATTATTTAAACCTGATCTATCTTCGGAAAATCTTATTTATTATACGGCAATTGTCGCTTTTTTGATTAACTCCAGTTTTGATGTGTATCTTGAAGGTCCGATGGGTGCAATGCCTTTTTGGATATTTGTCGGACTGGCTTATTCAAAAGAAGTTTTTTTAGATAAACCGATACATGAAAGCGGGCTGGCTTTAAAGTGAAAGTTATTTATATCTAATATGACTAAGGTTTTAGGTGTTTCTATATACAGTGAAAATATTGTTTCAGCCGTTGCAACCATTTGTTCGTCTCAAAGTGATCCTGAAAATCGAAAGCCTAAACTAATCAGCGCAACAAGCGCACATGGGCTGGTTGAAGCAGCCAAAGATATTACGTATAAACAACTATTGAACAATTTTTACTGGAACCTTCCTGATGGAATGCCTGTAACATGGGTGGCAAAATTGAAGGGTGCAAAAAAAATTCAACGGTGCTATGGGCCGGATTTTTTCGCCGCAACAATATCAGCCACTAAAAACCTGCCTCTTGAACATTTTTTTTGCGGCGGAAAGCCTGGTGTAGCAGATCAACTTGCTGAGGCCTGCCAAATAAAATTCGGTAATCACCAGATCGCAGGTACCTATAGTCCGCCATTCCGGGAGATGACTGATTCAGAAATGGAGCAGCTTGGGCAACAAATAATAAGATCTGGTGCTCATATAGTGTGGATAGGACTCAGCACTCCGAAGCAGGAAAAATTCGCTGAGAGGCTCTGCCATTATTTATCAGGGGGGTATATTATAACAGTGGGAGCTGCATTTGATTTTCATACTGGACAAGTGAAACAAGCGCCTAAATGGATACAAAAAATTGGAATGGAATGGTTTTTCAGGCTTTTAGTAGAGCCTAAAAGGTTATATAGGAGATATTTAGAAATAGTTCCCAAGTTTATCTGGCTGAATTTCAAAGAATTTATTGATTTTTACATTTATAAAAAGGGACATATATGAGAATGAAGAAAGTTTTGGTTTGTGGGGCGGGTGGTTTTATCGGAGGTCATCTGGTCAAGAAACTGAAATCTGAGGGGGCTTGGGTACGAGCGGTAGATATTAAAAATCATGAATATGCTGTTTCAGGGGCGGATGAATTTATTATTGGGGACCTGACCGAACAGCAGGTTGTTCGCGAGGTATTGGATATGCCATTTGATGAAGTGTATCAACTGGCAGCAGATATGGGTGGGGCCGGATATATTTTTACCGGGGAGAACGATGCCAATGTGATGCATAATTCGGCGACGATTAACCTGAATGTTTTACAACAGGTAGTTCATACAAGATCTAAAAAAATATTTTATTCCTCATCAGCCTGTATTTATCCTGCTTATAACCAGGTAGACCCTCAAAACCCGAAGTGTTCGGAAGGCTCGGCTTATCCCGCGGATCCAGACAGTGATTATGGGTGGGAGAAGCTTTTTAGTGAGAGATTATACCTGGCTTTCAGCCGGAATCATGGTATTAACGTCAAAATTGCCAGGTTTCATAACATCTTTGGCCCGGAAGGAACCTGGGATGGAGGGAAAGAAAAAGCCCCTGCGGCTTTATGCCGAAAAGTGGCTTATGCGGATGATAATAGTATGATCGAAGTATGGGGCGATGGCAAACAAACGAGATCTTTCCTTTATATTGATGAATGCCTTGAAGGAATGGAAAGGCTGATGAATGCTGATTTTAGTGGTCCGGTAAATATCGGGTCTGAGGAAATGGTGACTTTAAATGAACTGGCAGAAGCGATAATCAGGATCTCCGGGAAAAATATTTCAATCAAAAATATACCCGTTCCGCATACAGGCGTAAGAGGGCGAAACTCTGATAATAAATTAATACAGGAAAAACTTGGCTGGGCTCCCTCTGCTCCGCTTGAAGCAGGATTGGAGAAAACATTTGCCTGGATCAACGGGGAAGTAGAAAAGCAGAAAAAAATCTTGAAAAATCAGATGGCAATGATTATGGAAAAATAAAAACTTAGGCCCTTTTAAGATTTTATTTTCTGATCAGAATTGCTCTGGTTTTATATTATTTTCTTTCGCTATCACCGAATCGTATTTTTCTGTCAACGATTTTGATTTAATATGGGCTTTTACAGCTCATTTTTTTTAAGCATAATAACACTCCGGAAATGACGAATAAATCCTTTTTCCTGCTTGGTACCATCGTTCTTTCTATTTCACTTTCATTCGGGCAACCGGCTTATGAAAGGCACACAAATGAAGTGTATAATTATTTGTCGCGGATGGCTCAAAAAGGGTTGTTGTTTTTTGATGATAATATCCGTCCTTTAAGTAAAACATATATTCTTGCATGCCTGGATACACTCGAGAATCATCGTTCGTCGCTTACTGATATTGAAAAAAACGAATTTCTTTTTTACAAGAAAGAATTTCAAGAAGGGGAAAGGAAAAGAATATTAGCCATTAAGGACACTTCATTTACTTTTTGGGCTGACCCTGTGTTTACCGCTTCATTCACGGGTGGCACTGGCCGAAATATCAAAAGCACCAGTTCAGGTATTAATTTCTGGGGTAGAATCGGTAAACATTTGGGATATCAATTTTCTTTTCATGATGTTACCATAAACGGAAACGGTTTCGATACTTCATTCTCAAATTTATTTGCCGGTAGTATAACAGGTATTGTTAAACAGAATGATTTTAGTAATAAAAAAATCAACTATACAGAATTAAGAGCAAGCCTTCGGTATGAAGCATCAAGATTCTCTGTAAGCCTTGGCCAGGATTATCTTACCTGGGGATATGGTGAAAACGGAAAAGTTGTTTTATCTGATAAAGCACCTGTGTACCCATATCTGCGGTTAGACTATAAGCCTCTTTCCTGGTTGTCTTTTTATTATTCGCATGCATGGTTGAGGTCAAATGTTATCGATTCGGCGATCTCTTATGCTTTGCCGGGTAATATTTATGGCTCTGTCCGTTTTCTGGAAGTTCCAAAATTTATGGCATCCCACAGTGTTGACATCCGGCTTAAAAAAGGACTGAATTTCTCTTTTGGTGAATCGGTGATTTATAACGATAAATTAAACATAGGTTTCCTGATCCCGATTATGTTTTTCAAAGCCTATGACAATGCCTCCGCTAACGATGCTATTGAGAAAGGTTCTAATGGACAATTCTTTTTACAACTGAGCTCGCGTAATCAGATCAAAAACACACATCTGTATGGAACAATGTTTATAGATGAAATTTCAATCGGTAAAATTTTTGATAAGCAAAAACAGCGTAATCAACTCGGCTATACCGTTGGTGGATCTGTTACTGATCTTTTGTTGCCTTACATGACATTTGGTATAGAATATACCCGGATAAGACCTTTTGTATATCGGAATTTTATCCCTGCTCAGAATTATACGCATCAAAACTATCTTTTGGGCGACTGGATGGGAAATAACGGCGATCGTATCATCGGCTTTGTCAGGTATACACCTATTCCCCGTTTAAAATTATATGCCAGGTACACGCATCTTCGTAAAGGAGGCTCCGGTACATTTGACCAGCAGTATAATATTCAACAACCACAACCCCCGTTTCTTTTCGATTTTCAGCAGAGATCGGATGAAGGTTTCTTTTCTGCCAGTTATGAATATGTTTACCGACTTAACCTGAGTACTTCTTTCAGGAGATTTGATAATGTAAGTTTATTCAATATTGGTATGACGTATGGCTTGTAGGAGAAATTAACGAAACGGGAATACACATACGCATTAAATCCTCAGTATGCGTTCTCATCTCCCTTGATCATATTTACGATCGTCTGAAAAATGATCTGGCAGTCTAGCCAGAAACTCCAGTTCTCAATATACCAGAGATCAAAATTTACACGCTTCCGCATATCGTCCGGGTGACTTGTTTCACCCCTGCTTCCATTTACCTGTGCCCAACCTGTAATGCCTGGCTTTACCAGGTGACGAAGCATATAATTCTGTATGACATCTTTCGACTCCATCGATAATGGAATCGGGTGAGGTCTAGGCCCTACTACCGACATACTTCCTAAAAATACATTGATGAATTGCGGAATTTCATCCAAGCTGGTTTTTCTCAGGAACTTCCCAACCGCAGTTACCCTTTTGTCATTCCGCGTAACCTGCTGAAAAGAATCGTGGTTATCCCTGCGATCGACATACATGGTCCTGAATTTATAGCAAATGATTCTTTTATTGTTCAAACCCCATCTTTCCTGTTTGAACAGGATGGGCCCTTTCGAATTCAGTTTGATGATGATGGCTATGATCGGAGCAAGCCAGCTATATATCAATAAAATGAAAAGCAAAGAGAAAAGGATATCAAATAATCTTTTGAAAAACTTATTCTCTGCCTCATCCAGCGGGAAATAACGTAAGCCCACCACAGGGAACCCGGCATAGTTTGTTACAGTAACAGAACCCGTTCGCCCAAAATCCTGCACAACACTTACTCTCTTCTTATTTTTTTCGCAGAGATCAATTACGTAGTCAATTTTTTCTGTTTCATCATTCGGAAGAGCAAGGATCACTTCATCCACACTGTTTTTTTGAATGATATCGGATAACTGATGAATCTTTCCGAGGTATTTTCCGTTAAAAGAATTGTATTCTACATCATCGATCACACCAATCAGGTTATACTTGAGGTCATTATTTAAAATCCCTGTTTTATAAAAATTGGTTGCCAGTTGACCTGTTCCGATAAGCAGGATGCTCTTTTCGTATTTGTACTGTCGCCTGATAAAAGCCACCAGCACCCTGTATAAATATTTTTCAAAGGGGACCGAGATAAGTATCAGCACATGATAATAAAGAATATGCGATCTGAACTGGTAGCTATTCTCAAAAAAAAGAAAGATCAGAAAGATCAGTAACAGTAAATGTGTTGCGAGGTGCCGGAGAAAAACAGTCATTTCCTGCGAGAAAGAAAAAATAGTGATCTCACCATATAATAAAAATATCCTCGAACAGATATACCAGATTAAAATACTAAAGGCAAACAGTGAAATAAAGGCAGTAGTATACAATTGGCCAAGACTGCCGGAATCGAGGAAAGAGCTTACGGTGAAACACACAAAAAGCAGTAAAATGTCAAGAAAGATCCTGACCAGGTAATTAAGTCGGTTACCCTTAAACATTCATTGACTTTTCTACTGCAATATATGGTAATAATAACTTTTATAATGCAGCAACTGTGTATAAATAGTAGATTCTGATTTAATGACGTACCTGATATTTTGATCAATTAAAGCTCACAAGCTCTTGTTGATATTTTATAATAATCATTTTGATATAGCGTGTAATGCCTGCACAGAAGGCTTACAATTAATAAAATCACCTTCAAAACCTGTTTTGTTCGCAGTATAACCTTGTATCAAACCCTTAACTTTGCCCACTATGAAGGTGTTAGTACCCATTATTAATAGATCTGATAATGAGCTTCCGGCTTATGCCACTCCTGGTTCATCCGGTATGGATATCCGGGCTTTTTTACAGGAGGAGGTGGTTTTACAATCCATGGAACGTGCGTTGATTCCTACAGGTCTCTTCCTTGAAATACCGCAGGGATATGAAGCCCAGGTAAGACCGCGCAGCGGTCTTGCATTAAAGCAGGGGCTCACCTGCCTGAATTCGCCCGGTACTGTGGATGCAGATTACCGGGGCGAGATCAAAGTGATCCTGATCAACCTTTCTACTGAACCGCAAATCATCCGGTCGGGCGAACGTATCGCACAAATGGTTTTTCAAAAAGTAGAAACTGTCTCCTGGCAAACGGTTGATGAACTCAATACAACAGAAAGAGGCGCCGGAGGTTTTGGCCATACCGGTAAATAATCAAACAGAATGAAAAAAATCATCCTCATCGCTTTTGTGATTATTGGTGCGTTATCGGCCTGTAAAACCGTGAAAAAAACACAGGTGATACAGGAAGCGATCACTAAAAAAGATACGGCCCCGGTAATCGTGATCAAGGAAACGCCAAAAATCGATTCGGCCGCGATCGTAAAAGATATCCTTTCTAAAGTGGTAAAAAGCAAGATCGATTTCAACACATTCAATGCGAAAATAAAAGTATCATACGAGGGGGTTGAAAAGAGCGATAATTACACGGTTTACCTCAGTATGAAAAAAGATAGTGTGATCTTAATCAAAGTAACAGGTACATTCCTTGGCATCCCCGGGCTGGGCCTGGAGGCAAAGATCAAAAAAGACAGTGTGGTGGTCGTGCGGCATGCCGGTGAAAAATATGTGATGTACCGATCGATCAATTACCTGCAGGATGTAACTGAGATCCCCTTTGATTTCTCCACGATCCAGGATATCCTTATCGGCAACCCGGTATTTATCGACAGCAACGTGGTTTCCTACAAAGCCGGCAGCAGCCAGTTACTGGTATTGATGGTGGGAGATATCTTTAAACACCTTGTTACGCTTGACAATACCGATTACAAAGTGATGCACAGCAAACTGGATGATGTGGACCTGCAGCGGAACCGCACCTGCGATATTACCTTCGGAAACTACCAGAACCTTGGGGCTTACCGGTTTGCCACTTACCGCAGTATTTCTGTTGCAGAAAAATCGAAACTGAATATTTATCTCGATTTCAAAGAGTTTACCTTAAATGAACCGTTAAAATACAATTTCGAAGTGCCAAAAAAATTCAAGCGTAAGTAATTTACCGTTTTAAAACACCGTTTTACGGTAACCGCTCAAAATTCCTGATCATGCTCAAACGTTTTTTCTCAGTCCTCTTTCTGTTTACCATCAGCCTGTATTGCGGCCATGCCCAGAATACAAGGGAAGAGTTGCAGAAAAAAGAACAGGAGCTTCAGAAAGAGATTGCTGACCTGAACCGTTTGTATAATGAAACAGAAAACAATAAAAAGAACTCCCTTAAGCAACTCGCCATCATCAAAAAAAAGATCAACAAAAGGGAGGAACTCGTTAACAGCATCAACCGCCAGATCAGGCAGATGGATGAAATGATCTTTACAAATGAAAGGGATATTTACCGTTTGCGCAAAGAGCTGGATACGCTGAAGATCAAATATGCCAAAAGCCTTGTATTTGCCTATAAGAACCGGAGCAGTTATGAGTACCTGAATTTTCTTTTTTCTGCCAGTGATTTCAATGATGCCATCAAACGGATCACATATCTGAAAAGCTACCGCCAGAACAGGGAAGCACAGGCCAATGCCATTGTAAAATCGGATCAGTTGCTGCAGGAGAAAATATCGATTCTCAGTAAGAATAAGAAAGAAAGACTGGGGACATTGCAGAGCCAGAGCGAGCAACTGAAAGTACTCGAAGCAGATAAAAAAGAACAGGACCAGTTGGTAACACAGCTGAAAGGGAAGGAGAAAGAAATCAGCAAGCAGATCAGCGATAAAGATAAACAAAGGCAGCGGGTAAAGCAGGCTTTTGATGCGATTATACGCAGGGAGATAGAAGAAGCCAAAAAGCGTGAGGCGGCCCGTTTGAAAGCCCAGGAAGACCAGAAAAAAGCACAGGCAGCTGCAGATAATGCTGCAGCAAAAAATAATGGCAACCCACCTGCGGTGAAACCTTCCAAACCCTCATCCCTCGGAAACGAACCGGTAACCGGGGTTACCTCCAGTAATGTGGAAAGGGCTTATACCCCGCTCGAGTCAACCCCTGAGGGCAAAGAAATGTCGATCAATTTCGAAAGCAATAAAGGCAAACTGCCCTGGCCGGTTTCCACAGGTGTGGTAACAGCACACCAGGGGCGCGAAAAAATCCCGGGTACAAAACTCGAAAAACAAACCGATGGAATAGAAATCTCCGTGCCTGTGGGCTCCACGGTTCGTTCGGTGGCAGATGGTGTGGTGATCTATGCAAGTGAGGTTAACGGCGAAAGAATGATCGTGGTACGTCATGGTAAATATTTCAGCGGGTACCAGTATCTCTCATCGGTTGCGGTATCTTCCGGCCAGGAAGTAAAAGCAGGCTCTGTACTGGGTAAATCCGGTACTTCGATTGATGGGGAAGGGATTCTGTTGTTCTCTATCATGAATGATAAAAGCGTTCAGTTGAACCCGGAACAATGGCTGAAAAAACATTGATCAGTTGCTGGGTTATTACCACAATTCCGCATGTTTCATCAATAACAAAATCACCTATCTTCAATGAAACGATTGTTTCATGAGCCAGTATATCCTTTCATTCGACCAGGGAACCACGAGCAGCCGTGCCATTGTATTTGATAAAAAGGGCACGATCATCTCCGTTGCACAAAAGGAATTCACGCAAATTTTTCCGCAACCCGGCTGGGTGGAGCATGATGCAAATGAAATATGGAGCACCCAACTGGGCGTGGCGGCAGAAGCGATCACCAAAGCCGGTCTTACCGTAAAAAATATTGCAGCCATCGGTATCACCAACCAGCGCGAAACAACAGTGGTTTGGGAAAAAGCTACAGGCATGCCTGTACACAATGCGATCGTTTGGCAGGACAGGCGTACCGCATCTTTTTGTGATGAATTAAAATCTGCAGGCCACGATAAAATCATCCAGCAAAAAACAGGGCTTGTGATCGATGCCTATTTCTCTGCCACGAAAGTGAGATGGATACTCGATCATGTGCCGGGTGCCCGTGCGAAAGCTGAGAGAGGAGAATTGTGTTTTGGAACCATCGATAGCTGGCTGCTCTGGAAACTTACCAATGGCCAGGTGCATGCAACAGATGTTTCAAATGCATCCCGTACGATGCTCTTCAATATCCACAGCCTGCAATGGGATGAGGCATTGCTGGAATTATTCAATATCCCTGCCGCTGTATTACCCGAAGTGAAGAGCAGCAGCGAAATATATGGCCATACACAGAATATACTAACGGCGCATAATATTCCGATCGCTGGTATTGCCGGCGACCAGCAGGCCGCCTTATTTGGGCAAATGTGTACGCAACCTGGTATGGTAAAAAACACATACGGCACAGGCTGTTTTATGTTGATGAATACGGGAGAAAAAGCCGTACCCTCAACCAATAACCTGCTTACCACGGTTGCGTGGAAAGTAAATGGTGTTACACATTATGCATTGGAAGGAAGCGTGTTTATTGCCGGTGCGGTTGTGCAATGGTTGCGGGATGGGTTAAAGATCATCCGCAGTTCGGCAGACGTAGAAGCCCTGGCAATGGAAGTACAAAATACCGAAGGCGTGTATGTGGTACCCGCTTTTGCAGGATTGGGGGCACCTTACTGGAACCAGCATGCGCGTGGCACTATTGTGGGTATTACAAGGGGCACCACCAGTGCGCATATCGCAAGGGCGGCACTGGAAAGTATCGCGTATCAAACCATGGATGTATTAAAAGCAATGGAAACCGATTCCGGTATCGCGATAAAAGAATTGCGTGTTGACGGCGGTGCCACAGCCAATAATCTTTTGATGCAGTTCCAGGGGAACCTGCTGAATACAAAAGTGGTAAGACCCACTGTTGTTGAAACAACCGCATTGGGTGCGGCCTATCTTGCAGGGCTCGCAGTGGGATACTGGAGTGACATTGATGAGATCAGCAGCCAATGGCAGGTGGAAAAAATATTTGAACCATCATTACATGCAACGGCAGTTGCGGAATTATCAGCAGGCTGGAAGCGGGCTATGGGCGCAGCTATTCACTGGAGCGAAACAAAATGATATTGAATCTCTGTTGTTGCTGATAAATTTTCTATTAAGGAAGCAGACAATACTATACAAATAACTGTACATGAATCGACAGATCAAAAAGACCTTTTTTTATTTTTTCGACATATGTCTCGCACCTTTTTCGCTCATTTACCTGCCTTTTTTAAAACGCATCAGGCGGTACCAGGTAAGCAATTTCCCATTGCATAAAAAAATGATGCTTAAAATAGGCGTTTTCCCGATCAGGGATCATTATTATGAGCCCCAGATTCGTTATTCGGATTCATTCAATGCTGATAAAATCCGGCCACTAAGCCTTAATATGAAAGTTGCTGAACAAATCGTTTCTCTGAATAAATTGGCATATTCGCAGGAGTTATTACAATTTCCAAAGGAAGGGGATCCGAAAGGTTCTGTTTATTATATCAACAACCCTTCGTTCGGACCGGGAGACAGTGATATTTATTATCTTCTCATCAGAAATCAAAAGCCCCAAAAAATAATCGAGATCGGTTCGGGGTTCAGCACATTGATCTGTTATGAAGCTATTCAGCGAAATAAACCGGAAGGAATAAACACTGAACTGTATTGCATTGAACCCTATGAAATGCCCTGGCTTGAAAAAATTGAAGGGGTCAAACTGATCCGGAACAGGGTTGAAAAAGTGCCAATCGAAATTTTTGAGATACTCGAAGAAAATGATATTCTTTTCATAGATTCTTCGCATATTATCCGGCCGGAAAATGATGTTCTCTTTGAATTCCTCGAAGTATTACCCAGGCTGAAAAAAGGGGTCATTATTCATATACATGATATTTTTACACCAAGGCATTACAGGAGCGACTGGTTACAAAAGGAATTCCGGTTTTGGAATGAGCAATATTTATTGGAGGCATTTCTTTATTTCAATGATCATTTTGAAATTATGTACTCGCTGAACCATTTAAAACACGAAGCGCTGGATGAGGTGAAAGGAATCCTAAGAAATCTTAGTGAAAAAGATGAACCCGCTTCTTTCTGGATACGAAAAATAAAATAAAGGCAATACAGGTAAATCAATCTGTTGAATTGTTAACGGCCATAAGCAATTTCAATGCAAAAGGAAGCTATATCCAACCGGTTTCATGCAATAACGGATACCCACTGGGATATCGTAATCATCGGCGGAGGGGCAACAGGTTTGGGCGCCGCACTGGATTCTGCTACCCGCGGATATAAAACTTTATTGCTCGAACAATACGATTTTGGAAAAGGCACATCCAGCCGTTCTACCAAACTGGTGCATGGGGGGGTGCGCTACCTGCAACAGGGCAATATTAAACTGGTCAGAGAAGCCTTGCGCGAAAGGGGCTATCTCTTACAAAACGCACCTCATCTTACCTCAACCCAACCCTTTATTGTTCCTGTATTCAGTTTATGGGAAAAATTTTATTACAGCACCGGGTTGCGGATCTATGATCTTCTTTCCGGAAAACTTTCGCTTGGTAAAACACAGGTGCTCGGCCGGAAAAAAACACTCGCACACCTGCCGGCATTGAATCCGGAAAAACTGAGCGGCGGTGTGCTTTATTATGACGGCCAGTTTGATGATGCAAGGCTCTGCACCGATCTCGCAGTAACCGCATCCGAAAACGGTGCCCTTCTGCTGAACTACACCACAGTTACGGGCCTGCTTAAAACAACAAATCGCATCAGCGGATTGGTATGTATTGATCAACTTACCAACGAGCAATATACCATCCAGGCAAAATCGGTGATCAACGCAACAGGCGTTTTTACAGATGCGATCCTGCGGATGGATGATGCACAAAAACATGAAATGGTATCTCCTTCACAAGGTATACACCTCGTAGTAGATGCATCTTTTTTCCCAGGCAGCGATGCAATGATGATCCCTAAAACGGATGACGGTCGTGTATTGTTTGCAGTACCCTGGCATAACAAAGTGGTTTTAGGAACAACGGATACACCTGTATCAGAAATACTTGCCGAACCGCGGCCGCTGGAAGAAGAGATCGATTTTATCATCCATCACTTTAACCGCTATACAACCCAAACCATCACACGCAAAGATGTGAAAGCCATATTTGCAGGTTTACGGCCGCTGGTAAAAACAAAAAGTGCAGGTAAAACATCCCTGCTTGCACGCGATCATACACTCGTGATCAGTAACAGCGGACTGGTAACCATCACCGGCGGAAAATGGACAACTTACCGAAGGATGGCGGAAGATGCGGTAGACAATGCCGTCTTTATTGCCAAACTTGAAAAAAGAGAATGCCTTACAAAAAATATGCGCATCGGCGATGAGCAGAAAAGACAGGAAAGGATCAATGCAATTGTGAAAGAGGAACCAATGCTTGCTGAAAACATTCACCCGTCTTTTCCTTACCGCATGGCTGATGCAGTGTGTGCCTGCAGATTCGAAATGGCAAAAACATTGGAGGATATCCTGGCGCGGCGTACACGAATACTTTTTCTTGATGCCGCAGCTGCAATTGAAGTTGCCGCAAAACTGGCATCGCTGATGAAACAGGAACTGAACCATTCCTCCGAATGGGAAAAACAACAGGTTGCTGATTTTACAGCATTGGCACAACAATACCTGCTCAGATAAATTCCTTATCTTATACTTCTAAACGATTGCTTATGACCCCCTTTCTTGCTGAACTCACCGGCACTGCATTGTTACTTGTATTGGGTAATGGCGTAGTGGCCAATGTTATCCTCGATAAAACAAAAGGAAATGGCGGCGGACTGATCTCGATCACATTTGGATGGGCTATCGCAGTTTTTGTTGCTGTGTATGCAGTGGGCCCTATCAGCGGGGCACACCTGAATCCGGCTGTTACCATCGGCCTTGCTGTAATAGGTAAATTTGAATGGTCGCAGGTGCCTGCTTATTTACTGGCACAGATACTTGGGGCCATGCTCGGCGCTTTCCTGATGTGGCTCGCTTACCGCCAGCATTTTGATGCAACAGAAGATGCAGCCACCAAACTGGGGGTATTCAGTACATCGCCTTCTATTAACAGCCCCATGAATAATATCCTGTCAGAAGGTGTGGGCACATTTGTTTTTATGCTTGCTATTCTCTTTATCACAAAACCCGATCAGTCGATGGGCGCATTGAACGCATTGCCGGTTGCTTTACTTGTACTCGGTATCGGCCTGAGTTTGGGCGGACCTACAGGTTATGCCATCAACCCTGCACGCGACCTGGGCCCACGAATCATGCATGCCATTTTACCCATCAAAGGAAAAGGAAGCAGTCAGTGGTCGTATAGCTGGGTGCCGGTACTGGGCCCGGTTGCAGGCGCTGTGCTTGCTGCTTATGTATACCAATGGCTGATGAGATAAAAAGGCCGGATTATTTTTTTGTTTTCCCGCCGAGGAAGGGCATATTGAAATAGGAGGATGGCTGCGCTGTCCTTTTTTTCTTTACAGGATTGGGCTTCTGGTATTCGAGGTAATAAATTTTCAGGAGGATAAGGAAATAAGAAATGATCAGCGGACCAAATACAAGCCCGGTGATGCCAAAATATTGTAATCCGATCACAACACCCAATACCGTTACGATGGGATGTACATCGGCCATTCTTTTTGCCAGCATAAAACGAACGATATTGTCCATACTGCTCTGTACAATAAATCCCCAGAGAAGAATAAATACCCCCTGCCAGGTAAGTGAATTGGCAAGCAGGTAAATGCTGATGGGGATCCATACGAGTCCCGTACCAACGATCGGTATCACTGAAGCGAATCCTGTGATCACCGCCCAGAAACCCGGCTCATCCACACCTGCGATGAGATAGGAAATATATCCCACCAAGCCCTGCACCACTGCAATCAGCGGCACACCCACGGCATTGCTGAATGTCTGGGCTTTTAATTCCTCCCCGAACAATTCTATTTTTTTCCGGCTGAAAGGCAAATAAAAAACGATCGCAGCTTCCATCCTGTTGATGTTTACGATCAGGAAATACAGAAAGAAATACATCATGGTGATGGTGCCGAAAAGATTGAGCCCCTGGTTCAGTAAAGATGAAAGAAAAGATGTGGCAAGCGATTGCACTTCCGCGATGTTCTTATCCGATAGCAGACGGACATGAAATTTTTCCTGTAACAAAATATCGAGATGCTGCAGCGGCTGCACCAATACAGTCTGGATATTATCTCCCATCAGCTGTGCTTTCCTGAACAGCATGGTTGCGAGTAAAGAAAAGGGAAGAAGGATAATAAAGAATGAAATAATAATGATGAGAATAGCCGCCATCGACTTTTTCCATTTCTTTTTCTTGATCAGCCATTCAGCAAATTGTTTACTCAATACATAAAACATTACTGCCGCAAGAAAAGCAGTGAAAAATTCCATCAGGCTATACAAAAGAAAAACCGCGAAAAGAATGATAACACTCAGGAAAAAATACCGGTTAATCTTATGGTCTTGCTGGTTTTCCATCGTAACTTTAAAATGGTTAATTGTTATGAAGGTAACTACTATCAAACATTATTCATTGATGGATGGGCCAACCGCAATAATGGCCCTTTTTGATGAACAGCTGGCCGGGCTATTCCGGTGATTCTTTAAAACAAAAATTATGTCAGGTAACCAAAAACTGGTGGCGGGCTTACTTCTTGGCGCTGTGGCAGGTGCGGCATTGGCATTGTTCCTTAAAACTGAAAAAGGAAAGCAGGTGCTCGACCAGGTAAAAGAGGGCGGCGAAGACCTTCGCGAAGAACTGGCTTCCAAACTCCGCGAATTTGATTCGTCCGTAAACCAGTTACTCGAAAAAGGGAAAGCATTTATCGATGAACTCGAACAGAAAGTGAAACAGCCTTCTGCATAATGACAGGTTATGGAAACAGAACAGGAAGATTTTTTTACAGGGTCAAGGGAGGCATTTAAAAGCTACCTTAATAACCGTGTATGGCTGCTGAAACTGCAGGCCGGCGAAAAAGCAGGCCGTGTTTCAGGGATGCTGGCTGTATTTTTCATGCTTTGCCTGCTCGGTTTTTTTACGATCTTTTTTCTAAGCATTATGGCCGGGCTTTGGCTTTCGGCCTACACACAAAGTTTTGCGGTTGGATTCTCAATCGTGGCAGGACTGTATGTGCTGCTGATCCTGGTATTGATACTGGCCCGCAAAAAAATAATGGCCTGGGTAGGGGATAAAGTGGTTGCAGTTCTTTTCTCACCCGAAAAAGATATGCCTGATGAAAACGAATAACCCAGTGCGGAATATGTCATCTCTACGGGCAGAACTGAAGCGCGTTAAGGCCGAGATCACGGAACAGGAATCTGCCCTGCTTGCCCGGCTGGATCGTTTACCCGCCGAAACTGCCAAAGCTGCTTTCACCGCTATCATACCTGCTGTTCTCGGCACAGAGATCGCTTCTGCGCTCTGGAAGATGGCCAAAGGTGTGTTCGAATGGATAGGCGGTGCCAAAGAAGGAGAAGAGCCGGCATGGAAATCCACCCTGCTGGGCGGGGCAAGCAAACTGGGGCTTTTTTCCGGGCTGAAACTGCTTTTATCGCTCTGGAAAGGGAAATAATCCGCCCCGCAACGGGATATCCCCTTAAAACCGGATGGTTTCCCACATTTTTGCAATTTCAACCCCTGTTTTTTCTCATTTTCAGGTGCATCCCCTTACCTTTGCCGCCAAGTTGGAAAAGCGATTTTCTAACCCCCTGAAATCTACATTTTTTAACCCTAATGATATCTCCTGATATGGCTACAAAAGGTAAGATCAAACAGATCATCGGTGCCGTGGTTGACGTTCATTTTCCTGACGATAACACTTTACCGGAAATTTATAATGCCCTTGAAATCACCAAAGAAACCGGTGAAAAACTGGTACTTGAAGTGCAGCAGCACCTGGGTGAAGACAGTGTACGGACCATCGCAATGGATGGCACCGAAGGCCTTGTGCGCGGAATGGAAGTGATCGATACCGGTAAAGCGATCGCCATGCCAACAGGAGAAGGTATCAATGGCCGCCTGTTCAATGTAACCGGTGATGCCATTGATGGTTTGCCACAGGTTAGCAAAGCCAATGGCCGCCCTATTCACAACAAACCCCCTTTGTTCGAAAACCTGAGTACTTCTTCAGAAGTATTGTTTACAGGTATCAAAGTAATTGACCTGATCGAACCATATGCAAAAGGTGGTAAGATCGGTTTGTTTGGTGGTGCAGGTGTGGGTAAAACCGTATTGATTCAGGAACTGATCAACAATATCGCGAAAGGTCATGGTGGTTTATCCGTATTCGCAGGTGTGGGTGAGCGTACCCGTGAAGGGAACGATCTGCTGCGCGAGATGATCGAAGCAGGTATCATGAAATATGGCGATGCTTTCAAACATAGCATGGAAGAAGGCGGATGGGACCTGAGCAAGGTTGACCTGGAAGGTTTGAAAGATTCCAAAGCAACATTCGTATTCGGACAAATGAACGAACCCCCGGGTGCGCGTGCGCGTGTGGCCCTGAGTGGTTTGACGATCGCAGAATATTTCCGTGACGGGGATGGAACCGGGAAAGGAAAGGATATCCTTTTCTTCGTGGACAATATCTTCCGTTTTACACAAGCCGGTTCTGAAGTATCAGCCCTTTTGGGCCGTATGCCTTCTGCCGTGGGTTACCAGCCTACCCTCGCCACTGAAATGGGATTGATGCAGGAGCGTATCACTTCAACCAAAAACGGTTCCATCACTTCTGTACAGGCGGTGTATGTACCTGCCGATGACCTTACCGATCCGGCACCGGCCACAACATTTGCCCACCTCGATGCCACAACGGTATTGAGCCGTAAGATTGCCGATCTTGGTATCTATCCTGCGGTGGATCCGCTGGATTCCACTTCCAGGATCCTGACACCGGCTGTTGTGGGTGATGCGCATTACGAGTGCGCCAACCGTGTAAAACTGATCTTACAGCGTTATAAGGAATTACAGGATATTATCGCCATCCTTGGTATGGATGAATTGAGCGAAGAAGATAAAATGACTGTACAGCGTGCGCGTAAAGTGCAGCGCTTCCTTAGCCAGCCTTTCCATGTGGCTGAACAGTTCACCGGTTTGAAAGGGGTGTTTGTAAGCATTGAAGATACCATCCGCGGTTTTAATGCCATTATGGATGGAGAAGTGGACGAATATCCGGAAGCAGCCTTTAACCTTGTGGGAACCCTCGAAGACGCGGTAGAGAAAGGCAAGAAACTGCTGGAAGCGGCGAAATAAATATTTGCAGTTTGAAAGTTTGAAATTGTGCCAGGCACCTGTTTTCAGATTTTCAAATCCACAAATTTTCAAATTGAATTATGACTCTTGAAATATTAACACCCGAAAAAAAACTGTACAGCGGAAACGTGTATGGTGTTATGCTGCCGGGTATTACAGGATTGTTCGAAGTGCTCGATAAACACGCCCCAATGGTTAGCGCCCTTGGAAAAGGCAATCTCAAAGTGCTCAAGACAAAGAACGATACAGAATCATACAGCATTCAGAGTGGTTTTGTAGAAGTACTGAATAATAAAGTAACCGTTCTGGTAGAAGGCGCCACGGCCCTTTAACCTCCGGCTGGTTCCGATACTGAAAAACAGTCCCGCGTTGCCCGGGACTGTTTTTTTATGCCCGTATTTGCAAAAAACCGGGCTTTCTGTCAAACTTTTCTAAAAATGATTTTTGCAGAGTAACTTTTTTATCGATCAGTATTCATAGATGGGCATTGATTCAATAATACTAAACACAACCACTATGAAAACAAAGAATGTCTACGCAGCTTCCGCTTTATTTTTTGCGGCAACAACTTTATTGATGAGTTGTAAAAAAGATGTATCACAGAATACGAACACAATTACTGTAGATGCATCAAAAACCCTTACGAATTATGATTCCACAGTGAATTTTGCGAATTACAGAACGGTAGCCATTGCACCGAATGTGCAGGTGCTGAATGGCAGTTCACTGCAACCGGAACTCACACCTGAAGAAACGCAATACATCAAAGCTTTTGGCGACAGCCTCGTATCGAGAGGATTTACATTGGTTGATATTTCTGCCAGCCCCGATCTTGTGCTGAATATTACCCGTATCAACAATACTTCAACGGGCCTGGTAGACAATGCCGGTTACTGGAGCAATTACGGAACCTATTACAACCCTTCGGAGTTTAATGAAACAGGTGCTACCTATGTTACCAACTTTACAACAAGCCAGCCCGTTGATCAGGGAACTGTTCTGAGTCTTGAGTTGCTGGACCTGAAGAGTGAACCTGCCAGCGGGCAGATTGATATCGTATGGAATGCACTGGTGGGTGGTTATCTTCAGTTGAATGGATCGGCTGCAGTGGCTCCCGAAACAGCGGTGATCTTCAGCAAATCACCTTACCTGAAAAAACAATAAGTATTTCACCTGTGTACAGAAAGGCCGGGGATATTTTATTTCCGGCTTTTGCCATTAATTCAATTGCGGGTCGGTTGGATAATTAACCATCTGGCTGTATTCTCCTCCCATTTCTTCCAGGGCTGTTTTCCAGAGTTGCGCTGCATTTTGTGTAAAAACAAGTTGCCTTGTGGCTTCCCTTCCGATCCAGCTTCTTTCTTTCATTTCATTTTCAAGCTGCCCTTCTTCCCAGCCGCTATAACCAAGAAAAAAACGGATATCTGTTTTGCCAAGCAGGTTTTGTTTCAGCAGGGAGATCACTTCCACGAAATCGCCTCCCCAATAAATGCCATCTGTTACTTCCTGTCCGCCGATAAGTGAAGGGCATTGGTGCAGAAAATGAAGCGTGTCTTTTTGAACCGGTCCGCCATTATAAACCGGGAAGCGGATGCCCTCTGCCTCTTCGATCAGGTCGCCGATCTGCCTTGTGATCAGTTTATTGATCACAAAGCCAAAGCTCCCTTCTTTCTGGTGATCGCAAAGAAAAATAACCGAGCGCACAAAGTTGGGATCCTTCAGGAAAGGGTCAGACAATAACAGGATACCAGGTGCAGGTTCATTCATTGGAATCATAAATTAGCAAAAATACCCGGAAAATGTATCAGCCGTTAAAATCCTGATAAACCTACCCTGTAAAGGGCCTGTATCTGGCCTACCCGTTATATTTGTGACAATGAAGAGAACTTTCCCCGTTATCATCATACTGATCACTCTTTCCCTTTTCGGCCTGATACTGTTACAGATATCCTGGCTGCAAAACCTTGTGGAGGTAACGCGGAACCAGTTCGATAACAATTACAATGATGCCGGCACCAGTGTGGCCAAAGAATTAAGCAAACGCGTATATACCGGACAGGTGCTTCGTTTGCCGCGCAGAGGTGGACTTACTTTCAGTTCCGATTTTCATTTGCATGTATTAAAGCCGCCTACTGTTGAAGAAAAATTTTCTTTACAGGAGATCCACACCAAGATCCGCAACGCGTTTGACAGATCGAACCTGAAAGAACTGAAATTCGAATTCGGCGTAACAAATACCAATGATGATTATGAAATGCTTTCGCCGGGATATGAAAAAGCATTCTGGGATACGCTAAATAATAAGCGAAGGTATTTCCCCGTGATCCCCGAGAATACGGCGGATATTGAAGGGATGACAAGCTTTGAACAGCTTGTGATCGTTGTCCCTGATTTTGAAAAACAGATATGGGCATCGCTCCGCTGGATCATTGCGGGTGCGGTATTGTTTATGCTGGTGATCATCGCGGCATTTTATGTTACGGTAAAATCGCTGCTGAACCAGAAAAAACTGAGTGAGATCAAGAGCGATTTTATCAATAACATGACCCATGAGTTCAAAACCCCGCTGGCTACGATCTCGCTGGCGGTGGATGCACTCAGGAATGAAAAAGTACAGGCCGATAAAGCGAAAGCCAGTTATTTCAGCAATATCATCAAGGAAGAGAATGTACGGATGAACAAGCATGTGGAAACCATCCTGCAGGCGGCGCTGATGGAGAAACAGGAACTGCAACTGAACCTCACCCCGATGAATGTACATGATACCATTCATGCGGTGCTGGATAATTATGAATTACAACTGAAAGAAAAGCAAGGGGAGATCCAGTTATTGCTGAATGCAAGGGAAGATACAGTGAATGCAGATGAAGTTCATTTCACAAACCTGCTCTCGAACCTGATTGATAATGCGATCAAATACTCAAAGGAAAAACCAAGGATCATCATTTCCACGCACAGTACAAAGAACCACCTGGTGATCCGTGTGGAAGACAATGGTATCGGTATGAGCAAAGAATCTGTAAAAAGAATATTCGAGAAATTTTACCGGGCGCATACGGGAAACCTGCACAATGTAAAAGGGTTTGGACTGGGTATGACCTATGTAAAAACCGTTATCGATGCACACAAAGGCCGCATCAAGGTAGATAGTGTGCTTGGCAGGGGAACCACATTTACGGTTGAAATGCCTTTGTACAAAGGATCCTGAAAATTTTATCAGATCCACAACAGGCTGCCATCCCCATAACTCAGGAACCGAAAATCATTTTCCATCGCGTAGCGGTAAATATTTTTCCATTCATTGCCAGTGATCGCCGCCACCAGTAACAGCAGTGTTGATTGCGGCTGGTGAAAATTCGTGACCAATGCCCTGGCCACTTTAAAAGCATATCCGGGCGCGATGATGATCTGCGTTTTGGTGATCAGTTTCCGGGTGTTGCTCTTTTTCATCCATTCCAGGATACTTTCTAATGCTTTCTCCGCAGTTATGTTTTGTACTTCATTGTCATAAGGCTCCCATTGCGATACGGGTAACTGATCAGGCATAAGGGCTGGATTTTTTAAAAGCTTTGCCCCGATCCAGAAAAGACTTTCGAGGGTTCGCAGTGAAGTGGTTCCAACCGCAATCACGGTATCATTGGTTTTTGTAAGCAATGCCTCGATAAAATCCTGATCCACATCAATAAACTCGGAGTGCATTTCATGGCCTTCCATTTTATCTGCCTTCACAGGTTTAAAGGTTCCGGCGCCAACATGCAGCGTTACAAAACCTGTTTCAATTTTTTTGGCGGCCAGGTCTGCAAAAACTTTTTCTGTAAAATGAAGGCCTGCAGTGGGTGCTGCCACAGAACCGTCCCATTTTGCATAGATGGTCTGGTAACGCTCTTTATCGCTTTCCTCCACCTGCCTGTTCAGGTAAGGAGGCAGCGGAACGGCACCTGCAATATGCAGGATCTCTGCAAAACTGAGTGATGGGTCATCCCAACGGAATTCGATCCAGTAACCATCGCCCACCTGTTCTTTTTTCTCTGCGGTGAGAAATAATTTTCTCTCTCCTTCTGATGTGAATTCTGCATGCAACAAACCCTGTTTCCATTTTTTTGCTCCGCCCACCAGGCATTTCCAGTATACAGTTCCTTTCTGCAGCATCCCCGAAGTGATATCCTTGTAGGAGGGGTGTGGTTCAAGACAAAATATTTCGATCCTGCTGCCATTGTCTTTTTGAAAAAGCAAACGGGCCTCGATCACTTTTGTATTATTGAAAACAAGGAAGCTGTTTTCAGGAATAAAATCAGCCAGTTTTGTATAACGCGATTCGCTGATGGCTCCGTTTTTGTAAACAAGTAATTTGCTGCTGTCCCTTTCTTCCAGCGGGTAACGGGCAATGCGTTCGTCGGGAAGCAGGTATGTAAAATCAAGGATAGAAAGCTCTCTCGGGTGCATGATGCGCGAAGGTACGTTGTGAAGCGGCTGCCAGGAAACCAGTGCCGGACTTATCTTCCGGATACCCGTTTTACAATTTTTAACCCGCTCCATTCATCATTTACCGCACAAACTTTTACATCCACCCATCCCGTAGGTAATACAATTTCACGTATAATATCCTCAGTTACATCTGTCGGGATCCTGGCAGATTTTTTATACCAGGAAATCCAGATAATACCCGTCGCTGGAAAGGTCTTGATCAGTTGCTGAAATCCTTTCTCAAGTTCTTTCCGGTTTTTGACAAACAGGTGTGCAAAATCGCCCCCACTTTTTACCACCTGTGCCGAAATATCATTTTCGAGCAGGCTGAAATAGTCAACTGGGGGGTTCACCAGGCGAATCTTATGTGAAGGATGGATGCCCAGTTTCCGGATCAATGGGGTACCTGAGTAGCCAGCAGCAGCCATTTTGGAATGATTTTGACATGAAATTCGGCTTATTCGCCCTCTTTTCACAGCCATTTATGGATTATGCACGGTTTATCCACAGTAATTCACAGAAACAGCGCTCCCTTGACTCAGTAAAATCGATGAAATCCTTACTGGTATTGCCTTGTAGCCCAATTGTTTTTGTGGATAAATAGAAATCATCTCTTTGGAAAAAGAAAGTGGGAAAAAGTGTTATTTTGTGTCAACAAGTGGAAATCTTGGAAATAGTTATACCCAAATGAGTGGATTTCACGGAGAATATGAAGCAACGGTGGATGCGAAGGGGCGCTTCCTGGTTCCGGGCGGGCTGAAAAAACAGTTGCCGGAAGGGGAGAGCCGTTTCATCCTGAGCCGTGGCTTCGAAAAATGTCTCACGTTATATCCATTGAAAAGTTGGGAACTGATCATTTCCAGGATCAGCCAGTTGAATGATTTCGACCCCAAGGTACGTCAATTCCGCCGCCAGTTCCTGGGTGGTGCTACAGAAGTTGAGCTGGATTCTGCCGGCCGCTTATTGTTGCCACCCACACTGAAGGAATTCGCCGGGCTGGGCAAGGACATCGTTCTTGCTGCCGCCCTCGACCGGTTCGAGATCTGGGATTCGGGTAAGTACAAACAGCTCTTTGAGGATTTCTCTCCCGAAGCGTTCAGTAGCCTGGCGCAGGAGGTGATGTCGGATAAAAATTGAAAATGAGCGGATTTGAAAATTTGAAAATGATGACTTCGCAGAAGTTGGTTTTCAAAGGCACTGTCTCCCATTTTCATTCCGCAGTTGCGGGATCCCGTTTTCAAATGATTGAACAATGAATTATCACATTCCTGTACTATACGAAGAAACCCTGCAGGGCCTGGCCATAAAACCCGATGGTGTATATGTGGATTGCACTTTCGGCGGTGGCGGGCATAGCAGGGGCATCCTTCAGCAACTGAATGAAAAAGGAAAACTGATCGCGTTCGACCAGGATGCAGATGCGCAAAGAAATCTGCCGGATGATGAAAGGGTATTGTTCATACCACAGAATTTCCGTCACCTGCAAAGAATGCTTCGCCTGCATAAGATACCGCAGGTGGATGGCATCCTTGCCGACCTTGGTGTGAGCAGTCACCAGTTCGATGAAGCGGAAAGGGGCTTCTCGATCCGTTTCGCAGGCCCGATGGATATGCGGATGGATACAAGACAGCCTGAAACAGCCGCGGATATTATCCGGACTTATTCAGAACAACAGCTGCATAAACTGTTTGAGCAGTATGGTGAAGTAACGAATGCGAAAACGCTGGCGAGGTTGATTGTGCATGAAAGGAAACATCTTCCTTTTGATACCATCGACCAATTCAAGGCAATGATCAGTTCCGCGGTGAAGGGGAATCCGAACAAGTACCTGGCCCAGGTATTCCAGGCTTTGCGGATCGGGGTGAATGATGAAATGGGGGTTCTGAAAGAAATGTTGCAGCAGGTTCCTGCTGTGCTGAAAAAAGGTGGCCGTGTTGCCATCATCACCTTTCATTCCATAGAAGACAGGATCGTGAAGAATTTCTTCCGCCAGGGGAGTTTCGATGAAACACCTGATAACCCTTTATTGCCCTCTTCGAAAGAAGAAGTATTCCAACTGGTGAACCGGAAACCGATAACGGCAACAGAGGAAGAACTGAAGCGGAACAGCCGGAGCAGGAGTGCAAAGCTAAGGGTAGCAGAAAGGCTTTGATTGTTTATAAATGCATTTGAGGTTTTTGTTGACATATCTAATCAGATGACCGAAGAGACAAAAGAAAAAACAGTAAAAAACAGGAACCCATTAAAAGGGCTGTTCAATTATCAATGGATCGTAAAGAATATCCCTTTTTTTCTTTTCCTGTCTGCATTAACAGTGGCCTACATCGCCAATGGGCACAGGGCCGACAGAACCATACGCAGGATCAATGCCACAACAATTGAATTGAAAGACCTGCAGTATGAATATAAAACGCTGAAGAGTGAAGTGATGTTCCGCAGCCAGGAAGGACAGATCGTAAAAGCGGCAGAGCCATTGGGATTGAAAGTAAGTAAGGAAATGCCGCAGCGGCTGCAATCGGAGAAAAGATAAAGATCATTGAAAAACAAGTGTAAGAGATAGTGGATGTAAAACGCGACATATTATGGAGAGTATACCTCAGTTATATACTGGTGGTACTTGTTTGTGTCGCCATTTTCGGCAAAGCCATTTATATACAACAGGTGCAGGGAAGCCATTGGAGGAGCATGAGCGACAGTTTGCATCAGAAACTGGATGAGATAGAAGCGGAACGCGGAACGATTTACAGTGAAGACGGGCAGATGCTGAGTACCAGTATCCCGCAGTTTGATATCTATATCGATTTCAGGGTGGATGCGCTGCATGAAAAAAACGGGAAACTGTTTCGTGAAAACATTGATTCGCTGAGTGAAGGGTTGGCAGGTTTGTTCAAGGATCATTCTGCAGGGGAATATAAATCCATGTTGCAGCAGGCATATGACGATGAAGATGGATACTATTCTTTGCGAAAGAAGATCAATTTCCGCGAATATGAATCACTTCGCAAACTGCCTTTGTTCCGTTTGGGAAGATATAAAAGCGGGATGATCGCACAGGAAAAAACAATCCGTCTGAACCCGTACCAGATGCTTGCATTCCGGACGATCGGCCTTGCAAGGGATACAAATAAAGTGGGGCTGGAGATGATGTACGACAGTATCCTCAAAGGACGGAACGGGAAACAGTTTGTGAGAAAGATTGCGGGCGGTGTAAGTGTACCGGTGGATGACAGTTATGAAATAGAACCAGAAACCGGGAAAGACATTGTCAGTACGCTGGATGTTTTTATCCAGGATGTAGCTGAGAATGCGCTCATGAAAATGATGGTGAAAAACGAAGCACAGACAGGATGTGTGATTGTGATGGAAGTAAAAACCGGGAAAGTAAAAGCAATCGCAAACCTCGGGAAAAGAAGCGATGGCAATTACTGGGAGGATTTGAATTATGCGATTATACCAACTGAGCCCGGTTCCACTTTTAAACTTGCCACAATGATGTCGTTGCTGGAGGATAAAAAAATAAGGCTTAACGATATCGTGAATATTGAAAACGGCGTATGGAAGATCAATGGACAAACTGTGTTTGATTCAGAACAAAGAGGGGATTATGAGGTGACGGTAAAAAAAGCATTCGAAAAAAGTTCGAATGTAGGTATGGCAAAACTTGCATGGAATTATTACGGAAACAACCCTTCACAGTTCCTGAAACATCTTTCCAAAATGCGCATGGATTCTGTTACAGGGATTGATCTTACGGGGGAGCGCGGGCCAACGGTTTACCGCCCGGGTAACCGTTTGTGGGGGCCAACAACACTTCCCTGGATGGCATTCGGGTATAACCTTTCAATAACACCGATGCGTACTGCTACTGTTTACAATGCAGTGGCCAATAATGGAAGGATGATGAAGCCTTATCTCGTTAGTGCGGTAAAAGAAGAAGGTGTTTTGGTGAATCAGCGGCAACCAGTTGTGATCGATGAAAAAATATGCAGTGATGAAACGCTCCGTTTACTGCGCGAATGCCTGGAAGGGGTTTGTATCGAAGGAACGGCTGCAAAATTATTTAAAGGAACACCTTATAAAGTAGCAGGAAAAACAGGAACGGCATTGGTGGCGAACGGAAACAGGGGATATGCGGATGAAATATACCAGTCGGCTTTTGCCGGATATTTTCCAGCAGATAACCCCCAATACACCTGTGTGGTGGTGATAAAAAATAAACCCAAGGCTTTGCTGCATCACGGCGCCGATGTTGCCGGCCCGGTTTTTAAAGAGATCGCCGACAGGTTGTACAGTACATATATCCGCCAGTCAAATAACCTCACTGTACAGCAGTTAAAAAAAGACAGCAGCGCTTATCACTATACAGGCAATAAAAAAGATATCGTGCTTGTGAATGCAAAACTCGGGATCAGTGCAAAAGATTCAGCCGACAGGATAAATGAATGGGTGGATATGAATGGGGTAAATGCCGGTGTGGTATTGAGTACAAAACGGGTTGACCGAAATACGATGCCGCAATTAAAGGGAATGGGATTAAAAGATGTGGTTAATCTCTGTGAAAATATGGGGTTGAAAGTTTCGGTGAAAGGTAAAGGTAAAGTATTACAGCAATCCATACTGCCCGGTCAGCCTGTCGCAAAAGGTCAGTTAATAAGTGTGGAACTGGATTAAACGAATGGTATCAATGGCAATACTGAAAGACATATTGTACAAAGTTCATCTCAAAGAGGTGCAGGGCAGTACCGGCATTGAGGTGAAGGGTATTCAGATCGATTCGAGAAAAGTAACAAAAGGAGATGTATTTGTTGCGATCCGCGGGGCACAGTCAGACGGTCACCAGTTTATCAGCAAAGCCATTGCACTGGGTGCCGCTGCGGTTGTGTGTGATACCATGCCTGGTGAAATAGCAGAAACCGTTACTTACCTGCAGGTTAACAATACCAGTGAAGCGGTTGCGTATATGGCGCACCAGTTTTATGGGGAGCCTTCCCTGAAAATTAAACTGGTAGGTGTTACGGGAACCAATGGCAAAACAACCATTGCGACGGTTCTTTTTAAACTGTTTTCACAACTGGGCTATCACTGTGGCCTGGTTAGTACGGTGCAGAACCAGATTGGTGATAAAGTGATTCCTGCAACACATACCACACCTGATGCCGTAAGCCTGAATGCATTGCTGCAGCAAATGGTGGAGGAAAAATGCACCCATGTTTTTATGGAGTGCAGCAGTCACGCCATTCACCAGCACAGGATCACGGGTTTACAGTTTACAGGGGCTTTGTTCAGTAATATCACCCACGACCACCTCGATTATCATAAAACCTTTGAAGAATATATCAGGGTTAAGAAAAGTTTTTTTGATCATCTCCCTTCCACTGCTTTTGCAATTTCGAATGCAGATGATAAGCGTGGCGAAGTGATGCTGCAGAATACGGTTGCCAGAAAATATTTCTATAGCCTGAAAACCATGGCAGCTTTTAAAGGAAAGATCCTTGAAAATGCATTGACCGGCCTGGTGATGATGGTGAATGATAAGGAAGTGCATTTCAGGCTGATTGGTGAATTCAATGCATATAACCTGCTTGCCGTATATGGTGCTGCGGTTTGTTTGGGAGAGAACAACGAAACAGTGCTTACTGCATTGAGTATGCTGAGTGGCGCTGAAGGGCGGTTTGATTACAGTATCAGCAACGGCTTGATCATCGGGATTGTAGATTATGCACACACGCCCGATGCATTGGAAAATGTTTTGATGACGATCAAAAAATTACGCAAGGGCCATGAACAGATCATTACGGTAGTGGGATGTGGTGGTGACAGGGACAAAACCAAGCGCCCCATCATGGCACAAACTGCCTGCGACCTCAGCGACAAGGTGATCCTCACCAGTGATAACCCGAGAACAGAAGATCCATTACAGATATTAAAAGACATGGAAGAAGGATTGAGTTCTTCTGCCCGGAGGAAATATATCGCGATCGCCGACAGAAGGGAAGCGATTAAAACGGCAGTAAGTTTTGCAAACAGGGAAGATATCATACTTGTGGCAGGAAAGGGACATGAGAAGTACCAGGACATCATGGGAATCAAATACCCTTTTGATGACAAACAGGTTTTGCGTGAAATGTTTGAACTGTTGGGAAAATAATATGAATACAAGGTGCGGATGTAAAAAATAAATCTGACAACCAATCAAAAAACTATGCTGTACCATCTGTTTAACTGGCTGAACAAAGAGTTTCATATCCCCGGGTCGGGTATGTTTCAGTACCTCACGTTCAGGATCGCTATGGCGGTGATCCTTTCACTGCTGATTGCAACAGTATATGGTAAACGTATCATTCTTTTTCTCAAAAGAAAACAGATTGGTGAAAGTGTACGCGACCTCGGGCTTGAAGGCCAGGCGCAGAAAAAAGGGACACCCACGATGGGAGGGTTGATTATCCTGCTCAGTATCCTGATACCGACCCTGCTGTTCGCAAACCTTGATAAAGTATATATCCGTTTGATGGTGTTGTGTACGATATGGCTCGGCGTGATTGGTTTTCTTGACGATTATTTCAAAATCAAAGCAAGAAAAGCTGCACAGGAAAGAGGCGAGGCGTATAAGAAAAAAGACAGTGATGGGTTGGCAGGGGTGTCAAAAATTATCGGGCAGATCGGGCTGGGTATCATTATCGGTGTTACACTCTATTTCAGCAATGCCGTTACAGTTGAAAGGGAAGTGATTGCCACAACACCGTCTTCTGTTTTGCTGCAAAAAGGGGAACGGCTTACGAAAGATTCTGTGGTTACCCGTAAGATCAACGGTATTGAAAAAAGATTCGTAAAGGTAAAAACACCGATCACCACGATCCCTTTTGTAAAAAACCATCAGTTCAATTACAGCAAACTGATCAGCTGGATCGGTCCTGAAGCAGAAAAATATACATGGATCATTTATATCCTCATCGTTACGTTCATTATTACGGCAGTATCGAACGGTGCTAACCTTACAGACGGGCTAGACGGGCTCGCTGCAGGCGTAAGCGCCATTATCGGTGCGGGCATTGGTGTGTTTGTGTATGTGAGCGGTAACTATGTTTTCGCTGATTATCTCGATGTGATGTATATCCCGAACCTTGGTGAGTTGTCCATTTTTGTAGGTGCATTTGTGGGCGCCTGTATCGGGTTTCTGTGGTACAACGCATTTCCGGCACAGGTGTTTATGGGTGATACGGGCAGCCTGGCACTCGGCGGGATCATTGCTTCACTTGCCATCATTGTACGTAAAGAATTACTGATCCCGATTTTCTGTGGGGTATTTCTTGTAGAGAACCTCAGTGTGATCATACAGGTGAGCTATTTCAAATACACAAAGAAAAAATTCGGCGAAGGCAGAAGGGTTTTCCTGATGAGTCCTTTACACCACCATTACCAGAAAAAAGGTTTTCATGAAAGTAAGATCGCAGTAAGGTTCTGGATCATTACGATCATTTGTGTGGTGATGTCGATCGTGACGTTGAAGATGAGGTGAGGGGGTAGGAGTTAAGAGTTAAAAGTTGAGAGTTAGGAGTTGATTTTTAAGATAGTTAAAACAATAACCAAAGACTAACAGCAAAAGACCAACAACAAAAAATGTCTCATAAACTGATCATATTAGGAGGCGGCGAAAGCGGGGTGGGTGCTGCCATACTCGGGAAAAAATCAGGATATGATGTGTTTCTGAGTGATGGCGGAAAACTGAAAGAGTCGTACAAAAAAGAACTGTTAGAAGCAGGAATTGAATTTGAAGAAGGGCAACATAGTACGAAAAGAATACTGGCATCGGATGAAGTGATGAAAAGCCCGGGCATCCCTGAGAAAAATGAAATGGTGAAAGCGATCCGGGAAAAAGGGATACCGGTGATCAGTGAGATAGAACTCGGGTATCGTTTCAAAGGGGATAGCCGTATTGTGGCGATCACCGGCAGTAATGGAAAAAGCACCACTACGGCGCTGATTTACCATATCTGTAAAACGGCTGGGCTTGATTGCGCGCTGGTTGGCAATATAGGGATCTCCTTTGCAAAACAGGTGGCGCTTGATCCGAAAGAATTGTATGTGATAGAAGTGAGTTCTTTTCAACTGGATGATATCAAAACCTTCCGGCCGGATATCGCCCTGTTGCTGAA
This sequence comes from Chitinophagaceae bacterium, assembly GCA_004028765.1. Taxonomy (GTDB): domain Bacteria; phylum Bacteroidota; class Bacteroidia; order Chitinophagales; family Chitinophagaceae; genus Sediminibacterium. The sequence goes on along the minus strand of SAIX01000126.1, from coordinate 16,391 downwards.
CATCACAGAAGATCATTTAGACAGATACGAATACAAGTTTGAGAATTATGTGAACAGCAAATTCAGGATTATCGAAAACCAGACAGACAAAGACCATTTCATCTATTGTGAAGATGATGAAGTGATCATGCAAAAACTCCCATTACTAACCATTCATACTAACCCATTACCATTCTCTATGAAACACGAAGTAAAAAAAGGCGGCTACATCAAAGGCGACCAGATGATGCTGAGGATACAGGAAGAGCGCGTGAGCATGAGCATCTACGACTTTGCATTAAAAGGTAAACACAACAGCTACAACACTATGGCAGCAGGAATCGCAGCCGCAACGCTCGGCATCCGGAAGGAAAAAATACGTGAAGCAGTGAAAAATTTTCACAGCCTCGAGCACCGGATGGAATTTGTAGCAATGGTGCGTGGGGTTGAATTTATTAACGACAGTAAGGCAACCAATGTAAACAGTACCTGGTTCGCACTTGAGAGTATGAATAAACCTACGGTACTGATATTAGGGGGTACCGATAAGGGGAATGATTATGGCCTGATTGCCGATCTCGTAAAAGAAAAGGTAAAAGCCATTGTATGTATGGGAGTGGATAATAAAAAAATCATCGAAGCATTTAAAGACAGTGTTCCGGTGATCGTGGAAACAGACTCAGCAAAAAAAGCAGTGAACACTTCTTTTAAGTTAGCTGCAAAGGGAGACGTAGTATTGCTCAGCCCGGCCTGTGCAAGCTTTGACCTCTTTAAAAATTATGAAGACAGGGGCAGGCAGTTTAAAGATGCAGTAAAAGAATTGTAAGAACAAAGTAAGAAGTACGATATATGAAGCACGCTTCCTGTCTCTTACCTCTGAATAATAACGCAAAATGGCGGATATAAAAGACACATTATTCTCACAGATACCAAGTATTGGCGGAATGAAGGGCCAGCTGGTTGACCGTACCCGGGGTGATAAATATATCTGGGGTATCGTGGTATTGCTGTCGCTGATCTCCATTCTCGTTGTTTATAGTGCAACCGGTTCACTGGCTTATAAAATGTACAAGGGGAATACCAATGTATATCTTTTTAAACAGGTGTCTTTTTCACTAGTGGGGTTATTACTGATCTATTTTCTGCATCGTATCAATTACACGATCTTTTCCAAAGTTGCCACGATCCTGTTTCTCATATCGATTCCATTATTATTATATACTTTGTTTTTTGGAGCAAAGATCAATGAGGGGAGCCGCTGGATAAAGCTGCCCATCATCAATATGACAATCCAGACAAGTGATCTTGCGAAACTTGCCTTGTTCATGTACATATCCCGGTTATTGAGTAAGAAACAGGAGGCAATCAAAGATTTTAAAAAAGGGTTTATCCCGGTTGTTGCACCTGTGATGATTATTTGTGCACTTATCATGCCGGCCAATTTATCCAATGCATTACTTACAGGTGCTACTTCTTTGCTGCTGATGTTTATCGGGCGGGTTAGTTTGAAACATATTCTTTTAACGATTGGCGTGGCATTGATACCAGTACTGGTTATTGTATTGGTGGCGATGGCTACTTATGACGGGAAACAAAAAACCGAAGAAATAAAAAAAGCAGGCGTTGCAGAAAAAGTAAAATCATTCGGCCGATTCGGGACCTGGGTAAGGCGGGTACAGGATTTTATGTATGCCCGCGACAATGAAACACCTTACCAGGTGCAGCAGGCAAAAATCGCTATTGCAAACGGAAGCGTGCTGGTGGGGCTGGGCCCGGGAAACAGCCGGCAACGAAACTTTCTGCCGCAGGCATACAATGATTTTATTTATTCGATCATCATTGAAGAATATGGGTTGCTTGGCGGCCTGTTTATCATTTTTATTTACCTGGTCTTTTTATTCCGGTGCATCCGCATCTTCCGGAAATGCCCGTATGCATTCGGGGCATTTCTTGCATTGGGGCTGAGCTTTACGCTGGTGATACAAGCCGTGGCAAATATGGCAGTGAATGTAAATCTTGTACCGGTTACAGGTGTAACGCTGCCTCTTGTAAGTATGGGTGGCAGTTCATTCCTGTTTACCTGCGGCGCGATAGGGATTATACTGAGTGTGGCGCGAAATGTTGAACAGATGGAAGGGAAACCGGAACCTGCACCGCTTGTTTTGGGTACAGCAGAACCAGTAAATGAAAACACAGATCAGAAAACGGGTGGCAAATTATTTATACAGCAATAATTATTTGTGAGCGAAAGGTTGCATAAAACAGATGAAACAATACTTCCCTTGCAGGGGGAACGTTTTATTATTGCCGGTGGTGGTACCGGCGGACATATCTTCCCCGCCATCGCCATCGCAAATGCCCTGCGTGAAAAAATTACCGGAGCCGAAATACTTTTTGTAGGCGCAAAAGGTAAAATGGAAATGGAAAAAATCCCGCAGGCAGGTTATCAAGTGATTGGGCTGGATATTGCCGGGTTTAACCGGCAGTCTGTATTCAAAAATGTAAGCCTGCCTTTTAAGCTCCTGAAAAGTTTGTGGCAGGTAAAAAAAATCATTGCTGATTTTAAGCCGGATGCCGTGATTGGTGTGGGCGGCTATTCCACTTTTCCTGTTCTCCGCACTGCACAGAAAAAGGGAATCCCCAGTTTTATCCATGAGAGCAATTCTTTTGGCGGGAAAAGCAATATGTTATTAGCTAAAAAAGCGACCGCTGTTTTTGTAGGTGGGGATGGAATGGAAAAATTTTTCCCGAAAGAAAAGATCGTGATCACTGGTAACCCCGTACGGAAATCAATTGCGGATAATAGGATCAGCCGTGCAGAGGCATTGTCTTTTTTTGGGTTATCTGCCGATCAGAAAACCATTTTGGTGATTGGTGGCAGTCTTGGCGCAAGAAGTATCAATGAAGCAATCGCATCAAAAATTTCTGCATTTGCAGAAAATGACCTTCAGCTGATCTGGCAAACCGGAAAAACAACGGCGGATATTTTTAAGAAAGCTGGTGAAGCGCAGGCCAATATCCGGGTAAATGATTTTATCAGGGAAATGGAAATGGCGTATGCTGCTGCGGATGTGGTGGTGAGCCGCGCCGGGGCAATGTCAGTAACTGAAATAGCCGTATCAGGCAAACCGGCTGTATTTGTTCCTTTCCCGCTGGCAGCGGAAGATCACCAGACAGCCAATGCCATGTGGCTTGTTTCAAAAAATGCAGCGCTGATCGTAAGAGATGGCGAGGCAAAAGAAAAGCTGGTGGATGTGGTGATAGCGCTTGCAAAAGATGTGAACAAGCAAAACGAAATAAAAGCAAATCTTTCCGGGCTCGCCATCCGCGATGCGGATGAAAGGATTGCGGATGAAATCATTAAAAGAATCAGGTGAATAAACTGGACACGATAAAAAAGATCTATTTCATCGGTATCGGCGGTATCGGAATGAGCGCACTTGCCCGGTATTTTAAATCGAGAAACTGTGATGTGAGTGGATACGACCGAACTCCCACCGCACTTACCCGCAACCTGGAAGCGGCAGGTATACCGATTCATTATGAAGAAAGGATCGACCTGGCACCGGCTGATGCAGATGTAGTGGTGTATACGCCTGCCATACCTGCACACCATGCGGAGCTTGTGAACTATCGCGAAAAAGGATACGCAGTTGTAAAGCGGAGCGATGTACTGCAATGGATCACCGAAAATTCTTTTAATATCTGCGTAGGCGGTACACATGGAAAAACGACGGTCACCACAATGACGGCTCACTTGCTGCGCGACAGTGGTTATGGCAGTAATGCGTTTCTCGGAGGGATATCGGCGAATTATCAAACCAATTTCTGGAGCAGTGAACGCAATACTGTGGTGGTGGAAGCAGATGAATACGATCGCAGTTTCCTTAAACTCGTTCCGGATGTGGCAGTGATCACGGCAATGGATCCTGATCATCTTGACATTTACGGCACTCCACAGGAAGTGGTAAATGCATTTATTCAGTTTTCCCGGAAAGTAAAACCAGGCGGTTGCCTTATTACCAAATATGGAATGGGAAATAAGGAAGACCTGAGTGCGGCTCATCATTATACATATCATTTGGAAGATACCCGTGCCGATGTGTATACGGCTAACCGGAAAGTGGTTAATGGCAGTTATGTATTTGATGTGGTTTCCAAAAACTGGATATTATATGAGGTGGTGTTGCACATGGGTGGCTTACACAATATTGAAAACTGTGTAGCCGCAATAACGGTGGCAAAACACCTCGGTATTACTGATGATAAGATAAAATCAGCAGTGGCTTCTTTCAAAGGTGTGAAGCGTAGGTTTGAATATGCCCTGAAAAATGAAACGCATGTATTGATCGATGACTATGCTCATCATCCCGAAGAATTAAAGGCACTGATCACAGGTGTAAGAAGCATTTTTCCTGGCGAAAAGCTGGTGCTTGTATTTCAACCCCACCTGTTCAGCCGTACCAAAGACCTGGCCGATGAATTTGCAGCCAGCCTCGATTTGGCCGATGAAGTAATCCTGCTGCCGATCTATCCAGCGAGAGAATTGCCGATGGAAGGCGTAACCAGTGAATTGCTGCTGAATAAAATGAAACTGGAAAATAAAATGGTATTGGGAAAAGAAGAGATGAAAAACCGGCTGAAAAAAGAACAGCCTGCCTTGGTTGTAATGGCCGGGGCAGGTGATATTGATGCACTGGTAAACCCCGTAAGGGAATTGCTGGTGAACGGAGAATAATGTATGCGCAGGTATAACTGGAAAAAAATATTGGTTGGCAGTTTGTGGATACTCGCAGGTATCGGCACGATTGTATTATTGGGAGCAGCCATCCAGAAAAAGAACAGGAAAACCTGCGCAGATACACGGATTGAAATTTCCGGTGCAGAAAAACACCTCTTCATCGATGAAAAAGATGTGATGGAAATGCTGGACGCAGCCGGTAAACCTGCAGGTAAACCCATCGGTGAATTAAACCTGCGTGAACTGGAAACTTTACTGGAAAAGAACAGTTGGGTAAGAAACGCTGAAATGTACCTAGATAATAACCAGGTACTCCAGGTGAGGATCGAAGAGCGGCAACCGGTGGCGAGGGTATTTGCATTGGATGGAAGTTCTTTTTATGTGGACAGTGGTGCACTCAGGCTTCCGCTCAGTGAAAAGCTTTCGGCAAGGGTGCCTGTGTTTACCGGTTTCCCCTCAGGTAAAACAGTACTGGCGCATCCGGATAGTCTGTTGCTGAAGGATATTGTAAAACTGGGAACTTATATCCTCGCAGATTCATTCTGGATGGCGCAGGTAGCGCAGGTGGATATTGCAGCAGGATCGGAGTTTGAAATGGTGCCCGTGGTGGGAGATCATATCATTCACTTCGGGCGGGCAGAAAATGCTGAGAAAAAATTTGACAGGCTGTATACGTTTTATAAAAAAGCATGGTTGCAAAACGGGATAAATACCTATGAAAAACTGGATCTGCAATACGATAACCAGGTAGTGGCGATAAGAAAAGGCGCCGCAAAAGCATGGGCCGATTCGGCACGTGCCCGTGAATGGATAAAACAACTAGCCTCCACAGCAGATACGGCACTTGCTGTTTCATTACCTGTAAGCGACCTGAAAAAAGATTCTGCACAGCGTAAAATAGCAGCGGCTGCGGTTGGAAAAACAAATGCGAAAACTGTTGAACAATCAAACAATAAAACAAACAATAAACCGTTAACGAAAGGAGCAAAATCAAAACCGAAAAAGAATAAACCATCAAACCCTGCAGCGAAAACCCCGCCCAAAGCGGTGATGGGAAAAACCAACGGGTAATCCATATACACAACTACACAAACCATAACAACTAAAACACAACTTGTATGAACCACAATGAAGCGCCCATCATAGTAGGGCTTGACATTGGAACCACAAAGATCGCTGCCATCGCAGGCCGCAAAAACGAATATGGCAAACTCGAGATCCTCGGTTTCGGTCGCGCCAACAGCAGCGGCGTACAGCATGGGCAGGTATTGAACATCGACCAGACGATCAAAGCCATTCAGCAGGCTTTGGAAGAATGTTATAAAAGCAACGAAGACCTCGAGATCAATGAAGTGTATGTGGGTATCGCAGGCCACCATATCAAAAGCCTGCAAACCCGCGGTGATATCGTTCGCCAGGATGCAGAGATCGAGATCAAACGCAGCGAGATCGAGCAGTTGATCAATAACCAGCGCAAAACATTTATTCCTGCCGGCGACCAGATTATCGATGTGATCCCACAGGATTTTCATGTGGACAATATCCAGAACATCAAAGATCCCATCGGTTTTAACGGGGTGAAAGTGGGAGCGAATTTCCATATCATTACCGGCGACAGGAACGCGATACGCAATATCAACCGCGCAGTGGAAAGAAGCGGGCTCGTTACCAAAGACCTCGTTTTACAGCCGCTTGCTTCAGCCAGTGCCGTCATGAGTGATATCGATATGGAAGCAGGTGTTGCCATCCTCGATATCGGTGGCGGTACCAGTGACCTCGCGGTATTTTATGAAGGCATCCTGAAACATACCGCTGTGATTCCGTTTGGCGGCGAAAATATCACCAATGATATCCGCATGGGTCTCGGTGTACTGAAAAGCCAGGCCGAAGCCATGAAAGTTCAGTTTGGTTCTGCATTGGCCGATGAAGCAAAAGCAAATGCCTTTATCACCATACCGGGGTTAAAAGGAATGCCGGCTAAAGAGATCAGTGTAAAAAACCTTGCCGCGATTATCCAGGCGAGAATGAGTGAGATACTGGATTTCGTGACCTATCACTTGAAACAGGTGGGCTTGGACAGCCGCATGCTGAACGGGGGCATCATCCTGACAGGCGGTGGTTCGCAACTGAAGCACCTGATCCAGCTTACCGAATACACAACCGGTTTGAACGCAAGGATCGGGCTGCCGAATGAACACCTCGCACCCAACCATATCGATGAACTCAAAAAACCGATGTACGCTACCTGTCTCGGGCTTATCCTGAAAGGCTACAGCGATTATGACCATAAATACAAAGAGTTCAACGAGAAATTCAAGAAAGTGGAAGTGCCGAAAAAACTCACCGTTGAAAATGCGGAAACACCTGTACAACCTGCCGCTCCGGCTGCTTCAGTGGATGCAGCAGCACGGAAACAAAAGTTCTGGGATAAGTTCAAGAATAACCTGATCGACCTCTTCAAGGAAGAAGAAGACCAGGTAATAAAATAAAAGTGTACTTATTGCCGTTAGTATTTATTATCACCATTCAGAAACCCGTTTACAACTAAAAAAGTACGCTATGATTCATTTCGATCTTCCCAAACAAAAATCTTCCATCATCAAGGTATTGGGAGTGGGAGGTGGCGGCAGTAACGCCGTTAACTTTATGTTTGAACAGAATATCGAAGGTGTGGATTTCATCATCTGTAACACAGATGCCAAAGCCATCGAACAAAGTAATATTCCCAATAAAATTCAGCTTGGGCCGCACCTTACGCAGGGCCTGGGCGCCGGCGCCAATCCCGAAGTTGGAAAAAAAGCCACAGAAGAATCACTCGAAGAGATCAAACGCATCCTCGAAGTGAATACCAAGATGGCTTTTATCACAGTAGGTATGGGTGGTGGCACCGGTACAGGTGGTGCACCCATTATCGCACAGATCTGTAAAGAACTCGGTATCCTCACAGTAGGTATCGTAACCACTCCTTTCAGCTTTGAGGGTCCGCGCAGGCACCAGCAGGCGGAAGACGGTATCCGCCAGTTAAAGCCTTATGTGGATACGCTACTGGTGATCAGTAACGATAAACTGCGCATCCAGTATGGCAACCTGAAAATGAAGGAGGCTTTTGGCAAAGCAGATAATGTACTTGCCACGGCAGCAAAATGTATCACCGATATCATCAACAGCCGCGGGCATATCATCGTCGATTTTGCAGATGTATGCACCGTTATGAAAAATGGTGGTGTTGCCATCCTTGGTAAAGCAGAACTGGAAGGGGAAGACCGTGCGCAACGTGCCATTGAAGAAGCATTGTCATCGCCGCTGCTCAATGACAATGATATCCGCGGGGCAAAATGGATACTCATCAATATCAATAGTGCAGAAGGGGAACATGAGTGCACGATGGATGAACTTGAGATCATCAATAACCACCTCCGTATGCAGGCTGGCGAAAATACCGATGTGATCGTAGGTATGGGCTATGACCCGGCACTCGACAGGAAACTCGGTATCACACTGATTGCAACAGGCTTTGAACACAAAGACCCGTTTGCAAAACCTGCAGAAGTGAAGAAAACTGTACCACAGCCTGAAAAGATTATGATGGTGCTGGAAACAGAAGAAAACAAAACACCTCTAACTCCGGTAAAAGAAGAAGCGCCTGCACCCGTAGTGGAAGAAGCACCCGATTTGCTGGCCCCCAGCATGGAAGAACGGATGCCGCTGGAGAATATGCTGAGTATCTTCAGTAACCCTGAATTCACTTCAAGCCCTGTTCATATCTATGAAGAAGTGGCCGAAGAAAAAGAATCAATGGTGCTTCAGTTTGAATTGAGTACCGAGATCACCCAGGAAGTGAAACTGGAAGAAAAGACTGAGGAAGTGCACGTCCCCAAAACAGTGCTGGAAGAACTCACCAGTTTTGAAATAACCGAAAAGCAGGAAGAACCAACGCCCGTAATTTCAATGGGTGGCTTTCTCAGCAAACCATCCAATATTTATGCGGATGCTGAACCTGAAATGCCCGCGAAACCCGTTGCTGTTACAGCACCAGCTGCCATTACTGTGGTACAACCCGAGCCTGCCCCTGCGCCGCAAGCAGAAGAACAGTCGGAAATGGAATTCCGCATTATAGAAAAGGAAACAGCTGCCCCTGTGGCAAGAGCCGCAGAGCCGGTAGCTTCTTTTGATGATGATTGTATCGATGAAGTGGAAGAACAGAAACGTCGTGCTGCAGAAAGGATTCAGAAACTGCGTAACCTCTCTTTTAATATGAACAATGCTGCAGATTCCAATAATGAATTTGATGCAGTGCCTGCTTATGTGCGCAGAAATATGGAATTGTTCGGCAATACGCTTACTTCTGTGGAGAATTTCTACAGCAAGTATACGGTGGGCAAGGATGAGAACGACCAGACACAAATATCCACCATCAATACTTTTCTAGATGGTAAAAAACCCGACTAACCCTTTGCTTGAATAGTTGTGTACTAAAATGGTGATTTTAGTTGTGGCCCCCGGCGAAAGCCGGGGGTTTTTGCTGGTGGCGGGTTTTCCGGTTTACAACCTTTCGGTCTTAGTTTTGTTGCTTTGATATGCAGACGATTCTCATTACAGGCGGAACCGGTACCATTGGTCAGCGGCTTACCAAAATGCTGCTGGAGAAAAATTACAAGGTGATCATTCTTACCCGGGGTAAACCTGTTCCACCAATAAACCCTTCGCTTTCCTATGCATACTGGGATATCGGGGCAGGAACAATTGATGCGGATGCGATTGCCAAAGCCGATCACATAATTCACCTGGCTGGTGCAGGTGTTGCAGATAAGCGATGGACGGAGAAAAGAAAAAAAGAGATCGTAAGGAGCAGGACTGAAAGTAGCGCTTTGCTCGTAAAGGCACTTTCGCAATTTCCCAATAGTGTAAAAACAGTGATCAGTTCTTCCGCCATTGGCTGGTATGGGCCTGATACGGCGGAGAGCAGGAAAAATGGTTTTCGGGAAGAAACGCCTGCCGACAAAGCTTTCCTTGGCGAAACCTGCCGCTTATGGGAATCTTCTATTGATCCGGTAACAAGTCTCGGCAAGCGGCTCGTAAAATTGCGTACGGGTATTGTATTAAGCAACCGTGGCGGGGCATTCGTTGAATTTAAAAAACCGCTGAAAGCCTTTGTGGCAATGGTTCTTGGTAGAGGTAAGCAGGTGATCAGCTGGATACATGAAGAAGACCTCTGCCGGATATTCCTCCATGCGATAGAAAATGAATCAGTATCGGGTGTATACAATGCAGTAGCGCCATCGCCTGTTACCAATAAAAATTTTATCACGGAGCTTGCAAAACAAATGCATGGGCGGTTTTACCTGCCTGTTCCGGTACCTGCATTTATATTAAAGGTCATGCTCGGCGAAATGAGTATCGAAGTACTGAAGAGTGCAACGGTTAATGCAGAAAAAATACAACAGACCGGTTTTTCTTTTCAATATCCAACTGCTGATAAAGCCATTGCCGCATTACTCGCAGAATAATTTTTACAGGTCCCTTTTTTTGTGAACCGCATAACAGATCAGCCAGATTAAACCTGTGAGCAGGATCGAATACACCACATGCTCGGGAATAATGGATATGGAATGGTCGTATGAGGCTTTGGCATCTTTTCCGAAACGGCTGAAAAACGCAGGGGCCGGGATCAGCCTGTCGGATATTTCAAAAGGCAGGAAACGGCCGATATCATCCATTTTGAAACGGGCATATTGTACGGCAATATTTTCCACGATCAGGTAATAAAACAGGAAAACGCCCAGTGCGATAAAAGCCTTTTTGATCAGGTAGCCCAGCATAAATGCAATACTCAGCTGCGCAAAAGTCTGTAAAAGAAACAAAGGAATGTACTGTAATTGTTCGGCCCAGCGGTTCGCAAAAGTACTGTCGGAATAAAACCCAAAGAACAGGGCCACTGCGAGGTACACCAGCGCTACGATAACAGAAATGATAAGTACATCGAAAAGCTTGCTGGTAATAAATTCGCTGCGGCTCCATCCGTCAATAATATTCTGGCGATGTGTTCGGAACGTATATTCATTCGTAACCATCATGATCACCAGTATCGAAGGCAGCAATACAAAGAAAGAGGAAAAGTATGCCACTGAATGCCAGGTTTCCGGGAATGCAAACGGGTTGCCCAGGAGCATTTTGGCAATATTGTTGGTAAGCTCTTTCCCGGTCGTGGCTTTTGTATAGCCATAAAAAGAAATTGCATTGATGCCGGGATACGTTAACGCCACAATACCCAGCATCCACCAGAATGCGGGATATTTCTTGATCTTGAGCCATTCCGTTTTAATAAGCGCGATCATGATCAGTTGTTTTGTGTGTTTTCATTGGTGAGTTCGAAGAATTTTGCCTCGAGGCTTTTCTTCTTTGCATAGAGATGGCTGAGCGTGGCGCCTTTTTCAAAGCAGTACCGGTTTACTTCAGCAAGTTTTGCTGTACCGATCGGGAAATACAACAGCACTTTATTACCATCCTGTTTGATATGCGTGTATCCAGGGAATCCTTTCACAAGTTCCAGCAAGGTAGCTGTATCGGCAGAAGCGATCTCAACAATATCTTCATTGGCCAGCACTTCATCCACACTGCCTGCCGTGATCAGGGTACCCCTTTTCAGAATGGCCACATGCGTACAAACTTTTTCCACTTCATCCAGCAGGTGGCTCGCCATTATGATTGTTTTTCCCCTTCCCGCCAGCTCTTTGATCAATTCCCTGATCTCTGCAATCCCTACCGGGTCCAGCCCGTTTGTGGGTTCATCAAATACCAATACCTGCGGATCGCCCAATAATGCAGCTGCGATGGCAAGGCGTTGTTTCATACCAAGACTGTAAGAACTGAAACGGCTTCTTTTTCTTTCTGTGAGTTTTACGATCTCCAATACCCGGTCGATATCGGTTTTGTCGCCACGGCCACTGATGGCATGTGTAATATTGAGGTTGTCAACCGCAGATAGATAATGATAAAAATTCGGCGTTTCGAGTAATGACCCGATCCTTTTGCGTGTTGCAGGTGAACCCGGTTCCCCAAACCAGGCAAAACTACCCGAATCAGCTTTTAAAATATCGAGGATAATACTCAGCAGCGTGGTTTTGCCGCTTCCGTTCGGCCCGAGGATACCAAATACAGCGCCTTCCGGTACTTCAAAAGAAACACCTTTCAATGCCTGTATCTTTCCATAGGATTTTGCGAGACCTGAGAGGGAAAGTACGGGTTGCATATCGTTTGTTTAGGGTTGTATTCCGAAGATAATCAGTTATGACCGATATTTCAGCAATCTTGATAAACCGTAATTTCGGTACACCAGCGGTAAAAATATGCCGGTAAAAACTGAACAAAACCTTATCACACAACTGAATCGTTTATCTTAGTAGTATAACCTCATTGCATGAAACCGCTGACCAGTTTTTATTGCCTTGCTTTTACGCTGTGTTTGCTTTCGGTCTTTGCCTGCAGCAAAGGAGGATCTTCTTCCGGAGGAAGCACTACCCCTACTACACCAACCACCCCTACCACACCAACTACACCTGCACTTACTTATCAATTGGTTTGGTCGGATGAATTCAATACCGATGGTATGCCCGATACCACCAAATGGAGCTATGATGTTGGTGGAGGCGGATGGGGTAACAATGAACTGGAATATTACACCAATGCCCGGCAGGAGAATGCCCGCATTTCGGGTGGTAACCTCATTATCGAAGCGCGTAAAGAAAGTTTCGGAGGAAGAAATTATACATCCGCAAGGTTACTGACCAAAAACAAAGGAAAATGGACCTACGGTAAATTTGAGATCAGGGCTAAGTTGCCGAAGGGAAAAGGCACATGGCCCGCGATATGGACCCTCGCCAATACCAGTCCGCTGGTATGGCCCGATGATGGAGAACTGGATGTCATGGAAGAAGTGGGACATGACCCGAATATGATTTATGGAACCGCACACAATAAACTTTACAATGGTGCCAACGGAAAACAAAAGGGTGGAAATGTGCTGATCAAAGATGCACAGGATTCTTTTCATGTTTACAGTATGGAATGGACCGATACACAGGTTACCTGGTATGTGGATGGTAATTTTTATTTTACTTACAACAACCCGAATGCAGGTAACGACTCATGGCCATACAATAAGGATTTTTTCCTGATCCTGAACCTTGCCATCGGCGGTAACTGGGGCGGGGCGCAGGGAGTGGACGACAGTATTTTTCCGCAAAGTATGCTGGTGGATTATGTAAGGGTGTACCAGAAGAAATGATTTTTTGCGGATTTCCTGCATAATGATGCAATATTCTGTTACGATACCGGCATTACAGGCTTTGGTGGAAGATACGGCCGGCATCTCACCCGGCTCAATAGGATATCCTGCAGATATGGCTCTGCAGCACTTATATCAATCGAACCGTTTTGCAGAAACTGTTTTACTGGATTTACAGCAACAGGATTTTGATATAACGCGTTTAACCGAACAGGTGCTGGTTGAATTGCTGGATACGGAACATACAGTTTCGCCTGTTCGGCTGCAGGCATCTCATGACAACCTCCTGGTTTCCGGTGACGAGGGTATTGTTTTCCTGTGCTTTTATTCGTTGATGAAACAACTGATCAACCTCAATATCCGCCAGGATATTTTACTTGCAATATCAGCAGGTGCAACAACGGCTGTTACTGAAATAAAACAATCACAGTCATTGGTGGGGGTGATGAACCGGGTAACGCCTGCTTATATAAATCAAGTGCTTACAACCTGGCAAAACATCTTCCGGGCAATGAAGGGAGATATTGCTTTTATCAATATTCCAGCGAACAGTATTTTTATTACGCTGCCGCTTGCATCAACCGGATAAAAGCGATACGGCAAATATGCATTCGAAAATAAGAGCGGTTAATTCCGGATCGGCCTTCCGCTTTTTAAAACACTTTGAATGCGCTCAAGTGTTTTCTTTTCGCCGCACAAACTCAGGAATGCTTCCCTTTCAAGATCAAGCAAATACTGTTCACTCACCAGGTTTTGCTCACTGAGGTCACCACCGCACATTACGTAGGCAAGTTTGCGTGCCACCAAGGCATCATGATCGGTTGCATATCCCCCGCGCCACATACCGTTGATGCCGGCCAGCATGGCTCCAAGCCCCTGGCGGCCTAACACTTTTACATCTTTGCGTGGCTGTGGCATGGTATAGCCCTGGTCATAAATTTCAATCACCGATTTTTTAGCTTCTGCTATCCGGCGGCCGATATTCATAACCACTTCATCATGTCCTTTGCGCAGGATTCCAATGCCATAGGCTTCCTGCGCAGAAGTGGCCACTTTCGCGGTGGCGATGGAGAAGAAACGGTTTTTAAGCGTTACGGTTTCAGGCTCGTCTTCGTGAAGCTCGTCTCCTGCACGCAAAGCAAATTCTTTTGTACCGCCACCACCGGGTATCAAACCCACACCGAGCTCTACAAGACCGATATAGGTTTCTGCGGCCGCGCATATTTTATCTGCATGCAGGTTCATTTCACAACCGCCACCCAATGTCAATCCATGCGGCGCTGTTACAACAGGAACGGAAGAATACCTCACCCGCATCATACTGTTCTGGAACATACGGATCGCCATATCCAGTTCATCATATTCCTGCTCTATCGCCAGCATAAAAATCATCCCCACATTGGCTCCTGCACTGAAATTGGCGCCTTCATTCGCAATCACAAGCCCTTTGAATTTTTCTTCGGCGATACCGATCGCTTTGTTCAGTCCTTCCAGCACTTCGCCGCCGATGCTGTTCATTTTGCTGCTCCATTCAAAACCCGCAACGCCATCGCCGATATCATACAATTTACAGGCACTGTTTTTCCAGATCGTTTTATCTGCATGGTTATTCAGTACCAGGAACGCATCTCCACCAGGCAAAGGCTGGTATGTTTTTGATGCCATATCATAATACACCCGTTTGCCTGCATCCACTTTATAAAAACTGGTTGCGCCGCCGGCCAGCATTTCTTCCACCCATCCTGCAACGGCATAGCCCGCAGTTTTCATGGCAGCAACGGTTTTGGCCATGCCCAGTGTATCCCAGGTTTCAAAAGCACCGATCTCCCAGCCAAAACCCGCCATCATCGCATCATCCAGCCGGTAAATTTCATCGCTGATCTCGGGTATGCGGTGTGATATATAAGAGAACAACGCGAAATGGAACTGCCTGTAAAAATCCCCGGCTTTATCGGTTGCCGCATTCAGTAATTTGATCCTTTCTTTCAGGCTTTCGATGGGTTTGGCAGCATCAATGCTTGCAAATTTTGGTTTCTGTCTTGCCCCGTATTCCATGGTTTGCAGGTTCAGGGTAAGGATTTCTTTGCCTGCGGCAGATTTTTTCTTTTGGAAAAAACCCTGACCGGTTTTATCGCCCAGCCAGTTGTTGGCAACAATTTTTTCCAGCCAGGAAGGAATGGTAAAAATGTTTTTTGCTTCATCGTCGGGGCAGTTATCTGCAACCCCCTTCGCCACTTTTACGAGTGTATCGATCCCAACCACATCTGCAGTACGGAATGTGGCCGATTTGGGCCTGCCGATAACGGGGCCTGTTAACGCATCGATCTCATCAACATTCAATCCCAGTTTTTCCATGATATGGAAAATACTCATGATGCTGAAAACCCCGATACGATTGGCAATAAATGCAGGCGTGTCTTTACAAAGCACGGTGGTTTTCCCAAGATAGAGATCTCCATACTGCATCAGGAAATCCACCACTTCCGGATCGGTATATGGCGTAGGAATGACCTCTAACAAACGCAGGTACCTTGGCGGATTAAAGAAATGCGAACCACAGAAATGTTTTTTGAAATCATCGCTTCTGCCCTCCGCCATCATGTGGATGGGGATACCCGATGTATTGGAGGTAACCAGTGTGCCCGGTTTTCGGAACTGCTCAACCTGGGCGTAAATCATTTGCTTGATATCGAGCCGCTCCACCACCACTTCAATGATCCAGTCGCAGGAAGCAATGTCTTTCATGTTATCTGTGAAATTGCCGGTACTGATTTTTTTCACCACGTCTTTGGTGAATACGGGAGAGGGGTTGCTTTTTATGGCAGACTGTAAAGCATCATTCACCAGTTTGTTGCGTTCTGCGGGTTTGCTGCTTTCTTCGGCGCCTTTGGCTACCATATCAAGCAATACTACCTGTACCCCGATGCCTGCAAAATGGCAGGCAATTCGCGAGCCCATTACACCACTGCCCAATACCGCAACTTTCCGGATCGTTCGTTTCATAAACAAGCTTTTTGTAAAATTAGTTAGTTATGCAACTATTTTTACCGAAGGTAGGAGAAAAAATTTTTTATAAGAACCCGCCGATGTTTTTTATTTATCGTTTCGGTGCTGAAACCCTGGTCAGTGGCATGCAATAAAAAAGGTACACGGCCCTTTTATTGAACGGTGTACCTTATCAAGATAGGTTATGGTGAGAGAACTTAAAACTTGGTTCTCTCGGTTGTCGAGGCTCCCTTGTATGCCATATACAGACAGGCAAGGAAAACAGCTAAAGCAATATAAACTAACATAGTTGGGGGATTTTATGTATACAATTTAATGGTTAAAGGCCAGAAATAATATCAATTTAACTTTCCGTTTATTCAGATATGTGCATTTCAGAAT
>SAIX01000125.1 GCA_004028765.1 Chitinophagaceae bacterium | reverse complement strand
GGCATAAATAATTTTAAATTAATAAAATTAATATGTTAATAATTTTTATCAATTTAAAATATTTTATAGTTAATTTAGAGTTATTAAGTAGCATTAATTAATAAACTAATATTAACTGCGTATGTCGAAGTCAACCGTAAAACAATTCGCTCCTTTTCTGGTACTGGTACTGGTAGCGGTACTGGCCCTTTTTACCCCGTCCTTTCCCGCCTTTAATGATGGCGGAAAATACAGTGCAGCAGATATTGCCTGGATCATCGTGGCAACAGCGCTTGTATTTTTAATGACACCGGGTCTCGCATTTTTCTATGGCGGCATGGTTCACCGCAAAAATGTGATCTCTACCATGATCAAAAGCGTGGTGGCAGCCGGGGTGGTAAGTATCCTCTGGGTATTTGTTGGTTACAGCCTTTGTTTTGGCCAATCCATCAATGGTTTTATCGGTAACCCTTCCACACACCTGTTCTTTAAAGGTGTTGCAGCAGGGGCCCCCTGGAGCCTTGCGCCAACCATCCCGTTATTGCTGTTCGCACTGTTTCAGTTGATGTTTGCGATCATCACACCCGGACTGGTGGTAGGTGCTGTTGCAGAGCGTATCCGCTTTACGGCTTTTATTTTATTCATCGCGATGTTCAGTCTCCTTGTATACGCCCCTATCGCACACTGGACCTGGCATCCCGATGGCTTCCTCTTTAAAATGGGTGTCCTCGATTTTGCGGGCGGCACCGTGGTACATATTTCTGCCGGTTGCGCTGCACTGGCCGGGGCCCTGGTATTGAAGCGCCGTAAATCGCATATGCAGCATATGGAAATCCCTCCGGCCAATATCCCTTATGTATTGATCGGTACCGGCTTACTCTGGTTTGGCTGGTTTGGGTTCAATGCCGGATCTGCCCTGGGTGCTAACAGCCTTTCGGTTGGGGCATTTGCTACAACCAATACTGCAGCTGCGGCCGCTGGTCTTTCCTGGATGTTATTTGATGTGATCCGCGGAAAAAAACCCTCTGTTCTAGGCTTCTGTATCGGTGCAGTGGTTGGCCTTGTGGCCATTACACCTGCCGCAGGTTTTGTAGCAATTCCGCAAAGTATTTTTATCGGCGTGGTTGCTGCGATCATTTCCAACCTCGCTTCGCACTTCAAAAGCAAATCAACCGTGGATGATACGCTCGATGTATTCCCCTGCCATGGTATCGGCGGTATGGTGGGTATGCTGATGACTGGTATTTTCGCCACCAAATCTGTGAACAGTGCGGGTGCGGATGGTTTGTTTTATGGAAATGCCGCATTCTTCCTGACACAACTGAAGGCACTTGTTATTGTAGTGGTGTACAGCTTTGTGGTTTCCTATGGTATTTTCAAATTTATCGGCCTGATCCTTCCATTAAGGGTTACAGAAGAAGAAGAAGAATTGGGCCTGG
Organism: Chitinophagaceae bacterium; assembly: GCA_004028765.1. Lineage (GTDB taxonomy): Bacteria > Bacteroidota > Bacteroidia > Chitinophagales > Chitinophagaceae > Sediminibacterium. The sequence continues at coordinate 229 of SAIX01000125.1, read as the reverse complement.
ATGCTTCCCAGCACAATGAGAAATATGGAAGAATGCCTCAACAGGCTTAATAAATCATATCATTCGATCTGATCTTTTCACCTGCAGTTCCCCAACAGGTGTACAACAGGTATCCTGCTGCTAACGAAGCTGCCCCTGACCGGGCACCGGATCCCTGTTGTTTTCTAAAAAAAAAATAAGGTACAGCCATATTATAAACTTCTGACCAAGTTTATGGGCTGTACCTATT
>SAIX01000124.1 GCA_004028765.1 Chitinophagaceae bacterium | reverse complement strand
ATCACCGGCAGTTATTTTTATAACAGCCAGCATGTGAATACCACCCAGCAAAGCCTTACACAGAACCTGCTCAATGCAGATTCGTCTACCTATAATAACCGCAACAACAGTTCCGTCCGCAGCAATGAGAACAACCGTTTCAACCTGAACATCGAAGAACATTTTGATACCAGCAATTCGATGATCTTCCGCCCGAATATTAGTTTCCAGCATACCAGTCCGGTATCTGCCTCCAATACAGTAACCACCGCGGGTGCAGGGGGGAAACTCGTGAACCGTTCTGTAAATAATACAAATGGTGTGAATAGCGGTTACAATATCAATGGCAGTAATTTTCAGTTGCGTCACCGTTTTGCAAAAAAAGGAAGAACCCTCTCGCTCGATGTGAATGTTTCGGCGGGAACCAATAACGGGGAAGGATATAATTACGCGATCAATGATTTTTATATCCCTTTTGCAAAAACAGATACGATCAACCAGCATTATATCAACAGCTCGCATTCCTTCAACATCAGTCCTACCCTTTCCTATACCGAACCCATCGCGAAAGGGCAGATGCTGGAACTGAATTATAATTATTCCTACACACACAATGTATCAAACAACGAAACCTACCTGCTTGACAAACTGAGCAAAACCTTTTCAAAGTTCGACAGTTTATACAGCAACAGTTACGATTATACCAGCCGGTCCAGCAGGGCAACAATCAACTACCGAATCACCAACGGAAAATATAATCTCAGCATGGGATCGGGCGTACAGTTCACTTCGCAGGAAAGCCTGAACACCACCAAGCATATCAATGTGGCCAACAGTTTTGTAAATTTTACACCAACAATCAATTTCCAGTACCAGTTTGCACGCACAAAAAATCTCCGGATCAATTATACGGGAAGAACAGGTCAGCCATCTGTTTCGCAACTGCAGCCGCTTACCACCACATCGGATTCCATCAACTTCCAGGTGGGGAACCCCAACCTGAAACCACAGTTCACTCATGCATTCCGTTTATTGTATCAATCATTCGACCCGTTAACACAACATGTGTTTTTTGTAACACTGAATGCAAGTACGATCGTGAATGATATCCAGAATTCGATCATACAGAACCCCAATGGCGGTAAAACCACCACCTATGCCAATCTCGATGGCACCTGGAATGTTTCTGGCTATCTGAATTATGGGTTCCCGTTAAAGAAGCCAAAATCGAACCTGAATTTTATCACCAATATCAATTACGCGCAGGCACAAACACTGGTGAACCTTGCGAGCAATTTCACAAAAAATACATCAATCGGTCAAACTGTTCGCTGGACCACCAATCTCAAGGATCATTTTGATATGAACCTGAGTGCATCGGCCACTTATAATATAGCGCGCAACAGTTTGCAGCCTACTTTAAATACAAATTTTAATACAGGTTCCCTTTCAACAGAAATTACCTGGTACAGTACAAGCGGGTGGATCATTGCTGGTGATTTTGATTATAACTGGAGCAATAACAATGCTGCTGGTTATAACACCAGTATCCCTTTGTTCAATCCTTCCATTGCCAAGCAATTTCTCAAAAACAATGCAGGTGAATTGCGTTTAACCGTATTTGACCTGTTTAACCAGAACCAGAGTGTAAGCCGTACGGTAACAGGTAATACCATACAGGATGTGCGCAGCAATGTATTAACCCAGTATGCCATCCTCACTTTCACCTATAACCTACGCCAGTTTGCAGGCAAGCAGCAACGCATGCCGGGCTTGTTCAAAGGAATGAGAAGAGATGCCGGTATGGGTATGCAGGGTATGGGTGGCGGAATGATGCGGGGCGGAGGCAGAAGAAATTAAAAAGCGGGAGAACTGATTCTCCCGCTTTTCTTTACAATCATTCTCTTTCTTAATTCACAGGCGGTACCGGCCCTTTGCGGATAGCTTTTACCTGAGCAGGCCATGTAGTGGGCCTTCCCTGCCGGTCGTTTTGCAAAGCAGCTTTTTCGCGTGTAAAGGTTGCAGGGTCTTCGCTGGCCATATAAGCGAGGATCGCCGTAAGTATCGCGTTATTGCGGAGATCTTCAAATACCACTTTATCATAAGTGTCACGGTTGGTATGCCAGGTATAATTGAAATAAGACCAGTTTAAAGCTCCCAATGAAAAACCCGGTGCGCCTGCTGCCACAAAAGAAGCATTGTCTGAGCCACCTCCACTGGGGGAACCCGGGAAAGAAGTTTTGATAGAGTCACGCATCGCTTTAGGAACACCCTCCAGCCAACGTTTGATAAACTCACCTGCATGTTCAAAACCTTGTCCGCTGATATTCACAACCCTTCCCGTACCATTGTCCTGGTTAAACAATGCCTGCAGTTTTCCCACAATCTCCGGATGATCTTCCACGAAAGCACGTGATCCGTTCAGCCCCTGTTCTTCACTTCCCCAATGCCCAACAAGGATCGTTCTTTTTGGATGGGGATATACCAGTTTAAGAATACGCATCGCTTCCATCATCGTGAGCGTACCGGTACCATTATCCGTAGCGCCGGTTCCGCCATCCCATGAATCAAAATGGGCAGACAGCATCACGTACTCGTCCGGTTTTTCCGTTCCTTTTAATTCGGCAAGGGTATTGAATACAGGAACAGTTCCATTGTTTTTTGAATCGGTTCGGATACTGATCCTTGGGTTATCGCCCGATTCCACAAGCCTGTACAGCATCCCATAATCTTCCAAAGCAATATCCACGGTTGGGATTTTTTGCGTGTAGGCATTAAAGATCTTATCTACGCCAAAGCCCGATGACCAGTTATTACCGATCACTCCTGCCGCTCCTGCTTTTTCAAGAATAATATTCAGCATACGGGCAGAATAGCCGGTTTTGCTGATGCGTTTGCGCCAGGCTTCAGTTTGGGCATTGCGTTCTTTCTTTAATTTATCAAAGGATTCTTTTGTCGCAAACTCCTGCCAGTTATAATCCGGCCTGCCTGTAGGCTGGTTCATAGACACCATCACGAATTTCCCTTTTACATTGGGCAGCCATTGCTGAAATGCCATAGAATCTGCCAGGTCAGGCAAGATCACCAGTTCAGCGGTGATGGTTTTTCCCTTGGTGGAAGGGCACCAGGCAAGCTGCGTCCCTTCGAGGCTTTTTACTCTTGGGGAAACCATATCAATATGGGTGATCCCTCTTTCCCATCCTTTCCATTCCCCCCATTTTTCATTCCTCGCTGAAATACCCCAACCGGTGTATTTCTCAACTGCCCATTCATTGGCCATAAGCATCTGCGGAGTTCCCACCAGCCGCGGGCCGATCTTATCAAAAAGTTCATGGGCCAGCATCTCTAGCTGAGAATGCTCATTGCCTTCTTTTACGATCTTTTCCACCACGGGCTTCAGTTCCTGTGAGTTGGCCCTTACGCCATAAAGACTGATACCAAGTACAAATAAACCGGCCATACCCCTGGTACAGGCGGATCGCAGTTGTTGGGTTCTCTTTTTCATGCACTGAATATAGAAAAACAGGAAGTATCTGTACGATTAAAATGATAAATAACCTGACCGGAGCCCCAAAACGGCGAATCCGCATTTTCATGAATGAATGTAGTAGTATCACTACAGAAAAACCTCTGAGCGCTACCAGATTTTCATACAATCTGTTATTTGCAGTACAGCGTATATAATAGTACTTTACACTATCACATTAAGCAGAGAACCAGTTCTCACTATAATGGGAGTAACTCCAATCCTTTGAAAAATTACACCGGGAAACCGGATCCGATCCATGAAAAATCGTAGCAGATGCTACACGAGCTCGGTAGGGTGAACAATACTCTACCGAGCTTTTTTCTTTAAAAGCGGTAGCCATTGTGCGGCCAGGTGATAAATTCACGCTGTACAATCAGGCCCCGAAATAAATGCTGAAATCGGGATGCATTTTTAATTCTTCGAGATTTTCAACACTAAGGGGTTTGCTGATAAACTGTACCACCACCGGGTATTGTTTTGCAGTCGCAAAATCTTCGGGATCGATGGTGGAAGAAAGGATCACGATCTTCGTATTAACAAGTTTATCAAGAAAGCGGGGTGTATATTCCTGCAAAAATTCCCAGCCATTCATTACCGGCATGTTGATATCAAGAAGGATCAATTGCGGTGCCTGTTGAAGAGGGTCGGGACTGTTGGAAAATAAATGCTCAAAATAATCAAGCGCTTCACTTCCATCGATCACAGTATCTACTTCTTCCGCAAAACCGGTTCGTTTCAGCAGAAGCTGAGAAATGGTTAGAGAGATCGTATCATCATCTACACAAAGTACTTTCCTGATCATTCTGTTTGATGCTGTTTGGTGATCCGCCGGGCGGATTTTTTTACTGGCTTTTCAGGGTGGATGAAAATTAGATGCTTTTGGCGAAAGTTACTCTTTTTTTATCATCTGTTTAATACAAATCTATTTCAACTGCATAAAAATGAAACAGAACAAACGTGAACCGCATCATCCTGCTTTATGATTGTTTATTGTCGTTGGCTGGAACCATCAGGTAATTCAGCGAATCCTGCCCTGTGTAATCAACGTACTGATCTCCCTGCCAAACTTTGATCGCGTAGCCGCGTTGTTTCATCAAAAAAATGGTGGCTTCTTTTTTGGCATCATTCCAAATCTCGCAGAATACCAGCGGTTCGTTTTGTGCGAATGTTTTTGCTGCCCCCTGCAATACCGCCAGTTCCGCATTTTCCACATCCAGCTTAATGCCAGTTATTTTTTTATTCATACCCGGTAAAAATAAATCATCCATTGTTTGCAAAGGCACTTGTACTGTATGACCGGTTGCAGGATCGTATGGATCGCCTTGCACGATATGCGCAAGGCCATGCATCTGCGCACCATAAACAGAGGGCACTTGCATATTCGCGGTGCCGGTTTTATTTCCCAATGCAGTTTCGTGGATGCAAACATTTTTTACATGGAACCATTGCAGCACTTTTTTCATTACACGGACATTGGAGGGTACAGGTTCAACTGCATGTACCTGTGCATGCGGGTGCATGCGCGAGAGGATCACCGTGGTGATACCGATATTTGCACCGATATCGAGGAGGATGCCTTCATCACTGGTCATCGCTGAAAAATCCCGGAAAGCTTTTTCCCATCCGAACAATCGGATACAATAAATCCTTGCGCAGCCAAGCACGAACAGGTATGTTTCGTAACCGAGTATTCTCTGAAGCCATTTCCGCAAAACTTTTTTCAGCATAAAATCATTTCCGGGTTTACCCCTTAAAAATAAGGCAGGATGCGGTGTTTTGATCCGATCATCGTAAATTCATTACACCGGTATATTCCCTGTATCGCATCTTATTTCCCATTTACAACAATCGCTTATGGCCAGGTTTACCGATATGCAATTCATACGATTCCTGCTCTTCGAAGTACACAGGGCAGAAGAATTGTTTCAGTACCCGCGCTTCTCACATCTTGATGAAGAACAGGTATGGATGATCCTCGAATCGGCAGCAAAACTGGCAGAGCAGGAATTGTTCCCCTTCCTGAAGGAAATGGACGAGCAACCAGCCCGCTATGATGGGAAAGGCGGTGTGAGAACACATCCCCAACTGAAAAGGATTATTCAAAAAACCGCGGAGCAGCAATGGATCGGTGCCTATGCAGGATTTGATGAGGGCGGCATGCAATTACCCGAACTGGTTTATAATACAGGGCACCATTTTTTCCAGGCCGCGAATAACGGTGTGGAAGGATATACCGGTTTATCTGCAGGCGCGGCTGGTTTGATCCTGAGCTTTGGATCAAAGGAACAGATCGATACCTATGTGCCGAAAATATTTTCGGGCGAATGGCAGGGAACGATGGCATTAACCGAACCGCAAGCAGGCAGTTCCCTTTCGGATATCACCACCGCTGCAAAACCAACCGCAAATGGACATTATCTTGTTAAAGGACAAAAAATATTTATCTCGGGCGGACAGCATGATGCATGTGATAACTTCATCCACCTGACACTAGCGAGGATCGAAGGCGCCCCTCCGGGGGTAAAAGGTATTTCACTTTTTATCATTCCGAAATTCCGGCCCGGGGGCGATGGGGATTTTATTTATAATGATGTGTACTGCGCGGGGGATTTTCAAAAAATGGGACAGCGGGGATATGCCACCACCCATCTCTCATTCGGAGATAACGACGATTGCCATGCCTATCTCGTAGGTGAACCGCACAAAGGGCTTTCTTATATGTTCCAGATGATGAATGGCGCGAGGATCAGTGTTGGACAAAGCGCAGCTTCTGTTGCGATGGCAGCCTACCAGGCCTCACTTCAATATGCAAAAGAAAGGCCGCAGGGAAGACATGCATCAGAGAAAGACCCCACGCAGCCACCCATCCTTATCATCCATCACGCCGATGTACAGCGGATGCTGTTCACCCAAAAAGTGATCGTGGAAGGAGCTTTATCACTTTGTATGGAGTGCAGCCGCCTGCAGGACCTGAAACAAATAAGTACAGGAGCGGAAAAAGAAAAATACCACCTCTTACTCGAGATCCTCACCCCTATTGTAAAAACCTATGCGTCTGAGCAGGGAAGCCGTTCAGCAGCGCTTGCGATACAGGTATTGGGGGGATATGGTTTTACTACGGATTTCCCCGTACAGCAATTGTACCGCGACCTGAAGATCATGTCGCTCTATGAAGGAACCACAGGTATACAATCACTCGATCTGCTCGGAAGAAAAGTAACCATGGAAAATGGGAAAGCGCTGCAGTTATTGTCTGAAGAAATTGTAGCCACCATTCATGTGGCAAAAAAATATCCTTTGCTTGAACCTTTTGCCATACAACTGGAACAGGAACTTGGCAGGATCCAATCGGTGCTGGGGCATCTGATGCGGTTTGCTGCAAAAGGAGAAACCAACCGTTACCTGGCAGATGCTGTGGTATTCATGGAAATGGCTTCGCTGGTCGTGATTGGTTGGCAATGGCTGAAACAGGCGGTTACAGCCGTTGAAAAATTGCAGGAAAAAAACAGGCAGCGGAGCAGCCCTGATTTTTATGAAAGCCGTATCCACCTGTTACAATTTTTTTTGAGATATGAGTTGCCCCATGCCGCTGCCTGTGCGCATACACTGGTGCAGCCAGGGGGATTAACAGAAACCGGGAACCTGGCTTACTTTGGGTAAGAAGCGTCTTAATATCCACAAATCAACTGCAGAAGGAACCGTAAGCAGCCGAATGATTATATTTACCGTTTCAAAAACAAAGCCGTTTTTATGCTGAAAGTCGGTGTATTTGGTGTAGGCCACCTCGGTAAATTTCACCTGAACAACTGGAAAGAGATCGAGGGAGTAAAACTCGTTGGTTTTTTCGATCCGGGTAATGAAAATGCAAAAGCTGTTGCTGAACAATACGGGCTGAAACGTTTTACCGATGAAGAAAAACTGATGGATGCCTGTGATGTGGTAGATATTGTTGCACCCACTGATCACCATTTTGCCATTTGCATGCAGGCCATCCGCAAAGGGAAACATGTATTTGTGGAGAAGCCGCTGGCACATACCATCCAGGAAGGCCGCGATATTGTAAGCATGGCCCGCGAAGCAAATATCAAAATGCAGGTAGGCCATGTGGAACGTTTCAATCCTGCCTATCTCGCGATAAAAGACATGCCACTGAATCCGATGTTCATTGAAGTGCACAGGCTCGCACAATTCAATCCGCGCGGTACGGAAGTGAGTGTGATCCTGGACCTGATGATCCATGATATTGATATCATCCTGAGCCTGGTGAAAAGTGATGTAAAACATATTTCGGCCAGCGGCGTAGCAGTAATGACAGAAACCCCGGATATCGCCAACGTAAGGATCGAATTCAACAATGGTTGCGTGGCCAATCTTACAAGCAGCCGTATCAGTATGAAAAAAATGCGGAAGATGCGCCTGTTCCAGAAAGATGCTTACCTCGGTATCGATTTCCTTGAAAAGAAAACCGAGATCATCAAACTGAAACAGCCCAACGATACCAATGTATTTTCGTTTGATATCGACACACAGAACGGCAAAAAAACCATTGCCATCGCAAATCCTGTGATACAGCCGCTGAATGCAATCAAGCTGGAACTGGAAGCTTTTGTGGATTCGATCATTCATAACAAACCCACCGTAGTAAGCGAGATCGATGGTTTCCTTGCGATGGAAGTGGCGCACCAGGTGCTCGAAAAAATCAGCAATACCAGTATACTCGTATGACGCGATGCAGAAGAAGAAAAAGAATATCACTGGTTACCTGCTCAGCGACCTGGTTCTTTCTGCTGCATCGGCCACACTGTTTTTCCTGTACCTGGCCGATACGTCCCTGGCCTCTTCTCTCGAGGTAAAGATTATCGGGCATTCGTTTTTCTGGATTGCCTGGTATGCTTTCACAGGCAGTTACCATACCAGTTTATACGAAAAATCGAGGCTCAACGAATTTACCGCAACCCTTATTTATACTTTTTGCGGCTGCCTGCTGCTCGCACTTGCACCGCATATCAGTGGTATCAATAGTGTTGAAATTTTTCTGAGTGGTTTCTTCCTGCAGTTCGGCTGTATTATCCTGGGCAGGAGTTTATTACTCCATACTGTTAAGCGGGCCCTGATAAAAGGGAAAATTTCGTTCACCACGCTGATCGTAGGCAACAATGAGCACGCTGTTAAGCTCTATAAAGAATTGAATAAAAATTTCCGTTATCTGGGCTTCCGTACCATCGGGTTTGTAACACCGGGTTCGGAAACAAAGAATGGATTGGGCAAATGGCTGCCACATCTCGGAACGATACGGGAATTACAGGAACTGATCGAAACGCACCGGGTGGAAAAACTGATCTTATCGCTCGATAAAAAACAACATCTCTTAACGGAGGAACTGGTGAATCAACTGGCGCAGAAAGATGTGGACATCAAACTCGTACCCGATACGCTTGATATCCTATCAGGTTCCGTGAAAACAAATAATGTGCTCGGCGCATTGCTTATCGATATTCAAAGCAGCAATCTTTCGCCGAGGGAGCAGAATATCAAGCGGCTGTTCGACCTGTTCTTATCTCTTACAAGCCTTATCCTGTTATCACCACTGATGCTGTTTATCGCGATACGGACCGCATTGTCTTCAAAAGGTGGCATCATTTACCGGCAACAGCGCATCGGTTACAAAGGCAAGCCTTTTACCATATACAAATTCAGGAGCATGGAAGCCGATGCGGAGAAAAACGGACCAGCACTTTCGAGTGATAATGACCCCCGGATCACCCGCTGGGGCAAACTGATGCGTAAATGGCGGCTCGATGAATTGCCGCAGTTATGGAATATCATCCGGGGAGATATGAGTTTGGTAGGACCAAGGCCCGAACGAAAAGAATATATCGACCAGATCATGCTACGGACGCCCTACTATCATTACCTGCTCAGGGCAAAACCCGGTTTAACTTCCTGGGGCATGGTACAGTTTGGTTATGCGTCCAGTGTAAGCGAGATGATCGAACGGATGGAATATGATCTCATTTATATTGAAAACGCATCGCTGCTGCTCGATTTCAAAATCATGATGCATACATTGCGGATCATTTTATCCGGCAAAGGGAAGTGATCGCCGTTTGATTATTCCGTAATTTTCGTCCCTGAACCCTTTGATCGATATAATATCATCAGCCCGCATCAACGAAGCAAAATGGGATGCCTGCATAAAGCAGAATCCCAATGGGTTGATCTATGCACAGAAAAATGTGCTCGATTATTTATGTGATAACTGGCATGCGCTGATCGTTGGCGACTATGAAGCAGTGTTCCCGATCCCATGGCGGAAAAAATGGGGCATCCGGTATGCCTATGCTCCCGCCTTTATCCAGCAGTTGGGGTTGATCGGCATAACAGATCCCGCTGTTTTTCAAGAATGCTTTTTGCAACTGCAGCAGTTTCTGCGCTATGGCGATATCCAGTTTAATTTCCTGAATGGCGGCGCGGCTGTATCAGTTGGGGCAGTTACAAAAACGAATTTCATCGTCGATCTTACAAAATCCGTTTCTTTCATCAGGGAGCAGTACAGGAACGACCTCAAAGAAAATATCCGCAAAGCGGCTGCACAAAATCTTTATTACAGCGAAGCAACTTACAGCGAAGCCATCCATTGTTTTCAACAGCAGTATGCAGG
>SAIX01000123.1 GCA_004028765.1 Chitinophagaceae bacterium | reverse complement strand
CCGCCGCTGAATTCATGCGGGTAGCGGTGATAATGTTCCTTGGATAGTCCCACTTTTTCAAGAAGCTGAAAAACTTTTTCTTTTCTTTCTTTCGCATCCGTTATAATACGGTGCACTTCCAGTGGTTCGGCAATGGCATTGCCAATGGTGACGCGCGGGTTGAGTGAAGAATAAGGATCCTGGAAAATGAGCTGCATTTCTTTCCGCAAACGGGTGATTGATTTGCCGTCGGCCTTCGCGAGGTCGGTGCCTTTGTACACAATCTTGCCACCTGTGATATCGATCAATCGTAACAATGCACGGCCCAGCGTAGTTTTGCCGCAGCCGGATTCGCCTACCAGACCGAGGGTTTCTCCTTTATAAAGTTCGAAGCTTACATCGTCCACCGCTTTTGTCCAGGCAGTTGTTTTGCCGAGGAAAGTTTTTTTTGCCGGGAAATACACTTTCAGGTTTTGCACTTCTAACAATACTTCTTTTTGCTGTGCAGATGCTGGTATAATTCCGGTTACTGTGCTTTGTTTTTGCAAAATGTTTTTTTCGATGATCTCACCGTTATCGCTGATCTCCATAAAATCGCTGACAACAGGCAGGCGTTCTCCTTTCGGATGCAGGGCAGGGCGACAGGCAAGTAAGGCTTTTGTATAGGGGTGACGGGCCTGCTGGAAGATCTCTTTCACAGTGGCCTTTTCAACCAGTTTGCCGCGGAACATCACGGCAACCGTATCGGCAATTTCGGCCACAACGCCGAGATCGTGTGTGATAAAGATCACACCCATATTGTTCTGCACCTGTAATTCCCGGATCAGTTGCAGGATATTTTTCTGAACGGTGACGTCAAGTGCGGTAGTAGGTTCGTCGCAGATAAGCAATATGGGTTCGCAACTCATTGCCATTGCGATCATCACCCTTTGTTTTTGTCCGCCGCTTACCTGGTGCGGGTACTTCGAGAACAAAAGAGCCGGGTCGGGCAGTTTTACTTTTTCAAAAAGTGCCAGTGTTTTTTCCCTGGCTTCTTTTTTGGAGAGGGTTTTGTGTTGCAGCAAAGCTTCCATCACCTGTTCCCCGCAGGTCATAACGGGGTTGAGGGAAGTCATGGGTTCCTGGAAGATCATCGCAATGCGGTTTCCCCTTAGTTGTTGTACCAGCGATTTTTTAGCCTGCAGCAGATCGATACTGCTAGGTTCGTCTTCAAACAATATTTTCCCGGAACGATAAAAAGCCGGCGGCGAAGCAAGCAATTGAAGGATAGAAAGCGATGTCACCGATTTACCCGAACCCGATTCCCCGACGATTGCGAGGATTTCTCCTTTAGATACAGATATACTGATATTTTTTAATGCCTCAGTTCTGTGATCACTGTTTATAAAATCAACGGAAAGTTCCTGTATCTCGAGAAGGGGTTCTGGCATGGGGTAAATATAAGTGTATTCAGTTTCTTATAACGGCAATCGGGGTCGTTTATCAGCCCGGTATCCGGGTCCTGTTTTATACACTTTAACAGGTAATTTTTACACATACATTCTTAGTATTGTTCCCCTTTCACCTATTTTTGCGCTCACATTTGTTAGTTTGCTGAGGCGATAGGTTCCTGTAAAAATCAGATCAATGATTCGACAATCCTGGTGGAAGTTGGCAAGTTTTGTTTTGCTTCTTTATACCTGCACGTATGGATTTTTTGTACCAGTGCCATCTCCGCCCGGCGTTCCCCTGAAAGAAACCATCCGCAATCTTTTTTTCCATGTTCCCATGTGGATCGCCATGATGGTATGTTTCAGCGTATCTGTGGTATATGCCATTAAATACCTGCGCAAACAGGACACAGTTTCGGATGTGTATTCCGTTGAATATGCAAGAACGGGGACTTTACTGGGCGTACTGGGTTTGATCACGGGAATGATCTGGGCCAATTACCAGTGGGGCGCACCCTGGAGCGGCGATGCCAAACAGAACGGAACCGCGATTGCATTACTGATCTATTTCGCCTATTTTGTTTTACGTGGAAGTTTGCAGGACGAAGAAAAACAGGCCCGTATCGGATCGGTGTATAACATCTTCGCATTTTTTATGCTGTTCCCCACGATCTGGATATTACCACGCTTAACAGAAAGCCTGCATCCCGGCGGACAAGGCAGCGAGGGCAACCCGGGGCTGAATCCAAAAGATACTACCAATTCGATGCGGATGGTGATGTACCCGGCGTTTATCGGCTGGACATTGCTCAGCGTATGGATCACCACTTTGCGGATAAGGGTACAATTATTACAACTCAAAAGATTGAACCATGCATAAACTGAAATTACTGTTTACAATGCTCATGATCGTGTTATTCTCCGCTGCTGTTCAGGCACAGGAATCAACAGCGGATAATGTGGGCCTGATGAGAAGCAATGGTAAGATCTATGTAGTAGTGGCCATCGTGGTTACGATATTACTGGGTTTATTTTTTTATGTGATCAACCTCGACAGGAAGATCAGCAGGATGGAGAAGAATAATTAAGAATTAAAAATTAAGAATTAATAATTATTCATGTTGGACGAATATCAGTAGTGTGTTGTTGAATTCACCACTCACCACTCACCATTCACAAAAAGATATGGGGAAAAATTGAAGTTGGCGGGGACGATATCTTTTTTAACAAGGCTCAAGGGCGTTTACCGCCACAACATAACATCAAACAATTAAACTATTGCTCATGTCAAGTCAAAAACACTACAGCTTTTTTGAAAGTGTAGAAAAAAGCTTTGATAAAGCTTCACAATTCACCAAATGGGAGAAGGGTTTGCTGGAACAGATCAAAGCCTGTAACAGTGTGTACAGTATGCGTTTCCCGGTAAAGATGGATGATGGAAGCATCGAAGTGATCGAAGCATACCGTGTGCAGCATTCACAGCATAAATCTCCCTGTAAAGGAGGTATCCGCTTCAGCGAAGAAGTGAACCAGGATGAAGTGATGGCGCTTGCCTCACTCATGACCTATAAATGCGCCATTGTGAATGTACCATTTGGTGGTGCCAAAGGCGGTATCAAGATCAATCCGCGTAAACACAGTGTGTACGAACTTGAAAAAATCACACGACGTTATACCAGTGAACTCGTGAAAAAGAATTTTATCGGTCCTGGTATCGATGTCCCTGCACCTGATTACGGAACCGGTGAAAGAGAAATGGCCTGGATCGTGGATACGTATCAGTCGCTTAAACCCGGAGAGATCGATGCAGCAGGTTGTGTTACGGGTAAACCTATCACACAAGGTGGTGTGCGCGGAAGAAAAGAAGCTACGGGGCTCGGCGTTTTCTATGGCATCCGCGAAGTACTGCATATGCCGGATGTAATGGAGAAACTGGGTATGACTATCGGCGTGGAAGGAAAAACGGTAGTGGTGCAGGGACTTGGCAACGTAGGTTACCACAGCGCCAAATTTTTCAGGGAGCATGGTGCGAAAGTGGTTTCCATTGCCGAATACGAAGGTGCGATCTACAATGAGAATGGGTTGAATGAAGAAGAAGTGTTTCAGCACAGAAAGGCAACGGGTTCAATCCTCAATTTTCCGGGAGCCACCAATCTTGCTAAAAGTGGGGATGCTTTGGAACTGGCCTGCGATATCCTGATTCCTGCTGCACTGGAGAACGTGATCAATGAAACAAATGCAGACCGGGTAAAAGCGAAACTTATCGGCGAAGCTGCCAATGGCCCGCTTTCACCGGAAGCAGATGAAGTGTTTATCAAAAAAGGCATCGTGGTGGTACCGGATATGTACCTGAATGCCGGCGGTGTTACGGTATCTTATTTCGAATGGCTGAAAAACCTGAGCCATGTGCGTTATGGCCGTATGGAGAAACGTTTTACGGAGAATATGAACAGCCATATCCTTGAACAGATCGAAGGGTTAACAGGCAAACAGGTATCTGAAGCACAGCGCAAAGTGATCATGCACGGTGCGGAAGAAGTGGATCTTGTTCACAGCGGACTGGAAGAAACGATGATCACTGCCACACGCGAGATCATGGAAATATGGAGAAACAACCCTTCCATCCCCGATATGCGCACCGCCGCTTATGTTTGTGCGATTAATAAAGTTGGGGTGTCCTATACGGAACTGGGCATCTTCCCATAATATTTTATAATAGAGATATTGTTTGCATCTCTTATACAATATACAATAACCGCGGGGCAGTAAAAGCTCCGCGGTTTTGTTTTATATCTTCACAACGATGCTGTTGGAAAGACTGTAATAAAATTTGTGGATGGGCACCACTGGGTTTTGGTCGTAGATGCCTGAAAAACTTACACTGAAGCCGATGTGTTTCCCTGCATTGATATTCCATTGCAGGTGGGGCGCGATCCGTGGCTGGAACCTGTCGGGCCGGGTTTGCAGGAAAACATTTATTGCCACATCGCTGTTCTCACTCGCTTTCCAGTCTAGGCGGATATAAGAATTGATCTTGATAAAATGATTCGTGATGGGCGTTTGATTTAGCGGCAGTTTGGATGAATCCACTGCATCATAATTCCATTGTTCGGCTTCGTACATCAATCCCAGCCCTGCATTAAAATCCCAGGTATCGCCTTTCCAGAAATTATAACGGATATTGATCCCGCCAAGTGCACGGTACACCAACCCTCTTTTATTATCCCACTGGTATTGCACAAATGTTTCGGGCTGGTACCTGTTTTTATAATTATGGCGAAAACGAATATGAAAATATCCAGCATTTAATATATCGTCAGGTCCGTTATAGGTAAAGCGGTAGCTCGCAGCTGCAAGCAACAATTCTTTTTTCTGCTGCCGCATCCATTCCGCCGTATTGGTAGCATCCCATAGGGTGATCTGTTGCCTGTCTACCTCAAGTCCGGTACTGAAATTAAAACTGCTTTTGGGTTTGCTTGCATAATCAGAAGTATCCGATTTGTCAATGTTGATGATCTGTGAATTCGCTATGGCAGGAAGCAGGCATGCAGCGAGCAGGTATGCAAAAAATGTTTTCATCTGTTCTAAAGATAACAAAAGCGTTTCAGGAAGCGGTAACAGGATAGGGTGGAAAACTTTCGAGTGGTTCGGCTTTGCCATTTTCAACGGAGAAACCTGCGGTATGGTTGCCATTGGTAACGATCAGGAAATTTGCCTGCAGCGGGATATTGTATTGCAGTACCTGTGATAAAACGTTTTCGGATAAAACGACATTCATCTCTTTACATTCAATGATCATCCAGGGTTTGGTAGCATGGTACACCAGGATATCAAAACGTTTGCGTACATCATTCAGGCGGATCTCTTTTTCAACCGCGATCAGTGCTGCCGGATATTTCATTTCTTTCGTGAGGTACAGCAGTATGTGTTGCCGCACCCATTCTTCGGGGGTAAGCCGCACCCATTGTTTTCGGAATTCATCAAATACCTGTTCTTTTCCATCCTCAGTACGGAAGCGAAAATCGTGTGATGGGTAACTGACAGGGATCATAAGGCTTGGCTGCGGGGAGTATTTTTTGTATTTTAGCCAATTAATTTTTTCAAAGATACCGGATTGACCACCATCTAAATAAAGGAATTATGAAAACGAAAGCAGAGATCGTAAACAACTGGCTTCCGCGGTATACGGGGGAGAAACTCGAGAATTTTGGTAAATATATCCTGCTTACCAATTTCAGTAATTATGTTACCATGTTTGCCAGATGGAACAAGGTAAAAGTGGTGGGTGCCGACCGGCCCATGCAATGTGCAACCGCCAATGGTATCACGATCATCAATTTTGGAATGGGCAGCCCCGGTGCAGCAACCATCATGGACCTGCTTACCGCCATCAGCCCGGAAGCAGTGCTTTTTCTCGGTAAATGCGGTGGATTGAAAAAAAGAAATAAGATCGGTGACCTGATACTGCCGATCGCAGCCATTAGGGGAGAAGGAACTTCAAGCGATTATTTTCCGCCGGAGGTACCGGCCATGCCTGCCTTTGCTTTACAGAAAGCGATCTCTACCACCATCCGCGATTATAAAGTGGATTACTGGACAGGAACAGTGTATACAACTAACCGCAGGGTTTGGGAACACGATGATGAATTCAAAGCGTATCTGACCAAGGTAAGGGCTTATGCCATCGATATGGAAACGGCTACGATTTTCACCGTTGGTTTTTATAACAAGATCCCGACAGGTGCCTTGTTACTGGTGAGCGATCAGCCCATGATACCCGACGGAGTGAAAACAGAAGCCAGCGATAAAAAAGTAACGGATCAGTTTGTGGAGAACCATCTAAAGATCGGCATCGATTCATTGAAACAACTGATCAACAAAGGACAAACGGTTCGTCACCTGCGCTTTTGATTTAATCTTTCCATAAAAAAGGAAAAAGGATCACCGCGAGTGCAATCACCATTGCATCTAGGCCTGCAAGCAACCCCACCATTTGCCACCAGCCACCCTGTATAACAGAAGAAAAAGCGCTGTTCGCGATCTTCATCAGCAGCAACAATTGCGGAATGATGATGGGAAAACCCATGATGGCCATTAAGGCTGATTGCTGTTGCGCTTTTGCAGCGATGGCAGCCAGAAAAGTAAATACCAGGCTGAGGCTGAGTCCGCCAAAACAGGTGATGAATAAAAAGGTAGCTGCATGTTCAAGCGGGTTACCGAGCAATACCATAAAAACGCCGAGGCTTAAAATACTCATCACCATCATCAGCAAGGCATTGAAGATAAGTTTTGAGATCACAAAATCTCCGGCACCGGCAATGGTATAAAAATAGAGCATCCTTCCGCGGCTTTCCTGCAAAAAACTTTTTGCAACTGCGTTGATGCAAACGAATAATTGTATCACCCAAAAAAGCCCGTTCCATACTTTTTCTTCTGGTTGCCCCATGGCGAGATAGGCTACATAAATGGTTGAGGCGAGGTAAAGCAGGATGCCATACAAAGTGTATTGCTGTCGGGTTTCGAGCAGCAGGTCTTTTTTTACGAGGGCCAGTATCTGTTGTTTATTTTTCATTGGCACAAATACGGCAGCGGGGTTCGTAGGTTTCTTTTTCGCCGAGCAGTACCTGTCCTTCCTGGTTGGTTTTACGGAACGATACATTGGCGATATTACCGCAGCGCATACAGATCGCATGCAGTTTGGTGATATAATCGGCGATGGCCAGCAGGTTCGGCATCTGGCCGAAAGGCCGCCCGAGATAATCCATATCAAGGCCGGCAACGATCACCCGAACACCGCGCAAAGCGAGGGTTTCGCATACATGCATCACCTGGTCGTCGAAGAACTGGGCTTCGTCGATGCCCACTACGTCCACTCCTTCAGCCAGTAAAAGGATGGTCTGGGAATTATCGATCGGGGTGGATTGTATGGCATTGGCATCGTGGCTAACTACCTGTGTTTCATCATATCGCACATCGATGGCGGGCTTGAATATTTCCACTTTCAGGTTAGCGATCTTAGCCCTTTTCAGCCTGCGGATCAGTTCTTCTGTTTTACCGCTGAACATGCTGCCGCAGATCACTTCTATCCATCCCCTTCTTTCGCCTGATATATTCGGTTCTATGAACATCTGTATACTAAATTGATCGGGAAAACGTTTGTAACTTTATGCAATCCCTGTTTTAGATTGGTAACCCCCCAAATGTATTACATCCCATGGAAAGAGTGGGCACCTTACTCAACAAACTGAAAGAGCAGTTTGAACAGCAGGCAAGTCCGGAAAAAATGGCCGTAACTGCCCAGTTGCTGCTTGCCGAATTACAGCAGCAGGTGCAACAAACGGTTGCAGGTAACAAAGTATCGGTGGTACTGCCAACGGTACACAAAACGATCTCTCCGGCTTCTATACCCGAAAAAGAAGAAACAAAAACGATTGATACAAACTGGTTATTTGCTGTTTCGGAAGATATCCCAACGATAGTACACCAGGAAATACCGGTAAAAGAAACAGGGGCCCCGTCAAAAAAGCCGTTGGAAACGACAGCACCGGCTCCCGAATTCAATACGTTATTTGCTGTGAAAACAGAAAGCCTGAATGAAAAGCTGAAAGAAGAAAGGGTGGAAGTGGCCGCGGCTTTGCAAACAGCGCCGATACGTGATCTCAAAAAAGCGATCGGGGTGAACGACCGTTTCCTTTTTGTGAACGATCTTTTCCGTGGTGATGAAAATATGTATGAACGGAGTTTGAAAACGATCAATTCCTTTACGATCTATCCTGAAGCGGAATACTGGATCCAGCGCGAACTGAAAGTGAAACTCAGTTGGCCCGATGAGAGCGAATCTGTAAGATTGTTCGATCAGTTGGTAAGAAGGCGGTTTGCCTGAATGTATTCCATTATTTTTTGAGTGGCGCCTGTATGATCCTGTACAAATTTTTCTGAAGCTTCTGCGGCGGTTTTGTACTGTATTTCATCTTCGAGCAGCGTAGCAAATATTTTTTCGAGTTCCAGCGCATCTTCCCCGCTGAAAGCGCCCCCGCAATCGAGCAGGCCATCGGCTTCAATATATTTATCATACACCGGGCCAAACACAACCGGTTTGCCATATACAGCCGCTTCGAGGATATTGTGGA
This sequence comes from Chitinophagaceae bacterium, assembly GCA_004028765.1. Classification (GTDB taxonomy): domain Bacteria; phylum Bacteroidota; class Bacteroidia; order Chitinophagales; family Chitinophagaceae; genus Sediminibacterium. The sequence goes on along the minus strand of SAIX01000123.1, from coordinate 10,101 downwards.
TACCGTCGTCGCCAAAGCCTCCGCCCACATAACAGATACGGGCATACCTGTACAAACGGCTCAGCATTCCTACATTATCGATGATCAATGTTTTTACAGCAGATATATCCGCGCCGTTTTCTATGGCAGCAGAATAACCTGAAAACAGCATCGAGTTTTTATAGAGTGTTAAACATTCCTGCAATCTTTCTTCTTCAATTTCATGCGGGGCAATGATGGCTTTTAAATTGTTACGGGTATTTACAAAATGATCGAGGGCTTCATCATCGTCTGTCCAGGTACTGCCGGCAACAAGAATGGCCTGATCTTCGCAAAATGTTTCAATAAGCGGGATGGGCTGAAAATTTTCAGCGATGGCCGATACCCTGTCGAAGCGCGTATCTCCGCTGATAACAGCATTTTCGGCTTTCCCGATGGAGCGAAGTAATTCGAGAGAGCCGGTATCCTGCAGAAATAAATAATGAAAGAAAGAAAGCATTTTACGATGGATACTACCATACCACCGGAAAAAAGGCTGGTTGCCCCGGAAAATACCGGATACCAGCAACACGGGGATATTGCGTTGCCGGGCCTCATCGAGATAATAGAACCAGAATTCATATTTCACAAATAATACCAGAGAGGGTTGAACAATATTCAGGAAACGGCTGGCATTGCGCGGGCCATCCATGGGCAGGTAGCTGACATGAAAAGCACCGGCATAATTTTTATGGACTTCATACCCGGAAGGAGAAAAAAAAGTCAGCAATATTCGGTATTGCGGATAGCTTGCCGCCAGTTGCTCGAGCAATGGCCGGCCCTGTTCAAATTCGCCGATAGAGGAGCAATGCATCCAGATCACCGGCTGGCGGTTATTATGGAAAACAGAAGATAGTTTTTCAAATATTTTCCGCCTGCCTGCCACCCATTTGCCGGCTTTATTATTCCAGAAACCAAGCAGCATCGCCAGTTTCGGATACAGCCATATAAACAAACGGTACAGTAGCATGTGTGGATGATTATACAAATAAACAAAGATTCGGAGAGATAGCCTTTTTTACAAAAGCGTTAATTGCCCGGTAACGGCATTTTACTGTAAGTTTGCTCCACAAAAAACGACTATGCGGCCCATTCAGATGGTGGATACGAAAACGCAGTACCTCGCGATAAAAGATGAGGTGGATGCGGCGATCAACGGGGTGCTCGACAGTGCAGCGTATATCAATGGAAAACCTGTTCAGGAATTTGCTTCGGCCCTCAGCAGTTATCTTGGTGTAAAACATACGATCCCCTGCGCCAATGGTACCGATGCTTTGCAGATCGCGATGATGGCTTTGGGCCTCCAGCCGGGCGATGAAGTGATCACACCCTCTTTTACCTATATCGCTACTACAGAAGTGGTGGCATTGCTCCGGTTAAAACCTGTTTTTGTGGAAGTGGATCCGAAAACCTTTTGTATGGACCCCGAGTCGCTCCGCAAAGCCATAACACCCAAAACAAAAGCCATCGTGCCTGTTCACCTGTATGGGCATGCCGCACCGATGGAACCCATTATGCAGATTGCCGAAGAATTTGGTTTGTATGTGATCGAAGACAATGCACAGGCGATCGGCTGCAACTATACTTTCAGCGACGGAACGGTTAAAAAAACAGGTTCTATCGGACATATCGGTGCCACTTCGTTTTATCCGAGTAAAAACCTCGGTGCGTATGGCGATGGCGGTGCCATATTCACTAACGATGATGCACTTGCCCATAAACTGAAAATGATCGCTAACCACGGCCAGCAGAAAAGATATTACCATGAACTGGTGGGTTGTAATTCGAGATTGGATTCGATCCAGGCTGCGATACTGAACTGCAAACTGAAACGTCTTGACCGGTACAACCAGGCTCGGAAAGAAGTAGCAGCTTTTTATAATAAAGCATTTGAACCGGTAGCACAGATAACAACACCTTTTGTGGCGCCTTACAGCGACCATGTGTATCACCAATACACCATTTTGCTGAATGATGCGGACAGAGATGGATTAAGCAGTTATTTAGCTGAGCATAAAGTACCATCAATGATCTATTACCCCGTTCCGGGGCACAGGCAGCCGATGTTTGATTCATTTGGTCTTGAAAAAAGAGAAATGCCCACCACCGACTGGCTCACAGAACGCGTGATCTCATTGCCGGTGCATACAGAAATGGAATCAGCGCAACTCGAATACATTGTTACATCAGTAAAGAATTATTTAAAAGCCTGATATATGCGCATTGCAGTAGTAGGTACAGGATATGTTGGATTGGTAACAGGTACCTGTTTTGCCGAAACAGGAAACAGGGTTACTTGTATCGATATCGATAAAGAAAAAGTAGAGAGCTTACAGAGAGGGGAAATCACTATCTATGAACCTGGTCTTGAAAAAATATTCCTCCGGAACCTGAAAGAGAGCCGTCTAAAATTTACAACTGATCTGGCAGAAGGTATCAAAGAGGCAGAAATCATTTTTCTTGCATTACCCACACCACCGGGGGAAGACGGAGCCGCAGATTTAAAATATGTGCTTGGGGTGGCAACAGAACTTGGCAAACTTCTTACGGATTATAAAGTGATCGTTGATAAAAGCACGGTTCCGGTAGGCACGGCTGAAAAAGTAAAGGCTGCTGTAGCTGCAAATTATAAAGGAGAGTTTGATGTGGTGAGTAACCCTGAATTTCTCAGGGAAGGAGTTGCTGTGGATGATTTTATGAAACCCGACAGGGTGGTGGTGGGTACCACTTCAGAAAAAGCAAGAAAAATCATTAGCGACCTGTATGCGCCCTTTGTGCGCCAGGGTAACCCGGTGATTTTTATGGATGATAAGTCTGCAGAGCTTACAAAATATGCTGCAAATTCTTTCCTGGCAATGAAGATATCTTTTATGAACGAGATCGCACAGCTCTGTGAAAGAATGGGCGCAGATGTGGATATGGTCCGCAGAGGTATCGGGAGTGACGAAAGGATCGGGAAACGGTTTTTATTTCCTGGTATCGGCTATGGCGGGAGTTGTTTCCCGAAGGATGTACAGGCGCTGATCAAGTCTTCTGACGATGTAGCATACAATTTCCGGATTTTGAAATCGGTTGAAGAAGTGAATGCTGTACAAAAACTGCACCTGGTAGGGAAAATCAAAAACTTTTTCAAAGGGGATATTCAGAATAAGCATTTTGCTTTCTGGGGCCTTTCCTTTAAACCCAATACCGATGATATCCGTGAAGCACCGGCACTCGAAATGATCAATGCATTACTTGCGGGAGGCGCCGTGGTAACTGCATTTGACCCCGAAGCCATGCCCAATGTGAAAAAAATAATGGGTGATAAAATTGTTTATGCAGAAAGCCAGTATAAAGCGCTCGACAATGCAGATGCCCTTGTGATCGCGACGGAGTGGAGCGAGTTCCGCACACCCGACTTTGAAGCCATTGAAAGCCGCCTGAAAAGCAAAGTGATCTTTGACGGAAGAAATCTGTTCGATGTACAATATATGTCAGAACGGGGCTATCACTATGAAAGTGTTGGTCGTCCTAAATCAAAATAAATATGTCGCCTAAAAGAGTATTGATAACCGGGGCAGCAGGATTTCTAGGCTCGCATTTGTGCGACAGGTTCGTAGCGGAAGGGTATCATGTGATCGGAATGGATAACCTGATCACCGGCGACATAAAAAATATCGAACATCTTTTTAACCTTCCTTCTTTCGAATTTTATCACCACGATGTTTCCAGGTTTATCCATATACCGGGTGAGCTGGACTATATCCTCCATTTCGCATCACCCGCCAGCCCCATCGATTACCTGAAAATACCGATACAGACTTTAAAAGTAGGTGCATTGGGCACGCACAATTGCCTCGGCCTAGCAAAAGAAAAAAAAGCAAGGATACTGGTGGCCTCCACCAGTGAAGTGTATGGCGATCCAACGGTACATCCGCAAACAGAAGAATACTGGGGCAATGTAAACCCGGTAGGCCCCCGGGGGGTATATGATGAAGCCAAACGGTTTATGGAATCGATCACAATGGCTTATCATACTTTTCACCAGGTGGAAACAAGGATCATCCGCATCTTCAATACCTATGGCCCGCGTATGCGGCTCAACGACGGCCGAGCTTTACCGGCTTTTATCGGGCAGGCACTCCGCGGCGAAGACCTCACTGTTTTTGGCGACGGTAGCCAAACACGTTCTTTCTGTTATGTGGATGATCTTGTGGAAGGCATTTACCGTTTGTTGTTAAGCGACTATGCATTGCCCGTGAACATCGGCAACCCCAATGAAATTTCATTGAAAGACTTCGCCGAAGAAGTTTTAAAACTCACCGGGTCTTCTGTGAAGATTATTTACAAACCTTTACCGGTGGATGATCCCAAACAAAGGCAGCCGGATATCAGCAAAGCAAAAGCATTACTTGGATGGGAGCCAAAGATCGGCAGGACAGAAGGGCTCAAAAGAACCTACGAATATTTTAAATCCCTTCCCCCGGAAGAATGGTATAAACAACCCAAAGAATTCACTTCACGGAAATAATTTTTTTGATGGTAAAACCTTTGGTGGTAATCACCGGAAAGAGTGGGCAGCTTGGCTGGGAATTGCAACAGCTCGTAAAAGAATATTCCGGTCATTTCAATTTTCTTTTTACGGCAAGGGAAGAACTGGATCTCGGCAACCCTTCTTCGATCCCGCAATTCTTTGAAAAAATAAAACCGGCATACTTTATCAATTGCGCAGCCTATACGGCTGTTGATAAAGCGGAAACAGAAAAAGAAAGCGCTTATGCCATCAATGCAGAAGCGGTTGGTGTGATCGCCCGCTGTTGTGCGGATGCAAACGCTGTGCTGGTGCAGGTTTCAACCGATTATGTATTTAATGGAAATGAGCCTTCTCCACGCAAACCAACCGATGCGGCAGATCCTGTCAATTATTATGGATATACAAAATGGATGGGGGAGAAGCTCGCGCTTGAAAACAACCCGCAAACACTGGTCATCCGTACTTCCTGGGTATACAGCGAACATGGACATAATTTTGTGAAAACCATGCTTCGCTTGATGCGGGAGCGAGAAGAAATAAAAGTGGTGAACGACCAGGTCGGGTCGCCCACCTACGCCGCTTCACTTGCCGAAGCAATCCTGACTGTACTGATGGCTTTTGAAAATGGGAACCGGCAATACGGTGTATTTCATTTCAGCAACGCAGGTGTTATTTCCTGGTACGATTTTGCACTGGCCATCCGGGATATGGCCCAACTCAGTTGCTGCGTATTACCGCAGCCTTCTTCCGCTTATCCCACTCCGGCCAAAAGACCATTCTATTCTGTGATGGATACAACTGCGATGCAGGAAATATTCTCAGTAAAACCGGTGGCCTGGCAAACTGCATTACAGGAATGCATAAACAAAATTAAAGCTGCGGATTAGTTTTACGGGATCAGTCATATCAACCGATCTGAACCGATGTCATGGTAAGAGAACCCGCCACCGCTTTATCATTGAACAGTTTCACCTCTTCATCTTTTTCCTGCAAAGCCAATGAATACAGCAAGGGTAGATAGTGCTCCGGCGTAGGGATGGCCATTTCGAATACACGCCCTTTGTTGCGGAGATTGATTAATGAGTTATGATCTCCATTCAGTATGGCCCGCTTCATCTTTTCACCGGCTTCTATTGCCCAGTCGAAACCGAAATTGTCCGAATTCAGTTTGTCCCATGCCATCAGGCGCAGGTTATGCACCATATTGCCGCTACCGATAACCAGGATGCCTTTTCTTCTTAAAGATGCCAATTCTTTTGCAAGATCATAATGGTACTGCGGCCCCTGGTAATAATCAAGGCTCATTTGTACAACAGGGATATCTGCCTTGGGATAAAGGTGCTTGATCACGCTCCAGGCGCCATGGTCGAGCCCCCACTGCTGGTCCAGTACGATACCGGTCGATGTAACAGTGTCTTTGGTTTGTTTGGCCAATTCCGGACTTCCCGGTGCGGGGTACTGCACTTCGAACAATGCTTTTGGAAAGCCACCGAAATCATGAATGGTAACAGGGTGTTCCATCGCGGTAACATGCGTGCCACGCGTTTCCCAGTGTGCCGAAATACAGAGGATGGCATTGGGTTTGGGGATAGCCGCCGAAGCTTTCCGGAAGCCCTGTACAAATTCATTTTCTTCAATCGCATTCATAGGGCTGCCATGGCCCAGGAAAAGAACCGGCATTTTTTCAGTACTGCTGAATGCGTTCGCGAGTTGATTGAGTGTATCAGGCATATGTGATCGTTGCTTACGGCAATCCTGCTGCAAAGCTACAGATTGCATCAGAGCCGATTGCACTGCCGAAAAGACCAGGCATATTTTTCCTGATAACGAAAAAAAGGAATACACTGCTGAGGATGTTTTCGCCGATTTACATACTGTTTTCTGCCGGTAAAGCCATTTTCAAAAGCGGAATTAGATATATTTGGTTAGTAAGCAAACCGTTAAATCATCACAATGGCAGGCGATACACTAAACATTAACAACAAGGCGAAATCCAAAAACACTTTTGATGCAATTGTAGTGGGCTCAGGTATTACCGGCGGATGGGCCGCCAAAGAACTCTGCGAAAAAGGTTTGAAAGTTTTGCTGCTCGAACGGGGCAGAAACCTGGAGCACCCGGTGTATCCAACTGCCAGCACCAATCCCTGGGAGTTTACGCACCGCAATAACTTATCCAAAGAAGATAAAAAAGAACATGCCATCCAGAGCCGGCATTTTTCCTATCGCGAAGACAATAAACATTTTTATATCAATGATGCATTGAATCCATACGATGAGATCAACCGCTTCGACTGGATACGGGGTGATATTGTAGGTGGCCGTTCGATATTGTGGGGCCGTGCCTGTTACCGCTGGAGCGATTATGAATTTGAATCAAACCTGAAAGATGGGCACGGGGTGGATTGGCCCATCCGTTATAAAGACATTGCCCCCTGGTACAGTTACGTGGAAAAATATATTGGCGTCAGTGGAAACCGCGATGGCATTGATGTAATACCCGATGGAGAATTTCAGCCACCTTTCGAAATGAATTGCGTTGAGAAAGACTTTAAAGAAAAACTGGAATTAAAATACAAAAACAGGCACCTGATCATCGGACGTACCGCAAACTTAACACAGCCGATTCATGGCCGCACACAATGCCAGGCCCGTAATTTATGCCACAGGGGTTGCCCCTTCGGCGCTTACTTCAGTACCAATGCCTGCACCATGCCTGCCGCCATTGCAACAGGCAACCTTACGTTACGTTCACATGCAATCGTGACAAATGTTTTGTATGATGAGCAAAAGCAAAGGGCCAGCGGTGTTGAGATCATCGATACCGAAACCCGGCAAACAGAACAGTATTTTGCAAAATTGATTTTTTTAAATGCATCCACGGTTGCTACGGCTGCCATCCTGTTACGTTCTGTGTCCCATCGTTTCCCCAACGGATTGGGTAACGGCAGCGACCAGGTAGGCCGCAACCTTATGGACCACCACAAAGGCATTTCCGTATCGGCTGCCGTAGAAGGCTTTGAAGATAAATACTATTACGGGCGCCGCCCCAACCTGCTCTATGTACCGCGTTTCCGGAATATCAAAGAGGATAAAGCCGGTTTTCTTCGCGGCTATCACCTCAACGCATCGGCTTCCAGGCCAACCAGCGACCAGGGTTTATCCATCGGCGCTGAATACAAAGATGCATTGACGGAACCCGGCAAATGGAAAATTCAGCTGATCGGTTATGGCGAGTGCCTGCCTTATGCAGATAACCGGGTAACTATTAACAATAATAAAAAAGATCCCTGGGGTTTACCGATGACCACCATCGATTGTACTTTCCGGGATAATGAAAAAGCAATGCACAAGGATATGGTGGATTCCTGTATCGATATTCTATCTTCACTGGGTTATAAAAATGTAAGCAATAAATCTGCAATCTCTGCTCCCGGAAACGCCAACCATGAAATGGGTACAGTTCGGATGGGAAGGGATCCAAAAACTTCTGTACTCAATGGCTTTAACCAGATGCATGAAGTGCCGAATGTATTTGTGACCGATGGATCCTGTATGGCATCCAGTTCCTGTTTAAATCCATCCATCACTTATATGGCACTTACTGCCAGGGCCTGCGACTATGCAGTGAACGAACTGAAAAAAGGCAACCTGTAAACAACATGGAATAAGGGTACCTGTAACAGGATTTACAGATCAGAAAACGGACCTCACATTGCAGTAAACCTTGACCGGTATTACTTTGACAACATACGGGCTATCACGAAATCGTTTGCGTATTTCTGTTTGTGTCACATGATATGCATTTGTATCTTGTTTGTATGCTGTTGCACTAATGCTGCAGCATGCCTGCCATGATAAAAAAATGGATGACCCTGATCTTCTGTACTGCATTGCTGCAGTCATCAGATGCCCAACAAATCAGCAAAGACGAACGTATGCAGTGGTGGCGTGAAGCCCGTTTTGGCATGTTCATTCACTGGGGTGTGTATGCACAATGGGCGGGTGTTTACAATGGGCACGAACAATTGAAAGGCGGCGCGGAATGGATCATGAACCGGAGTAAAATCCCGGTGGCTGAATACCAGGTCATGGCGAAGCAGTTCAATCCCGTTCAGTTCAATGCAGATGCATGGGTGAAGATGGCGAAAGATGCAGGTATGAAATATATCGTCATCACATCGAAACACCACGATGGTTTTGCAATGTTCAAATCCACGGCAAGCAAGTGGAATATCGTGGATGCAACCCCTTATGGAAAAGATGTATTGAAACAACTCGCAGATGCATGCCGCAAACAGGGAATAAAACTCGGCTTTTATTATTCACAAGCGCAGGACTGGAATAATCCCGGCGGAGCCGCTTCACGCAAAGCAGCATCGGAAGGATGGCTGAATCCCGACTCTGCCCGGATCGATGCTTATACAAAAGAACACAATGGTCATTGGGATCCTGCACAGGAAACCAGTTCCTTCGCAGATTATATTGACAGGGTAGCAGTGCCGCAGGTAAAAGAACTGCTGACGAATTACGGCGATGTAGCTGTATTGTGGTGGGATACACCTACGAATATGACAGATGATGCCGCATTGAAACTGCAGGCATTGCTGAAACTGCAGCCTGCCATCATTACCAACGACAGGTTGAAACGACCCAATTTTCCGGGCGATACCAAAACTCCCGAACAGAAAATTCCCACACTGGAAGAACTCGATGGGATGGATTGGGAAACCTGTATGACGATGAATGGCACCTGGGGATACCGTACCTCTGATAACAAATGGAAATCGACGGAAACACTCATTCATAATCTTTGCGATATCGCATCAAAAGGCGGTAACTACCTGCTGAATGTAGGCCCAAAACCCGATGGTAATTTCCCGGAACAGAGCATCAAAGCCCTGAAAGAAATCGGCGACTGGATGAAAGTGAACAGTGAGGCGATCTATGCCACGCAGGCCAGTCCGCTTGCCGCATTACCCTGGGGCCGCTGCACGCGCAAAGACAATAAAGAAAACACGATACTTTATCTCAGCGTATTCAACTGGCCCACGGATGGCAGATTACTGGTACCCGGACTTACCAATGAAATACTGCGTTCATCTTTGCTCGCATCCAATACAAAACTGCAGACAGAACAAACCCCCGAAGGATTGCTCATTCACCTTCCACTGCAATCACCGGATCCGATAGCGGCTGTTATTAAAGTAGAAGTAAAGGGGAAACTCGCACGTACTGCCAACGGTGGAAAAACAATGAAGACCGGGGCATTGGATTGAGTGGTTCATTATTTCTAACCGATCTGTTCTTGATTAGGATAATTGTCTGCAGTAATTATTTTGGCAATCACAATAATAGGAGAACTTTCAACAACTCTTTTGAGGGCTGTGCGTTTTTCCGGAAACAATTTCTATCGGGGGCTGATTCTGCAGATGCAGGTGTATTCTTACAGGAATGTTCGAAGTGAGAAATATAAAACCGTTTTCTTTTTCTAAAAAGCCTCTTGCAAGGAAATTTCGCAGGTAGGCTTATTCGTTTTGTTGATATCAACTCAACACGAAATTTAAGGT
>SAIX01000122.1 GCA_004028765.1 Chitinophagaceae bacterium | reverse complement strand
GGATTATGTAGCCAAAGTGAAAAAAGCTTTCGGATTAAAATAAACTTATAGTTTCAAATAAATAAGAAGCCCCTCACCAGAGGGGCTTTCTTTTACAAGGATATGAAGAAAATGAAATGATCATTTCTTTCGCAACAGTAAGTTCCCGGGGATACAAACGCCTTCTTCTTTTTCGATCACATGCGACATTAATTTCTGCAACGCTTCGGGGAGCAGTTGTTTTTCAGCATCCGATAAGTCCTGTTCGAGTTCGATGAAATCATCGTTTTTGTCGTAATACCCAAAATGAAGTTTATAGTTCCCGTCATTGTACAAACGTACCGTTACTTCCTGGTCGTCTTCATCAAGGTGCATTGTGAGTGAAGCCCATTCAGTATTGTCGAGATAATCATGGTGTATATCCACCTGCTCTGCAGTAACAGCATGGTTTACGAGGTCGGTTACAAGCTGTGTGGAATTTTCCCTGAGGTATTCGCTGTAGTTCATGAAAAGGAGATGGTGGTGACTGCTATTTTTTTAAAAAATTTTTCACCTGCTGGTGATATCCCGCACTGAGTGGAACAACGGGGAGGCGCATTGTATTTTTGATCCACCCTTTTTCGTGCATAAATGCTTTTACGCCGGCGGGATTGTTTTCAACGAACATCAGGTCATACGCTTCGATGAGTGAATCGTTGATTTTTTTCGCAGCGATAAAATCATGCTTCAGGCAGAGACGGATCATTTCAGAAAATTCTTTCGGGAATGCGTTGGCAGCAACGGATATCACCCCATCCATCCCGCAGGCGATCAGCGGTAAAGCCAATGCATCATCACCGCTGACCAGCAGGAAATCTTTTGGCATATCCCTCAGTATCTGCATACACTGCGCCATATCGCCGCTGGCTTCTTTCATCCCTGCGATATTGGCTACTTCGTTTGCGAGGCGAAGGGTGGTTGCCGCACTCATATTGCGCCCTGTTCTTCCCGGAACATTGTAAAGAAGGATGGGTTTGGGTGATTCGGCTGCCAATGCTTTGTAATGCTGAAAAATACCCTCCTGTGAAGGTTTGTTGTAGTTGGGCGAAGCGCTTAAAACCGCCACTGCTTTTTCGAGCGGGAATTTGTGCAGGTCTTTGATGAGTTCGGCAGTATTGTTACCACCTATCCCTACAACAACCGGTACGCGGCCTGATACTTTTTCAAAAGTATATTGTACGATATCGAGTTTTTCCTGTTTATCAAGGGTGGGGGTTTCGCCGGTTGTACCAAGGGTGATCAGGTATTCAACGCCTCCTTGAATGAGTTCGTCGATCACTGTTCCCAATGCTTCAAAATCCACTTTCAGGTCGGTGGTAAAAGGCGTGACCAATGCCACACCGGTACCACGCAGTTGCTCGCGTAATGACATTTTATTGATGATTAATGATTTGGATTGCGAATGTACGGATTAGGGTTCCAACAGGCCGATTTACTTGTTCACTTTTCCCGGGAGTTTACTTAATGAAGTGCGCCAGATTTTACTCCGTTCTCTTCCCAGAATCCCATTTTTCCATATTTTTCAATACGATCACAGATACGTTGGGAAGGGTCTTTGTGCTTTACTTCTTCCAGCGCTTTTTTGATACAGTTTTTCAGGGTGTCGGCTGCTTCTGCATAATCCCAGTGCGCGCCACCCAGGGGCTCGGTAACGATCTCGTCTACAAGACCAAATCCTTTCATATCCGTTGCAGTGAGGCGTAACTGTTCTGCAGCCACTTCTTTTTTATCCCAGCTTCTCCACAGGATAGAACTGCAGCTTTCCGGAGAGATCACAGTGTACCATGTATTTTCCATCATCAGCACTTTGTCGCCCACACCGATACCAAGTGCACCTCCGCTCGCACCTTCGCCGATGATCACGATCACCACGGGTACTTTTAAACGGATCATTTCATAAATATTTCTCGCAATGGCCTCACCCTGGCCACGTTCTTCGGCTTCCAGTCCGGGGTAAGCGCCGGGGGTATCGATCAGGCAAATAACAGGCTTATTAAATTTCTCTGCCAGTTTCATCAGGCGCAATGCTTTGCGGTAACCTTCAGGGTTGGCCATCCCGAAATTTCTCAGCTGGCGTGCTTTTGTATTGATGCCTTTTTGCTGACCAATGATCATCACCGTTTCACCATCCAGTTGCGCAAAACCACCTACCATGGCTTTGTCATCTTTAAAACTTCTGTCGCCATGTAACTCTACAAAATTCGAACACATTTTTTCGATGTACTTAAGTGTGTAGGGCCTGTCCGGGTGACGGCTTAACTGGACTCTTTGCCAGGGTGTGAGATGCGATGTGATTTCCCTGCGTTTTTCGAGAATGGAGTCTTCGAGTTGTTGAAGCGTGGCAGTATAATCGATCTTTGGATTCTTCTCGGCAAGTTTTTTTGTATCATCGATCTGCTCATAAATTTCCTTGATGGGTGTTTCAAAATCAAGGAATTGACGGCTTGGGTATTGGGGCATATCGTTTTAGTTGAGATGGTAAAATTAGGGGTTGCAAAATTTTCAGGAAAAGATTTGTTTAAAAGAGGTTTCCCCCTATCTTTGCCGTCCCAAAAACAGGTCAACTGTTGAAAGGTAAGGATCGGTAGTTCAGTTGGTTAGAATGCCGCCCTGTCACGGCGGAGGTCGCGGGTTCGAGTCCCGTCCGGTCCGCAAAAGCCCCTCAATCGAGGGGTTTTTTATTTGTGGAACATGAGTACGTTTATAGTTAACAAAGTGAAGTGGATGGGACTTATTACAAAAGATATATTGTACAATCCAATTAAATCGACCTGCTTATTCCGGAGCAAGCTGACCTGAATTTCCCCGGCGTAAAAATTGTAAAATCGCTACGATCATATCTCATAACCTGCTTTATAACACCAGGTATAGTTTCTGTACAGCGTTCCCTTCGAAATGCAATAGATTTTGTGCCTGTCAATAACTCACAATACTCACGTTCAGTGAAGACAGATCAATAGTTCCATTAAACTATATCGTATTCTTTTATCAGTAATGTTAAAGGAGACAGATCAAATAGATGCATAGTTTCAACTTTGGATATGCATTTGAGTTTTGCATCGATCGATAAGTGTGAATCAGCATTGATCGGATCAGACAGGTCGGTTTACCTCGGGTTATTAGTGTAAGAGAACCGCAATCACTTAATCAATGCGATCAGATTTTGCAGTTTAAGCCCCATTTTTCTAAAAATGATTGCCAGGCTTGCATTTCTGCTGAATTTTTTCAATCATTGATCCTTTAAATCATCCGTTATGAATACAAGGGACATCATCGTAGTTATTTTTCTTTTCATAGGTATTGGAAAAACAGCCCATGCGCAAAACCTTCCACTTCCCAATTATGTCAGCCTCATTGATAAACAAACTCCTTTACGCAACCAGGGGGGAAGAACCACCTGTATCACATTTGCAGCATTGGCTGCTCTCGAGGCTGCATATAAAAGAGCAGGGTATGCAGATTTTACACTGGATCTGAGCGAGCAGTTTTTAAATTATATCGGCAAAACTTTCTGGCTCGATACACCCTGGGACTCAATTTATGCAAGAGGTGAGGATGGTAAAGAGGGGCAGGTAGGTGCTTATGGCGGCGGCCAGGCAGTTAGTTATATTAGGGGCTTAGCAAGCGGGTTAAAAGTTCCGGAAGAAACGTACATGCCCTATATACCGCGTGAATATACGGCAGCAGATTATCAGCCGCTGGTACATAACTGGGACGATCCTTATTGGCTGAAACAACAACGAATGAGCGATTTTAACCTCAATACTAAATTTTTACCACCTTCAGCGTTGACAAGTGACAGGTATTATTCTGTTAAAACCTACCAGGAGATCGATGGCAAAGATGTGGCAGCATTTGAAAAAATATTGGCATCGGGAAAAGAAATAGCATGGGATATGGATGGTGCTTTCCCCGGTACACGCATATGGGATGTGTGCGACCGTTGCCTGCAACAGGGGGCCCATGCTATGCTGATTGTTGGCTACGACAGGCGGGACGCCAATCCGAAAAAGCATGTTTTCATTGTTAAAAATTCATGGGGCAGAACTGATTTTCCAGATGGGTACACGAGGGTGACTTATGACTATGTGAAAAAATATGGCATCAGCGCAGCGTATATTACCGAGGTAAACCCTCCATCGCGTTGGTATGAACTCGGTTTTGTGGGAAGGTGGTTTGTTGAATTCGACGGGCATAAAGGGATACTCGATATTTACCATATTCCACATGTAAGCGAATATGTTTTTAAAGCCGCGGGTGATCAAACTGTTGACATGCGTATCGGCAGTTTCTACGAAAACGGTAAGGCTTATAAAGTGAACGGAAACATCAACGGTAAAACCATCCGGTTTTATGTAGATCCAGATAACCCAAATGTAAGGTGGGATGTCTTGAAAGGCAGAGTATTTACTTTTAACCTCTTAGACGATAAAAGTAATATCATGGCGGGCAGATTTACGGACACGGACAAAAGGGTATATGGAGGGTATGCACGAAAAGACAGACTTACACCCTTTTCAACATTTTCTCCGACCGGCACTCCGAACTTTCTTTTTTTTCGGGGGCAATGGAAAATATTGTTTGCGAAAACAGAAGGATCACTGCAGGTTACGGGTGCGGCGGAAAGCAGCAGTAATGGTTTTCAAACCTATGAATTTGACAAAGCACACACCTATCAGTTATTTAATGCAGGTTTTACTGTTGATGGAACTGTGCACGATGCCAAACTCTTTCTTGAAAAAGACAACCCTAATCATGTTGTTGTGGAAATAGCAGATTTACTCAATGGCAATAATGCCCGACATGGTGGCTACCTTGACGGACTCATGTTCAATTTTGATAAAAGTACTGTAGCAGGAACTGCTCATTATGGCGACGGACAGCAACTGGGTTTTGTTATGTTCAAGCAACAGCAGGGCAGGTAGAATGATAAAATCGTTTTCGTTATTCAGGCAGGCCCTATGGCAATTGAATGGCGCTACTCTGTTTCAGTTCCTGTGCAACCGGTAAAAGCCTGCCGGTTGGGTTTATTTATGTATTATCTGCACAAAATACATCCTGCTGCTGAAGTGTGCGACGCAACCGGTGCTGACCGGAAGGATACAGCCGGGTAAATCATTTTTCTTCTATTGATTTCCTGCAATAAAATTCCATTCATCCAAAAAGCAGGGAACAGTTACAGATGTTTTGTATTTTTTGCAAAACCAACTGATATGTCAACCATCCTGCCCGGTAAAAAAAGAATTGATTCCATCGATATCCTGCGTGGTATCATCATGATCATTATGGCACTGGACCATGTGCGTGATTTTTTTCACAACGATGCAATGCTGCACGACCCCACCAACCCAGGAACCACCACGCCGGTACTTTTCTTTACAAGGTTTATCACCCATTACTGTGCCCCGGTATTTGTGTTGCTGGCAGGCACTTCTGCATTTTTGTATGGCAGTAAAAAAACAAAAAAAGAACTGGCTTATTTTCTGCTCACACGCGGGCTGTGGTTGATGGTTTTGGAGATCACGATATTTAACCTGCTCTTCAGTTTTGACCCGCTCTATCATTTTATCGGGTTACAGGTGATATGGGTTACCGGTGTATCGATGTTGCTTTTGGCAGCAATTCAATACCTGCCATTGCGGTGGATATTTATCCTCGGGCTTGTTATTGTTTGCGGACATAATATGCTGGATACATTCAATGAGAACAGTATGGGTACACCGCCGAATATCTGGTGGTCGCTACTGCACCAGTCATCGTTCAGGCCTTTGGGCTCGGGCAGGTTTTTTGCTGTTTTATATCCGCTGATGCCCTGGCCGGGAATCATGATGCTCGGATACGCAATGGGCAGTTTGTTTGTGCAGGAGTATGATGCGAAAATGCGCAGAAGAACATTGGTGATGACTGGCGCTGCTGCCATTCTTGTTTTTGTTTTACTGAGATGGATCAATGTGTACGGCGACCTGGTTCCCTGGTCGGAGCAGAAAAATACAACGGCTACCATCATTTCCTTTTTTAATGTAACCAAGTATCCGCCTTCCCTGCTGTATTGCTGCATTACGATCGGCCCGGCATTGATCGTACTGGCTCTGCTGGAGAAAATAAAAGCAGGCTGGACAGATATCGTAGTGATCTATGGCCGTGTGCCGATGTTTTATTACCTGTTGCATTTCTTCCTGATCCATCTACTCTGTGTGATCGCATTTTTTGCTACCGGGCATAACCTTTCGCAGGCAGCAGGCGGTATGATGTTGTTCAGGCCAAGCGATTTCGGTTTTTCATTGCCTGTTGTGTACCTGATATGGATGGGCGTAGTGGCCATTTTATATCCTTTGTGCAAACGATACAGCATTTACAGGGCCACGCATACAAACTGGTGGCTGCCTTACCTGTAGTTGTGCGAAGGAATCTGTATCTTTAATGAATGAAGACAGGCAAAATGGATCAAAAGGGTCCATTGGAACAGCAAGCGTTTTCTCAACCGAACAACCCCGGATCCGCCGACAGGCGAATTGCGGATTATTTTGCCTCCGATCTTCAGTTTCATAAACTGTATCCCGATTCATTACTGCACCAGGCCAATATGCACTGGACGCCTTTGCATGTGGCGCGGAAAGCAGCCGCCTTCCTGGCAGTGGGAGACAACCCAAGGATTTTAGACATAGGAAGCGGGGCAGGAAAATTTTGTATTACCGCTGCTTATTATTATCCCGGTGCAGCGTACACGGGTATCGAACAAAGGGAAGACCTGATTGCTGCAGCCAACAAAGCCCGCGACCTTTTGCGTTTACAGCAGGTTGAATTTATTTGCGGCAATCTTTTGCAACTGGACCTCTCGGGATATGATCATTTTTATTTTTTCAATGCCTTCTTCGAAAACCTGGAAGAATCTTTTCGCATTGATCAGTCTGTTCCCTATTCGCGGGAATTGTATGCGAAATACAACCGCTACCTGTTCCGGCAGTTGCAGGACAAGCCGGCCGGGACAAGACTGGTAACCTATCACAGCACAGAAACAGAGATACCCGGCGATTACCATGAAGTGGGCGATGCGGAGGAGGGGCTGCTGAAATGCTGGATGAAAGTGTAAAAGGGAAAAATGTTTCGCCCTAAATTATTTGATACACTGAAAAGCTATACGCGGAAACAGTTTTCGCGTGATCTGCTGGCGGGATTGATCGTTGGCATTGTGGCACTGCCATTGGCCATTGCTTTTGCGATCGCATCCGGCGTATCACCCGAGAAAGGATTGTTCACCGCGGTGATCGCCGGATTTATCATTTCTGCCATGGGCGGAAGCCGTGTACAGATCGGCGGGCCAACGGGCGCTTTTATCGTTGTGGTATATGGTATCGTTCAGCAGTATGGCGTGAACGGATTGATCATCGCAACTTTACTGGCCGGCATCATGCTGATCGGGATGGGTTTTGCAAGACTGGGAATGGTCATCAAATTCATCCCGCATCCATTGATCATTGGCTTTACCAGCGGCATTGCACTGATCATTTTTTCCTCGCAGGTAAAAGATTTCCTGGGTTTGCAGATGGGTACGGTGCCAGCTGATTTTATTGGTAAATGGGAAATGTATGCAAAGCATCTTGGCTCTGTGAATATTTCATCGGTCATGATTGCCATCACCACTTTGCTGATCGTTTTTTTCTGGCCAAGGGTAACCCATAAAGTGCCGGGTTCACTGATTGCGATCCTCATTACCACCACAGTGGTCTATTTCGCAAAGATCCCGGTAGAAACGATCGGCAGCCGTTTTGGTTCTATTCCATCCACACTTCCATCGCCTGTTTGGCCGCATATCGATGCCGCAACAGTAAAGCAACTGATCGGCCCTGCATTTACCATTGCATTACTCGGCGGTATAGAATCATTGCTTTCGGCGGTGGTGGCAGATGGGATGACGGGCGGCAACCACCGCTCCAATATGGAACTTGTTGCACAGGGTACAGCCAATATTGCATCATCCTTATTTGGCGGCATCCCCGCCACAGGCGCCATTGCACGCACGGCCACCAATATCCGCAACGGGGGGCGCACACCGATAGCGGGTATGGTGCATGCCATAACTCTGTTGCTGATCATGTTATTCGTGGGCAGGTGGGCTGCGCTGATACCGATGGCAACCCTTGCGGGTATCCTCGTAGTGGTTGCCTATCACATGAGCGAGTGGGAAAATTTCTTAGCCGTATTCAAAGGACCGCGAAGCGATGTTGCGGTGATGCTGGCCACATTTCTCTTAACCGTATTGGTAGACCTTACCGTTGCAATTGAAATAGGAATGGTACTGGCGGTATTTCTTTTCATGCAGAAGATGGTGCGCTTCACGGAAGTGAATGTGCTGGCAAATACTGAAGAAGATCAAACAACTGATACGGATACGGCAGACCAATATTCCTTACCACGCAAAGTGGAAGTGTTTGAAATCACAGGCCCTTTGTTTTTCGGGGCAGCTTATAAATTTAAGGATGTGATCCGTTTAGTTGAAAATACCCCGCTTGTGCTCATTATCCGGATGCGGAAAGTGCCGATCATCGATGCAACCGGTATCAAAGTACTGGAAGAAGTTTGTAAAGAATACAGGCAGCGCGGAACGAAAATCATTTTTTCCGAGATCCACAGCGAACAGGTATATACAGAACTGAAAGATGCACGGCTGATCTTTGCTGTAGGAAAGGCGAATGTGAAAAAAAGTTTTGAAGAAGCGCTCGAAAGGAGCCGGCAGGTATTGGCTGATCACTGATCCGGATACAATATGTACCATGCCTGTTATTTTTTAGGCTGGATCATATCCCAGAGATTTCCGTACAGGTCTTCAAATACGGCAACTGTTCCATAGGGCTCTTCCTGTGGCCCGCGCACAAAACGGATGCCTTTGCTGCTCATATCCTGGTAGTCGCGCCAGAAATCATCTGTATGAAGAAACAGAAATACGCGTCCGCCGGTTTGGTTCCCCACCCGTGACAATTGTTCTTCATTGGCTGCTTTTGCCAGCAGTATACCCATGCCTGTTGATCCGGGCGGTGCAACGCGTACCCATCTTTTGGTTTCACTCAGTACCGTATCCTCCAGCAAATCGAAATGTAATTTCCTGGTATAGAAATCGATTGCTTCATCATAATCTTTTACAACAAGTGCGAATTGGGCGATGGATTGTTTCATACGCAAATTTAATGCGCCATTTTTTTAGGGATCAATGGGCTTCCCGCTTTTATTTCATCGGTTACTTTCTGAAGGATTGTATCACCTGCAGAAAGACTCCCGAAAATTTCGATCTTGTCGCCACTGTTAAAACCTGTTCTTACATCCACCCATTCTGCTTTTCCCTGCCTGAGCCGGATCACAAATTTTCTCTCTAATGTGGTGGCGATGGCACCTGGCGCCACTGCAAGCGATTGTTCGGGCCTGCCCAATTGTAAAACGGCATTGGCATACATGCCTGACGACAATTCCCGTTTTTCATTATTAAAAATATACTCCCAGTTTTCTGTGCGGGTTTCCTTGCTCACTGCCCCTGTTTTGCGGCTCAGTTTTGCTTTAAAAATTTTATCGGGTTGTGCATCAACCGTGAAAGAGATCACACTGGTATCGGGTATGGCATGGGTATAGGTTTCTTCCACGGGTATCCTTACACGGAGCTGGCTGTTGTTTTCCACTACGAGGATGGGTTTTGGGTTGTTATTACCCGCCATCGATCCGGGATCGGCATTTCTTTGTGTAACCACACCACTGAACGGTGAACGGATCACGAGATAATCTTTTAATTGCCCGTATGTCAGCGCTTTTGTTTTGGCAGATTCATATGCAGCACTGTCGGCCAGCATCTGGTTACGGCTCCTTTCCAGTTCACCGGTTGCAATGGTACCACTGACTTTTGCCGCCTGCGCGATGCGTTGAAAAGCATCGAGGCTGGCCCTGTACCGCGAGCGTGCAAGCTGTGCATCAGAACCGGTTTGCGCATAAGCAGAAAGCATTTCAGGTGCATCGAGGATGGCGAGAACCTGTCCCTTACTTACCTTGTCACCAATATCGGCTTTCATCTCCTTGATATACCCATTCACTTTTGCGAAGAGTTCTGCCTTTTCATAGGGCACCAGTTCAGCCGGGAAACTGAGCTGTTTCCTGATCTCCTGTTTCTGCAGGATAAAAACAGCCACCGAATCCTGCGTGGTGGGTTTTACTTCGGCAGGTTCATTTTGTTTGCATCCTGCAAAAAGGATCAACAGGCTGCCAATACGGATCGGTAAGAATGATTTCATAAAATATATTTTCCGCTGAATGGTTTAGTTGGGTTGAACATCATAGTAACGGCTGTTTTCGTCATCAGGATCCAGTGATACATCCCGGTATTGCTTTTTACCTGCGAACAACTGGTATGCCTGTGGTAAAAATACCAGCGTTGTAATCAATGAAAGCAACAATCCGCCGATCACTGCAATACCCAGTGGGGCAGTTTGGTCACCGCCTTCGCCGATACCGATCGACATCGGGATCATTCCAGCGATCATCGCAATGGTTGTCATGATGATCGGGCGCATCCTGGCCGCCGCTGCAGAAAGAAATGCATCCGCTTCTCCCTTCCTGCGATGCGTTTCAGCATGGCTTACAAATAAAACCGCATTGGCCACCGCCACACCGATCGCCATAATGGTACCCATATACGATTGTATGTTCAGTGTATTTCCGGTGACCAATAATAAACCCATTGCACCGGCGAGTACGGGCGGTATCACAGACAAAACGGTAAATGCAAGACGGAAAGATTGGAAACTGATAGCCAACAGTAAACAGATCACTACGATCGCAATGCCCAATCCTGTTTGCAGTTCTGTCATGGATTGCTGCAGCAGTTCCGGCTGGCCCCGTAAAAATATTTTCATGCCCTTCGGGATTTCGCCCAAAGAAGTAATGGCCTTGTTCACCTCTTTGATGGTTGCATCCAGGTCTTTGTTGTGAATATTCGCTGTGAGGGTAAGATAGCGCTGCTGGTTGATCCTGTCGTATTCCCCGGGCGTACTTGTTTTTTTCCAGCTTGCCACATTGCGGAGATATACAGGGTTGTCGGTACTGCCTGTTACCGGGATCAGTTCTGCCTGCTCGGGCGCATTCATTTTATATTGCGGGTATTCCACCTGCACCTGGTAGGCAGTGCCGCTTGATTTATCGAGCCAGTAATTGGGTTGCGTGAAGCGGCTGGATGATGTTGCGGCAACTGTGGATTTGGCGATCTGTTCCACATTCAGTCCCAATTGCCCGGCTTTCACACGATCGATATCAAAACGGATTCCCGGATAATCCAATGGTGTGGCTAATTGAAGATCGCGCAGGTAGGAGAGTGAAGAAAGTTTTTTGAGCAGACTGGTTGCCACTTCTTTTGACTGTGCAATATTTTTTCCCTGTATGGCGATCTCAACAGGATTGCTTGATCCGAGATTAAGCACCTGTTCAGCAAGATCGCCGGGTTCAAAAGATATTTTTGCCGATGGCATATTCTGCTCAACCGCTTTGCGCATGGCTTCTTTGAAATCTTCTGTCTTCACACCTGAAGATCGCTGCAGGTTGATCCTGATCACCGCTTCGTGGGGGCCACTGGTCCATAGGTGCACCAGGTTTACCGGGTAACTGGAAGGCTGTATCCCTGCAAAAGCTGAACTGATCTCCACGCGGTGATTGGAAATACTATCGGCCATCGATAATATTTTTTGTGCAGCGGTTTCTGTTCTCTCTAAACGCGTTCCTGCTTTCATCCGCAACCTGAGCTGTACCTGGCCAGTATCTGCTTTCGGGAAAAGATCTACGCCTGAGAACATAAATAGAATAATCAGTGAAACGATGGACGCAATCAGGAATAGAGGTACCAACCATCCTGCAGACCTGTTTCTTTTCTGTGTCCATGCGATATAATTTTTTCTGAATGCAGCAAATCTGCCATGCTCATTTGTGTGAACCTGCGATTTGAGCAAACGGTTTGCCAGCACCGGCACAAATGTTTGAGAGAGGAGAAAGGATGCTGTCATGGCAAGTCCGACAGATAAAGAAAGCGGTAAAAACAAAGAACCCGGTACACCCGACATAAAAAAAGCAGGTACAAACACAGTAAGGATGCATAACAGGATCAGGAGTTTGGGCCAGGCAATTTCTTTACAGGCATCTGCAATAGCGCGTGCTTTTGGCTTTCCTTTTTCCTGGTGACTGTGAATGTTCTCGATCGTTACGGTGGCTTCATCCACGAGTATGCCGATGGCGAGTGCCAGTCCGCCCAGTGTCATAATATTAATGGTTTGTCCGAATGCATTCAGGCAGATCATGGCAGATAACAAAGCCAGCGGTATCGTGAGTATTACGATCAACGCGCTTCTTTTATCGCCCAGGAATAGTAAAACCATCAAGCCGGTAAGCAATGCACCAAGCCCGCCTTCAAACAAAAGATTTCGTAAGGCATTGATCACATAACCCGACTGGTCGAATTCATAACTTACTTTGATATCATCCGGCACAGCCGCCTGCATATCGGGTAAGGATTTTTTTACGCGTTGTACCACATCCCAGGTTGAAGCATCGGATCTTTTGGTGACCGGGATGTACACCGAGCGTTTGCCATTGATCAATGCATAACCTGTGGTGATATCCGCACCAAGTTCCACATTGCCGATATCTTTTACATATACATTTGCGCCGGGCCCGTTTTTCAGGGGAACATTTTCCAGTTCTTTGATATTGTCGACAACCGAATTCTGTGCGCTGATCAGTGTTTCATCACCCACACGGAGATTGCCTGCGGGTGTGATGGTGTTGGATTTTGCGAGTGCCTGCACCACATCATCTGCGGATAGATGATAATCCCTGATCTTATCCGGGTTTACTTTAATGATCACGGTTTTCTGGTTGCCACCGAATGGGGGCGGGGCCGAAACGCCCGGCAGTGTGGAGAACATCGGCCGCACTTTGAACAATGCGAGATCCTGTATTTCGCCGAGTGATTTTGTGTCAGAGCGGAATACGAGCTGACCAACCGGCACACTGCCCGCATCAAAACGGGTGATAAAAGGCGGTACGGTACCCGGTGGCATAAATGCACGCGAACGGTTTACATAGCCCACCACTTCGGCCATGGCCTGGCTCATATCGGTGCCATCCTGGAAAATGATCTTGATGATGGCCGCACCCTGCACCGATTTTGATTCAACGAGTTTTACACCGGTAATATAGAGAAAATGGTATTCATAATAAGAAGTGATAAATCCTTCCATCTGTTCCGGAGAAAGGCCTCCATAAGGCTGGGCTACATACACAGTGGGTAAACCCATCTTGGGAAAAATATCGATACGCATTTTACGGATCGACAGGTAAGCAAAAAATAAAACGGCGAGCACCGCTACGATAACGGTAACCGGTTTGCGAAGTGCATATCGGATCAGGTTCATCTTGGTTTAGTTAACCTGGTTGAGAAATAGATCGAGGTTTCCGGCTGCCGCAGCTTTATACAATAAAGCCTTCCATACCGCCATATAAGTCAGCTTGTCTTCACTTTCTGCTTTTGCAAGATTGTATTGAACCTGCACCACATCTGCATAATTGGCAAGCCCTGCATTATACCTTGATAGCATCGTTTGATAAGCAAACAAGGCTGCCTGTAACTGGTTCCTGTTTTCTTTTACAGCAGTGAGCGCATGGCTGATCAGTGTTTCGGCAGTTTGGATTTGACTGTTGATCTGTAGGGTGATATCATCCAGTTTTAATTTGTCGGATTTTATCTGGATATCCTGTTGTGCCAGTTGCGGTTTTATTTTTACAGATTGTAATAACGGCATACTGAGTTGAATACCCAATCCATAATTGATGCGCTGTAAGCCCAGTCCGTCAAGGCTTTTCGTACTTCCGTCGGACTGCACACCCGATCCCCGTGCATAAGTAGTGCCCCATACACCCAGTGTTGGGTTACTGCTTTTCGCTGTACTTGTTCTTCTTGCCTGGTCAGAAAGAAGAAATGAATGGTACACCGCAGCAAGCGGATGGGTGATGGTGTCTGTAACTGTAAAATTGGAAGGGAGCCTGTGGAAATAAGAACTGTCGTTCATGCCAGGCAATTCCTTACTAAAAGCAAGTTGTTTTAGTTGAACCGATGTGGCTTCCCTGTTTTTGTCGCCGTTGATCCACTCCAGTTTTGCTTTGGAAAGTTCTGAAGCAAACAGGGCAGTATCCACGCCGGGCCTGATACCTGCAAGTACCAATACCCGTGCATTGTTCAATATTTCCGTACTCCGTTGAATATTTTGATCGTATACCTTCTGTAGATCAGTAGCGGTAAGCAGGTCGAGATAGGCATTGGCAAGCCTGATCTTATGTTGCAGGATATCATTCGCCAATAAAGCCTGCGCCTGCTTCACACCGGTTTCTGCAAAAGCGATCTGCGATTCGCGCTGACCAAAAGTAACCGGCTGCCAGTTCAGTAATAACCCCGTTGCCGAACCGAATACGCCCGACAGGTTATTTGTGGCAGATGGCGGCCCGCTGATGGGTAATATATATTGCGGGTACACCATGCCGCTGATATTGTTATGTGTGGCATAGTTCAATTGGTAGGAGGCATCGAGGGAGGGGATGGCACTGTTACGGATAAACGCCACATTATTTTTTGCAGCATCTGTGGCCAGCTTCGATGCCTGCAATGCCGGATAATTCGTTTCTGCTTGTTGCAAAAGCTGGTGGAGGGTTACCGGCTGCTGTTGTGCATCAGCCGGCAAAATAACCAGTGTGAAAAAAAGAGCGATAAAGAAATATGGATTGATAAATCGGGTCATTGTTCTGGTTTGCGCTGTAACGAACAGAAGATAAAAAGCCATCTGACTGATTGCCGGTACGTTTTGTGTTGCCCTTAACAGCGTTCAAAATTGATTTAATATTTTTTTTCGTTTTGGTACATTTGAAAATACTATGGTATGTGCTTATTGCATGCGGAATGCCCGGGGCGTCAAGCCGGCATGGCGTTTGAAATATTTGATAAAATGAGAAGGGTCGTTGAATTCAAGCATCAGCGAAATTTCTGAAATGGTATTGTCGGTATAGTATAACAACCTTTTGGCTTCCGAAATAATCCGCTCGGCAAGGATTTCAGTTGAAGATTGGTTCACAGCTTTCCGGCAGGCAGCATTAAGATTTTGCGGGGTGGTGTTCAGCAGCCTTGCATAATAGGCAACATTGTTTTTTACTTCTGAACGCTGGTAAAGGATCTCGCGGAAGGACTCAAACAAATCCAGCTTATAGCGATTTTGCTGGTTGTAAGGCGGTGCAGTTTCTAAAATTTTTGCAAGCAATGCTTTTAAGAGCCCTTCTATTACCGTAAAGTTCATCTCTATGGATGTATTGTTTTCTGAAACCAGCATTTTAAAAAGCCCGTTAACAGCAGAAGCGTTTTTTACAGGCGTGGACGACAGGGTACTGGCTTTGGCAAGTAATTTTTTCAGTTCATTATCAAGGCTCCTCTCCACAAAAGTTTTTTTCAGGATCAATACATATCCATCGGGGCTGCTGGTGATATGCCAGTTATGCACCTGCTCTTTCCTGATAAAAAATACAATGGGCGGATGAATTGGGTAACCGTTGTTATCGATATAATGAACCCCTTTTCCTTTTGATAAATAAACGATTTCAAAATAACTGTTATGCTTATGCGGTTCCGTTTTCCGGATATCCTTTCTGAAAGGGGAAATTTTAATCAGTGTACCGGTATCGCTTTTGTCTTTAATATTCAGTTTTGAAGGCATAGGTCTGGTTTCCAGATCAAACAAACTGCTTATGCAACCGGCATATTGCATAAACACTCCACTATACTACCAAAAAAAAGGGTCATTTGAACAAATGGCAGGCGATAATAGGCGAAACAGGGTTTCTGCGCGGTGGCTATTTCTGGCGGGTGTAGAAAAGAAACAGGCTGTTATTTCAGGAGCCCTTTGATCTCATTCAGTTTCATCAATGCCTCGACAGGAGTGAGCCGGTTGATATCAATATCTGTGAGCATTTTGCGGATATCCTCAAATGTTTGGGAATGTGCATCAAAAATAGACAACTGCATCTGTGGGGCACTTAGTTTTTTGATATGCTGTTCAAGAGAAGTATGCGTACCTGTTTCACTTGCATCGCCCACATGTTTTTCTTCGAGTTGTTCCAGTATCTCATTGGCACGTTGTATCAGTTGTGGCGGCATACCGGCCATCTTTGCCACGTGGATCCCAAAACTATGTGTGCTTCCGCCTTTCGCCAGTTTGCGGAGAAAGATGATCTTATTGCCCACTTCCTTATTGGTAACATGGTAATTCTGTACACGCGGTAATTTTTCTTCCAGTTCGTTCAGCTCGTGGTAATGCGTGGCGAACAGTGTTTTGGGCGCTGCCGGTGATGCATGCAGGTATTCCACAATGCTCCAGGCAATGGAAATGCCATCATAGGTGGAAGTTCCCCTTCCGATCTCATCAAGCAGTATCAGGCTTCTTTCAGAAATATTGTTGATGATGCTGGCCGTTTCATTCATCTCCACCATAAAAGTGGATTCACCACCGCTCAGGTTATCACTCGCGCCCACACGCGTAAAAATTTTATCCGTCAACGGGATTTTAGCTGTATCTGCCGGAACAAAAGAACCCATATGCGCCATCAGGGTGATCAATGCAGTTTGCCGGAGTATGGCACTCTTACCGCTCATATTCGGGCCCGTAAGAATAATGATCTGCTGCGAAGCAGGGTCGAGCGTAATATCATTACTGATATATGGTTCTCCGGCGGGAAGGTTGCGTTCAATAACCGGATGACGGCTTTCTGTAAGTACCAGGAAAAGCCCATCATGCAGCTCCGGTTTTTTATAATTGTACTGGATCGCGTTCTCCGCAAAGCAGATCAGGCAATCGATGATGGCCAGGATATTTCCGTTCACCTGTACGGGCGCAATAAAATCCTGGAGGGCCAGTAATAGTGTATCATAGCGTTCCAGTTCTATCGCAAGGATCCTGTCTTCCGCACCGGTTATTTTTTCTTCATATTCTTTTAGCTCGGGTGTGATATACCGTTCTGCATTGGCGAGGGTCTGTTTGCGGATCCAGTCTGCAGGTACCTTGTTCTTATGTACATTGGTAACTTCTAAGTAATAACCGAACACATTATTGAAACTGATCTTGAGTGAACTGATCCCTGTTTTTTCCGATTCTCTCTGCTGGATGTTTACAAGGTATTCTTTTCCGCCCCTGGCGATTTTGCGAAGCTGGTCCAGTTCTTCATCTACACCTTCGCGGATCAGTTCCCCTTTGTTTGCAGCAACCGGCGGCGTTTCATTTAACTCTCTTACAATCTTATCTACAATAAAATGACATCCATTCAATGCATCCGCCAAACGCTGCAGGTAGTTGTTGCCCGAACCGGCACTAGCGTTTTTGATCAGTTCGGTCTGCTGCAAACCCCTTGCAATCTGCATCACTTCACGCGGGTTGATCTTTTTCATGGGGATCTTACTTACCAACCGTTCAATATCACCACAGGCTTTGATGGCATGTGCAAGCTGTTTGCGCAGTTCGGGTTGCAATACCAGGAAAGCAACTGCATCGAGCCGTTCTTCGATTTTGGGTTTGTCTTTTAAAGGAAAGATCATCCAGCGCCGCAGCAAACGCGCGCCCATCGGGCTTACAGTATTATCCAGAACCTTCAGCAAACTGTTCCCGTTTTCAATACCGGTTTGCAGCAGTTCGAGGTTGCGGATGGTGAAACGGTCCATCCACAAAAAATCTTCCCGCTCCATGCGCTGGACAGAAGTGATGTGCTGCAGGTTGGGATGCTCGGTTTCTTTGAGATAGTAGAGGATGGCGCCTGCGGCAGTGATACCCTTTGACAATCCTTCGATCCCGAACCCCTTGAGCGAATGGGTCTGGAAATGTTTGAGCAGGCTTTCAGTAGCGAAGGCTTCATCAAAGATCCAGCTCTCCATCGTATAGGTATAGAAACGGCTCCCGAAATTTTCCTTGAAATGTTTCTGGTAACTGCGTTGAAAGATCACTTCCGCCGGCTTCAGGCCTTGTAATAATTTATCGATGTATTCTTCATTGCCTTCTGCAATAAAAAATTCACCGGTGGAAATATCGAGAAAAGCGATACCGGTTTCTTTCTCGGTAAAATGAATGGCGGCCAGGAAATTATTGCTGTTGTGCTCAAGCAGTTTGTCGTTGGTGGCAACGCCGGGTGTTACCATTTCTGTCACACCTCTTTTTACGATGCCTTTCACAGTTTTGGGATCTTCGAGCTGGTCGCAGATAGCTACGCGGTAACCGGCTTTTACAAGTTTGTGCAAATACGTATCGAGCGCATGGTGCGGGAAACCTGCCAGTTCACTCGAAGCCGCAGCGCCATTGTTTCGTTTGGTAAGCGTTATCCCAAGTACTTTGGAAGCGATGATGGCATCTTCCCCGAAAGTTTCATAAAAATCGCCTACCCGAAACAACAAAACCGCATCAGGGTATTTCTGTTTGATGGCCCTGTGCTGCTGCATCAACGGTGTATCTGCACTCGGTTTCGACATGGGCAACAAATATAGGGATGGCCTT
>SAIX01000121.1 GCA_004028765.1 Chitinophagaceae bacterium | reverse complement strand
TGCCTGCCCTGTGAGTGCGATCTGCTGGTCGCCATTCATGCGTTGCAGGTTCAGACTTTCATCATAGGTTTCTTTGGTTCCAATACCGGCAACCAGTTTCCCGAAATAACCTTTGCGTTTGTCTTTTTTCGTGGTGATATTGATTGTTTTCACCCGGTTACCATCATCAAACCCGGTGAATTTACTTTGGTCGCTCAGATCGTCGAACACCTGTATTTTATCTACAATATCGGGAGGTAAATTTTTGGTAGCCAGTTTAGGATCATCACCAAAAAAACGTTTGCCATCCACCAATACCCTTTGCACTGTTTCACCCTGCGCTTTGATGGTGCCGCTCTTGTCTACATCCACGCCTGGAAATTTTTTCAGCAGGTCTTCCACCACTGCATTGGGTTTGGTTTTAAAACTGGAAGCATTGTATTCGATCGTATCTTTTTTTATAGTGATGGGAGACTGTGTTACAGTAACATTGCCAAGATCATTTATAACAGGCTTCAGATAAATGGTGCCAAGATTTTTTTCAGGAGAAAGTTTCGTAAGCGCAATATTTTTATAGACTGTTTCATAACCCTGGAAACTGATGCGGAGCAGGTAAGCGCCCGGCGCGATATTTTTCAGGTCAAAACTGCCTTCTGTATTGCTTAGTCCCAGCAGTTCAACGGTTGAGTCTTTTGGATCCAGTAAAGTAACCGATGCATCTTTCAGGGATTGTTTGGCGGTACTGTCTGCCAGTTTCCCTCTCACACTGCAATTAGATTGTGCCGTTGCAGTTATTGCGGTATAGAGACAGAGAAACAAAAACATTTTTGCAGGTAAGTATCGCATGTAAGCAGTTGTGAAAGTTAAATTACTGTTTGGGCCGGGTTTGGACAGTGATAACCGGTGAGGGTTTAAAGAAAACAGGTGACGGATCAAACAAGATAGCGGAGTAAAAAACTGGTTTTGTTATCACCGGCAACGATGGGCTTTTCGCCGGTACTCTTTAAAAAAGGCTTAGTTGTAGTTGCGACGGAGCGCTTTGTTTTTTTGCCTTGGTATGAGATGATTTTTTACCATCGATATGATACAATTCCGATTCTTTGTAACGGGATGCAACCACAACCTGTATGTCTCCTTTGTGGGGTAGAAAAAGCTCTTCCACCAGCTTGGGATCATTGTTGTTTTTGGAAAGATGCGATAAGAGGAGGTGGCTCATATATGTAGCACGGTGTTCGAGGAAAAGCTGAAGCGCTTCATCATTGGATAAATGCCCCATCCCCCCGCGGATCCTTTTTTTGAGATGGAAAGGGTAATTCCCTTTTTCCAGCATCTGCGGATCATAATTGGTTTCAAGGAATGCTGCATGGCATTCTGCGAAATGTTTTTGCAGGGGTTTACACACGCTGCCGATATCAGTGAATACACCGATGGTAACCGTATCGGAACTGATGGTGAAACTATGCGGGTCTGCCGCATCATGAAATTTTGCAAAAGCTTTTACACGAAGGGTACCAATGGAGATCGTACTGCCTGAACTGAAATAGTTGAGCAGTTCCGGTTCAACAGGTACCCGGCTGTTTTGAAAAGTGCCCTCTGTTATATAAACGGGGAGGGAATATTTTTTGGAAAGTGCAGGAAGACCGGTGATATGATCGATATGTTCGTGTGAAATAAAAACCGCTTTCACTTTGTTCATCGATAAACCCAGCCGCTTCATTCTCCTTTCTGTTTCGCGGCAGGAAATGCCCGCATCAATCAATACGGCATCTGCATCGTTTCCGATATAATAGCAGTTGCCATTGCTGCCCGAGTTCAGGGATGCGATAAAAAGAGACATCTGTCAAAAATAAATGAAATGGAGCAGTGCAGCACTTGTAATGAATCAGTATTTTACAGGATGAAAGCGATGTTCTGTATTTTCTTTTCAGGATTGTTCCTGGCCGGTATAACACAGCCCGCTCAATACCGGCGCAGTAATATCCATGCCCATAACGATTATGACCACAATCTGCCATTTACCGAGGCATATGCAGCCGGTACCGGTTCAATTGAAGCAGATGTTTTATTGATCAACGATACTTTGTTTGTGGCACATAGCCGGAAAGAGATCAAACGGGATGTATTGTTTATGGCGTCCTACCTTAAGCCGCTGGCGGAGGGTGTCGCCAGAAACAAAGGCTATGCTTACCCCGATAAAAAAGCAGTTTTGCAATTACTGATCGATATCAAAACCGATTCGGTACAAACACTGGATGCTGTGATCAAAGCGATCCGGCAATTTCCTGTGCTGATCAATAATTCATCTGTACGTTTCGTGGTATCGGGTAACCAGCCGGAGGCAAACCGTTTCAGTTCCTATCCCTCATTTATTTTTTTTGATGGGAAAATATCTGACGAAGGGCATTTACAGCAATTGCCAAAGATCGGTTTGTTCAGCGCCGATTTTTCTGCATACAGCAAATGGAAAGGCAGGGGAGAAATATCTGAGCAGGACAAAAACCGTATCCGTGCCGCAATCGAAAAAGCACATGCCCTTAAGCGGCCATTCCGTTTCTGGGGCGTTCCTGATGGCCCGGAAGCCTGGCAACTGATGATGCAGTTAGGCGTTGATTTCCTGAATACGGATCATATCCACCAACTGGCTGCCTTTCTTGAAAAGCCCGCCCGGTCATTTTAATTTCAGTAAAACAATTCTTTTGAAAAAACTTACCATTACGTTTTTCTTAGCCACCCTGTTCGGATCTTTTATCTCTGCGCAGCAGGAAAAAATATTTCTATTCGATGCGGCAAAATTGCCTGAACTGAAAAAGGCATTTCAGTCTGATGAAGCATCAAAGCGGCCTTATCTCAAATGGTTGATTACAGAAGCCGATAAAATCATGCAGTTACAACCCGGTTCTGTAATGGAAAAATCTTTTTCCCCTCCCGGCGGCAACAAGCATGATTATATGAGTCTTGCGCCTTATTTCTGGCCCGACCCCTCCAAACCTGATGGGTTGCCATATATCCGGAAAGATGGCCAGCGTAACCCTGCAATCGATCGGATCACCGATAAAAAAAACCTGGTTGACCTGGGACGTAACACCCACCTGCTTGCATTGGCATACCGCATTACCGGCCAGGAAAAATATGCAGCAAAAGCCATAAAATATTTGCAGGTATGGTTTGCGGATACAGCCACACGCATGAATCCTAATCTTACCTACGCACAGGCCGTACTGGGTGTGAATGATGGAAGAGGTATCGGTATCATCGAAACGGTAGCGCTAACGAATGTGGTGGATGCGGTGGGAATGCTTTCCAATACGGTTTCTGAAGGGCTGATGCAAACACTTCAGCGCTGGTTCAACAGTTACCTTGACTGGATGCTCACGAGCAAGAACGGTGTTGATGAACGCCATGCCCTGAATAACCATGGAATATGGTACGATATGCAGGTACTCAGTTTTTCACTCTTCCTGAACAAAAAAGATTTTGCCCGCAGTTATTGCGATTCGATGCTGAAACGCATTGCTGTGCAGATACAACCTGATGGCAGGCAACCCCTGGAACTGGAACGCACAACGGCCCTGGGTTACAGTACATTTTGTCTCGATGCATGGTTCAAAGCTGCCATCCTCGCCAAACATCTGGGGGTGGATGTTTGGCATTACCACACTGCTGATGGACGTGGTTTACAAAAAGCGCTCGACTGGCTGATACCCTATGCCCTTAAAGGAAGAAAATGGGAATACCAGCAGATCAAGGAATATTCGGAGATCGATAAATGGTATTTTCTTTTGTCGGAAGCCTCCCGTCGCTACGGAAATAGGGAATATGCCGACCTTGTACCGGGGCTTGATGCGAAGGGGACAGAACTTTCGCGGCTCCTGTATTAAAAAAAGCAGGAATTTCCTGTAACCTTTTCTTCAGGGCAGGGTTACCCTTATCATATTGCTCATTATAACGATACTGCTTGAACCCGCTAAGTGATAATGCCATCATGCTGAAAGTGAAGAACGGCGACCTCGATAAACTGGGTCTCCTGTTTGAACGGCATCACCGTCCATTGTTCGGGTTTATGTACCGTATGACGGGGCAGCGCGAATTAAGTGAAGACCTTGTGCAGAACGTTTTTTACCGTATCCTGAAATACCGGCATACTTACCGGGGCGAAGGGGAGTTCAGGACCTGGATGTACCACCTGGCCCGCAATGTGATCCATGATAATGGCAGGACCCTGAAACGTACCATAAGGCACGAAGAAATAACTGAACAGACAGAATGGGTAAGCGGTGAGATGGCAACCGATGCACCCATGCAGAAAAAACAGGAAATGGCTTTGCTGAAACGTGCGATGGAAAACCTGCACCCCGAAAGCAGGGAAGTGCTGATACTGAGCAAATACCAGGAGCTGAAATACCATGAGATCGCTCAGATACTCGATATAACCGAAGGGGCAGTGAAAGTGAGGGTACACAGGGCGGTTAACCAGTTAAAAAATGCATATCTCGAATTAGCTAATTAAAACAGGAAGATGATGAAATGCGGGAACGATAAGGCAATGATCACAAGCTGGCTCAACAATGAAATGACGGCGGCCGAGCGTGCTTTGTTTGAACAGCATCTTGCAGGCTGCCCCGAGTGCAGTGCAGAACTGGAAGCTACACAACGTGTATGGATGATGCTGGAAGAAATGCCGTCGCCCGCTGCGTCGGATAATATGCCGGTACGTTTCCAGGCCATGCTTGAATCATACAAAGAGAGCCAGCAGAAAAGCGGTAGCGCCTGGGGCAGTTTGGTGGAAAAAATAAAGACGATATGGACGGCACAACCGGGTATGCAACTTGCTTTCAGTGTTACCGTTCTTATTGTTGGTGTTGCGTTTGGCTGGATCATCAGTAACCAGGGGGCCAGCCACAAAGAGATCGCATCGCTTTCTTCACAGGTAAAAGAAATGAAGGAGATGATGATGCTTTCACTGCTGGAAAATCCATCGGCATCTGAAAGGATCCGGGGTGTGAGCTATACCAGCGAGATCAAAAAAGCCAATTCGGAAGTGATCGAAGCATTGCTTGCAACACTGAATAACGACCCCAATGTAAATGTACGGCTGGTTACGCTTGAAGCTTTGATGCAATATGCAACCGAGTCTGCTGTGCGCGAGGGGTTGGTTAAATCGATCAGTAAACAGGAATCGCCATTGGTACAATCAGCCCTTGCCGATGCCATGCTCAAATTACAGGAGAAAAAATCTGTTCCGTCATTCAGGGAATTACTGCAGCAGAAAGACCTGAACGATGCGGTGAGAAATAAAATCAGGCAAACCATTACAGAACTTATCTAAAACAAAACGTATGAAAAAAACCTGGATCCCCCTGCTGGCGGGACTGGCTATCTCTTGCTCAGCCCCGCCTGCTGAAGCACAGCAAACCCGCGAAAAAACAAAGGATCAGCAAAAGCTGGAACGCAGGCAGGAGCAGCGAAAAGAGAAATACCCTGAAGAATACAGGGAACATTTTACCAAAGAGTACAGTATTTCGAAAAACGGTGCCGTACTCGCTATCTATAACCTGGAAGGTTCTGTGAATGTGGAAGGATATCCAGGTGATAAAATTGTAATTGAACTGGATCAAACCATTTATGCCCGCACCAAAGAACTGGTGGAGCAGGGAAAGAAAGAAATCAAACTCGGGTTTGAGCAGGTGGGAGATAGTGTGGTGGCGTATTCATCGGAACCCTGGGATACCAGGCCCTACGACTGGCGTAACCGGAACCGCGATGAATACCGGCGCATCGAATACCATAACGATCTTCAGTATACTGTAAAGGTTCCCTTTAATACCCATGTACATTTATCAACAGTAAACGACGGAAATGTGATCGTAAAAAATGTTGCAGGGATACTGGATGTGAACAATGTGAACGGTGGGATACAGATTGTAAATGCAAAAAACACCACCCGGGCACATACCGTTAATGGAGACCTTACTGTGAACTATCTCGTGAACCCCGATAAAGAATCTTCTTTTTATACATTGAATGGTACGCTTACTGCCAGTTTTCAACCGGGCTTATCTGCCGATATACGCCTCAAAACCATGAATGGTGCTTATTATACTGATTTTGAAAATTGGGAAGTATTGCCAACGAGTATTAACCTGTCGCAATCCAAAAAAGAAGATGGCACGATTTACCGGATCAACAAAAATTCAGATATCCGGATCGGCAGCGGCGGCAGGACCTACAAATTTGAAACACTGAATGGAAATATTTACATTAAAAAACAATCTTAATTTAACGTATATGAAAAGAATACAAACAGCATTGTTCCTGTTATTCCTGGCAGTTAACGGTGTGATGGCACAGGGCGATTCAAAAGAACAGCAACTTACCGTTCCGCTCAGCGACCCCGGCAAACCTTATAAACTGAATGCCAGCTTACTCAATGGAACCATCAAAGTGATCGGTTATGAAGGAAAAGATATTGTGATCGATGTAAAGCAGGGTTCTGAACGGATCCGCAAAAACCGTAAAAATGAAGACGGTAATGAAATGAATATAAACCTGAACATCCACCCTTCTGTCGGTAAAGAATCTTCAAACGGGATGAAAAAAATTTCCGGCGTTGCAGGCCTCGATGTATCAGCCCGTGAAAGAAATAATACCGTTACAGTGAGTTCCGATAGCTGGAAAGGTGCCATAACCCTTACCATTAAAGTGCCCATAACAGGCGCATCTTTAAAACTGAGTACAACCAACGACGGGGATATCCTTGTAAGCAATGTAAGTGGGGATATTGAGGTGAATAATACCAATGGCTCGATACATCTTGAAAATATCTCTGGTTCGGCTGTTGCCAATACTGTGAATGGTGGGGTGATCGGTAGTTTTAAATCGGTTGACCCCAAAGCGGCCATGGCTTTCTCCACGCTGAATGGAAATGTGGATATTACTTTCCCGTCAGTTTTTAAGGCGAATGCAAAATTAAAATCGGATATGGGCGAGATGTATACCGACTTTGATATTGAAGCCGATAAGAGCCAGCCGAAAGTGAATAAAACCAGCCAGTCGGGTATGTACCGCGTAAACATTGAAAACTGGGTATACGGCAAGATCAATGGCGGCGGGCCGGAGCTGATGATGAAAAATATGAACGGGAATATTTATATCCGCAAAGCGAAATAAGATCATGCATCTGATAATAAGAAAGGCAGCCATTGGCTGCCTTTCTTATTATAAATCATCTTTGATAAATCCGATCCTTCTTCTTGGCGGATTGGGTGGTGTGAGCAACTGTTTCACATAGCCGAAGATTACCTGTATGTCTTTACTGTTTGTATCCACTCTTTTTTCAAGCTTCTCAAGTTTCAGCAGTATGTCTTTATTCGTGGATAATATTTCACGCATTTTGATAAAGATGCGGATGATCTTCAGATTTACCTGTATTGCAGTACGGCTGTTCAGTACACTGGATAACATTAATATGCCATGTTCGGTAAATGCAAAAGGAGGTTTTCTTTTTCCTCCCCAACTTGAAGTCGCATTTTGCGACTTCAAGTTGCGATACTCTTTTTCGGATAACTGAAACATAAAGTCTTTGGGAAATCGGTTCAGGTTGCGTTTTACCTGTTCATTCAGTCTCTTGGTTTCTACCTGGTACAATGCTGCGAGATCTTCATCAAGCATTACTTTTTGGTTGCGTATCATTAATATCTTATTAATAATACGGTCATTGCTGATCACAGTTGCCATATCTGGAATTTTATCTCCCAAAATAGGCAGTGTATATTTTACAGCAAATCGTGGATACACCTGATTTTACAGCATAAAAACACTGTATAAAATTCTAAGGCACCGGCATTGTTTCAAGTAAGAAGCCTTTTCCTTTTGGCACATGCAGTGTTTTCCCTGGCTCCCAGTTGATCTTTTGCTGAAAACCTGCGATCTCGAGTCCTGTCAGCATCGTATTTTTTTCATTCATCCCTAAAGCATTCCAATCGATGTGAAGTGTGATATCCCTGTCTTCTTCGGCCCAGCTTGCGATTGCGATCATCGCCTTTCCGTTTTTGCGGTATACGGTTGCCAATACTTTGGGATCGGATGTTTTCACCGGGCAACGGTCGCTCCAGTAACCGATCATTTCAGAACCTTTGATGCCAAAATGATCCCAGGCTTTCCACAAGGGCCGTGGGTCGGCATTATCGCTCCAAGGCATGCGGTTGGTCATGCCATAGATCATTCCCCGCCAGGGGTTGCCGCCTTTCTCCAGCATTTCACCCATCAGCCCGAACGGGATGCCACTTACTTCTGTCAGGAAAAAATCAGGCCCGTTTTTTTCATAGTCAAAATATTCACCAAACCACAAACGGTTGAGGTAAGGGAAATGTTCCATATACAGGTTGGCGCTGTTATTAAAGCCATCGTTTTTATTGTATTGATTGGCAGAATGAAGATCAATGATACCGGGATGCCCATCCTGCGTCAGTACCCGCTTGATCCTTTTCATGGTAATGCGGTCGAATGCCACATCGTCAAGATAAATTCCATCGATCCCAACATTTTTAACCAGCCAGTTCATGCCTTCCACATAATAATTATGCCATCGGCTCATGCCACTGTTCACCAATGCAGCATCTTTTATTTCGGGAACAAACCACGCGGCGATATAATCACTACTGATATGTTCCTGTAACCAGCTGAAACCACCGCCCTTTCCCGGGGAATAAATCTCATGCCCCAGGCTGCGCAGCGGAAAAGTTTCATAAGCCCTGTTGGAAAGCTCGCGAACCGTATTATAGATCTTTACTTTTAATCCCTTATCATGCGCTTCATCGATATAGGATTTCATTTTTTTGTATTCGATGAATGGATAATTGATCCAGGGATTGATAGGGGTTGCATGATGGATATTCACCACCGTAGCACCGGTTGCCTTGATACTGTCGATCGCATTGTATTTATGGTAAAAACGTGTTTCCCACTGGAAATCTGTATTAATGGGATGAAAGGGAGTGAGCAGTAAAGTGAAATTAAAATAGAGCGTATCTCCTTTCTTTAAATTCCGCTCACCCGTATAATTGTTCGCAAGCATCGAACTTCCTTTGATACCAACGGTGATGCCGCCTTTATTGCCATTGCCCCATGAATCGGGAAGAAGCAATGGTTTCTGTAAATAAAAATTTGTATTCAGCGGCCGTACATATTTTCCATCACGAAGCGAATATTGCAGCCCCGCATTTACATTGCCGATCCAGGCCCCATCCTGGTTTTTCGCAGCTACATCCCATTTCCAGTTTACAGGATCGGGACGTTCGCCACCTTTTAAACCCAGCCCCATCATATACTTCGCCATATTTTTCTGGAAGGGGATATGCATGGTAATATCCTTCAGCGATACATCCTGCAGCGCAGTAACTTTTACAGTAAAATTGAAAAAGCCATCAAACTCAAGTGCCCCATGCACCTGCATGGTAAGCGTATCGTTCATATTCAATGCCTGCCACTCAAAAGTTCCGGGTTCCTGCTTCAGGAAATTAAGCCCACTGCTTTTCAATAATAAATTTTTGCCATCCTGTTTGGTAAAATGAAAATGTATGGGCTCATACAACAGGTTATTCGGCTGTTCGCTGTAGCCGGTCATTTCCTGTGTGAAAAAAGTCTGCAGTTGTTTAGGGAATCCTTCCTCATTCAATTCCACTTTTCTGCCAAGCAGGCTGATGGTTTTTTCATTCAGCTGCAATGGGGTATAAGGTGCGATCACTTTGTTTTCCTGTGCGATGGTTGAATTGATCCAGTGCAAGCGGGTTTGTTTTCCGGGTTCAGTGATACCGCCATCTGCAAGGGTTTTATCACTTATTTTCAGAGAAAGGTTGATTACTGACGGCATTCCATTGGAAGAACGAATAATCACCTTCCCTTTATAAACCCCCGCAGCAATACTGGTTGGGATATTTGCACCGCACCAGAGTGACTGAACAGAACCCTTATTAACGGAAACCGTCTTGCTAAATGCTTTTCCTGTATAATCCACACCGTTTGTATTGATGCAGAACAAAACATCAGCCGGTATCAACCCGCCTTTTTCATTTTTCAAATCGCTGAATACAAGCGTCACATCTTTAACATCCTGCAATGCATACAATGCAAGTTGCCAGGTATAGTGTTCGCCTTTATCGGCATTCCCCATAAACTGGTCAGATAAACCTTTCTGTATCCACCGTTGCGGCAAGCGGTATTGCATTTTTACAGGGAATTGCCTGTCTTCGGGAAAAACCAGGTAATCTTTTCTTTTTGCCGATGCAAGGATCTTTCTGGTTTCTTCAGCGGTTGCAATCACTTCCATCGGGTAAAAACTGTTGAATGCATCTACCGACTGAAATTCCTGTGCAGTGGTGTTTACGGGCAACTGCCTGTTCACTTTTTTCACCCATTCTGCATCATCTGTTTGTTCAAGGCCGAGATATACACCCTGCGGGTAATTGGAACGGCCTTCGTTTCGGTAAGGCAGGTAGTATACATAGTACAACCCTTTTCCTGAAACCGCTTCGAACCAGATTTCACCGGATTCATTGTTTATGGCACCATACAAAATATGGTTGATCTTTTTCCCGCTTGTGGCATCTTCCACAATTACTCTTTTCTTTTCAGGAAAACTGTCGTTCCTGCGCCATGGGATTACAACATGGGCAATACTGCCTGTGCCGGCAAACCGCAGTACAACCCTGTGGTTACCGAGCGAATCAGGATTCCATTTGTTTTGCCCGTTTGTATACGGCACCTGTGTTTTGGAAGGATTGGCAAACCAAAGCGTTGCCAGTAACAGCAATATCTTTTTCATGGCATTTGAGGATGCTTAAAGATACGGCTGCAGTGTATAGGAAGAAATAAATTGAATAAAGTACTATGGGTATTTACCGCCCCCGCTTTACAACGGCCATCAGTTGGGCCACGTTGCCGATGCTTTCATTATCTGATAAAGAAATATGCCATTTGGTTTCAACAGCGTTCAGCAGGTATTGCATTTCCCATTCCGCCAGTTCAAGGTCTTTGCGCAGGTCAGTATTTGGGGTAATATCGGTGCGGATATTCAGCTTTTGTTTCAGCAGCTTTTGCATGCCGTTGATCATTGCTTGCATAGGTGGTTGGTTTATCGGTTACTTATATGAACCGGATAAGACCAAAAACGTTGCCAGATGCTTATTAATGCGATGTTAAAAGAAAAACAGGCAATTATTCGTCTGTAAAAAAGCAGCTATCGTCGATAGAAATACTTTTTTCATCAGGTCTGATTAGTTTTTTGCCGGCAAAGGGCTTTGTTTTACAGATTCAGCCGAGTTTTTTTTGGGTACCTGTACAGGCTTAACTTCTCCCCGAATGGTCAGCACTCTGGTGCCGGTGGAGGCATTTGACAGTACCGTAACTGTTTTGATAAAAATGCCAACGGCCTGTGCATTATACGTCGCTTTTATCACACCGCTTTCGCCGGGTTTAATGGGCTCTTTCGGCCATTCCGGCGTGGTGCATCCGCAGGAAGCTGTTACGGAATTTAACACAAGCGGCTCTTTTCCGGTATTCCTAAAAGTAAAAGCGTGGGTAACGGGTTTGCCTTGCGGAACCGTGCCAAAATTAAAACTGTCTTTCGCAAAACTGATCTTAGCAGCACTGGGTTTATGGGCGGCTGTATTGCCGTTTTGCGCATGAATAACAGAAATACCTGAAAATAAAAACAGACAGGCTGTACGGATAATCTTTTGCATTTTATTCTTTTTTGGAAAATTAGATGGTTTCGTTTTCATCCTGAACAGCCCGGTGAAAAATCCCCGTATCTATACGGCAGGTATCCATGTTTTTAACGCCTCCTGTTTCGCCGCATCGTGACGATGATGACCACAAAAGCCGCAATGGCGCCATACCATACTATACTCATGATTACCGTTTTATTCTTTCCCGCTTCCTTTGAACTGGTGTATCGTTTCTTTGAACAGGATATTGAAGGTGGTGAGCGAGCCATAACCAGCAGTGATATACTGCTGCAACTCTACTTTTTCCGCATCCGTAAGAATTTTATGCGCGTTGATCTTTTGCTCTATCAGTCTCAGCCTATCGCGCAGCATCACGATCTTGTGAAAAAATACTTCGATGGGAACTTCTTTTGCCTGCAGGCTTTCATCGCCGGGCCTCAGCACCAATGTTCCTTCATTCCATTTTGTTGCCATCGGCACCAGTTGAAACTCATGCAGCCCTGTGTAAGAACATTGTCAAGTGCCTGTTCAATATCTGCCAGGGACAAATTTCCGCTATTACCGGTTTCCCCCGCATTTTCCAATACCTGTAATTCCGTATACTCTTTTGCAATACTTTTTGCGGTATTCGGTGTTTTAAACCAGATTGTATAAAATTCAGATGCGGTTTCCACCACCACACCTCTTCCATAATGCGGGTGCTGCACCCTCGCACCAATGCCAAGCTGTTCCATGGTTCTGTTTACTTAAAATGGTAAGGTACACAAAAATGCCTGTCTGTTGCAGACAGGCATCTGTCGGAAAGATCTTTCTCTTTTTTTATTTTACACGAACTGGTACATCCAGGTTTTCCCAGCTAAGTACAAAACCTTTGTCGTTAATGGTATACACCAAACGTTCGTTCATCATATCCGATTTTTTGGCTTTCACCATTACACGGAAAACATCTTTGGCGGGGTCCTCGGTGGTTGATTGGTCGCGGTTAATACCCCATTGACCGGTTTGTGAGTTGAGGATGATGGTCCACTCTTTTTCCCCGGGTATTGCATAAATGCTGTATTTACCGGCTGGTAATTTTTTCCCTTCTACGGTAAGGTCTTTATCCGTTTCAATGGTAGTGGCGGCATTGGCACCTGCACGCCATACTTTATCATAAGGTACCAGCGCGCCCCATATCTGGCGGCCTTTTACAGCAGGACTGCTATACTTGATGGTTACGTTTGCACCATTGATGGTACCGGTGGCCGTAGCCGCAGGACTGGCAGGCTGTGCCCAGGCAGATGCTGTAAAGATTGTCATGGCTGTGCCAAGTGCCAGGGTTTTGAGAAAATGTTTTCTTTTCATAAAGTGGGATTTTCGGTTTAATTGGACAGTTAAATTACTGATTCCCTCTATTCTTGATCCTGATTTTACACGGATGGTATTTTTACGCAATCGGCAAATGGGCGTTCTGCACCCGGCCGCATTCTTTTCAGTATCTTTTCCTGTAAAACCCATACCATGTTCCGTAAAAAAAGGTTGCCCGTACTGGTAACCGCATTGTTTTTTTTATCCATTGCCGGGAAAACCCAGTTGCTCCAATACCAGAACCAGAATTTTGCAAGGGTGCAGATCTCAGATAATTTCTGGAAACCCAAGCTGGAGAAAGTTTCACTCGTGACGATCCCTGTTTGTATCGATCAGACGGAAGTAAAAACACCGCGTATCCAGAATTTCGAGATCGCATCCGGGAAAAGAACAGGTAAGTTCCAGGGGATTTTTTACGATGATTCGGATGTATACAAAGCGCTTGAAGCCATTGCATATTCATTGAAAAACCATCCGGATACCGCCCTCGAAAAAAGGGCTGATCACTGGATCGACCTGATCGCAGCCTCCCAATTGCAGGATGGGTATATCAATACTTATTACAGTTTGCAATTCCCCGAGAAGCGCTGGACGGATATGAGCATGCACGAAGATTATAATGGCGGGCACCTGATCGAAGCGGCCGTTGCATATTATGAAGCAACGGGTAAAAGAAAATTACTGGATGTTGCGATCCGTTTTGCGGATCATTTCGATCACTTATTTGGTCCGGGTAAACGCGACTGGGTTACCGGCCACCAGGAACTGGAACTGGCATTGGTGAAATTATTTAAAGTAACCAAAGAACAACGTTACCTCAAACTGGCCGACTGGCTGCTGAGTGAACGCGGGCATAAAAAGGCAGTAGGTTATACCTGGACCGATTGGAAAGACACTGCCTATGCACAGGATGTAAAACCTGTAAAAGAACAGAAAGAGATTACGGGTCATGCCGTACGCGCGATGTATATGTACACGGGAGCGGCGGATGTGGCTGCACTTACCGGCGATCAGGATTATATGCAAGCCATGAAAACTGTTTGGGAAGATGTGGTGTACCGGAATATGTATGTTACGGGCGGGATTGGCTCTTCCGGTGGCAACGAAGGTTTTTCGGTGGATTATGACCTGCCCAACGAAAATGCCTATTGCGAAACCTGTGCATCGGTAGGGATGGTTTTATGGAACCAGCGCATGGGTATGCTCACCGGCGAAAGCAAATATGTGGATGTACTCGAGAAGAGTTTGTATAACGGCGCTCTGGATGGCATTTCACTGGCAGGCAACCAGTTTTTTTATGGCAATGTACTGGCATCGAATGGAAGGCAGGCAAGGCGCGACTGGTTTGGCACCGCCTGCTGCCCGGCAAATATTGCGCGACTGATTGAATCGCTCGGTAATTATATCTACGGATATGATGAAAAAAATATCTGGATCAACCTCTATGTGGGAAGCAATACTTCTTTTTCAATCAACCGGCAAACAGTGGAACTGCGTTTGGAAACCGCATATCCCTGGGAGGGGAAAATATCGGTTTCAGTGAACACGCCCTCTAAAAACCGTTTCGCCATCCGTATGCGGTTACCAGGATGGGCAACCGGGGAAGCGGTACCCGGTGATCTCTATCACTTCAGTGAAAAAAATGTACAGCCTGTGGTATTGCTCGTGAATGGTAAAAAGGGTTCTTACCAGACAGAAAAAGGATATATGGTGATCGACAGGGAATGGGAGAAAGGGGATAAAATAGAACTCGAATTGCCCATGCCCGTTCAGCGTGTGGTAAGCAGGCCCGAAGTAAAAGCCGATATCGAAAGAGTGGCATTGCAACGGGGGCCGCTGGTTTATTGCGTGGAAGGTGTTGACAATGCGGGAAAAACCATGAATATTGTGCTGCCTCCAAAAACGGTTTTGTCAACCGTTCCGCGCACTTTGCTGAATGAAAATGTGGTGGGTATCGAAACGGATGCAACGGTGATCGCCATATCGCCCGATGGTTCGGATGTAAAAACGGAAAAAAGAAAGATCAATGCCATACCTTATTATACATGGAATAACCGGGGTTCGGGACAAATGCTTGTATGGCTTCCGCAGAAGATCATGGATATCAAAGTGAATTGACGAAAAATTGCTGCGACAGGATCAATACCGGGATATTTTACCTTTGAAGAGGAATTATTTATGAAAAAAAATCTTTCCATAGCCGCTTTGTTTTTTTTAGTGATGCTGGTTGTGATGCAATGGCAGGGGAGTGCTTTAAAATCGAACAACAGTAAACTGGGGATTGTAAACCTTGAATTTGCAGACACACCGGCTAAACTGCACCAATTGTTGCAGAACTGGGATATGGCAATTGTAAAAATGAACATCCGGCTCGATTTCCTTTTTATCATTGCTTACGTGGCATTTTTTGCACTTTCCCTGATGCAGGTTGCATCAATGTGGGCGGAAGGCTTTATGCGGAACACAGGAATGGTGCTTGCAGGGCTGATATTTGCAGCAGGTATTTTTGATATCGCGGAAAAC
This sequence comes from Chitinophagaceae bacterium, assembly GCA_004028765.1. Taxonomy (GTDB): domain Bacteria; phylum Bacteroidota; class Bacteroidia; order Chitinophagales; family Chitinophagaceae; genus Sediminibacterium. The sequence continues at coordinate 8,195 of SAIX01000121.1, read as the reverse complement.
CTGCTGATGCTTCAATCCATCAATGGAAATTATACAGATGCTTCGCTGATCCTCACCTGGTATTGCGCTGCCATCAAATTCCTGGTTATCGCATTTGCACTGATTTACCTGCTGCTGTCTCTTCCCAAAACATTTACCGGCAAAAACTGAGCGATGGACAAAAATCCCTGGACGATCCTGTCTGAACAAAAAATTTATGACAATCCCTGGATCAGTCTTACTGAATATAATGTGCTAAATCCTTCCGGCGGCAAAGGGATCTATGGAAAAGTTCATTTTAAAAACCAGGCTGTAGCTGTGATCGCATTAGATGAGGAAGAACATACCTGGCTGGTAGGTCAATACCGCTTTGCACTGGATGCATATAGCTGGGAAATCCCCGAAGGCGGGGCATTGTTCACGGAAGATCCGCTGGAGGGCGCCAAACGCGAACTGCTGGAGGAAACCGGCCTGAAAGCATCACACTGGGAGAAGATACTCGTGATGCATCTTTCCAATTCGGTAAGCGATGAGATCGCTTATGTGTATCTCGCAAAAAATATCAGTATCCATACCTCAAAGCCCGAAGAAACCGAAGACATCACCGTAAAACGTTTGCCATTTGAAGAAGCATTCAATATGGTAATGAAAGGAGAGATCACAGATTCGCTTACGGTTGCAGCCATCCTGAAAACAAAATTATTATTGACGAAATAATACATTTGCAGATGGCCATGAAACAAAGTTCTCTGATTATCGGGCGGCAGCCGCTGGTAGAAGCATTACAGGGAGGTAAGCCCATTGATAAAATACTGATTCAGAAAAACACAGGGGGCGATGCAGTGAATGAGATCCGCCAGCTGGCCCGCGAAAACAATATTCCCATACAACTGGTCCCGGTTGAAAAGCTGAATGGCCTTACAAAAGCCAATCACCAGGGTGTGCTGGCATTTGTGGCGAGGGTGCAGTATATGGATCTGCAGCAGGTGATCGATCATGTAGTGGGAGATGGGGGCACGCCTCTTTTTATTATGCTTGATGGGGTTACCGATGTGCGTAATATCGGCGCGATCGCCAGAACAGCGCTCTGCTGCGGCGCACAGGCATTGATCATTCCTGATAAAGGGGTGGGCGCTTTAAACGAGGAAGCAATGAAAAGCAGTGCCGGTGCATTGGAGAAAATACATATCTGCCGCGTAAACAGTTTACTGAAGGCCGTGGATACTTTGCATCTCAACGGTATACAGGTTTTTACCAGTGAAATGCGTGCGGAAAAAAATGTATTCGAACTTGCTTTTACAGAACCCTGTTGTGTGATCATGGGCGATGAGGGCAGGGGTGTACAGCCTTATCTTGCCAAAGCCGCTGATCATTTTTTTAAAATACCCATGGCTTCTGACTTTGATTCTTTTAATGTATCCGTGGCTGCAGGCATTATACTGTATGAGGCGATGAAACACAGGCTGGACTAAGTACCGATCAGTTGCTCAATGCAGTAAACAGGATTGTAAACCGTTTAAAACACATCGTACTGATCAGCCATGTTTGGTGACCGATATGTTACTGATAGTAGTACTTTTTATGAGTTTTACCCGGCTACCTCCCCTCAAATCAATATTGTGCTTCATTGTAACAGGGTTATTGGCGGGGCGATCCCATGGTCTCGGGTTTGCCTGGCTTTTTTTTCTTACCATTGGTTAGCCGGATAAGTGATACTAGCAACCAGATTGCCAATGCGGTTCCTCCCACTAAAACAATTGCTGCTGCTCCTTCGGCGCCAGAGCAGGAAAGGCTGCAGGCAAGGCTGAAAACCACTCCCAATAAACCTATTGCAACAATCGTGTAAAGCAGGATAAGACCCATTTTTGCGATTGTGGACATATTTTTATCTTCCTGGATCGCAGTGAGCTGGGTTTTGAGTATTTTTTTTCTTTCCTTCAATTTCAGGAGATTGCCATTTTTATCTTTCATCGAAGCGGTAAAGTCTGAGATGGATTTGTATGATTGATGAATGCTATCTGTTGGTAATGATGTCCTGCTGATTACAACCGCATGTGCAAATTGATACCCGCTAAATAGTGTTTCTGGTTTATTTGCGAGATAAACTATCATGATAAAAGAGGCGGTAGCTACGATCATGTCACAGCTTTTCTGCCATGCGTAAAAAGAAATGGCTTTTTTAATTTTTCCATGTGCTTTAAAAGGATAAATAACAAAAGCGATAAAAAAAGCAATTATTGAACCGATAAACACATAAGCTGGTAATATGGCATTCAGTTGTTTTAGTATTATTCCGATGTAAATACCCAGAAACGTGAGAAGGATCCAGGAAATAATAATTATAATACGGGCTTTCCATTTGTTATGCCATGCCCAGGTAGATAGTTTTTTCATGGGTGTTGATTTTGGAGTTAAACATTGTTCTGGCGTAAAATATTTACGGGCCAGTCCCCGTACTTATTCTGCACGTATCACCGTTGAATAAGGTGTTACTGGATCTGTCAGGTACCGGTTATGGACAGGTTCAATCGTTGTAAAAAAGGGCTGCCAGGCTCACAATTCAATTTGATTTTATTCACTACGGCCTGAACAGCCCACCACCCCCATGGTTTTTCATGATTATTTATGGTATGCTTTCAGGTAGGCGGATAATGCTTCCCCTAATTTTTTTTCTGAAATGGCTGTTCCATCGTTGATAAAGGTTCTCTTTTTCTTTATTAGGTAGGCTGCTGACCCTGCCGTTACACTGGTAAGTACCCCCACCCCGGCAGCAAAAGATTCATTACTCGGAAGATTCAGGTTGATATTGAACATACCATTACTACTGGAAGGGGCTTTTGATGCATTTTCAGCATGAATTCTGATCGTGGTATACAGGAATACGATCGGGGCCGTAATCAAAGCGGCTATTAAAATATCATGCGCTGCATTGTGCCCGGTTTTGATAACCGCTATCTGGTGAAAAGAAATTTCCGAAGTGGTATACCCCGATGTTACCATAACGCTGCTGTCGGTAACTGCGGTTAACCTGCCCGCTTCAATTTTTTTGCCTGCGGCATCGTAGATCCTGATAAAAGGATTTTTTGCAGCGCTTGCCGACAGGAATAGAAAGCAGAGCGCTAATAACGTAAATATCTTTTTCATTGTAGTTGTATTTAGTAAGATTGATAATAGAATAGGCAATCATAAGAGCTACCGAAACTGTATCCGTACAAAACAGTATTCCTGTTTCACAGGGTAAATCCGAATCCCAGCCCTGCCCGGGATCTCCAGCCTCCGCCTTCTCCGGTCATGGGAATATTTGGGCGCTTCGCCTGCAAGCTGGTGATGCCGGCAGGGATACTTACAATACCACTGCTGTGACTTCCTGACCCGGAACCGAAATAACGGAGCCCGATATGCATGCCTAAACCTTTCCGGCTTTTCGCAAACCGGGAATCGTAATTCGCAGAAATGGTAATACCATCCCCGAACAAACCCATATAAAATGCCTGTCCCTGTTTAGGGCTGGCTTCTCCTGCAGCAGGTTTGCTCACTTCGCTGGATTGTGCCCATGTGCCCGGGCTGATCAGCCAAAAGCAGCAGAGGGCTGTTACATGTTTTTTCATATTGTTTTTTTAGGTGGGTTGATTTTTCACCAAAACTATCCGGCAGTATCTGAAGAGGGAAATTGATTCGCGTGGCAGCGTATCGGGGAAAAGTAAAAAATGAAACAGCCTGTGGCAAAGGGTTTTACCCGAACTGTATTTTGCCCCGGCTCCCTTTAAATCCTGTATGTAATTAGGATTTTTTACTAAATTACAAATAGCAGAAAATTGATTTTTGCAAAACTGTATGACAACCCCAAACGTACAACAGCAACTGTTCAGCCTTATCAAAGGACTGATCCCGCCGCATATCTCGATGGTGGACCAGGTTTCGGAAGTACTATCGATCAGTACAGACAGTGCTTACAGGAGAATTCGGGGCGAAAAATCCATTTCACTCGATGAACTCTATCTGCTTGCCGGGCATTTTAAAATATCCATCGATCAGTTGTTGCATCTCAAAACGGATGCTTTTGTTTTCACGGGGCGTACCACGAACAATTCCGATTTTAAATACGAGAACTGGCTCGAGTCGGTGGTTGCGCATCTTCAGTATTTTTTAAGCTTTAAACCCTGTCACCTTTTTTACCTCGCAAAAGAGATCCCGTTTTACTATTATTTCCTCGTCCCCGAAGTGGCCGCTTTCAAGTCTTTTTTCTTCATGAAATCGATACTGTATTATGAAGACTGGAAAACGGCAAAATTTTCGGTGGAAGATGATTACAGCCGTTTTCATGTATTGATGAAACAGAGCAGCGACCTGTTTGCCACGCTGCCAAGCACGGAAGTATGGAGTATTGAAAATATCACGAGCACGTTGCACCAGGTAGAATTTTACAGGGCAACCGGCTCTGTAAAATCTGATCATGATGCTTTGGTTGTACTCGATAAACTGGGTGAGATGATTGATCACATCGAACTGCAGGCTGAATATGGCGTGAAACTCAAAAAAGGGCAGTCGCCTTCCCAAAGCGATGTTCCCTATAAAATGTTTATCAACGAGATCATCATCGGTGATAATATGCAGTTGATGCAGCTGGGCGATAAATATATGACGGCGATCAACCACAGCGTGATCAACTACATCACTACGATGGATGAAGCATTTAACCAATATTCCAAGCGTGCACTGGAAAACCATGCACAAAAATCCACATTGATCAGCGGCGTGAATGAAAAAGACAGGCTCATGTTTTTTAACCGCCTCCGTGAAAAAGTTGCTGCCTCAAAAAAACTGATACTATCCGGCAAATAGTTTTTTATGGTAATAGCCCTGCTTTTTATCCTGCATTGGTACCTGTCTTTTTTCCTGCAATCTTTTTTCTATCACCGGTATGCAGCACATAAACATTTTACGATGTCGCGAAGCGTTGAGAAATGCTTCTTTGTTTTTTGTTTTCTGATCCATGGCTCTTCTTATATGAGCCCGGCAGCTTATACGGTAATGCATCGGTTGCATCACATGCATTCAGATACGCATAACGATCCGCATACGCCTGTTTTTAATAAGAATTTTTTCGCCACACTTATACAAACCAGGAACAGTTATCATGCCATCTATACCAGGGAATTGGGTGTGGATGATAAATTTCTGAAAGACCTTACGCAATGGGATGCATTTGAAAAAATTGCGCATAACTGGATGACCAGGATCTTGTGGATATTGATTTACCTGTCACTGTATACCTGGCTCGCTACTGCATGGTGGCAGTTTTTATTTTTACCGCTTACCATTATCATGTGCAGTTTCCAGGGGGCGATGATCAACTGGTGGGCCCATCGATTTGGGTATGTGAATTACGAAACAGGCGATGCCTCTAAAAATATCCTGCCTGTCGATTTTCTTTTTATCGGCGATGCTTATCATAACAACCATCATAAATATCCCGGCAGGGTAAAGAATGCCCATAAATGGTTCGAGATCGATCCCATATATCATGTAACTTGCTTCTTTGTAAGAATGAAAATCGTTACATGGAAACATCCGCTTGCCAGTTGATCGAGTGCCCGCGTGATGCGATGCAGGGCTGGCATTCCTTTATCGCTACAAAAGATAAGATACGTTACCTCAACAGTCTTTTGAAAGTTGGTTTTGACACGCTCGATTTCGGCAGTTTTGTATCGCCCAAAGCCATCCCGCAAATGGCGGACACGAAACAGGTATTGGAAGGGCTTACGCTTGCAAACAGCAAAACAAAATTACTCGCCATCGTTGCCAATACCCGTGGTGCAGAAGATGCGGTGATTTTTGAGCAGGTGCAGTATCTCGGTTTTCCCTTTTCAGTATCCCCCACATTTCAGTTGCGCAATACGAACAGTACAATGGATGAAAGCCTTACCCGTATTGAGCAGATACAGGAACTTTGCGTGAAAAATAAAAGGGAACTGGTTGTTTACCTGAGTATGGGTTTCGGAAATCCTTATGGAGATACTTATTCGGCAGATGTATTGCTGCATTGGGCAAACGAAATGGTGAACAGGGGCATCCATATTATTTCGCTGGCTGATACGGTTGGATTGGCAGATCCCGCGCATATCCGTTTTGCACTGGATACACTTTTGCCCGAATATCCTTCGGTACAGTTTGGTGTTCACCTGCACGCGGCGGCTGATAACTGGAAAGAAAAACTGGAGGCTGCTTATGCAGCCGGATGCACAAGATATGATGGTGCATTAAAAGGTATCGGTGGTTGCCCGATGGCACAGGATGCACTGGTGGGTAACATGGATACTGAAAAAATGATCCGCTTTTTTGATGATAAGAATGTGCCTTTACAACTTGATCGTGAAGCACTGGCCGAAAGCCTGTGTATCGCAACGGAAATTTTTCATGATTAACCAAGCACACCGTACATGAAATTTCATTTTGAATTTGATATCAGGAAACCCGCAAAACAGATCCGGCATACGGAAAAAATTTTGCTGATCGGTTCCTGCTTTACAGAAAACATCGGCGAAAAACTGCAGAAACATAAATTCTCCATACTTGAAAACCCGAATGGCATACTTTTTAATCCCGTAAGTGTGGCAGAAGCTTTAGAAGCTTATATAGGGAATAAGCGGTATACAAGGGATGATGTTTTTGAATACAATGAAACCTGGCATAGCTGGAAACACCATAGCCGTTATTCGGGGATAACCCTTGAAGGCTGCCTCGATAAAATTAACCGATCCACCGAACGGGCACATCATTTTCTGCAGCATACGGATCATTTACTGGTAACCCTCGGCTCTGCATGGCTCTACACACTTACCGCAGAAGCCCTGCTTGCAGAACCCGGTTCTGTAGCGGCGAATAACCACAAAGCGCCTGCGAACTGGTTCCTGAAGAGACTGATGCAGCCGGAAGAAGTAAAGAGCATCTTATCGGGTATGTTACAAAAACTTTTTGCATTCAATCCGCAGTTGCAGGTGATCTTTACCATCAGCCCCGTACGCCATCTCCGTGAAGGCGCGATTGAAAACAACCGCAGTAAGGCGGTACTGATACAGGCAGTGCATGAAATAGTTGAACAATATGAAGCTGCTTATTATTTTCCGGCTTACGAACTGGTGATCGATGACCTGCGTGATTATCGGTTTTATGCGGAAGATCTTGTACATCCCAACTACCAAGCTACTCAATATGTATGGGAAAAATTTACGGATGCCTGCATGAGCCTGGAAACGCGGAACCTGATGAAAGAAATCGCGGAGATCAATCTCGCTTTCCAGCACCGGCCTCTGAATCCCGGAACTGCGCAGCATAAAAAATTCCTCGAATCTTATGAACGAAAACTATTGCTGTTGCAGGAGAAGCATCCTTATCTTGACATAAAAGCAGAACTGGATTATTTTACACAGCGTTGATCAATGGATTCTGTCGCCCCTAATTTCCATTTCCTTCATCACTTCTTTTTCGTAGTCCAGCCATTCTTTCCAGCGTTTGCGGACTTTATCGGGGTTGATATAGGTTTCTGCGAGTTCGATAAATAAAGTATAATGCCCTGCTTCACTTTCCATAAAGCGCCGGTAAAAATTACGGAGATAGCTGTCCGGCAAACCTTCGCTCAGTCTTTTAAAACGTTCACAGCTCCGCGCCTCTATTAATGCCATGGTTAAGAGCTGGTCAAGCAGCCTGTCTTCGGGATGCCCGCCTTTCAGTTGAAAAGTCAGGAGTTTGTTTACATATTCATCTTTGCGTTGCTTCCCGAGTTGCAGTTTTCTTTTTTTGAGTTCATTCAGCACCAGCCTGAAATGCCCCCATTCTTCTGATACGATCGGTGCAAGTTCCTGTACCAGTTTTTCCCTGTCTGAATAGCGTTGTATCAGCGAGATACAGGTAGTGGCCGCTTTCTGTTCGCAATAGGCATGGTCGGTAAGAATGGCTTCCAGGGAAATGCCTGCCAGGTCCACCCATCTTGGATCGGTAGGCAACTGCAGGCCGAGAATATTTTTGGTATGTTGGGAGAGATCGGGCATGTAATGAATGGTGAATGGTGAAATATATTTTTCGCAAAAATACAATTGATTTCACTTTTCAAGTTATCCCTAACTCCTAACTCCTAACTCCTAACTCCTAACTCCTAACTCCTAACTCCTAACTCCTAACTCCTAACTCCTAACTCCTAACTCCTAACTCCTAACTCC
>SAIX01000120.1 GCA_004028765.1 Chitinophagaceae bacterium | reverse complement strand
AAAAGATATCGAACAACTCCTCCCCGTTTTTGAAAAACTGGGAACAAAAAAGATTTTATTGTCGGGCGGTGAAGCCTTGTTGCACCCTGCATTTTTTGATTTATGCGCTTTGTTACAGGGGGCAGGTTTAAAAATATGTTTGCTTTCCACGGGTATCACCATCGGCAAACATGCGGAGCCCATTCTGGCAAAAACAGATGAACTCATTGTATCGCTCGATGGAGATGGCATTTTACATAATCATATCCGTAACCTGCCCGGTGCTTTTGAAAAATTGCGGGAAGGTGTGCAACACATCAAAAAACTCAATCCATATTATCCCCTCAGCAGCAGGACCGTGATCAATCGCCTCAATTTCAGGAAATGGCAAAATATGATAGATACCGGGACAGAAATGGGGCTCGACAGGATGAGTTTTCTCCCGGCCGATCTCAGTTCACAGGCATTTAACCGCGAACAGCCCTGGGACAATGAAAGACAATCGGGTATTCTTCCGGATAAAAAAGAACTGGTTGAAATGAAAACGATATTGGAAGAATTGATCGTAAAAAACCCTGTTTTATTTGAGGAAGGTTTTATAGCTGAATCGCCCGCCAAACTCAGGAATATCCTGCAGTATTACCAGGCAGTGCATGGGGAGGCTGCTTTCCCTTATAAAAAATGCAACGCACCCTGGGTATCGGTGGTAATAGAGCCCGATGGATCGGTACGACCCTGTTTTTTTCATGCTGTACAGGGGAATATCCACGAGCGGCCACTTGAAAAAATACTGAACAGTGAAGCATCGGTCCGTTTCCGTAAAGAACTGAACCTGGATACAAACGATACCTGCATGCGTTGTGTTTGTTCGCTTAATCTGAGGCCTGGTATCAATCCCTAATACAATTCAGCATGAAAAAAATCCTGTTCACCCATTCTTATTTTATGCCTTTCGACCCCAAACAATGGGAAACGGGGCAGCCCTATCCCCCATTGGGTACGCTGTATGCGGCAGCATGGATGCGGGTGAATGGATACGAAGTTTCCTTATTTGATACAATGTTCCTTAACCGGCCGGAAAAAATTGAAGGCGCAATCCGTTTATTCAAACCCGACTATGTGGTGATATACGATGATGGTTTTAATTATCTCACCAAAATGTGCCTTACCAATATGCGCGAAGCCGCTTTTAGCATGGCAGGAATCGCAAAAAAAATGAATTGCACCGTCATTGCAGCCAGTTCAGATGCAACGGACCAGTTTGAAAAATATCTCGACAATGGTATTGATTTTGTTTTGCTCGGTGAAGCTGAACACAGTTTATCGGAACTGATCGGCCATCTTTCCGGCGATTCAACACATCTTCTCCCGGAAAATATTATGGGGATCGCCTACCGGCAAAATGGCAATCTTATCAAAACCAGCCGAAGGCCTGTACTGAATGACCTCGACCAGTTACCCATGCCGGCCTGGGACCTGGTGGATATGCGCCCTTACCGCGACATGTGGATGCGGCACCATGGTTATTTTTCCCTGAATATCGGAACCACGAGAGGTTGCCCTTTTAAATGCAACTGGTGCGCCAAACCGATTTATGGCAACCGCTATCATTCACGATCGCCGCAGAAAGTGGTGGAAGAACTGGTATGGCTGCAGCAGCATACAGGCTTTGACCATATCTGGTTCTGCGATGATATTTTTGGCCTGAAACCCGGATGGGTAAAGGCTTTCGCCGAAGAAGTAAAAAAAACAGGATTGCATTTCCGCTTCAAAATTCAAAGCCGTGCCGACCTGCTGGTACAACAACAATATGTGGCCGCATTGGAAGAAGCAGGCTGTAAAAATGTATGGATGGGCGCCGAAAGCGGTTCGCAAAAAATACTGGATGCCATGGACAAAGGCATCACGATTTCGCAAATTGAAGAAGCTACCCAATTACTCAAACAGCACCATATACAACCTTCCTTCTTTATCCAGTTCGGTTACCCCGGTGAAACCAAAAAAGATATTCACCTTACGATCGATATGATCAATCGACTGCTGCCGCACAGCATTGGCATTTCTGTTTCCTATCCTTTGCCCGGCACCGTTTTCTATGAAAGGGTGAAGCAGGATCTGCAACATAAAAGCAACTGGACCGATTCTGACGATCTGCACCTCCTGTTCCGGAATACATTCCGCCCGGAATTTTACAGGCAGTTGCACCGGCATGTGCATAAAACCTATCGCCTGCACCTTGGGATTGCAAAACTGAAACAGGCAATACTGCATCCATTACGAACCAATGCTACTGATCTCCGCAAAGCATTGTCCATATTTTATTATGCACCCGCTGCTCTCTTTTCGGGCTGGAAAATCAAAAAATGGGAAATGATATGATACCCGGTATTTCCCTGCAGAACGAGAAGTTGGCTGCCGAAGCTTTTGGTAAGCAGTCGCAGGTGTTTGATACAATTTACCATGAAAATACCATTGTACAATACAAACGCAAAAGGGTGCGCGATCATGTGAATGCATTGATAAAACCCGGCAGCCATATCCTGGAACTGAATGCGGGTACAGGTGAAGATGCACTGTATTTTGCCTCGCTCGGTCACAGGGTATATGCAACGGATATTTCGAAAGGGATGCTTGCAAAGCTTGAAGAAAAAAAACAAGCAACAAAATTTTCTGACCGCGTTGAAACCGAATGTATCAGTTATACTTCACTGAATCAATTGAAAAACAAAGGCCCTTATGACCATGTGTTTTCCAATTTTGCGGGATTGAACTGTACAGACCGCCTGCCGGATGTTCTGCAATCTTTATCATCACTTGTAAAACCCGGCGGAACGGTTACGCTGGTGATACTGCCTTCTTTCTGTTTATGGGAAAGCCTGCTTTTTTTAAAAGGGTATTGGCGAACGGCTTTCCGGAGATTTAGTAGTAAAAAAGGAACCGTATCGCGTGTAGAAGGCACTTATTTCCGCTGCTGGTATTACAATCCCTCTTTTGTGCAGAAACACATGAAAGAACAATTCAGTCATATTGGAACCGAAGGGCTCTGCTGTTTTGTGCCCCCATCTTATATAGAATTCTTTGCAGAGAAATACCCGCGCTATTACCGGTTCTTATGCAGGATGGAGAAATATTTTTGTAAAAGCCGGCCCTGGCGTTCAATCGGGGATTATTATATGA
>SAIX01000119.1 GCA_004028765.1 Chitinophagaceae bacterium | reverse complement strand
GAGCAAATGAACAAACATCATTATGTAGCCATAATGGCGGGCGGTATCGGCAGCCGTTTCTGGCCCAGCAGCCGGGCCAATTACCCAAAACAATTCATCGATATTCTAAATACCGGGAAAACACTGGTACAATGGACCTATGAACGGTTTAAAGCCTTTATTCCTGAAGAAAACATATATGTTGTTACTTCTGAGGAGTATGCTGCAATCGTTAGAGAGCAGCTTCCACATATAAACCCGGAGAATATTCTGGCCGAGCCCAGCAGGAAAAATACCGCTCCCTGTGTGGCCTATATTTCATTCAAATTATTTGAGAAAGACCCAGAAGCATCCCTGATCGTAGCACCAAGCGATCACCTGATCCTCGACAACGAAAGTTTCCGGAATATCACTTTACAGGCACTCGACTTTGTTGCGCATATCAAATCGCTTGTAACACTGGGTATCAATCCAACACATCCCAACACCGGATATGGGTATATCCAGCATGGTGCATTACCTGTGGCGGATGGGATTTATAAAGTAAAAACCTTCACGGAAAAACCAAACCTTGAGCTTGCAAGGACATTTGTAGCGAGTGGTGATTTTTTATGGAATGCAGGCATCTTTGTGTGGAAAGTGAAAAATGTGCTGAAAGCTTTTGAAATATACCAACCCGAAATGTTTGAACTCTTCGATACAGAGAAAATACATTTCAATACACCCGAAGAAAAAAAAGCCATCCACCGTATTTATCCGCTTTGCACCAATGTGTCAATCGATTTCGCGATCATGGAAAAAGCAGACAATGTATATGTGATCCCTTCCTCTTTTGGCTGGAGCGATCTCGGCACCTGGAACAGCGCCTATGATAACCTGGAAAAAGATTATCTCGGCAATGCAGTGGCCGGAGAAAATGTAATCGTGATCGATGCCACACGCTGCATGGTTTCTGCACCCAAAGAAAAACTGCTCGTATTACAGGGGCTCGATGATTGTATTGTGATCGATACAAAAGATGTTTTGCTGATCTGTAAAAAAGAAAAAGAGCAATCCATCAAAGAATATGTTGCCGAAGTGAAAAGATACAAGGGAGATAAATACCTGTAAGCTTTTTTCACCCGCCGGTTGAAACAGAAGAAGACCTGTTAAACCCAACATTGTTCCGGTAAGTTTGCGGCGATATATCCGTATTAGTCTTAAAAAACCTGCTGAAATAATATTCGTCCTGGTAGCCCAATTCGTATGCGATCTGCTTAACAGGTTTGTTGGTAAGATACAATTCCCTTTTTGCTTCAATGATAATGCGCTCAGATATCAGGGACGTAAGGTTTTTATTAAAATGGGTTTTGGTGATCTTCCCCAGCGCTTTGGCTGTGATATGCAGCAATGCAGCATAGTCGCTGGCTGAATGTTTTTCTTTATAGTGTATCTCTATCGCTTCTTTCAACGATTGTAGGATGAACGGCTCTTTCAGGTTTGCGGTTTTGATTTTGGCCTCTTCATGCTGCTCCGTTTTTAACCGGGAAGCCGTTATCAGAAATATTTTCAGGTAAGAAACCAACAGTTCATTCTGTGCCAAAGCCGGGTTCTGCATCTCGGTCCGGATCTGTTCAATCAGTAACCCAAGTGTTTGCGTTGCTTTTTCATCCAGCATCACAAAGGGGGGCTGGTAAATATTGTTAAACAGCACACCGTTACAGGCAACTTCATGCTGGTGTTTGTGAATACAGAAAAAATCGGGATGAAATTGCAGGGCCATGCCGGCGATATCGCTTTCGGGCAATAGCATAAATGGCTGATAAGGTGAAAACGACAAAAGCATCCCCGCCGAAAATGTATAATCTGAAAAATCTGCTTTTAATTGTCCATTCCCTTTTTGTATCCATACCAATGAATAATAATTATTGCGTTGGATATGGTCAAAGAAAACATTGTTTTCAAATGAAAATAATTTGAATGCAAGGTTCCCGCTCTGCGGATTTACCAGTGTGATTGTATTTGTTCCATTCATGGTATCCTTCTTTCCTGTTCAGAAATCGGCAGGTCATTAATGCTGGCAAATCTTTTTTGCATCAAACCGTTCTCATCAAACTCCCATAATTCGTTTCCATAGCTTCGGTACCATTGCCCGTTATGGTCATGCCATTCGTACTCAAACCGCACAGCCATCCGGTTTTCCCGGAAACCCCAAAGTTCTTTTTTTAATCTGTACCCCAGTTCTTTTTGCCACTTACGGGTTAAAAATTGTTTTACTTCTTCCCTGCCATTTAAAAATTCTGTCCGGTTCCGCCATTCGGTATCGATTGTATAAGCGAGGCAAACCGCTTCAGGGTTCCTGGTATTCCATGCATCCTCTGCCATCTGAACTTTCTGCATAGCTGTTTCAAGTGTAAAAGGCGGCAGGGGATATCTTTCATTTTCCATGATCAGGTATTTAAGATACCGGGACATAAATGTTTTTATGTCCCGGCAAATCATTTATATTGTTTTTGCGAGAGGGAAATCAATAGCAACTTTCGTAATAGCGTGCAAATAATTCATGGCCGTTTTTTCTGCCACCAGTATCACAAGTTCTATAACCTGCCCTTTGCTGTAGCCGGCTTGTAAAAAACTGTTTATGGTGGTTTCATTCACAAAACCTTTTTGGGCAGTTATCTCTTTTGCCAAAGCCACCAATGCATCCAGTTTGGCATCAAAAGATGCTCCGCCTTTCCGGATCTCAATGGTTTGGTCTTCAGTAAGCCCGTTCATTTTACCAAGCAGGGTATGCGCTGATTGACAGTACGCACATTCGTTCACCTGACTTACCACTAAGTTGACGGCCTGTTTTTCCTTGTTGGAAAACTCCGTTTTTGCATTCTGAAAAGAAAGATAATTACCCAACGCATGATCTGAATGCGCCATTACTGCATAAAGATTGGGTACCATGCCCAGTGCTTTTTTAAGGCTGTCAAATATTTCCTGGTTGCTTGCAGACACTTCTTCTCTGCCGGGAACATTAAAATTTGTCATTGTTTTTTATTTTATCGCTTGTCATTATCGACAGTGCAAAACTGCGATGACAGCTGTTTCGGGAAAATGGATAAACAGCGTGATCAGATGGACATTTTTCCCCGATGTTACTTGTTATCTCTATATCGGTGCCGTAGTGTTCGAATCCTGTCAAAGGCTAACCTGATGAAAGATGATTCGGTGCTAACAGCCGGTCGTTTTTTTATGGCTAAAATTCAATGACAGCAAGAGCCCCGACTTGAATTAATTCCTATTTTTGAAAGAAGCCTGATCATCTTTTTTATCAACACCCAGGCAATAATCTCATACGCATGCCAGCACTCAGAACCGTTATTACAGGAACCGGAAGTTTTATCCCGAATAATATCAAGCATAACCAGGATTTCGCAGACCAGGTATTTTATTCGGAAGACCATGAAAAGATCACGACCGCTCCGCACGAGATCGTTGAGAAGTTCAAGGATATCACAGGTATCGAGGAAAGAAGGTATGCCGACAGTGATATGAATGCTTCGGATATGGCCGTGCTTGCTGCAGAACGTGCCATTGCTGATGCGGGCATCGACCGGGAAACACTTGATCAGATCATTGTGGCACACAATTTTGGCGATGTGGTTACCCAGACCATCCAGGGTGATACATTGCCGGCCCTTGCTTCCCGGGTAAAGCAGGCGCTTGGTATCCGTAATCCCGCATGTGTTGCTTATGATATTTTATTCGGCTGCCCGGGATGGATACAGGGAGTAATACAGGCCGATGCTTTCATTAAATCGGGTATGGCAAAAAAATGCCTCGTGATCGGTACCGAAACCCTTAGCCGGGTGATTGATCATTACGACCGCGATTCCATGATCTTCAGCGATGGTGCAGGCGCCACCATCGTGGAAGCAAGAGAAGGTGGCCCCGAAAGCAGCGGCATACTTTCCAGTGCAGTGCAAAGCCATTGTGTGGATGAAGCTTTTTACCTCCATTTCGGAAGATCCTATCATCCCGATTCTGATGATTGCACACGGTATATCAAAATGAAAGGCAGAAAAGTGTATGAATACGCCATTAAAAATGTTCCGCTGGCCATGAAGGAGTGCATCGAAAAAGCAGGGATATCCGTAACCGACGTAAAGAAATTTTTTCTTCACCAGGCCAACGAAAAAATGGATGAAGGCTTTATCAAAGTATTATACAAACTATACGGTTTAAAAGAAATACCTGCAGATATAATGCCGATGAGTATCCACAAATTCGGCAACAGTTCGGTAGCCACCATTCCCACATTATACGATCTTGTAAAACATGAACAACTAGGGAACCATGAACTGGAAAACGGCGATATCGTGGTATTCGCATCTGTCGGCGCAGGCATGAACATCAATGCCGTTTGTTACAGGGTATAATGTCACCGATGCGTTCTCTCCACCAGCTTTTCTGCCAACTGTATGGAATGGGATAAAGAATTCAGGTCATCCCATCCGCTGTGCGACAGGATGATATACCTCGGAGCCGGGCATTTTTTCTGAACCCGCTTCAGCGTATCAGCATATTCAACGGGGTTGGCATCTCCCAGATAACCCAGGTCATTCGCACCCGTTCCTTTTATCAAACATCCGCCATACAATATTTTTTCCTTCTTAAACCAGATAATAATATTATCAGCGGTATGCCCCTCACCAGGGTAATAGGTCTCAAAAAAATATTTCCCGGCATTGAAAACGGTATCTTTTGCCATCAGGAATTCGGCTCTTTTTTTATTGTTCTTTTTACACAACGAGTCTGTAAGAAATGTAGTATAGGTTTTTATTCCCTGTTGCCTGTAGTATTCAAGCCCTTCGGTTCTGTCGCTGTGCCAATGGGTTGCTATGCACAATTGCACCGTTTTGTTGTGCTTTACCCGGATACTGTCGAGCAATGGTTGAAACTGCGTTGTATCCCAGGGCGTGTCAAAAAGTATTACACCGCCCGCTGTAACAAGATACATTCCATTTGCAGGGACCCTGCTTTCATTGTAAGTGCTATAGGTTGTATAAATATAAAAGTCGCCTGTTAAATGAGAGATCCTGAGTCTGGCTTCTGCCTGTCCGAAAATATCCGCTACTGAAAAAACAAACAAAGCTGTGAACAGAATTGCGCGCATATCGTTCCTGTTATATTGTATAACAATTTCTTTTTCTAAACTATTTTAACAGGTCAATAGCCACGTATATTTTTCCCTTCCACAAAATTCAGGAAAGCTTTGTTCACCACTTTATTACCACCGGGCGTGGGATAATTCCCTGTAAAATACCAGTCGCCGGTATTCGTCGGGCAACTGTCGTGCAGGTCTTCAATGGTTTGATAGATCACTTCTACTTTGATATCAAGTTCGGGTGGCGTGATCAACTGTGCGATTTTTTCAGAGATCTCTTCAGTGGTAAAGGGTTTGTATATCTGCCGAACCACATTCTCTGTGTGCAACTGGTTATTTCTCTGCAGCTCCCTGATCTTCTCATGAACTTCGGTGATCACGTGTTCCATTTTTCTTTCTTTCAGCAATGCGATCGCTGCGCGGAATGCAATAAAATCCCCCAGCTTGCTCATATCAATTCCATAACAATCGGGATAACGGATCTGCGGAGCGGATGATACCACAATGATCTTCTTCGGCTGCAGGCGTGCCAGCATCCGTACAATGCTTTCTTTCAGCGTGGTGCCTCGAACGATGCTATCGTCGATCACCACCAGCGTATCTTCATTTTTGCGGACAGTACCGTAAGTGATATCGTACACGTGCTGCACCATTTCATTCCGGTTCGTATCCTCCGTAATAAATGTGCGCAGTTTCACATCTTTGATCGCGATCTTTTCCTGGCGGATCTTCCGGTTGATCATTTCCTCTAGCTTCTCTTCATTAAAATCCTTGCCCCAGCTAAGGATCCGCTCCACTTTGATTTTGTTCAGGTATTCCTCCATCCCTTTTACCAAACCGAAAAATGCCACTTCGGCCGTATTGGGGATATATGAGAAGATGGTGTTTTTTAAATCGTAGCTGATACTTTCCAGAACGGTTTTGCTCAAATGATGGCCCAGTGCAATGCGTTCCCTGTAAATTTTTTCATCGCTGCCGCGGGAAAAATAAATTCTTTCAAAACTGCAGGCCCTGCGTTGTTTAGGTTCCAGTATCTGCTCAATGGAATAATTTCCTGCATCATCCACGATGATGGCCATACCAGGCATCAGTTCAAGCACTTCATTCTCACCCACATTAAATGTGGTCCGTATGGCCGCCCTTTCACTTGCAGCCACGATCACATCTTCATTGATGTAATAGTAAGCAGGGCGGATACCATGGGCATCGCGCATTACAAAACTGTACCCGTTTCCGAGCAGTCCGCCAATCGTATAACCGCCGTCAAATAAAGGCGTGGCGCGTTTCAGCACTTTGCTTACATCTGCAGCATTGGGATTGGCTTCTTCTTCTTTGGTAAGAAAATGGTGCAATACCTCCATCATCGCGGCCAGGTCGCTCTGTTTCTGAAATTCGCCCGGGTCCATATTGATCAGGTCGAACAATTCATCCGTATTCACAAGGTTGAAATTCCCTGCCAATGCGAGGTTCTTACCCGGAATAAGGTCTCGTTTGATAAACGGGTGACAAAACTCCACATTGTTTTTCCCCTGTGTGCCATAGCGGAGATGGCCCAGTAACAACTCGCCCATAAAAGGCAGGTGGCCCTTCATCAATCCGGGGTGTTGTTTCAGGTCGGGCTGGTATTTTTCCATTTCAGCAATCTCCTGGCCCACACGGAAAAAAATATCAGCGATGGGCTGCTGCGCATTGCTGCGGATACGGTGCAGAAAAGGGTAGCCCGGTTCTGTATTCAGTTTTACGGAAGCGATACCAGCTCCATCCTGGCCGCGGTTGTGCTGTTTTTCCATCAGCAGGTACAGTTTATTCAACCCATAAGTAACCGTACCGTGTTTCTGTAAAAAATGCGAAAAAGGTTTGCGCAAACGAATATAGGCGAGGCCACATTCGTGTTTGATTTCGTCGCTCATGATGGAGTTTAAAGGAAAGTGGCGAAGTTACAACTCCGCCACATTTCTGAAAGTTAATTATATACCGTTTCCAGTTCCGGCCTGATCGTTTCGGCCAACCACAGAAATTCCGACACAAAAGTGTCAACACTCTTCTGAAAACCCGGATCCAGGAGGTTCCCGTCGGTATCAAATTTCTTATCCACCATCGGTGTCACCAGCATGTAAGGCGAAGCGATACCAAAAAGGGCAGGAACCAGCAACAACAACTGTTGTGAAGCCCGCATGCCGCCCATTGCACCAACCGATGCGGTTACAATCCCAAAAGCCTTATGCGCCTGTTTGGGAAAATGATCCAGCAGGTTTTGCAGTGCCGGCGAATAACTGCCATTATATTCCGGCGTTACAAGGATAAAAGCATCCGCGCCCAGCATCCGTTTTGCAAGCGGTTTGAATGCATCAGGTGTTTTTTCGACGCTTGTAAAAACTTGTTGCAGAAGCGGCAGGTTCCAGTCACGCACATCAATGATATCCGCCTGATGCGGGCTGTTTTCGGTAATGTATTTTTTCAGGAAAAGCGCCAGCCTGTGTGTTACACTGTCTTTCCGAGGGCTCCCTGAAATGATCTCTATATTCATATATGATTTTTTACATGGTTCAAAGCCATGGTGATTGAATGAAAACTGTTTATTGGATATGACTGTTTACTTCGATCTCGCCTGAAAGTGTTTTAGATACCGGGCAGGCTTTTGCGATCTGCAATAATCTTTCTTTCTGTTCCGCACTGATATCGCCAGTTGTTTCAATGGTTCTTGTAAAAACAGTTTTTCCGTCGATGCGTTGGAGGGTCACCGTTACTTTTACAGACCGTACCGGCCATTGTTTCTTATCGGCATACATGCGAAGTGTAATGGCCGTGCAACTGGCAAGTGCAGCCTCGAGCAGTTCATCGGGCGCCGGTGCAGTATCCGTTCCTCCTTTAGCAAGCGGTTCATCCGCGCCGAATGCATGTCTGCCATCGTTTAGCTGTACTTTGTATTTTTCAGAATAGATCGAAGCGGTTGTCATATTTTATTTTTTAGGTAACACAAATATCGAACAGCTGCAAAATCCTGTACGCCGCAACTACGTTCCCTGTTCGATATTCGTTAGTCAATATTCATTATGCCTGCTTTACCATCTGTATGGCAAGATGCAGTTTTACTTCATCGCTTACCACTACGCCACCGGCTTCGGTTACGGCGCCCCAGGCGAGGCCAAATTCTTTCCGGTTGATTTTCCCGTTGATCTCAAAACCTGATTTTACCTGGCCCCAGGGATCAGTCATTGTACCACCGTATTCCACATCCAGTTCAATGGTTTTGGTTACATCGCGGATTGTAAGGTCGCCGGTAAGGGCATAGCTTTCAGCTGATTTTTTAGCGAGTTTCCCATTACTGAAAACGAGTTTGGGAAATTTGTCGGCAGCAAAAAAGTCATCGCTTTTCAGGTGTCCGTCGCGTTGTTCATTGCCTGTGGTAATGCTGTTTACATCGGCTTCAAATGAAACGGTGGCATCGCTGAAATCATCGGCACTGCTTTGCATAGTAGCATCAAATGTGCCGAAGCTGCCGGTTACATTGGTGATCATCAGGTGTTTCACTTTAAACGTGATTTCGCTGTGTGCGGGGTCGATTTTGTAAGTTGACATGATTGGTTGTTTTAGGTTGTTTATTTGTATTAATTACGAATTGCGGATTAATGGATCAGCGGATGCCGGCATTTTTTATTCCTCGATGAGTACGCCCATTTTACCCAACTGGTAATCACGGAAAGCTTCCATAATCTCGGTTTGTGTATTCATCACAAATGGACCATGTGATGCAATGGGTTCATTGAGTGGTTCTCCTGACCCGATAAACAGGCGGGTATCTTCCAGTGCTTCCAGTTCAAAACCTTCGCCATCATTTTCAAAAACCACTGCATATTTTCCTTCTGCTTCATTTTCGCTGTTTATCTTCAGTTTTCCGTCGAGCAGGTATATAAAGGCATTGTGTGATGCAGGGATACGGAAATAAAATTTTGCACCCGTTTTCATCTCAGCCGTAAATGTGTTTACATCTGAAAGGGTTGTAACCGGTCCTTTTACAGCATTCAGTTCTCCAGCCACCACATGCACTTCCATTAATCCGTCTTCACTCTTTACAAGCGGCGTTTGTGCTGCGGTAAGCGGCTGGTACGCGGGCTGGTCCATTTTATGTTTGGCGGGTGTGTTCACCCAAAGCTGTAACAGTTCCTGTCTGCCGCCAATCTCATGAATATTTTCCGGTGGCCTTTCACTGTGTATCACACCCATCCCTGCGTTCATCCATTGTGTGCCACCGGCATATACCACGTTGTTGTTTCCGCGGCTGTCGCGGTGATGAACACCTCCTTTGAAAATAAAACTCACCGGCGAAAAACCCCTGTGCGGATGAGGCCCTACCCCTGCGTGCAGCGGATGGGTATGCTCAGGCACTTTTATATCGGCATGGTGTAACAAAAGAAAAGGATCGATCCTTTCCGCTTTGCGGGAAGGAAAGGGCTGCCGGATAGGGAAACCTCCCATATCCATGGGCGTTCCGTATAAAACTGCTTTTATGCTCCTGTTCGTTTTCATGATCACGCTCCTTGTATTTGCATGGGAACTTCTATCAGCAATATTTCTGAATCGGTATCTGCCTGGATCGCAAGCTGGTCTGTATCCCATATCCCAAAACCATCACGCGTGCCCAGTGGTTCGCCATTCACCGTAACATTTCCTGAAATCACAAACACATATACCCCATTTTCTTTTTTGTGAAATGTGTAGCCTGTGCTGAAGTCTTTGTCAAATTTCCCCAGAGAGAACCAGGCATCCTGGTTGATCCAGAGTGCGTTGGTATCATCAGGTGCCACCACAGTGAGCAACTGGTTATTCCTGTCTACAGGTTTAAAAGTTTTCTGGTCATACCGGGGTTCTATATTTCTTTCTTTCGGGAACACCCAGATCTGTAAAAACTTCACTTCCCTGTCGTGGTTGGCATTCATTTCGCTGTGCGCGATACCACTGCCGGCGCTCATGATCTGTACATCGTGTTCGCGGATGATTTTGTCACGGCCCGTACTGTCATTGTGGTGCAGGTCGCCTGAAAGCGGGATCGAAACGATCTCCATATTGTCGTGGGGGTGTTTCGAAAAACCCATCCCTTTTGCTACCGTATCATCATTTAAAACACGCAATGCACCGAAATGAACACGCTCGGGATTGTGGTAGCCGCCAAAACTGAATGTGTGGTAACTGTTCAGCCAGCCAAATGATGCATGGCCCCTGGTGGCGGCTTTGTGTACAATCGTTTTCATAGTGACTCCTTATTTTTAATACATGTACATACACGTATTGGTTTAAAAAAAATCAGTTTTCTGTGATCCGCATTTTTTCCAGCAAACCGTTCAGTTCCACGGCATCTTTTTCGCAGAGCGAAAGGTTCTCATCCCACACTTTGGTAAGCACAGCCGTTGATGCTTCCAGGATGGCGATACCACTTTGGGTAAGGGTGATCACCGTTTCGCGCTTATCCTGTTCGGAAGTGGCCCTCTTCACCAGTTTCTTTATCTCCAGCCTGTCGATGATACGCGGAACATTCGAGTTTTTTTCGATCATCCGGCAGGCAATATTCTTTACACACATTTCTTCGGGGTGTTTCCCTTTCAGGATACGGAGTACATTGTATTGCTCATGTGTTAATCCGAACTCTTTCAATTCCCGGCTGATAAGTGTTTTTAACCACCAGGCGGTATATAAAATATTCAATCCTGCTTTCTGCACTTCGTTCTTGAATTTACTGCTTTGTATGGCCTGTTCTAATTTCACAACACAAATATATGTACATACATCTAATTTTCCAAATTTTATTTTTGTAGAATTGTTAAAAGCCTGGATTCGCTGAATTCTCCATCCATAAGCAGCCTTTCACCGCAGAGCCGCGGAGAGGCAGAGGTTTCGCAGAGGTACCAATACATAGAGCACCTATCTATGATCATCTGGCATGAGCGATGAACCAGGTCCTAATAAAAAATCCCATACAAATCTTGCATGGGATCTCTGAAAATTATGATGGAAACTGGTTAATTCCCGGTAGTGCTCCTGGCTTTATCTGCTGCTTCAGCAGCTTTTTTCCATTCGTCGATCCCGGTGCAGTTTGTAAAATCTTTGTCGATTGATACAAAATAGGTAGGGATATGCTCTTTGAACCATTTCTCCAGCGCGGCATTTTTCTTTTCCTCGATCGCTCTTTTCGCGATACGGTCATAATCTTCTTTCAGGTTTTCGCGGTGGGGCTCGGTACGGTTACGGAGATAGATCAAACGAACAGCCTGCGATCCACGCTCATCTTTATATACCTGTGGTTTTGAATACTGGCCCGGCTTCAGGTCTTTCAGCGATAACACGATGTCTTTATCCAACTGGTCGATCGAGAGAAAAGTGGAAGTCTGCCCGGCCGCATCCCTCCCGGAAATAGCGCCCGCACTGAATTTACTGTTTTCATCATCACTGTATTTATTTACAGCAGCACCGAATGTAAGTAAGCCATCAATCAGTTTATTGCGAACAGTATCCAGCATTTTTTTTGCGTCGTTGATCTCGTCTTCCGTTACCGGTGGTATCCGGAGGATGTGTTTTACAACGGCTTCATCGCCCGAGCGGCTTACCATCAGGATAATATGCAAACCGAATTTTGATTTGATCACCGGCGAAACCTGCCCTTCCTTCAGTTTAAATGCCGCAGAAAGAAACGTGGGGTCCCACATATTCTTATCGTTACGGTTCAGGTTGTATTGTCCGCCGTTTTCTTTCACACCGGGGTCTTCACTATATAATTTGGCAAGCTGGTCAAATTTTTTCTGTCCGCCAGCTTCTACCTGCCGTTTATAATCGTAGAGTTGTTTGGCCACATATTCTTCCACATCCTTATTGGCTTTGGGGTGTACCACGATCTGGCTTACTTCAATTTCGCTTTCGTAGAATGGGAGACTGTCTTTCGGGACCTTATTATAAAAAGCTTTTACTTCGTTCGGGGTGATCTTGATCGCATCCACGATCTTGCTCTGCATCTGTTCTGCCAGTTTCTGTTCGCGGAAGCTTTCGCGCATATCCTCTTTTAACTGGTAAATGGTTTTGCCGGCGATCTCTTCGAGTACATCTTTGGATCCATAGGCAGCGATCGACTGGCGGATGCGGTTATCCATCGTTGCTTCAATTTCTTCATCGCTGATATGGAGTGAATCTTTCAGCGCCTGCAGGATCAATGCTTTCCGGATAAGCTGCCCTTCCATCACCTGGCACTCGGTCGGGAATACCACATTCTCCTGGCCCTGGGCACGGCGTTTCATATCGAGTATCTCGTTCTGTATGTCTGACCGCAGGATGATCTTATCACCCACCTGGCCAACGATTTTATCCGCCACCACTTTTTTGGTTTGGGCAAACACGGTAACAACGGCACTAAAGCCCAGCAGCAGTAAAATTGTTTGTTTCATACTCTGTAATATCTCTCAAAAATAGGCAAAGAATACAGCGGGATTGTTAAAGGAAGGTAAAGATGCAGGAGGAAGGGTTAAACGGAGTTAAAGATGTTAAAAAGGCACGCCACTAAGTGATGTAACCCTTTTAACCTTATTTACCTTTTTAACTTCCACCTGCCCTACAGTGTCCGCTTCACTTCTTCTTCCTCGAATGCCTCCACGATATCGCCTACTTTCAGGTCGTTATAGTTTTTAATGGTAAGACCACATTCCATGTTCGATGCCACATCTTTCACATCGTCCTTAAAGCGTTTCAGGCTGCCCAGCTCGGCGCTTTGTCCTTCGCCTTTGGGATATTCCACGATACCATCGCGGATAACCCGGATCTTGCTGTTGCGGGATATTTTTCCTTCGAGTACAAAACAACCGGCCACAGTGGCTTTGTCGAATTTGTACACTTCGCGCACTTCCACATTGGCGGTGATCTTTTCCTGGATCTTGGGTTCAAGCATCCCTTCCATCGCGCTCTTAACTTCGTCGATGGCGGTATAGATGATAGAGTACAGTTTGATCTGTACACCTTCCGTTTCCGACAGTTTATTGGCCTGCATCGAAGGACGCACATTAAAGCCCACGATGATGGCATCTGAAGCGGTTGCCAGCAATACATCACTTTCAGAGATCTGTCCCACACCTTTGTGTACCACGCGTACCGCGATCTCATCGGTAGAAAGTTTCTGCAATGAATCGCTGAGGGCTTCCACGGAACCATCCACATCACCTTTGATGATGATATTGAGCTCCTTGAAATTACCAAGTGCCAAACGGCGGCCGATTTCATCGAGTGTAATATGCTTCCTTGCACGGAGGCCCTGCTCACGCAGGATCTGCGCACGTTTTGTGGCGATCTCTTTTGCTTCGGCTTCGTCTTCGTACACTTTGAATTTTTCACCGGCCTGTGGTGCACCATTCAATCCCAGGATCACAACTGGTGTGGATGGCGGCGCTTCTTCGATCCGCTGGTTCCGTTCGTTGAACATGGCTTTTACACGGCCGAAATGCTGACCCGATACGATCAGGTCGCCCTGGCGCAAAGTGCCATTCTGTACCAGGATCGTAGCCACATAGCCACGGCCTTTATCGAGCGATGCTTCGATGATGGTACCGGTACCTTCCCGGTCGGGATTCGCTTTCAGATCCAGCACTTCTGCTTCCAGCAAAACTTTTTCGAGGAGCAGGTCCACATTCAATCCCTGCTTTGCAGAAAGTTCCTGGTTCTGGTATTTACCGCCCCATGCTTCCACGAGGATATTCATCTGCGAAAGCTGTTCATATATTTTCTGCGGATTGGCTCCGTCTTTATCAATCTTATTCACGGCAAAGATCATCGGTACCCCTGCGGCCTGCGCGTGGCTGATGGCTTCCTTGGTTTGTGGCATCACGGCATCATCCGCTGCCACCACGATGATGGCAATATCCGTCACTTTCGCACCACGTGCACGCATGGCGGTAAATGCTTCGTGACCGGGTGTATCGAGGAAAGTAATGGCTTTTCCATTAGGGAGGGTTACCTCATAGGCACCGATATGCTGGGTGATACCACCTGCTTCACCGGCTACTACATTCGCACTGCGGATATAATCGAGCAAGGAAGTTTTACCATGGTCAACGTGACCCATGATCGTAACGATCGGCGGGCGGGGAACCAGTTCTTCTTCATCGTCTTCATAATCTTCCTCTTCAAATTCTTCTGCATCTTCAAGGCCAATGAATTCCACTTCAAAACCAAATTCGCTTGCCACGAGTTCGATCACTTCCGCATCAAGACGCTGGTTGATCGATACCATGATACCGAGGTTCATACATTTCCCGATCACATCGGCAAAGCTTACATCCATCAGGTTGGCGAGTTCGCTAACGGTTACGAATTCGGTTACCTGCAGTTTGTTATCTGTTATTTCCTCGCCCATTGATTCGGCGGCTTCGTCCCGTTTTGCACGGCGGTATTTGGCTTTCAGGCTTTTGCCACGGCCACCCGCGCCGGCCAGTTTGGCCTGTGTTTCGCGGATCTTTTCCTGGATCGCTTTCTGATCGATCTCTTTTTCCTCCCTGCGGTTCGCACCCCTGTCGCCACGGTTGCCACCACCCTGCTGGCTACCCCTGTTAAATCCGCCGCCACCGCGATCGCGGTTGCCATGATTGGCGGGAGTTACCGGGCGGTTAGGACCTGTAAGCGGACGGCCTTGCGCATCTTTTTGCGGCGCAGCACCGGGTTGGCCGGCTTTATCAACGGGAATACGTTTGCGTTTGCGTTTTTCATCCCTTGCCTGTGGCTTGGGCCTGGTATCGCTGTTCACCGGGAGCTCGATCTTTCCGAGGATCTTCGGGCCCTCCAGTTTTTCGGCCTTAATATTTTCAATCGTGGGTCCGGCTTCTTCTTCAGTGGCTGCAGTACTTGCTGCCGGTGCAACCGGTTCTTCTGCTTTTTCAACAGGCGCAGGAGCAGCGACCGGTTCGGGTGCCGGTGCAGCAGCCGGTTCTTCTTTTTTCTTTGCAGACTTTTTAGGTCTTGTAGAAGAATCGATGGCCGAGAGATCGATCTTGGTCACCACTTTGGTTCCCTCGAGTTCGGGCGCATCAATTTTTACAACATCTGCTTCGGGCGCTTTTTCAGGTGCCGGCGGCGCCGCTACCGGTTCTGCCGCTTTGGGCTCTTCTTTTGGCGGAGCCGCTTTTTTCTCTTCTTTCCGGAATGTAATTTCTTCTTCGTCTTTCTTTTTCTTGGGCTCACCCTGTGCTGCGCCTTTGGGTATCTCAACCTGGTCGGCTTTGTTCTTGGCTACTTTATCGCCCTGGAATTCTGCCTGTAGGGCACGGTATTGGTCTTCTGTAAGCTTGGCGGTAGGCTTCAGGTCATCTTTAGGAAATCCTTTCTTCACCAGGAAATCGATCAGGGTATCCTGACCCACATTGAATTCCTTGGCAGCTGCTAACAGTCTTGGTAATTTCAGTTCTGACATTCAGTGTTTTTTAGTCCATGCTCATTTGTCGGTGGCCCTGAACTATGGACTATACCGTTCACGGGCTGTTTACGATTATATGCTGATGGCCTTTTCTCCGACAAAGATAGGCCCTTATCTGCTGCTTATTCTTCCCTGTCGAATTCTTCCTGCAGGATTCTTCTTACTTCGTTGATCGTTTCTTTTTCAAGATCCGTTCTTCTCTCAAGTTCTTCGGCTGTGAGTTTAAGGATGCTGCGTGCGGTATCACAACCGATGCGTTTCAGTTCTTCGATCACCCATGGTTCAATCTCATCTGCAAATTCATCGAGGTCGATATCAAATTCATCAACGGTTTCTTCGTCCTCACGGAATACATCGATCTCATAACCGGTAAGCTCACAGGCCAGTTTGATGTTTACCCCGCGGCGGCCGATGGCGAGTGAAACCTGGTCGGCTTTAAGATAAACTTCTGCATGTTTGTTCTCGTTATCAAGATCCATATAACTGATCTTGGCCGGGGTAAGTGAACGCTGGATCAGCAACTGCGTATTGGTGGTGAAATTGATCACATCGATATTTTCGTTCTTCAGTTCACGAACGATGCCATGGATACGGCTTCCTTTCATACCCACGCAGGCTCCCACCGGATCGATACGGTCGTCGTAGGATTCCACTGCCACTTTTGCACGCTCTCCCGGATCGCGTACGATTTTCTTGATCGCGATGAGTCCGTCAAATATTTCCGGCACTTCTATCTCGAGCAGTTTGGCCAGGAACAGCGGGCTTGTACGCGAAAGGATGATCACCGGTGTATTGTTCTTCAGGTCAACACGGGCCACCACGGCGCGGATATTCTCTCCTTTTTTGAAATAATCCTGCGGGATCTGTTCAGATTTGGGGAGGATGAGTTCATTGCCTTCCTCATCCAGCAATAAAACTTCTTTTTTCCATACCTGGTACACTTCTGCACTGATGATATCGCCGATGCGGTCGCCGTATTTTTTAATGAGTACATTTTTCTTCAGGTCGCTGATACGGCTGGCCAGGGTTTGTTTGGCGGCGAGGATGGCGCGGCGGCCAAAATCGAGGATGTCCACTTCTTCATACAGCTCTTCGCCCACTTCAAAATCGGGTTCAATTTTTGCGGCCTGTGTATATGCCACTTCGGCAAGGGGGTCCATCACTTCACCGTCTTCCACGATCATCCTCCGGCGGATGATCTCAAGGTCACCTTTTTCGGCGTTAACGATCACGTCAAAATTCTCATCACTGCCGAATTTTTTACGGAGCAGGGTTTTGAATACATCTTCCACCACTTTCATCATCGTGGGGCGGTCGATGTTTTCTGCATCTTTAAACTCCTGGAATGCCTCAATCAGGTTGATACTGGCCATAACACATTTTTTAATGTTCGTACCGTTGTATTGCTACAACGGGTTTAGAATTTGATTTGAACAATGGTTGATTTGATATTGCTGAACGGGATCACCAGCTGGTGCGTCTCCGCTTTTTTTCCTTTTCCTTCTTTGTGTTCGATGAGGATATCCGCTTCGCTTACCGCGAGCAGTTTCCCTTCTTTTGCCGTTCCGTCTAAAAACACCACTTCCACATCCCGGCCGATATTCTTATTGTATTGCCTTTGCATTTTCAGCGGCTCATCGATACCCGGCGAGGATACTTCCAGCGAAAAATCGCCCGAAGGGTACATACCCGCTTCTTCGATCAGTTTATACAGGGCCCGGTTAAAACGTACACATTTTTCGATGGTGATGCCGTTATCACCGTCAATAAACACCTTGATATTATTGGTGGGCTTAATGCGGACGGATACCGGGAAATAGGCAGTTTCTTCTGCCAGTACCTGCTCCAGTAAGCGTTCGATTGCCTGTATTGCTGTTTCGTTTGACATATCTAAAAAGGAGAAGGGAACGGTTGCCGTTCCCTTCTTCAGATTCTTTTATATGGTGCAAATATAGGGGATTATGGTGCTATCTTCCAAATTTCCTGCCTGCCTCATCCCCGGCCCTTCTCCACTTTGTGGAGAAGGGAGTAGGGCCGTTTCCCCCTCTCCGGGGTAACGATATACA
The DNA here is from genome assembly GCA_004028765.1 of Chitinophagaceae bacterium. Taxonomy (GTDB): domain Bacteria; phylum Bacteroidota; class Bacteroidia; order Chitinophagales; family Chitinophagaceae; genus Sediminibacterium. The sequence continues at coordinate 1,775 of SAIX01000119.1, read as the reverse complement.
ATACTAAACCTAAATAGAATTTTAATTGGTTAGTATTTTAAAAGTTCTTTATTTTAACCTATTAAAACGAAAAAACCGTAGCTGTCACCTACGGGCGAAACACTGGGTTTTCTTTGTAAAAGGTTATTCCCTGTGTGTTTTTGTTTTTAAAAATGGAGAGTATGGGAATCGAACCCATGTAGACGATTTTGGAGACCGGCGCATGGCCATTCTGCCAACTCCCCATGTTTTGCGAATATACCGCATTGAAAAGCCTCTAACAAAAATTAGAGGCTTTTTATTTTATTAACTTAATATATGTTTGTTGTATAAATATCAGCTTATTAAGTTAATGTTTCTTCTTTTTAATCGGTGTATTTAAAGCCAGTTTTAAAAGTTCATCCGCTGTCATATTAACTTTTAAAGGCTTTTCTTCTAACAGAGCCTTTTTAGTCATTTTAGGAATTGGTGTTAGGTCAATCGGTTTAACTTTCTTTGCCATAAGCTACAAGGTACAAAAAGGCTTTTAACGTGCAATTAAAGTCTTATGAGATAGTCTACCTGAAACATTTCGTAATGATAGGGTAAATCTTTCAGCGTCCTTTAAATCCCTTGTATTGTACCTGTAAGCAAATTCATTACAATAGGATTGCAAATGTTTAGTAGATACGCTATGATAAATTCCGTACAGTCCTCTTTTAAGTTGAGAGAAGAAACCCTCTATGCTATTTGTATGATAAAATCCCCGTACAAATTCATCTTGACTATGGTTTATTATTTCATGGCCGTTAAATTCTTTATGTAAGTCTTTATATCCTCCAAACCCATCGGTAACTAAAAATGCCTTATTTGATACGTTACTACGAATAATAGGTTTGATATAAATACCTTGATTCTCTAATCCGATAACTTTCAGCCTTACTTCGCCATCCCTTTCTAATAAACCCATAACCCCCACCTTATTCATATATCCAGTACCTAACTTGTTAATTTCATCCCTTACTTTTTTATGTTTATAAGCATTTTTACCACCTATGTAAACTTCATCTATTTCTACTATCCCCTTTAGCTTTTCTGTTACTTTACGGCTTGTAATCTCTCTTATTCTATGTAACATAAACCAAGCGGATTTTTGAGTAACTCCGATATCACGAGCTAACTGATGCGAACTAATACCCTTTTTGTGTCCCGTAATGATATAAACAGCCACAAACCATTTAGACAAGGGAATATTAGAACATTCAAATACCGTTCCCACCGTTACGCTAAACTGTTTTTTACAATCTTTATTCGAACATTTATAGCGTTTACCGCCTAATATCGTATAGCATTTATCACACTCACAGAAAGGACAAACAGCTTTACCATCCGGCCAACGTTGAGCGGCTAAATACTCTCTGCAAGCCTGTTCAGTAGGCATTTTACTAATTAATTCATACAGATTTTTAAACATATATTCAGTATTTTGGTGATTTCAAAGCAACTAATATGAGTAAAGAATTAACGATTGACGATGCAAATAGATTTTTAGATTTTTTGAGAGAAAAATATCCTGAAATATTTATTCAGGTATCAAACACTTCATTAGTAAATGGCTCTATTATTTTTTTTAAGCCTGCTAAAATGAGTGATGAGGATTATAACAAATTCAATGAAATACTAAGTAACTGGTATATCGAGAATGGGTTTAACTGAAAACGGGATAGCGCAATAATGTATGGATTGCAATAAATGTTTGGGGTCAATTTTTAAAAATTGTTCCTTACCATTTATTTTATAAGTCACTTCAATAGAAG
>SAIX01000118.1 GCA_004028765.1 Chitinophagaceae bacterium | reverse complement strand
AACGGGAAAGTGGATACCCGTAAAAATTTGCTGACACTTTATGCAGCGATCCCGACGGGCAGATATGACCATTATAGTTTTACCGGGCTTGAGATGACTGCCAAAGGCGATACGGATACGCTTTCTGTTAGCGGCAATATTGCGGGAACACAGGTAAGCGACAGTTTGCGTTTCCCGAATACAAGGTTACATATTTCGTCTCACCAGGACCATTCGGTGGTATCGATCAAAACCAGCGCGGATAATACATTGAATGATGCCAATCTCGAAGCGGATGTGTACACATTGACAGATGGCGTAAGAATAAAATTCAGGCCATCGAATTTTGTTTTGAACGATAAAAAATGGAACATCGAAAAATCGGGAGAGATCACTGCAAGAACCAACCTGATAATGGCAGAGAATGTAAAGTTCACGCAGGGCTTCCAGGAAATTTCTGTGGAAACCATACATCCTGATGACGGCAGCAGCAATAACAATCTTGCCTTAAAACTGAAGGGTGTGGCATTGGGCGACCTCAGTTCCATCTTCTTCAAAGACCCGCGGCTGGAAGGTATTACAAGCGGCACCATTGCTTTGAATGATATTACCGGGCATTTTACTGCTTCAGCCGAATTGATGAATGAACAATTCAGGATGGACAATGATTCGATAGGGCTTGTCCGTATTACTGCAGGCTATGATGCCAGAACAGGTAAGATCCCGTTCAATGTTCAGTCTCCCAACAGCGGTTATAAGTTTGCTGCAAAAGGGGTATACAATACCAAAGACAGTATTTCAAAACCGCTCAGTTCCGAGATAGACCTGCAGAATTCCAAGATCGATATCCTGCATAAATTCATCGGCGATATTTTTTCTGATATCAGTGGCCATGCCACAGGGAAACTGCAGATCAATGGCGACATGTCTGCACCGGAATTACTGGGCCGCATCAAGCTGAAAGATGCGGGTATGAAAGTGAATTACACACAGGTGTATTATACCATCGATTCTGCCGATATCACATTTACGGATGAAGGCATCGATTTCGGCAGGTTCACGATCCATGATAAATATAAAAACAGCGGTACCGTAACAGGCAAACTTTTTGAACAGGGATTTAAAAACCTGGAATTTGATTTCAACCTGAATACAAATAAACTCTTGCTGATCGATACGAAGGCGCAGGACAACCAGCAGTTTTACGGGAAAGCCATCGGGAAAGCCACGCTTACCATGAAAGGCCCGGAAACGCAGGCATTAATGACGATACGTGCTGAATCAAACGACAGTTCACATATTTATATTCCGAACTCAGTTAACAGGGAAAGCGGCAATGCAGATTTTATCGTGTTCAAACAATATGGTACCGAAATAGAACGTGAGAAGAAGAAAAGCAATTTTAACCTGAGTGTTGACCTGGATCTTACTGCCACTAACAAAGTAGCGATCGATGTGATACTGGATGAACTGACCGGTGATGTGATCAAGGCGGTCGGGAACGGGAGGCTTCGTATCAAAGCCGGAACCAGCGAGGCTTTAACCATGACGGGTCGGTATAATATCGAAAAAGGAAGTTACCTTTTCAACCTGCAAAACGTTTTGCGCAAACCGTTTGAATTAACACCGGAAGCGGGGAATTATATTGAATGGACCGGCGATCCCTTCCAGGCAGATCTTCATATTGATGCGCAGTATACTGCTGAGCGCATCAGCCTGGCAGAACTTGTCAGCAATATGCAATTCTCGAATCAGGTGCGTGGTTACCGGGGCGATGTATATGTGATCATCAAATTAAGGGAAAAACTCAGCAGGCCCGACATCAAATTCAAAATCGATTTCCCGCAGGGAAGCCCTGTAAAAACAGATAATGAATTCAGCCAATACCTTGCGCGGTTAGAAAAAGACCAGAATGAAATATTGAACCAGGTGGCGTTTCTCTTCCTGTTCAATTCTTTCCAGCCAGCCAATGGCGCCACGAATGCGAATGCGCTTGCGCCCTACTCTATCACTTCTATCGCGTACAATACCGTATCGCAGATGCTTACCAAGAGCGTGAACAAAGTAATGTCGGGGCTATTGCATAAACTCACAGGCGATAAAAGCCTGCGCTTTGATATGGGAACCAGTTTATACAGCAGTTCCAACCTGATCGGCTCCAGTGCTGCCGATGGCAAATTAGACCGAACACGCATTGACCTGAAATTCGGCTATGCTTTTGCCAACGAAAAAATTATTGTGACCGTTGGCAGTGATATTGATTTCAATGTGAACGGTGCATCTACCATACAGAACGGGAACCTCCAATGGTTACCAAATGTGAATATTGAGTTTATTCTTTCGGAAGATAAAAAACTGCGGCTGATCGTTTTTAATAAAGCCAGCCTTGATCTCAGCGGTACCAGTTTCGGAAGGCGCAACCGGCAAGGCATCAGTATTTCTTACCGGAAAGATTTTGAAACACTCTTTGCAAAAAAAGAAAAAGAGGTTGAAGTGAAAACACCCGTCGACAGCACACAAAAGGGTTCTAATTAAAATCAGGGTAAAATTTCGGCAGGTATTTTCTTGCAATTCTTCATGCGGTACACAGAAAACCACCTTACCGTTTTACCGCTGCGTACCTGGTTGATGACTACGGGAGGCTCTATTGTTGTGAAATATTGGCCATATATTTCCATAACCTGCATCGGTAAATTGGATGGAACAATCGCATAAGCATCATCTCCTATCTTACTGCCATGTCTTTCTTTATTCAGCCATGCAAACTTGTGCACATCCTGTATCTTCCCTACTGCAATAACAGGGATACCTGCTTTGCGCGAAGTATAAAATTCAAGATGTCCGCCGGGGAACCATTTGTCGATCCAGATTGTACTGTTTGGTTTCATCAACCCTTTTTCCCTGTCGCTCTGTACCAGTTTTGCAAACTGTTCGCTGAAATCCTCCCATCCGCTGAGGTCGAGTGTTGGGCAATATTCCCCGTAGTTTTCTTTTTCATGGCTGCCGAAATTCATAGGCGATAAGCGGACAACTGCAATTGCTGCAATTAATACGATCAACAGAAAAGTGCCTGCAATATTTACGAATACAGGGAACAACTGTATCGATTTTTTTTCGAGATATAATGCCGAAGCGAAGAACAAAGGGATATATGCCGGGCCGCTCCAATGCGGCAGGGTTGGATTAAAAGCGGACACAGCCCAGAATAAAAGAATCATCGGAATGCTCATACTTTGTATCCAAACAGCCGCTTTTTTTCGGTTAAAGCGGAGCCCGCCGCGAAGCATTGCCGCAAAGGATAGTACGATCAAAACAAATAAAACGGGGTTCTGGTAAACGATCTCACCTGCTATTTCTCTGCCCAGCATATCCCATTGCAGGCTGGTATGCGTTACCCTTTCCGAATGAAAACGGTACGTGATAAAATCATTCGCAATATTCCAGTACACGATGGGAACGATACAGGCTGCAGTTACACATACAGCAACATACAAGCGCCAGTTCAATAACCATTTGGGTCGCGTGAGCAAGAGGAATAATCCAAATCCTGCCCATAAATACAACCCATGCACTTTACTCAATGCAGCGAGGCCGATCAGCAATCCCAATACCAGCCAGGTGCTTAATTTCTGTTCATCGTTCCGGATAAACAGGAAAGCCATTACATATAAAGAAGCCGTCCAGAATAGCATTTGCGGGGAATCGGGCAGGATAAACAGCCCGGCAATCACACCAGTATATACAGAACAGTTATACAGCAATGCCGCATACCAGCCTGTTCTTTCATTCGCGATCAGTTTGCCCGTGCGGAATACAAACCAGGAAGAGATCGCTGCGCAGATAATACTGCCCAGGCGTAACGACAATGCAGATACCCAGTGAAGATTGAGTGTGGTGACACGTATCATCCATCCCACCATCGGTGGATGATCGAAATGGTTCCAGTCGGGCTGCAGCGCGTAAGTCCAGTAATACACTTCATCATTCCCCAACTCGATCAATGAAGCAGCAATCAGTTTCGCAATCGAAACGATCAGAAGGAACCAACCTAATTTCCTGGAATATGACTGATACATGGAATCAATAAAATCAAATACCGTACCGTTGATCGTTACCGCTGATCGGTCAGCCAGCGGATGGCGAGTTCATAGCCTTTCAGTCCCAGTCCGAAAATGCTGCCGGCCGATTTACCGGATACATGCGAAAGGTGCCTGAATTTTTCACGTGAATGCACGTTGCTGATATGCACTTCCACCACCGGTGCCTTTATCGCTGCGATCGCATCCCCGATGGCAACAGAAGTATGCGTATATCCAGCGGGATTCAATACAATGCCATCAACGGTAAATCCAACTTTCTGAATTTCGTTGATCAGTTCCCCTTCCACATTGCTTTGGTAGTAATGGAATTCCACCGAAGGGAAAACCGATTTCAGTTCATCGAGATATTTTTCGAATGGCTGGTTACCATAAATATCCGTTTCTCTTTTCCCGAGAAGATTCAGGTTAGGGCCATTGATGATAGCGATCTTCATGAAGCTAAGGTAATAAAATAAAACGCGTATCAATACTTTGGCATTGATACGCGTTCACACAAACGGATAAGGATGCATCAATTCTGCTGTGCCCTGATCATTTCTATAAAGTTATCAAACAGGTAACGGCTGTCGTGCGGACCCGGTGTACTCTCCGGGTGATACTGCACACTGAATGCCGGTTTGTTTTTGATCCGGATCCCTTCAATGGATTCATCATTCAGGTTCAGGTGTGTAACCTCAACACCCGGATGTTTGCGAACTGCTTCCGGGTCAACGCCGAAACCATGGTTCTGCGTGGTGATCTCACATTGCCCGGTAATGATATTTTTTACGGGATGGTTTAATCCCCTGTGTCCATGGTGCATCTTGAAAGTAGGGATATCATTCGCGAGTGCCAGTAACTGGTGCCCCAGGCATATTCCGAATAAGGGTTTGTTCTCCCCTAAAATACCTTTCACGGTTTCAATTGCATAAGGCATGGCAGCCGGATCACCGGGGCCGTTCGAAATAAAATAGCCATCGGGGTTAAATTCTTTCAACCGGCTCAACGGGGTTTTGGCAGGATGCACCCGCACATGTGCGCCGCGTGTTACGAGGCATTGCAGGATATGCTGCTTTACCCCAAAATCAAGTACGGCCACTTTCATCTTTGAAGCCGGATCGCCTAATTCATATTCTTCCGTTGTGCTCACCGTACTGGCAAGCTCCAGTCCATCCATATCAGGTACTTTGGCGAGTTCGGCTTTTAATGTATCCACATCCAGTATGTCAGATGAAATGATACAGTTCATCGCTCCTTTTGTACGGATATGTGCCACCAGTGCACGCGTATCAATATCTTCAATGGAAACAATGTTGTTTTTCTGCAGGTATTCATTCAGGTTCCCGCCGGCCAGTAAGCGGCTGAATTGTTCTTCGAGGTTGCGCGCAATGAGTCCGCGGATCTTTACACTGCCACTCTCCACATCTGTATCTCTTACACCGTAATTACCCACATGCACATTGTTCATGATCAGTATCTGTCCCGTATAACTGGGATCGGTAAACACTTCCTGGTAACCCGTCATACCGGTATTAAAACAGATCTCACCGGTTGCTGTACCGGTTTTTCCAAAAGCATGACCGTGAAATACATGCCCATCTGCTAATACAAGGATGGCGGGTTGTTTGATTTGCTGCATTACTTACTGTTTTCGATTGCAAAAAAATAATATCCTCCTGATTTGCCCGGATCTTTTTTCGCACATTCTTTTCCGGGCAAGAAAAAAGGCAAAACCGGGAAACGATTTTGCCTTTCTGTCAAATAACGATCATCATAATTATTCAGCGGCTTTTTCTTCGGTTGCCGGTGCTTCTTCGGCTGCAGTGGCTTCAGCAGCAGGTGCAGCAGTTTCTGCTTTTTTCGTTGTACGGCCACGACGTGTTTTCTTCGCCGGTTCAGCAGCTTTTTCAACACCCTTACCGTAAATTTCATTGAAGTCAACCAGCTCGATCATCGCTTTCTCGGCATTATCACCAGGACGGATACCAAGTTTGATAATACGGGTATAACCACCGGGACGGCCGGATACTTTCGGACCCACAACTGTGAACAGTTCTTTCACAGCGGCTTTGTCCTGCAGTTCTGCAAACACCAGGCGGTGATTGTGGCTGATCTGGTTGGCGTTTTCGTTTTTCTTTGTTTTGGTGATCATCGGCTCAACATACGTACGCAGCGCTTTGGCTTTTGCCAGCGTGGTAACGATACGTTTGTGTGTGATCAGTTGGGCGGCCAGGTTCTGCAGCAACGCTACGCGGTGCGCTTTCTTACGGCCCAGGTTGTTGATTTTGTCTCCGTGACGCATGACTTGTTTATTTTAGGATCCCACACCGTGTCAGGATTTGTGAGATCTGCTTCTCTTCCCCGCAGGGAAACGAAGCGGTTATGAAAAATATCCCCGGCACTCCTTTTGCAGGAGTGAGGATTAATTATCTAAATTATCGAGACCCAGTTTGTTCAGATCCATACCAAAGCTCAATCCACGCTCTGTGAGTACCTGCTCGATCTCAGACAAAGACTTCTGGCCGAAGTTGCGGAACTTCATCAGGTCTTCCTGCTCGTACTGTACCAGTTCGCTCAGGCTGTTGATCTTCGCAGCTTTCAAACAGTTGAAGGCACGAACGGAAAGATCCAGATCTTCCAGCGGGGTCTTCAACACTTTGCGCAGTTGCAGTACATGCTCATCTACCACATCTTCTTTCTTATCTTCCTTGTTATCGAAAGTGATGTTTTCATCGGTGATGATCATGAGGTGCTGGATCAGGATACGGGAAGCCTGTTTCACTGCATCTTCCGGATGGATGGTTCCATCGGTAGCTACATCGAGGATCAGTTTCTCGTAATCGGTGCGCTGCTCCACACGGTAGTTCTCAATAGCGTATTTCACGTTTTTGATCGGCGTGTGAATAGAGTCGATCGCGATATATCCGAATACAGCATCTTTGATTTTGTTCTCTTCTGCAGGCACATATCCGCGACCTTTTGAAATGGTCAGTTCAATGTCCATTTTCGCAGTGGTATCCATGGTGCAGATCACCAGTTCAGGGTTCATCACCTGGAAGTTCTGTGATAACTCACCGATCATTCCGGCAGTGAACTCTGTACGGCCCTTGATAGACAGTGATATCTTCTCAGTCACCACATCATGTTCAACCGTTTTCTTGAAACGAACCTGTTTCAGGTTCAGGATGATCTCGGTCACGTCTTCGGTAACACCTTTGATGGTGGCGAACTCGTGGTCAACACCTTCGATCTTGATCCCTACCAAAGCATATCCTTCCAAAGAACTCAGCAGAACCCTGCGCAATGCATTCCCGATGGTTAAACCAAAACCTGGTTCCAGCGGACGGAATTCAAACTGTCCTTCAAAATCATTTGCTTTTTGTAAAACGATCTTATCGGGCTTCTGAAAGCTTAATATGGCCATATTAAAACTTGTTTTTTACTGATTTAATTTTTTTGGACCAGCTGCCGTTTTTTATCCGGCTCCGGTTGTGTCACTCACTGCACCGTCCCGTCCTCTCTTCAGCAGGGATGAACCATTCGCGATTCATCACCAGGCTTACTTAGAGTACAATTCGACGATCAGTTGTTCCTTGATATTCTCAGGAACCGCTTCACGCTCAGGATAAGTGATAAAAGTACCTTTCTTCTCAGCCTCATTCCAGTCAAGCCAGCTGAACTTAGGGTTCTTGCCACGGCTCTTGCTGGTAACGCTTGAATTTTCGGCGCTTTTTGGTTTGTAAGCAATGATATCACCGGGCTGGCACTGGTAAGAAGGGATATTCATTACCTCACCATTGATGGTGATATGTTTGTGGTTTACCATCTGGCGCGCTTCGGGGCGGCTGGCAGCCAGTCCCAAACGGAATACCGTATTATCCAAACGGGCTTCGAGCAGTTTGATCAGGTTTTCACCGGTTACCCCTTTCAGGCGCTGGGCTTCTTCAAAGGTTTTACGGAACTGGCGCTCGAGAACACCGTACGTATATTTTGCTTTTTGTTTTTCGCGGAGCTGAAGCGCATATTCTCCTAAAGTTTTACGCTTACGTGCAGCGCCATGCTGACCGGGAGGGTTGCTGTTTTTACCCAGCCATTTGCCATTGCCGAGGATGGGTTCTCCGAAAATTCTTGAGATCTTGGTCTTAGGACCTGTGTAACGTGCCATTTTTTTTGTTTTGCGATTTTTTAATGACGGTGGTTTATCCTAAAAATCTAAAATCGATAAAACACCCTATTCGAAATACGAACTTTGAAGCATGAAGTACGAATAAAACATCCCGTACTTCGTTCTTCGTCATTCGTACTTATACACGACGTTGTTTCGGCGGACGGCAGCCATTGTGCGGCAGCGGGGTTACATCTTTAATAGAAGTAACTTCGATACCAGATTGTGAAATGGAGCGGATAGCGCTTTCGCGGCCTGAACCCGGTCCTTTTACAAATACATCCACGCGTTTGAGACCTGCTTCTGACGCAACTTTTGCGGCATCGGCAGCAGCCATCTGTGCAGCATAGGGTGTGTTCTTTTTAGAACCCTTGAAACCCATTTTACCTGCACTGCTCCAACTGATCACCTGTCCGGTTTTGTTGGTAAAGCTGATAATAATGTTGTTGAAAGTAGCAGAAATGCGGACCTCACCGGCTGCATCTACTTTTACGATTCTTTTCTTGGCAACAGCTTTTGCACTGTTCTGCGCCTTTTGTGGTTTTGCCATGTTTGTTTTTTGAGGTGGTCCCTGCTTTGCGGGCAGGCTGGATTAACAATAAAAAATCCCGGAACCGGGAACCAGCGTCTCTCCTTCCATTAACCGGAGATCCAAGACAACTGGATTTTTATAAAGGAACCGGGAAATCCATTCGTAAATGAACTTCCCGGTTATCCAATTATTTCTTAGCCACTTTCTTTTTACCGGCAACCGTTTTACGTTTTCCTTTCCGGGTACGGCTGTTGGTTTTTGTGCGCTGGCCGCGTACGGGCAATCCTTTCCGGTGACGGAGGCCACGGTAACAGGCAATATCCAATAAGCGTTTGATGCTCATGGAAACCTCGCTGCGGAGGGCACCTTCCACCTTAAATTCGGCGTTGATGATGTTACGGATAGCCGCCTGCTCATCATCATTCCACTGGTTTACTTTTTTGTCCCAGTCGATACCTGCTTTCGTCAGGATATACTGCGCAGTGGAACGGCCAATACCGAAAATATAGGTAAGACCGATCTCTCCTCTTTTATTCTTTGGTAAATCAATACCGGCAATACGAGCCATATTTCTGTGTTAATTTGAAAATTTACAATTGATCGATTTGAAAATTAATTACGGATTTCTGAAAATCATTTTCATATTTTCAAATTACCGTATTCTCAAATTTTATCCCTGGCGCTGCTTGTAACGAGGGTTCTTTTTGTTGATCACATACAGTTTGCCCTTCCTCTTCACAATCTTGCAATCAGCGCTGCGTTTTTTAATGGAAGCTCTTACTTTCATTGTCTGTTATTTTATCTGGTTGCTGCCTCAGCGCTTAGCTTTCTGCTTTCAGCGTTCAGCGATTAATCTTTTTATTTATAACGGAATATGATCCTTCCCCTGCTCAAATCGTACGGACTCATTTCAACTCCCACTTTATCGCCCGGCAGAATCCTGATGTAGTGCATTCTCATTTTTCCAGAGATGGTGGCCAGGATTTCATGACCGTTTTCCAACTTAACCCGGAACATGGCATTGCTCAGGGCTTCCAGAATTACGCCGTCTTGTTTGATCAATGGTTGTTTCGACATACAATTTTTGGGGCTGCAAAGATATTGTAATGCTGCCGGAATATGAAAAAATCGTGGAAAAAAATCTTAAAAATGTGGAAAAACCTCATGTTTTCCGGCCATGACTAGGCAAATTTAGCCATAAGAGCCTTTAAAACAGGTTTACGGGCATGATAAACTCCCAGATATCCGGCCGGGTAATGCCGCGCAACTCATTATCAAGCAGGCGGCTGTAGCGGAACCCGAATGTAACAGGCTGCTGGTTCCACCAGCGGGTGTCGAAATACCATTCCATCCCGGCTGTGCGGAAAGGGGTGGCAATACCTGTACGAAGGCTTTTACCGGTAGCATAATCAAAAAAGGCTGCAGCCCTCACCCGCAGAAAATATACGATCTGCCCCAGGCCCCAGTCGGGATAAGCTACCGGGAAGTGGTAATTCACCCCCAGTTTCCACATCCGCGGGAAATCGACCGACTGGTACCCTCTCGCAAAAGGAAAATTGTTGGTGAAAATATACTGAAGCATTGTATCCCTTGCCTGGAAAGCGGCATTGATCACAAGGCTATGGTTTCCCGAAAAGCCGGGCAGGTAAAGGCTGCCGCTGGCAAGAAACTGGCTGGCCTTGTAATTTCCGATGCTGTTCCGGTACTGGAGAAGAACGGATTCGGCAAAATGCGGAAAGATCTGTTGCTGGGCCTGTTGTGTCTGCGAACTGAAACTTATGCGTGATTGCAGGTAGCCAAAATCGCGGTTGGTAAAAAGTTTCTGCCCAATTCCTGTCCAGCTAAGTTTATCGCTGCGATAAGTTGAAGAAACTGTCAGGAAACGGTATCGCTTCCCCGAAGAAAAATTCAGCGGCAACTGCAAACCGGTGTACCATTCCAGTTCATTCCAGTGAACGGCTGTGTCTTTGTTTAATACAGCAGAACGGTGCCAGGTATTACTGATGCCAAGCAAGGGTTGGATGTAGCTGCCGCCATACACTGCATTAAAGCCGGCTTTGTGGCTGTTCTCATTTTCATTATAGGTATAAGCAAGCTGCGATTGAAAAGTATTCAGCAGGTTCTGGCCATAAATCGTAAAGGAATATTCGGGTTGTTCGTAATATGGCCGGTAACTGTGAAAATTGAAAAGGCCGGAGAACTTAGCATATTTTTCTTCCTTGAAATTTCTTTGCGGGATACCGGCCGCAAAATCAAGGAAATTATTTTTTAATTGTGGCGTATACGTTGCATTGAGTTCATCCTTCTGCGCCATTCTTTCCCATTGCGGGATAAAAGATGCGATGCGGTAACCCTCTGCCGTAAACACAGATGCTGCCAGTTTATTACCCGGCAACAATACCGCGCGGTAGATGCCTGTTGGATAGCTTGCCAGCCTGTATGGGCCTTTGCGGTTTTGCTGATCAATCACCCCCCATATCTCATCACGCCCTTCATGTGATTTCGAAAATAAAACAGTATCCCCCTGCACCGAAAGAAATCCAATGAGTTGGTTGGATGGATATACCAATGTGTCGGCCCTGCCCGATGCCCAGTCATATTTCAACAGCGACATCTCTCCCCTGTCGTTACGCGCCGCAACAAATACCCCCTGTCCTTCTTTTGAAAATTTTGGATGAGAAAAAAAGATACCCGGTACGCTGATCTCTTTTTGCAGTTCTCCTTTTTCGGTAAATAATTCGATTCGGGAACTGCCGTCCGTGGCAACTTCCACTGCAAGCAGTTGGTTGCCATCTTTTATGATATCCGGCGAGAACCATCTGCCATTCTTTGGGAAAAAGGTTTCTTCACCTGTATTGATATCGAGGATTCGGATAGACTGAAGCATCCTGTTACCCCATCTCGGATCGGGTTGTGAAGCAGTATAGACGATCTTCTTCCCGTTAGAGGAAAAATAATAATCACCTGAAATTGCGCGGGTGGCAATTTTATGACTCTTGCCCAAAGTATCCATCACATAAAATGCGGGGATTTCCCTGCGGCTGCTTTTTACAACAAGCAGTCGTCCATCTTCTGTAAGTTCGGGGTATTCATAATCCACCACATTGTTTTTTTCTGTTGCCGAAATCCAGGCAGCATTTTCCACCCCTTCATTTTGCCATTGCGTTTGGTAAAAACGGAATGCATCGTCTACAAATTTTCTGAAAGGCAGTCCTGTATTTTTTTCAATGGCTCCCTGGAAGGGGTAGAACAAAGGTTTGAATGCAACCGCATCAGCTGTAATTTTTTGCCAGATATCTTCTCCATATTTCTCCCTGCCATAAGCCACAAGCAGGTAGCCTAACTGGTAATGATCGGGCAGGTAATCCCTGAACGAACCATTACGCAGTTTCTGGTAAGCATATTTTTTATCTGCCTGGAACAATGAACGGTACCCGTTAAAAAAAGAAGGCAGCCTGCCCCTTCCCTGCCGGGTGTATTTGGTTTCATTGTACACGGCATCTCCTTCAAAAAACCAATTGGGTACCGCTGCTGCGTTGGCCACCAACTGACCTTGTTCACCAAGAAGAAATGTCGCGAGTTTTGATAAGCCTCTGTTAAAATTACTGAACTGCTGCACGTGCCTGAATTCGTGCAGTGCGAGGTAATCCGTCCAGCGTACCGCGCCGAGTTCAAAGGGGTTTTGCGGGGGAGTGGTGTAAAATTCGCTGCGGTACGGTGCGAGACTCACATAGCCATTTGATTGGATGCCGAGATTTTGCAGAACAATACTGACTTTCCTTATCCGGTTCCCGATCGTATGCGGAGTGATTTGCTGGTAGCGCTGCAAAAGATTTGCGATGCGCTGTGAGGATTGTTCCATTCCTTCCGGAAAAATGATCCGAAGGGTATCTGTATTCAGCTGTTTCCATTTCAGCGAAGCCGGGTTGCCGCCAAATACCTGTGCCGCTACTGCCCCCGTAATGTAAAGTGCCGTCAAAAAAAAGAATATTCTTTTCAGCATCCCGGTCAATTAATCAGCAACAAGATACTCAATAAAAAAAGACGCCCGTGAGCGTCTTTTTTTATTGAGTATACAATCATTTATGGTTTTAATATCTCGGAAAGTTTCTTTTCCAACTGATCACCGGTAAGGTTTTTGGCGATGATCTTTCCTTTGGGATCAAGCAGGAGGTTTTGCGGAATGGCCTGTATGCCGTATTGTTTGGCCACTTCGTTGTTCCAGTACTGAAGATCGGAAACATGCGTCCAGGTAAGATTATCGTCGTGGATGGCTTTGATCCATTTGTCTTTGGCACCGGGCTGATCAAGGCTTACACTGATGATATGAAAGCCTTTATCACGGTAGGCCTGGTATGCTTTTACCACGTTCGGGTTTTCCCTTCTGCAGGGGCCACACCAGCTTGCCCAGAAATCGACCAGCAGGTATTTGCCTCTGAGCGATGATAAGGAAACCGGTTTACCTACCGTATCATTCTGCGTAAAGTCCATGGCCATCGCACCTACTGCTGTTTTTTTGGCAATTTCCAGATTGGCTGTAAGCATTTTAATGGAAGGATATTGTTTCTGTTCCGGTGAAAGTTGATTCAGCAGGGGTTCCACAGCAACGGGATCAATTTCCCATCCGGCATAATTTACCAGTGCGTAATGTGCAATGGGCGACCTGCTGTTGTTTTTTACATACTGCCCGTTCAGTTCGCGGGTCACTTTATCAAGCGAATCAAGTTTTTCTTCCGAGGCTTTTCTTGCGGATTCATTTTTTTCTTTTGCGGCTTTTGAGTAAATCGCCGACTCTGCCCTCATCTGCTCATTAACCGGTTTTAATAAAGCGGTGAGCTTTTTATATTCATCGTTTGCTGCGGAACCTGATACCGTGATATTGCTCAGTGAATCAGCAGAGCTGACCTTGATGGTTCCGGGTCCGATAAAAACAGGTGCATAATCGCCCTGAGAAAACACTTTAACGGGCTTACCATCTGCACCAAGCGGGTACCTTACCCTGAGGGTGAGCATCAAGGGTTCTGCAACGGTACCCGAAAACTGATAGGTTCCGTCTTTTACTTCAACACTGTCTGTAATATTCTTATCCCCCTTGCGATAAAAATACAATATCCTTGCAACGGGTTTTGAGAACCCATTGATGGTTCCGTTTACGGTAAATGTTTTTTCTTCCTGTGCCATTATTCCTGTTACAAGCAGGATGGCAATCATAACAAAACTGATTTTTTTCATTCAATTATTTATTGAGGATTCGGGAACGGCAAAAAACCTGTTCACATGCCCCTAAAATAATAAGACCCGCCGAAACGGGTCTTATTATTTTATAAATGGCTGAATGTATCAAACCGGTTCGCTTGTAAGATGAACTTTTGTCATGGCAAGGTGGATATTCTGTAACTGGTGCACATAACGCACATCAGGGTTATGGCGCCTGTCTTCGCGGTACCATACTTCCATTTTTGAAAAATCGCCGGCAACAGGTGTCACGATCCGGAAAGCGTCTTTCATGTACTTCACAGAACCATCCTCATTCACCTGTTTTTTGAAATTGAGTTTAAGCAATGCTTCATCGCTCAATTCAATCGGGTACAGATGATCTGTTTCGAACCAGAATTCCTGCACTTCGGTTTGTACGCAAACCTGTTTTTCGTCGCCGTTTAGTTCCACCACTTCCCCTTCCCACATTTTCCCTTCGTACTCTGCTTTGAGATAGTCGCCGATCTTGATGTCGCTGAATTTAATCATATGGCAATATTTTTAGGACAATAAGTTACGAATTTTCTGAAAAGGAACAAGGCTGTGGAGAAATAGATTATGGATAAACGGATTAGCGGATTGGCGAATTGAAGATATTCATAGAGGCACTACTCATCACTCACCCTAACTACTCAGCCCAGCTCATTGTATAACCCGGGTTTTCGATCCGCAGCGCTTCTTCGGTTAGCTGTAACGGATGAAAAGTATCCACCATCACAGCGAGCTCAGCGGTTTCTTTTTTGCCGATGCTTTTTTCCACCGCACCGGGATGCGGGCCGTGGGGTATGCCGGCCGGATGCAGGGTGATCATTCCGTGCGTCACATTTTTCCGGCTCATAAAATCCCCATCCACATAATACAGTACTTCATCGCTGTCGATATTACTGTGGTTATACGGTGCAGGGATGGCATCGGGATGATAATCATATAACCGCGGGCAAAAACTGCAGACCACAAAATTATTCGCTTCAAATGTCTGGTGTACAGGTGGCGGCTGGTGAACGCGACCGGTAATGGGTTCAAAATCGTGGATACTGAAAGCAAAGGGATAACAGCACCCATCCCACCCGACCACATCAAAAGGATGGCTGGCATAGTGCAGTCCATAGAGTATGCCTTTCTTTTTTGTTTTGATCAGGAAATCGCCTGAGCTGTCAATGCTTGTCAGATGCTGCGGTACGCGGATATCCCGCTCACAAAATGGCGCATGCTCCAGTAACTGCCCGTATTTACTGGTGTATCGTTTCGGATAGCGGATGGGGCTGAAACTTTCCACGATGAAGAGGCGGTTTACATCGGTATCGAATGTCACCTGATAAATCGTACCTCTCGGGATAACGAGATAATCACCGTACCCAAAACCGATCTCACCGTATTGCGTAAGCAGTTTTCCCGACCCCTCATGCACAAAGATCATTTCATCTGCATCCGCATTTTTATAAAAATAACCCATCTCATTTTTTTGCGGGGCGGCGAGCACAATATGGCAATCGTTGTTTACCAGTATGGGCTTCCTGCTTTGCAGAAAATCCTTTTCAGGCCGGATATGAAACCCCTCAAAACTGCGGTGTTTCAGCATTTTTTCTTCTGCAACTTTTGGTGCAACATTCACAGGTTCATCTGTATGAATGATCTGCGTGGGCGGATGTATATGATACAACAAAGAATAATCGTTGCTGAAACCTTCTGTAGAAAACAATTGTTCGGAATACAATCCTCCATCCGGTTTACGGAATTGCGTATGGCGTTTATGCGGAACGGTTCCGAGTGTATGATAGTGAGGCATAAAAGAATTAATAATTAAGAATGAAAAATTAAGAATTGGTTATTGTTTTTTGGTAAGAGGAAACAATATTATATGCTGATTTTATGTATCACAGATACTATACATCAAAAACACTATGAACTATCAGCTATGACCCATTAACCATCCACCATGAGCTATCAACTATGAACTATTACCCCTGTTTTGCGAGTTGCAGGGAGAGCATAAGGAAATAATATTTCCATTGCCTTTTATCGATCCAGTATGTGAAGTTGCGGTGATAAGGCATGCATTCCGTTATAAGAAATAAAATTACAAACTTATCTCGCCAGTGCAATACGGTATTTTTGGCCTTTGATTTTTTGGTCCTGCACAAGGGCGAGCAGGCTTTTCTGCTTTTTCCTGCTAACGGCAATAAAAGAAACATGGTCTTTTACAACGATCAAACCAAGCTCTTCTTTCTGCAGGCCGCCTTTCTGCAGGAAAAAACCAACGAGGTCAACCTTATTGAGTTTGTCTTTTTTTCCGCCATTGATAAAGATCGTGGCCCATGCTGCCGGCAAAGGCAACGGCAACTGTTTGGGTAATTTTACTTCGGGTAATTTTTCCGGGAGCCATGCAGGAAGTGTTTCTTCCCGGTATAATAAAAGCCATGCTTCTCCTTCGGCACGCATTCTTGCCGTACGCCCGTTCCGGTGGATAAACTCTGCTTCGGTTGCCGGCAAATGATAGTGAACTATGTGTGCGATACCCGGGATATCAAGGCCACGTGCAGCAAGATCCGTGGCGATAAGGTAACGCACACTCCCGTTCTGGAAACGCACCAATGCCTGTTCGCGTTGCATCTGTTCCATCCCTCCATGAAATGCCGCACACTGGATACCGCTTTCTTTGATAAATGCAGCCGCTCTTTCCACCGCTTCTCGGTGATTACAGAAAACCAATACCGAACCTTCACTAAAATAACAGAGCAGGTCGAAGAGTTTTTGCAACTTATCTTTTTGCTCGGAATAGACCGCCTGGAGGGAAAATTTCGGCTGATCAAGATGACTGCTCAAATGATCTGCTACAACCAGTTCGTCAGTTACAGCAACAAATCCGGGTATGGCAACAGAGGCTGTTGCCGAGACCAGTATTTTTCTTTCAAGCGAAGGAACAGACGAAAATATAAATGACATTTCTTCTTCAAAACCGAGAGAGAGCGATTTGTCGAATTCATCGAGTATGATGACAGAAATCGAAGAAGCATCAAAACTATTCCGCCGGATATGGTCTGCAATGCGGCCGGGTGTGCCAATCAGCAAAGCAGGCGCTTCCCTGAGTTCATCTATCTCCGTCTGCATATCATGCTTCCCGTAACAAACCACCGATTTAAAAGCCGTACCCATATTTTTCCAGACCTTACCCGTTTGTAATGCCAGTTCCCGGGAAGGGGAAAGTATCAGGCATTGCACTTTGGGGTAGTTCTTTTTCAGCTGATGCAACAGGGGCAATAAAAAAGCCAGTGTTTTACCCGAACCTGTTGGCGCCAGCAGCAATACTTCTTTATGAGCAGTGATTTTCGCAACCGCATCTTCCTGCATGGGATTCAGTGCTGCGATGCCGAGTTTTTGCAAAATATTTTTATCAGTTTCCTTCATTCATTTTTGTTTATCGGATATCAAGATCAAAACCAGTTAACAGACCTGACAGATTCTGTGAGGAAAAAACCGCTTTCTTTATCCTGTTCTTTTGCGGATCGATCTGAAAATTCACTGCAGTACTGAAATCGGTTTTTTCGAGTATTGTTGATACAAAAACCGATCTGTGCAGGTCACAATCCCGGAACACGGCACCACCAAGGTCTGCATTGGTAAAATCCACTTCTTTGATGCTGCAGGATTCAAAAACTGTTTTTTTTATTTTACAACCGTAGAAAGTGGACATATCCAGTTGCGAATGATAAAAAGATACACCAAATACAACAGAATAACAATCTTCAAAGCGCAGACCGGTTAAGCGGCAATGTTCAAATTTTACTTTATTAAAACAGGTTTGAGCAAGTTTACAAAGACTAAGGTTGCAATTTTCAAAAACACAATCCGTGAAACGGAAATGAGATAAATCCACCCCATTCAGATCCAGTTGCACAAAATGGCAATGTTCGTATGCGCCTTTTGCCAGGATATTATCCGGCAAGGTTTCTTTTGTAAACATCCTGTCTTCAAAAATCGTTTCCATACTGTTTACAGGGTTGTGTTTTGCATTACCCCGATCAATGCTTCCAGTTCTGCTTCTGTATTGAATGAGTGAAGCACGATCCTGAGTCTTTCTTTTCCTTTCGGGACCGTTGGATAGAGAATCGGGCGTATGTCGAAACCCTTGTTCTGCAAAACGCCGGCCAGTTTTTTTACTGCTTCATTTCCCGGGATGATCAGGGGTTGGATGGCTGTATCCGACCATATCTTTTCAAAAGGGATCTTTGCCGACTGCCATATCCTGATCAGTTTATGCAGTTGTTCTCTCTCCTTTTGCATAGCAGGAAAAAGCTGGTAACTATTATGAATGGCATGCACAGCCTGTTCGGGCAGAGAAGTGGAAAAAACAAGACTGCGTGCAAAATTGATAAGATAGTTTCGCAACCTTTCTGAGCCGAGTATCACTGCGCCGTGACAGCCACAGGCTTTCCCGAAAGTGTGTATCCTGGCAAAAACGTCATCGGTATTGTTTTCGCTTTGCACCAATCCTTCCCCTTTTGCGCCGATTACACCGGTGGCATGCGCTTCATCGATGATCAGATGTGCGTTGTTTTTTTGAGCGATCGTGATCAATTCTGCCAAAGGGCAAAGATCCCCGTCCATACTGAATACAGATTCGGTAACAATAAATATGGTTCCTGTTGCATGCTGCAGTTTTTTTTGCAGGTCGTCCATATCATTGTGCAGGAAAGAAAAAGATTTTGCGAAGGAAAGCCTGATCCCATCGCGGATAGAAGCATGGCTGAACTGGTCGTATACTATTGTGTCATTCTTCCCGGCGACAGCAGACAAGAGCCCGAGGTTGGCATCATAGCCTGAATTGAATAAAAGCGCAGCTTCTGCCCTGTGAAAAGCGGCGATCTCTTTTTCCACCTTTTCTATCAACGGGTAATTTCCTGCCAGCAGCCTCGACCCCCCGGAGCCATGTGACAAACCCGTTTCTTCAGAATGCAGCAAACCGTTTCTTGCAATACCGAGATAATCGTTCGAACAAAAATCTGTTTTTCCATCCGGTAAACGCAAGGAACGCAGGGAGCCATTCCCTTTTCGTTCATCGAGTTTTTTATTCAGGAAATCATCGGGATACATAGAGCAAAACTAAAGGATTGTGGGGAGTTAGGAGTTAGGAGTTAGGAGTTAGGAGTTAGGAGTTAGGAGTTAGGAGTTAGGAGTTAGGAGTTAGGAGTTAGGAGTTAGGAGTTAGGAGTTAGG
>SAIX01000117.1 GCA_004028765.1 Chitinophagaceae bacterium | reverse complement strand
TGAAAACTGACTTGCACAATAGAGTTTTGGCAAGCATTCGTTAGTAGCGGCCTCGGTTTCCACTGGGGCTTTTTTGTACCCGTATTAAAATACGCTTAAAAGTTTTGAAACTTTGTTTGAGGTGAACAAAATATTATTTACCTTAGTTCTATAAACGAACGAAATGAAAACAATCTTTCAATCCGGAGCCATTACCGTAACAGCCGAAAACTACGGCTGGCCTATTGGCAAATTTTACCGTATTACAGACGGAACCGTATCATTCACAATGGACGACTGCCCGCCACTGGATGAAAACAACCTGCGGGCGCTGATCAGCAGCTATAAATACGACCGCATGGAAGAACTGGCGGCTGAAGCTGTGTGTGAATGCGAAACCCATCACATGATTGAAGACTAACCAAAACCCTAACGAATATGAAATCGCGCCACGTTTTTTCGACCCTTGAAAAAGTTGATAAGATTCAGCAAATGATTCACGAAGTAGACTGCAGAATTTCATCACTGAAAACGGACCTGTACACATACGATAACAGTCCGAATCCGTTTCACCCGGTGAAATTGTTCAACACCCGCGAAAAGCTGGTGGCAAAACTGTGCTGGAACAATGTACTGAAAGCAAGGCTGCAGCAGTATTTTGATAACACAATGATGCCGCTATGTATTGACGTTATGCAGCGCAATCTTCCGGTAACGAACATGGTGCAGATGGCAGAAGTTCACGCGCTGTATTTGAATATCGCACAATAAAACAACCACAATATGAGTAAAGCTACTAACGAAAAGACGCACTGGAAGCGCCTTGTAAACCCCGACTACATCGGTGCCTATTCGCTGGACGAAGGCAAAGACCTGACCGTTACCATTACCCACGTCAAACGCGAAATGGTTAAAGGCGAAGGCGGACGCAGCGAAGAATGCACCGTGGCTTACCTGAAAAATCAAAAGCCGCTGATCCTAAACCGGACAAACTGCAAAACCATCCAGGCCATTTACAAAACCCCGTACATCGAAGATTGGGCCGGAAAACAGATCACACTATTTGTCACCACGACAAAGTTGAAGGGCGAAGAAGTAGAATGCCTGCGCATCCGTAATACAGAGCCGAAACTTCCTGCCCTTACTCCCGACAGCCCGAAGTGGGCCGGTGCCGTGGAAGCGCTGAAAAGCGGCCAGTACACCATTGAGCAGGTAGAAATGAAATACAGCCTGACAGAAGAACACCGCGAATTATTGTTAACCGAATCAATTTAAACCATGATAGAGATAAAAGAACGAATTGCAAATTTCACCAGTTCACAGATATGGAAACTGATGAAGAACGACAAAACAGGTAAAGGTATCGGCGCACCCGGCCTGACCTACATCGAAGAAAAGCGCATGGAAATGCGTTTGGGCCGAAGCGTCAACGTAGAAGCCTATTCAAAAGAAATGGCTTGGGGCCACCTGATGGAACAGCGCGTATTTGAAATGCTGCCCTTTGGGTATGAACTTACCAGCGACAGAACCGCCAAACACCCCGGCATTGCAGGCTGGGCCGGATCACCCGACCTGGTTATGCCGGGTGTAAAAATTGGCGAAATTAAATGTTACTGGCCGAAGAATTTCTGCCAATACGCGGACGTGCTGATGAAACAGGACGTTGCGCTGCTGCGTGAAGAATGCCCGGAAGAATACTGGCAGATGGTATCTAACGCCATCATTTACGAAGTAGACCGGGCCGAAGCCATTCTGTATATGCCTTACCTGTCCGAACTGGAAGCGGTGCGGGAAATGGCAGAAAACTACGATGGTGAAGACCTTTGGCAATATCGTTTCATTGCCGAAAGCCCGTCCAGTTGGCTGCCATACCTGCCCGATGGCGGATATTACAAAAACTTGGTCACTTTTGAATTTGAAGTTCCGCAGGAAGACAAAGACGCGCTCACCGCCCGCGTCCTGATGGCAAAAGCATTATTATACAAATAAACCGTACCACCACATGAAAACAACGGAAATTATGGCACCGGCAGAATTGCTGGCCATCACCAACAAAGAACAACTGGCATAAGAAACAGCGCAAAACATCATTGAACAGTTTGCCCCGTTTTTGGATCAGATCAACGAATGGAAACACAAAGCGTTTGAACTTGTCGTTACCGACGAAACGCAGACAGCAGAAATGCAACTGGCCCGCGAAGGACGGCTGGCATTGCGTAAGGTGCGCACCACAGCCGACAAACTGCGCGAACAACTGAAAGCCGACAGCCTGCGATATGGCCGCGCTGTTCAGGGTATTTACAACGTCATTGAAGCCGGTATCGTACCGATTGAAAAGCACCTTGAAGATCAGGAAAAGTTTGTTGAGCGCATGGAAGCAAAGCGCCGCGACGAACTTCGGATCGAACGGCAGCAGCTGGTTGCTGGGCTGCATGAATACTTTCCGGTGAACATCGACCTTGGTTATATGACCGGGGAAGACTTTGATTGTATGTATAACGGCGCAATACTTCAGCAGAAAGCCGCTGAACAGTTCAAAGCAGAAGCCGAAGAAACGGCCCGGATTGCAGCTGAGAAAGCGGAAGCAGAACGCATTGAACGTGAAAAAGCCGAAGCGGAAGAACGCGAACGCCTGCGCATCGAAAATGAGCGCCTGCAGGCTGAACGAAAACAGCTTGAAGAACAACGCCGCAAGGAACGGGAAGAAGCTGAACGGATCAGAAAAGAAGCCGAAGAAAAAGCCGCCGCAGAACGTGCTGAACGCGAAAAGCTGGAAGCAGAACTGAAAGCCAAACGCAACGCAGAAGCCAAAGCCGAAGCGGACCGCATTGCTGCACAGGAAGCAGAACTGGCAAAGGGCGACAAAGATAAATTTAATGACCTTTTAACCCGGCTGCATTCAGTCAAAACCGATTTTGCATTCAAAAGCAAAAAACACAAAGCCATTCACGCAGCAGTTTGTGAACTGGTTGACAAAACAATTACTTACGCAAAAGCAAAAATTTAACCTATGCCAAACATTACACTATCCGGGCGGATCAAACGAATATTCCCGTCCGAAGTCATTGGAAATTTTGAAAAGCGCATCCTTTGGCTGGAAGAAACCGAAGGGCAGTACCCAAACACTTACAATCTTGAATTTCAGCAGGGTGCCTGTAACAAACTGGACAACTTCAAACCAGGCCAAACCGTCACCTGCAGCGTTGACGTTCGGGGCCGGTACTGGTCAAAAAACGAAAAAGAAGGCGTAATGAACACGCTAAAATGCTGGAAAATAGAAGCCGATCAGCAAGCGCGACCTGCACCTGCATCGCAGCAGGGTTTTGGAGAAAATTACAATGACAACGAAGATTTTCCACCAACAGACGACCTGCCATTCTAATGAAAAAATACGGACAACCACGGTACGACAGGCGCGGCATACTTCGACTGTATAAAAACGGAATCGAAGTACGCTGCGCCCGGTACACAGACGTGAAGCGAAGGGTTCGACTGATTGAAATGTGGAAGTCTGAACTTATTCGCCTGAAAGAATTTTCTAAATTTCACATATCCATCGAACCTGAAACAAAACCATAACCTATGCCTTACGATCACGAAACCAGCGGCGTAGCATACCACGGCACACCTGCACAGCGCCGCGACTTCTGCAGACAACAGGTATTCATTGCTATCCGCAAATTGGGAGTGTGCAATGACCGCATGATCGCGGAGTATTTGGGCTGGCCAATTAACCGCGTTACCGGCAGGCGAAATGAATTAGTAAAAAACGGTTTGGTAGTAATGGATCGGAAAGACAAAGACCCGGTGACAGGCAATACGGTAACGTATTGGAAGGAAAAGCCTATAAACTATCAGCCCGTCATGTTCTGATTTTTTTTTCATGTACATTCAAACTTTGTTTTGAAGTTTTAAAACAGTGCGTATATTTACGACACAATCCGCGCAGTGAAGGGAAGCACAGCACGGATTCAATGGTTAAACATAACCGGCCCCGTTTTGCAACTTCCCTGCGATTCGGGGCTTTTTATTACCCTATGGCAGACATTAAAAGGTATCGCGACGAAAGCCGTAAGCATTACGGAACCAGCGACGAATATTTAACAATTGATCAGTTAAACGCCGGATCGTTACAACGAATTGCAGACGCAACCGAAGCAATGGCAAAAAATCATGTTCAGCTTCAGAATGATTATAACTACATGAAAATTTCAAGGGATGGTTACAGAGAGTTGTATGAAATGGAACGTAAAAGAACCAAGGCTTTAAAAGGTGTTATTACAAAATTGAAAAAAGCCGGTGAGCAAAAGGGCCAGCACCATGGCTAACAATCCGATCCTACCCCTATATTACAACGATATTGACCGGTCAACTCGAGACTGGACAGACGAAGAATTTGGCTGTTACATGCGCCTGCTGATGCACCAATGGGCGCAAGGAGAAATCCCAAAAGAAACCCAACGGTTAAGCCGAATCGTAACCAGTATGCAATCCAGTTGGCCTACAGTTGGGAAAAAGTTTGTTGAAACCCAAACGGGAATGATCAATGAACGGCTGGAAAAAATACGCGCAGAACGTCTTGAATACCTGAAAAAGCAGCAAGAAAACGGTAAAAAAGGCGGAAGAAAACCCAAAATAAACCCAACGGTTAACCCAAGCGGAAGCACGCGCATTGAATATGAAGATGAAGAAGAAAATGAAAGTAAAACTGAAAACACTTTTGGAAAGTCTGAAAACCTTTTTGACGGTCCGCAGTTGGTGCCTACAATGTGCCGCGCTTGGTACAGTAAATTTCCGACATACACCAAAGATCAAACAGAAGACTTCGCAGCGGCAGGTCGCATTCTACAGTTCATGATTAAGCAGCACGGCATTGCCAATATCGAAGACGTGGCAACACGGTCGTTAATACTTTCCACATGGGATCAGATAGCATTTGAAGTCGAAAAAGATACATGGTGGGTAAATATGCCATTGAAATCTATTGCTGGCAGCATTCAAAAATTTTATAACAGCATTAAAAACCCTTTACCTGATGGAAAATCAAAAATTTCAGCTGGCAACCTACAAAGAGAAGTGGCAGACGAACATCATCGTCGCTATGGAAAACGGCAACCGGCAAGCCATGAACATGGCCATTAAGCCATACAAAACGCCTGCTGGCCATCCAAACTATTTGGCACTGTTCAGCATACCATCCGGGGCCAGGCTGCCACAACTGGCCAAAGAAGACCTGCCACGAGCCGCCGCGCTGGTGGGTGTGGGTATTACCGCCGCAATGGAAAGCATGAACCTGAAACGGTCAATGAACGCCACGCAGATCATGGACTTGACCGATGCAATTATCGAAACAGCCGAAGAAGATAACCTGGCGCTGGAAGACCTGATGCTGTTTCTGCAGCGCCTGACCCGTGGCGAATATGGAGCGCTTTATGAAAGCATGGACATACCGAAGTTCATGGAAATGTTTGAGCAGTACCGGGAAGAACGGTTTCAGTCAATCTTGGCTATTCGGGAAGAACAGGCAGCTAATCACCGGCCCGACTATTCAGACGTAAGAAATTCAGAAGAAATCAGCATGGAAGAAAGGATGAAAAACACAGCCGCAATGATTGAATATGAAAAATCAAAGCATCAAAGCAAAGCTGAATGAAGACGTGTTCAGCAATTTTAAAAAACAGCAGTACGGAAAGAAAGGCGAAACCGTAAGCGTTACCGCGGAATTTCAAAACGTACTGATTGTACAGAACGCGGCTGGGAATAAATACCCGGTGAAACGAGATCAGTTGACTTTAATCAAAATTTAATTGAGTATTAAAACCCTGCGAAGTAAGTTGCAACCCTATGAAACCGTATAAATATTTCATTGGCATAGACACCGGCACAACAACCGGGTACGCAATATGGGATTCCCAAGAAAAACGGTTTTTGGACGTTACCAGCATGAAAATACACACAGCAATGGATAACATACGGATGCTGGAAAAGGATATACTGGCCGTGACATTCATCCGTGTTGAAGATGCACGCAAACGCCGCTGGTTCGGAAATTCAGGCCGCGAACAGTTACAGGGCGCAGGATCGGTGAAACGTGACGCAGTAATATGGGAAGACTTTTTGAAATCAATCGGGGCCAATTACGAAATGGTGGCACCCAAAAACAACCGAACGAAACTGGATGCAGCGGCGTTCAAAAAAATGACCGGCTGGCAGCATATTACCAACGAACACGCCAGGGATGCAGCGATGCTGGTGTATGGAAAGTAAAAAACAACCTACAATATGAGAACCATTAAAAAAGCAAAACTTAACAGCGTTGGTTACATGGAAATCGAATTTGACACTGTAATCAGCGATGGGAACGAAAAGTTTAGTATTGAATCTTCGCAAAAATGCACATGGTCACCGCACAATGATTTACTGGTATTGCTTGATGAATTGAAACCACACCTGGCATATTTGTGCGAACAAACAGAAGTCGGTGAAATTGACCTTTTTGCCTACGTTGACATTCCTCACCCAATACTTTCAAAGTTAAAAGTTACCGGGTTTACGATTGGGGGCAGCGATGAACACGAAGGTGTTACTTTGATTGGAAGAAGACAGCTTGCTGGCAACCGGGTTTTGAATCTTGTTTCACCGTTTACAAAATGGGAAGACACACACAATGGGTATCAATACAGTTTTAAACTCGCATCGCTGATCAGAAAGCTACAATACGAAGTAGAATTGTACTTGGATGGAAAGAAAGCCCCCAGCGTTCAAATGGAACTTGAATTTGAAGGTGAATCTGAAAAAATCCAATAGTTTTAATACATTCAAACTTTTTATTACTTTTAACTGACAAAACGACCCAATGAAACCGCACGTTAAAACATACCTGAACCATTTCGGATATGGCCAGGACGATTTTATTGCCTGCGAAGTATGCGGCCAGCGGGCGGTGGACATTCACCACATCGAATGCCGTGGTATGGGCGGATCAGGGCAGAAAGACACCATTGAAAACCTGATGGCGTTATGCCGGACGGATCATATCGAATACGGCGACAAAAAACAGCACATTGATTTTTTGAAGGAAAAGCACAAAAACAAACTATTTACGCATAAAACCTTATCTGCAAATCGAATCTGATATGGCAAAAGCAAAGAAAAAGGCACCTGTAAAAAATCAACCAAAGCCAAAGGGAAGACCGGAATCATACAGCCAATCTATTGCTGACCGCATCTGCGAACAGATAGCAACCACACAAAGAAGCCTGCGAACAATATGTACAGATGAAAATATGCCATCGGTTCAAACTGTCCTTAAATGGCTACGGGAAGACAAAAACGGTTTTCTTGCACAATACACGCGCGCGAAGGAAGAACAGGCCGATTTACTGGTGGAAGATATGCTGGATATTGCCGACGATGGCACAAACGACTATATGACTATCGAAAAGGGCGATAAGACGTACAACGTTGAAGATAAGGAAGTCACCAACAGATCAAAACTTCGCGTTGAAACCCGCAAATGGATTGCCAGCAAATTGAAGCCTAAAAAGTACGGCGATAAACTGGACGTTACCAGCACTTCCCGAACTATAATAGTTGAAGCCCCTGAAGATGAAGAATGATAACCCGCGTTATATGGCCAAAATGGTCAAAAATAATCAATGAAAAATTTGTACCCCTGACGAAATGCGCAGACCGGTACGTTATTCTGTACGGTTCCAGGGGTTCTTCAAAGTCCGATTTTGTCGCCAAACAGCTTGTTTATAATTGCCTAACGCACAAATATTTTAAGTGCATCCTGTACCGAAAGAAATACAACACCATACAGGAATCCAGCTACGAAAACTTAAAGCAGACCATTATCACACTGGGCCTGCAGGATTTATTTCAGTTTCGCGTTTCTCCCCTTTCCATTGTTTGCGTAAATGGGAATCGGTTCATTGCCCGCGGCGGTGACGATCCGGCCAGCCTGAAATCAATCAAAGACCCGACCTGCGTATGGTATGAAGAAGACATACCGGACGAAGAAGATTTTGCCACCATATCGCTGACCATACGATCCGGGAAAGCTGACCGCCTGCAGGAATATTTTACTATCAACCCCGAAATTGAAGGCGACTACACGGAAAACTGGTTTTGGAAGCGTTTTTTTGAAGGCCACAACGAACTATCTTACCGAACAACCACGGCCATCGAAGTGGAAGGGCGAAAGGTGGAATACAGTGTTACAATACACCATTCCGTTTATCAGGATAACCGCTGGCTGCCGGATGCAGTAAAGGCGCAGATTGAAGGGTATAAAAACACCAACACATACCTGTACAGCGTATATTCAAAAGGTTTGTGGACGCGGAAGCAAACCGGGGGAAACTTTTACAAACTATTCCAACGGGCAAAGAACACCGGCACGGTTAAATACAATCCCGACCTGCCGCTGCACATTTCCTTCGACTTCAACGTAAACCCATACATGACCTGCACCATTTGGCAGCTGGAAGGGAAAACGGCCTGGCAGATCAACGAAATAACGCTGGAAAGCCCCAACAACCGAACCGAAAACGTCTGCCGGGAATTTGTCCGCTTATACCCTGGCCACAAAGCGGGCCTGTTTATTTACGGCGATCCGTCCGGTATGCAGGAAGATACCCGAACAGAAAAGGGATATAATGATTTTGTGATTATTCAGCGATCACTGGCAGCCTACCGCCCCAGCCTGCGTGTGGCAAAGTCGGCCCCGGCAGTAGTAATGCGTGGTAATTGGATAAATGCCGTATTTGACCATAACAATGGCGGTCTTACTGTCATTATTGGCGACACCTGCAATAAAACCATTTCCGACTATATGTACCTGAAAGAAGCGGCGGACGGTACAAAGGCAAAAATAAAGGAAAAGCACCCCGATACGGGTATCAGTTTTGAAAAGTACGGCCACTGTTCTGATGCCAATGACTACCTGCTTTGTTACGCCTATGCTGCCGAATTTATGCTATATCAAAAGGGCGGCGTTCAGTCAAAAATTACCGTGGGCAAAAACCCTATATCGCATAACAGGCAATATTAAAATAACATTAAAATTTGCTTAAGGTATTGCGTGAATAAATTATTTGCCACATCTTTACACTGTCAACAAAACGAAACACCATGAAACCTACGCTAATTTTTGTAAATGCCACCACCAGCACCGCGACTATCCGCTACCGTGGCGAAATAGTACAGGCCGAAATACTGCCCGATCAGGACGGCGAACTGTACTACCTGGCAGGCGGAAAAGCGCACTACCTGCCGGAAGAATGGCAGCCAAAAAAGTAATCTTTAACCATTAATACAACGGAACTATGAAACACTACAAACTAACGTCCGAATTTATTGTAAATGCGTTCGGAATAAAACTTTTCAGAATTGAATTGACTGCTGATTGTCGCTGGGGGAATAAAGGAGATAAAGGTGGGTTTATTGAGAAAGAAGAAAACCTATACGGCAATGCGTGGGTGTCCGGCAATGCGCAGGTGTCCGGCAATGCGCGGGTGTACGGCGATGCGCAGGTGTACGGCAATGCGTGGGTGTACGGCGATGCGCGGGTGTCCGGCGATGCGCAGGTGTACGGCGATGCGCAGGTGTACGGCGATGCGTGGGTGTCCGGCAATGCGCAGGTGTACGGCAATGCGCAGGTGTACGGCGATGCGTGGGTGTACGGCAATGCGCAGGTGTACGGCAATGCGTGGGTGTCCGGCAATGCGCAGGTGTACGGCAATGCGTGGGTGTACGGCGATGCGCGGGTGTACGGCGATGCGCAGGTGTACGGCAATGCGTGGGTGTCCGGCAATGCGCGGGTGTACGGCAATGCGTGGGTGTACGGCAATGCGCAGGTGTACGGCGATGCGCAGGTGTACGGCAATGCGTGGGATAAATCACCCTTACAGATTCAGGGAAGCCGCCATTTTGTTAATGAATGCAAAAAAGGTTTTTTGCGAATTGGGTGCAAGGAATTTGAATTTTCATACTGGAAAAAAGAGTTTAAAAATATCGGCAATGATTATGGGTACACGGAAGAACAAATAAAAGAATACGGTCTTTATATCAAACTTGTTTTTGACTTAGCAAAATTAAATCAGCCAAAATCTAACAATAAAAAAATAACCGCCTAACGGCACAAAAAAACGAAACCATGAAAACCCTATTCACAGCCGTCGCCCTTTTTATATTATTCACAGCTACCGCACAAAGCCACTGTCAGCGCGATAAAATATTTACTGCCGGATTTAACATTGAAACCGGAAAAGATGCAATGCCTTCGCCTTCCTTTTCATTTGGCATCAGTGGAATATACGGCAAAGGCACAATCGTTGATAATTTCAGCGCAGCCATAGGCACCAGGTACATGAAAACAGAAGTGGGCGACAAGGCCAAAAATGACGTAATGCAAGCCATCCCGACTGCCACCGTTATGTACCGGATTCGCTTCAACGGATCAGAAAGCAAGCTGCTGCACGCCTTTGCATTCACCGGCAGCATAGATCGAACCGGATTTAGGCAGTACGATTATCGAATTTACGGCGCACCGGACGGCAGAAGTTTCGCAACCGTTGGCGGACTGGTAGGCTGGAATAACATAACAGGCATCAATATTGGGTTTTCAGTAATAGGATTATTTTAACCGCGTTTCGTTTCGTTGTACACGGGCGGCCTGTAATGGGCTGCCCTTTTTTGTTCCATGTGAAACATTATGCAAATTGTGCAGTATAAAAAGAAAAAAATTGAGTTACATTGAACATTTTTAAAACTTTTCCCTTTATTTTTAACGGTGCAATACCGTGCCGATGCCCTACCTTATCTTTTCAGACTTTAAAAAGCAGATACAGCAGGACAACTTGCTGCAAATTATTGGCAACGATCTTGCCGTTCTCAATACCGCCGAACTGCAGGCCATAGAGGAAGCATACGGCTACCTGACGCAAAAATACCTTACCGACCAGGAATTTACAGATACGTTGCCGTGGGCCTACGCAGCAACGTACAAGGCCACAGATCGCGTTTATCTTGACGCTACAGCCTACAGCGCGCAATCTACCTACGCGCTGCACGCGCTTACCCTGTACAATAACGACGTGTATATCTGCACCACGGCCATTGGCACCGCTGAAGCATGGAACGCGGCACACTGGCAAAAGCTGGGCGCTCAATACGACCTGTTTTTCGGAACTTATCCCAAACCGTTATTTGATTATCAGGCCGCCTATGTGGTAGGTGATCAGGTATTTTGGAAGGACAAAGTGTACACCTGCAAGGTGGCAACGATTGAACCAGGCCAAAGCATCCAGTATGGGAAGATTCAGAACATACCGCTGCCGAACGTTTTCCCTGACGATCCCGTAAACGGTGCTATTTACTGGCAGCAACTTTCGACCTATTCAATACCGGCAGGCACGCTGCCCACAAATACAACCTACTGGACAGCAGGGGATAACCGAACGCAATCCGTGCTGATGATTGTTATTGATATTACCCTGTTTCACCTGCACAGTCGTATTTCGCCGCGTAATATACCCGACTTGCGAAAAGACAGGTACACCAACGCAATACAAATGCTGCAAGCCTTTGCCCGTGGTGAAATGACGGCAAAACTGCCGGTTATACAGCCCAAAAGCGGCCAGCGGATCAGGTACGGCGGCAACGTTAAAAATCAAAATTCCTACTAATGAGCAGAAAGGGCAACCGCTTACGCAATATAAAAAACCAAATCCCGGCATTCAGCGCATCGGGTTATCCTACTGTTTACGGCGCTCCGGGCAGCGTTCAGGTAAGGCAGGGCGGCGGTGCCGTGGACGTAAAGCAGAACCTTTCCAACTATATTGCCCCGGTACAGCTTCAACGTTTGCGCCATGACGTGCAAATGTGGCGGCAGGCCGTAGGTGAAGCCGAAAACGCATGGTATCCGCACCGGGTACGGATGCAGCGTATGTACATAGACACCATCCTGAACGGCCATGTGTATAGCCTGATGGAGCGCCGAAAAGACCTGACCATGCTTCGCCAGTGGACGTTCAAAGATGCAAAGGGCAACGAAAGCGAAGAACTAAACGCCATGTTTGCACAGGAATGGTTTGACAACTTTATTGCCTATTCGCTCGATGCCATTTTTTTCGGTTACAGCCTTATCAGCCTGGGCGATATTGAAAACGATTCTTTCCCCAACTTGTCACTGATCCGCCGCTGGAATGTAAGCCCGGAACGGATGAACGTAACGCAGCTGGTGTACTCAATCGGCGGCGCAAATTTCAATGAAGATCCATACAAAGACTGGCACATTTGGGTGCCTACCGTAAACGAAAACGGAACAGGCGCTTGCGGTTATGGCCTGTTTTACAAAATTGCCCTGTACGAAATATTCCTGCGCAACACGCTGGGATATAACGGCGATTTTGTGGAACTGTTCGCCATGCCTTACCGCGTAGGTAAAACCACGAAGACAAATGAAGATGAAAGGGCGGAACTGGAAAGCGCCATACAGAATATGGGATCGGCAGGCTGGGCCATAGTTGACCCGCAGGACGAAATTGAGTTTTTGGAAAACAATATGGCCGGAACCGGGTACACAGCCTACGAAAGCCTGGAAGACCGCTGCCAAAAAATTGTTTCCAAACTTGTTTTGGGCCATTCCGATGCAATGGACAGCACACCCGGAAAGCTGGGTGCCACAGACGGAGACGATAACCCGGTGGCCAAAGCGCTGCGGGATAAGCAGACAAAGGATGGAAGGTTCATTGAGCGAATCGTGAACGGACAGCTGGTGCCGAAAATGAAACTGAACGGCTTTCGCATCCCGGACGGCTATTCGTTTGCATTCAAGAACGACGAAGAAAAAGAAGAACTTCGCGAAAGGGAAGATAAGAGCAACCTGGCCACGGCGCAGATTGCACAGACGATGAAGAACGCTGGTTTGAAAATGGACGCGGCATATTTTACCGAACGAACCGGCATTCCGGCAGAAGCTATCGAAGCACCCGAACCGCTGGCACCCGAAGACAAAGCGCAGCTGGGAAAAGTGAGCAATATGCTGCACAGCCTTTACGCACAGCCAACAACAACTGAATAATATGAAAAAGCCTTTACGCATTCGGTTCGCAGAATGGGCATTTAACCGCTTTCTGAAACCGTTTGAAAAAGTAGTGATTGCGCGCAAGATCATGGTGGAACACGGCGACACACCCGAAGTGAAAATGCAGTTTGAAAAGCGCTACGGCATTGATCAGTTCCGCCGCAACCCGGAGCAGTGGCAGAATCTTGTGTCTGACTACGGACTGGAACGGGTGGCACGGATTGAAAACATGAACGAAGCGGAAGTGAAGCGCCGGTCCCTGAAGTTTTCAGACCGGCTAAAGCATGATTTTAAAACCAAAACAAAATAGCAACATGGAAAAGACAATCGGCGAACAGCGTGTTCGTACAGAATTTAACCCGGCAAGTTCCGGTGTGGTGGATCAGATTAAGCAAAAGTCTGCTGAACTGATAAACCTGTGTGAAGAACTTAAAGCAAAAGATGGCAGACTGGCTTCCATTGCGCAAACAGCGTATGAAGAAGCTGCAATGTGGGCGGTAAAAGCAGCAACGGCGTAAAATGTTCAAATACAGCGACGACCTGGTGGAAGCCCTGTTTTCGGGGATATACAGCGGCAGAATCAAACCACGGTTTCTGCCAACGTCTTTGTATTACGCAATAGCTGACTACCTAAAGAAAGGCGTTTATGAAGGGTACGGGGCGACATTCAGTTCTTTGATCAAAGCGCATAAGCCTACCGGTTACAACGTATCGGATATGGAACTGCTTACCGAAATGCGCACGAACATTTACCTGTTTAGTGCAGCAAAGACGTATCAGCAAGTGCGAACAATGACCGACCAGCTAATCGGTGACGACGGCGCAATATTGCCGTTTAAACAGTTCCGCGAAAAAGCAGATGAAACGTATGACCTGTATAATAAAACTTGGTTGCAGACCGAATATGATACAGCCATCGGCCAGGCACAGAACGCACGAAAATGGAACGTTATAGAAGAACAGGCAGACGTTTTGCCGTTGCTTGAATATCACGCGGTACTGGATAGCCGAACCAGTGTTATCTGCCGCCCGCTTGATGGCATTATCGCACCGGTGAACGACCCGATATGGAAGAAAGTTGCGCCGCTGAACCATTTTAATTGCCGGTGTATGCTGAAGCAGTTATCCGATGGCACAGTTACCAGCGCAAAAGTGAAGGGCGAAAAGGTTGACGAAACGCTGGGCATGATGGACGACCTTTTCAAAATGAATCCGGGGAAGACCGGCTATGTGTTTGACAAAGATCACCCGTACTTCAAAGTTGCACCGAAGGACCGGGAACTGGCAAAAAGGAATTTTGACCTTCCGCTACCGAAGCGGGATTAAAAAAAAGACAATGAAAAGTTACATCTACACATTGCAAGACCCAATAACCGGACTGATACGATACGTCGGAAAAACTTCTGACACCGGGCGCAGGTATATTGCTCATTTGTCGCCATCTAATTTGGCCAACAAGAAGAAAGCGCAATGGGTAAGTGCATTGAAAAAATTAGGAGAAAAACCGATTCTTGACATACTTGAAACAGTAGAAGGGAATGGTGTTGCAGAAGAAATGTTTTGGATTTATCAGTTTAAAAGCTGGGGTTTTGATTTATTAAATGTGACACCCGAAGAAAAAGGCGTTCTCATTTCAAAAGCAAATAAAAACGTCGCAAAGAAAGAACAACATAAAAGAAAATTGAGAGAATCGTTAAGCACAGGAAATTATGTAGTTTATAAAAATGGCATTTTTATAGGATCGTGGAAGTCGCCTGTCGAAGCATCTATAAACACAGGCATTCCGCAAACAAGCATACATAGGCTTTCAAAAAACGGAAAAACCGGCAAACATAAAGACAGTGTTCTGCATGGGGTTTCTGTTACATTTTTACCAATACCAAAGCGCGACTAATGGCCACAAAGTTCGGTTTTGACAAAGTGCTGAATAATATGGAGCGACTGAAAAAGACGCTTCCGGTTCTGCTCGCGAATCAGGCGCAGAACTT
This sequence comes from Chitinophagaceae bacterium, assembly GCA_004028765.1. Taxonomy (GTDB): domain Bacteria; phylum Bacteroidota; class Bacteroidia; order Chitinophagales; family Chitinophagaceae; genus Sediminibacterium. Next base: position 4,001 of record SAIX01000117.1, on the reverse strand, counting down.
TTTTGTCGATAGCTGGCGCAAACAGGGATGGGATGATGGCAGCGTGCAGAAATGGCAACCCCGAAAGGTAACCAATAAGAAAAACCAGGGCCGATCCTTGCTGGTTAAGTCGGGCGCATTGCGCAGGGCAGCCAGCCAGTCTATTCGTTCGCAAACATTTAGCCTTATCCGCCTGACCGTGGCGCTTCCTTATGCCGCCGTGCATAACGATGGTTACAACGGCCCGGTGAAAGGATATACAAGGGCAAAGTTCACAAAGTCAACCACAAGCCAGTTCATCGGTTTGCGCAGAACCAAAAGCGGCAAGTTGAAGGAAAACATAAGGCGAACAACGGTATTTACAAAGACCGGCGACGTTCAGGTAAAGGCACACACGATGCGGATGCCGCAGCGCCGGTTTATGGGTGATAGCAAAACATTAAGAAAACAGCAGGTTACACTGATAACCGGACAAATTGATAAGATATGGCAGGCATAAAAAACGTTATTGAAAGCCTACTCACAAAGCTGGCAACCATTCAGGTGACGAACCAGGATGGCAATACCGTTTCCCTATATGCCCACGTTTGGAACAATCACGTTGACATGGAAAAGTCGGGTGCCATCGAAGCCTATCCGAAGCCCGCTGCATTCATTGAAATAGGCAGCCCGGTTGTTTACGAAAACATTGGCGTAAACTGCCGCGGCGCTGACCTGAATATCATTCTGCACCTTGTACATGAGTTTTACAATCAGGACGGCACGATGGAACAAGACCTGGAAATATTCGACCTGCGCGACAAAGTGCTGGCGGCCATCACAGGTTTTCAGCCCACAGCTTGCGGCCCACTGGTAAGCACATCAGAAACGCAGGACTTCGATCACGACAACGTGTATCATTTTATTTTGAATTTCACCTGTCATTTTATTGACAGCAAGGGAAGCGAATACGATGCAGGAAGAAACGTATATGTGGAGAAAGACCCGCCGACAGACCTTGATTTACAGGTGGCCATAGATACCGAACCGGTTTTTGAAAACATTCCGCAACAATATAAAATTCCTAAATAGTGGCACGACCAATCGCAGAAATACAAACACAGATACTTGATAACATTGCCGCCGACAGCGTGTTGGGATCACTTTTAACCAGCACCAGCAAGCGGGCCATATACCGAAACTTTGCCTACATCATTGCCGTGGCCATCAATGCACTGGAACAGCTGATTGACATATTCACCGCCAACGTTGAAAGCATTGCCGCAAAAGCTGCCCCGGCAACACCGGCATGGTTGCAGGATCAGATATTCAAATTTCAGTACAGCGCCACCAATCCGCAGGTCATTCAACTGATTGACTTCGCACCCGCTTACCCGGTGCCGGACACCACACTGCAAATAATAACCAGGTGTAGCGTAACGACAAATTTATCGAACAGCGTAATTATCAAAGTGGCAAAAGGCGACACGCCCGGGCCGCTTACCAGTGACGAACTTTCCGCCCTGCAGGACTATATCAACACCATCGGAATTGCAGGTGTGGTTTATACGGCAACCAGCAACGACAGCGACAAATTGTATGTGCAGGCAAACGTTTACTATAAAGGACAATACAGCGCCGTTATTCAGGCCAACGTAATTGCAGCCATCGAATCGTTTCTGTCTGCCATACCATTCAACGGACAGGCAAAGGTTACTGATCTTGAAAATGCCATCCGCAACGTTGACGGTGTAAATGACGTGGTGCTGGTGAACGTAAAGGCCCGCGCAAATTCGACCGCCTTTGCATCGGGCAGTTATTTGGTGCAGAACCAGCAAGTTATTGGCCGTTTGTGGAACACCGTGGCCGGGTACATAGTAGGCGAAACAGACAGTGGAAACACGCTGGCCGATTCATTAAACTTCATTGCCGAATAAAATGCCAACGATTTACGATATTGATTTTTCAAAGTTCACCCCGCGGATGCTGCCGCCGGATAAGCGCTTTACCCGCACCGTGGCATGGGTAAACGTACTGCTCTCCCCTCTTCAATACCTGCGCGACATTTGGTTCGGTTCGTACCGGACAGGATCAACGGCACCCACATGGGTAAATACAGACCCTTACCCGAAGTATGCGCTGGTGAAGTATAGCAACAAAGTCATTTACGAAAGCCTGGTGGACAACAATACCGCCGTGCCGACCGATACAACAAAGTGGCGCGTGGCACAACAGAACTTCATCGGCTTATCCGAACGCATACAATACAACGGGCAGAAAATTGTACTGGAATATGCTATGAACAAATGGTTTGGCACCGTTTTTCGCCAGCCGCCAAACACATCGGATATTTACATCACGAACAATAGCATACCTGTAGCATCATTTCGGGTTGGTATAACAGAAGAAAAAAGTAGTAAAGTTGGATTGAACAGCAGCACAGAATACGTTGGAACAAGTTCCGTTTATACCGTTCCTTCAAATTTTATTATTCATTGTCCAGTTGCAACTTTTAACGCATTAGCGAGTACGGATGATCAAAGAACTAAAATATTTCGTGCGTTTGTAGATCAATATTTGCCATCAGGAATCACTTACACAATTACTACTTATTAAAATGAAAAAATTATTAACTTCATCAATTACAAGTTCAGCCGCTTTTCCTGTAAAAGCGGGAACGCTCGATTTTTTGCAGCTTGCCTATCAGGAAGCCATCACAGCCCTGGCAAATGCAGCCATTGGGCGCAGCGGTGACGTGACAAACGGATATTTGCTGCACGGCCTTGTCAACAGCGGAAGTACGGGAAGCATGAACGTAAGCGCCGGGGCAATTTATTACGCCGGTGAAATATTCCTTGTGGATGCCTTTACCCTTACCGTATCAGATACCGCCGTGGCCAGTATTGCGCAGACGTTTTACGGAACAAATGCCGACCCGGTAACGTTTACGGATGGCAGCACCCACAACGTGCATCAGATACGCAAAATTGTGTTTACCAACGGTGCCAGTGGATCGGGCCTGTTTGACTTCAACGCAATGGTACCCGTGCCGCCATCACTTACCCGCACCAATTATGCAACGCTATCAGGAACGCTCACGCTGAAATTCACCAGCGATCAAACCATATTTGCCAGCGCCACTTCCGGCAATTTGACCATCACGTTTGACCTGACAAATGCGCTGGCCGGAACAGTGGTACGGTTGAAATTTGCGTTTGGTGCAGGGCAAACCGTTACCGTTACCGCGCCATCGGGATGCACAGCGATAAAGGACAGCGGAAACATGGCCAGCGCAGCAAGTAATACAAACGTTATGTATTTTCTCTATGCTGGGAAAAACAGCGGCGGCAATGACGAAGTTTCGTACACAATCAAACAGGTATAATGATTCGCAGATACAGTTTTATGGATGGTGACGCAACCGCACCGGCAAACCCGCAGTTAACGCTTTCCGTTCTCGTTGCGGGAACGTTTGTTTCTTTTCAGGCGCAACTTACCAGGGCGCTGGATGCGGATTTTTATATCAACAAAATATTTGCGGACAATTTTATCACCTGCGGCGGCCCTGCACAGGGTTCAATACAGCAGAACATTACGCAGACAGTAACGGCAGGATCATTCGGTTTGACTTTTGGCTATCAGATTTTATCAGGCACGGTTAACACAAACAAAAACAGGGTGTACAACGTAAGAATAAACGGGGCAAATGTAAATGATGGCGACACCATTACAATCGGATCGTTCAGCGTTGACGTAGAACTGCAAACCTGTTATTAACCCTATAAAAATATGCAAAACAAAAAAAAATCCGTAGCTATTGAAAGAAGGGTGCAATGTTACCCGCCACCTGTTTATCACAAATTGACGGTGGGATATGCTGCAGTCAATGGAATGACGGAAAGCAAAGTCATTTCGCAGGCGCTAAAGGATTTTTTTGACCGTATGCCGCAGCAGGAAAAGGAAAGGCTTTTGAGCGCCAGCAAACATTCTTACACCTGATTATTTTATAGGGTGGTGGGTGTTCAAATATTCCTCTTTGTCTG
>SAIX01000116.1 GCA_004028765.1 Chitinophagaceae bacterium | reverse complement strand
TTGTTATACACATACCGGGTAAATCGCCTAAATAAACGATATTGCAGCAGTTTGAACCCAACTGTAAAATCCGATACCATGTTCCTGCTGAATCCGTTTTCCCGTTTAAAAAATATGCCTGTACCCGGAGAGATTTCTGCTGGTTCTCCCCTGCCCCTTTAAACCCCCAAACCGTTAGGCTCCCTTTTTGAAAATTAGTAGAATCCACACGGGATTTCCCGTAGAAATACGAAAGGGCCACTGTTGCCGGTGACAGAAATTTGCTGAAACAAAAATTCCCCTCTATGCCAAACCAGTTACCCCACCAGATCACACTTGAATCTGCAATTGAAATGACCACTTTTTACAGGCAGAACAGGCCGGATAATTTCCCGGTTTGTGAAACCTTCGACAAAGCCGCTGTGCTGAAAATGCTTTCAAACGATTCGGCCGTTGCGTTGCGTATTTATTACGGTATGAAAGCTGATATGACCGTGCATGCCATTCTTGTTGCTTCCGACAGTAAAGGCAACGATATTCTTCCTATGCCGCAGGGCCATCCGGGTCATGGCGGCCACGGACATGGGAGCGGTGGCGATGGTGATGGAGAAATACTCGAAGATTCCATTCGCTGCCCGGATATTTGTCCACCCGATTCACCGTTAAACAATGGCTGATGAAGTATTTTCTTCTGAATGAAATATCCAGTTTCTCGATCCTGATTTCCGTATTACTGGCTTTTATCCGGTACAAGGCAGGCTATGCTTTGTACCGGCCTTTTTTCTGGTTTATCTGGATCGGTGCATTCAATGATACCCTGAGCGTCTGGCTTGTATTACAGCATAAGCTGAACACCATCACATCCAATATTTATGTGCTGGTAGAATTCGGGATCATCCTCACCCTTTTTAATCACTGGAAAGAAGGTTTGTTCCGCAAAAGATTTGTCCTGTTACTCGCCATCGGAATGCTGGTATGGTTTGCGGATAATTTTCTCCTGCATACGCTGCGTACCACCAATTCCATCTTCAGGGTGTATTATTCGGTTGTGATCCTGTTCCTCAGCATCGGGCATGTAAACCAGCTCGTGGTTCAGGAAAAAGAAAGCCTGCTCAGAAACCCGACATTCCTGATCTGTCTTGCATTTATCTTTTTCTACTCTTTCAAAGCATTTATCGAAACTTTCTATATCATCAAACCCAAACTGAGCGGCGATTTTTACGCGAACTTATTCCAGATACTGGTTATCGTAAATCTATTGGTTAATTTGGCTTATGCAATAGCGATCTTATGTATACCCGCGAAACGGAACTCTACTTTACGATATTGATGGCATTATTCGTGCTGCTGTGTATCCTGGTGTATTTTGTTGTAACGATCATACGGCACCAGAAAAGGAAAGTGATGCTGGAAAAAGAAAAGCTGGTTGCCGAAGTGATGCTGCTGGAAAACGAACGGGCAAGGATCGCTGCCGACCTGCATGATGAACTGGGTTCACTGATCTCTGCCATTAAACTGAACCTGCACTGCATAACTGTTCCCGATGAAAAAGACAGGGAACTGATCGATAAAGTGAACCGATATATTGATCTCACCATGGATAAGATCCGAGAGATCGCCAACGACCTGATGCCAAAACTGCTGCAGCGTTATGGTTTGCAAACCGCGATCCGGACTTATCTCGATCTTTCCGTAGCCAACCGGGAAAATATCCATACCGAATTGATCGTAGAGCCCGAACATTTCCGTATCGGGGCCGATAAAGAAATTCATCTGTACCGTTTTATACTCGAAGCCATTAACAACACTTTAAAACACGCAGGTGCTTCTGCTTTGCTGATCCGTTTGCAACTCAGCCAAAACCTGCTCACGGTTACCATCAGCGACAATGGAAAAGGATTTGATACGGGCAGGTCATATTTTTTCAGAGACAAAGGCAACGGTCTCGGTAATATCGCTCGCCGTATTGAATTGATGAACGGGAAAATGGAACTGCAGAGCGCCCCGGGAAAAGGAACCGGTTACTTTGTAAAAATTCCGGTATAAGTTGCTGTGTTTTTTCTTCCTTTGCATATCTTCCTCTTGTACCGAAACAAATGACTATGAAAGGCCGGCAGGTAACCGTTGCTATTGCAGATGACCATGAAATTTACAGGGATGGATTGCAGTTGTTGCTGTCAAGGGATGCATCTGTAAAAGTTTGCGGGGAAGCAGAGAATGGTGCCGACCTGATTAGCCTGCTGGAAGAGAACAAAGTAGATGTGGTGCTCACTGATCTGAGAATGCCTGTTATGGACGGCATCGCGGTTATTAAACATATCTCCGAAAAATTTCCGCACACAAGGTGCATTGCGCTTTCCACTTTTGACAATGAGCACCTCATCGTGGAAGCACTGGAAGCCGGCGCGATGGGATACATCATCAAGAATGCAAAAAAGGGTGAGATCATCGAAGCTATCCACACCGTAAGCGGTGAAATGCCTTATTACTGCGACTCCACTTCCACCCGGCTGATCAAAATGATCTCGGGCAGCAGTTTTAATCCTTACCGGAGAAAAGAGATACAGAAATTTACACAACGCGAAATTGAGATCATCCGTTTGATATGCCGCGAAAAATCAAGCAAGGAGATCAGTGAAACACTTTTTCTCAGTCCACGTACCGTAGAAAGTATCCGTGCCGGCATACTTGAAAAAATGAAAGTAAAAACACCTGCCGGTGTCGCCATTTACGCGATCAAGAACGGGTTGTTCAGTCTTGAAAGTGTGTAAACTATTTTCAGACTATCAAGGACCGGCCAGCCTTTTATGGCACAGCCCCCCCGGTTGTGCCACCACCTTGCAGCAGGCTTAGCCCGCCCCTGATAGTCTGAAAGCCATGCAGTGAACCTGTATCTTTCAACAAGCTTCCTCAAATTATTTTTGTTCCGTATGCACCGATAGCAGGGCTACGCATTCGCAGGGCGGATCATACTGTTTTTTGAAAAAGCCAGTTTCCCCGTTCGAAAAACATCATCATTTTTTACCGGCATCTTACTTTTCAGCCATGCTTTCTGGCGCACCTGTTCTATCAGTTCCAGGATCTCATCAACCTCGGTGATACGTTGGCATTTAACCGGGATGCAGATTTTTTTTCCCGGTTGCGAAACGGTGATCACCACCTTGCGCGACCAGAAATACATGCCGAGGAACAGGTAAGAAAATAACATGGTAAGACCAATCAACCACAGCGAAACAGAGAGCCATGCGAGATAAATACTGAATGGGTAACAGGCAAGAAAAAATACCAGCCAGCGGTGTTGTATTTTTTCCTCAAAAAAATAACTGTCGATCATCGCGAGTTCGGCCGATGCGGGGTCGTTTTTTTTGAACGGGGGTTCGGCAGCAGCTGCTTCCGGATCGCGATCGATCAGCAAACGCTGGTTCGTAATGGTGAGGCCGTATTCCGGGAATTGCTGTACGATGCGCTCCCCCTCCCTTAATAATGCCATTGCTTGGTTTTTACCTTACAAAATTCTTTTGTGAAGGCAAAAGGCATCATCGTAGAACTACGTAAAATGGCCGGGAAAGTCCCGCAATTTTGTTAATAGCTGTTTGAGAGAAATATATTCAGGGTTTTGAAGCCCAGGCGGGACGGGCTTTCAGTACTTTTTTATAAACTGGGCAATCATCCGTATGGGCACCAGGCAGGTAGCCGGTACTCATCAAAAATTCATTTACAATTTCGCCACCGGTAAAGCGGAAGGTTGACTTAAAGAGTTTCGTCCACTCCGCTTTTGTTTTGGGATGGTGCTGATCCAGCCATTGCCGGAAAGAGCCGTGTTGTTTTTGCAGTGCCAGTATCGTTTTTGCATTGGCAATGGCTGCGTCGATCTTCAGGCGGTTGCGGATGATGCCTGCATCGGCGAGCAAACGCTGGCGGTCTCTTTCCTTGTATGCCGCCACTTTTACAATATCAAAATTGTGATAGGCTTTGCGGAAAGAGGTTTCTTTTTTTAAGATCGTTTCCCAGCTTAAACCTGCCTGGTTGATCTCGAGTACCAGGCGGCAGAACAATTCATTATCCTCCGCTATCGGGAAACCATATAACTGATCGTGGTATTTTTTGTGGAGTGCTTTTCGATCCCCTTCCATTTGGGTGATGGCGCGGCAGTAAGACATGCAGTTGTTTTTGTAAATGTACTTGTTGAGAATAGGAGAAGTGAATTAATAATTAAAAATTAAGAATGAAGAGTTGCTTATCCATTGGCTATCTCGCAGAGGGATTAACGGTTAGCAGCATTAAAGAATTCGCTCAAAGCAATACTGTATAGCATTGATGATTTGTTTTTGCCATCTAATCGTTTCGGCTGAGGCAGAAAACCAGGAAGGAAATTTAAATCAGCCGACTAACATATCCCAGGCACAAGTGTGCGACGCAAGGATGGTGAAGAGTGCTATAAAGCCGGGACAACAATAATTATTCTGATAAAAGCGGTTGCCATAAAGAAGTGGTACAAGGCACCATAAAAAAGCCGGTCAATTGCTGACCGGCTTGTGCCCCAGACGGGAATTGAACCCGTACTCGCGTTGCGGCGAACAGGATTTTAAGTCCTGCGTGTCTACCAATTCCACCACCGGGGCTTCCGGAAACGGATACACCAAAAAAAATCCCGTCACGCCACTGGCCCGACGGGACTATTCTGAGCGGAAGACCGGGCTCGAACCGGCCACCCCGACCTTGGCAAGGTCGTGCTCTACCAAATGAGCTACTTCCGCTTGATTTGTAAGAACTTGAATTGGGAGTGCAAAAATAAACATCCCGCGTTCCCCACAAAATTTTTTCTGATTTTTATTTGTATTCGGGCTTGTATTCAGAACTTTTCTGCACTTCAACATCAGGCTTCCCTTTGTAACGCTGGTGATACAAACGGTAGCACCCGCCCAGTACAAAAGCCAGGATACAGAATACCTGCAGGTAAAAAAGAAAACGGGAAGAATTTACCCAGTTTTTGGTAAAATCTTTTTCCTGTGTTTCGTTGATATCGTGTGACATAGATGGTTAGTTACGGATGCAAAAATAAAGGGTATGGCCCAACATTCAAAAAGCTAATTGCGGATTATTTCGCTGAAATGTGTTTTCTTTTTTACAAAGTATTGCCATACCACAGAGCCCCTGTACACGGCATTGAAACTGTGCAGCGGTTTTCGCGGCAAATGGCGGTGACGGTTTACAAACCAGGCTTTTACCAGCACCACAAAATGGGCTTTTACAATGGCAGTGAAAAAGTAGAGATCACCGCTGAACAGGCCCTTCCAGGCCGAAACAGCATCAAGGCCGAAGCGGAGCGGAAGTTTCCATATCTTCTCATACCAGGGCAGGTTTTTGCAGAGCATCAGCAGGTTATTCCTGAAATTAAGAAATACTTTTCGCCCTCCTCGGGGAAGGGTTCCTGCCCCAACATGGTATACTACTGATTGCGGGCAGGCCATGATGCGGTAACCGGCCCTTTGCATACGCCAGCAAAGATCGATCTCTTCCTGGTGGGCAAAAAAGCCGGCATCGAGCCCGCCGAGTTCGTGGTAAACATCCGCCCTTACAAACAGGGCAGCTCCTGATGCCCAGAAAATGGGCGTAACATTATCGTATTGCCCTGCATCTTTTTCACAAACATCAAAGATCCTTCCGCGGGAAAAGGGGTATCCCAATGAATCGATCCAGCCACCGGCGGCGCCTGCATATTCAAATAACTGGGGTTCGCGGAATGAAAGCAATTTGGGCTGGCAGGCAGCAATGCCGGGATCGGTTTCCATGAGTGCGATCACAGGTTCCATCCAGCCCGGAGTTACTTCCACATCCGAATTCAGTAATACATAGTAATCGGCCTGCACCCGCTTCAGCGCCCAGTTATAACCGCCGGCAAAACCTTCGTTACTGGCATTGCATTCTGTTGTAACCTGCGGAAATTCTGCCGAGAGTACCGCAAGAGAATCATCGGTTGAGCCATTATCTGCCACAACTACCTGCAGGTTCTTATAAGTGGATGCCAACACCGATGGAAGAAACTGCCGGAGATGGTTTCTTCCATTATAATTCAGGATAACTACGGCAACGGAGGGTTGTGACAAATAAAAGATTTTCCGCGAAAATAAGGTTTCGTATAACAACTAGTTAGTAAGGAATCGTGAAAGCTAACTCCTGCCCCAGTCGATCAGTGCCCTTACTTCTTTTGGCACGGTCCTGAACCGCTGCGGGGAAGTCATTTTGCCGAGGCGCACCACGATGGTTTTTGTGGAAGGGATGATGATAATGTATTGCCCGAGTATACCTCTTGCATAGAAAATATCGGGGTGCAGCGGGTCGATCCACCACTGGTAGCCGTAATAATCACAGGCATTGCCTTTTTCATCTTTGATGCCGCAGGGTTTGATGGATTGACTGTAATAGGCGCTGTCGATAATGGGTACCCCGTTCCATTTACCGCTGTCGAGCATCAGTTTCCCGATCCGCGCAAAGTCCCGCACATTCGAATTAAAACAGCAATAGGCTTTTTCATGGCCTTTTTCATGGTCGGTGCTCCAAAGGGCCGGGTGTTCGGCACCGACGGGTTGCCATAATTTTTCAGAAGCATATTCACTCAATGATTTGCCCGTTGCTTTTTCAAGGATCAGCCCCAGTAATTGCGTGTCGCCGCTTTTGTATTTGTGCAGGGTGCCTGGTTTGGCCGACATGCCCACGCCTGTGGCGGTTTTGTAAACATCATCGCCATAATAGGCTTCGGATGTTACGGAGAATAGGTTGATATAAGATTCGTTCCAATCCGTACCGCTGCTCATGGTAAGCAGGTCGATGATCCTCACCGAAGTTTTTTCCCCGCTGTTAAATTCAGGAATGTATTTCCCAACAGGGTCCTGCAGGGAATTGATCTTTCCTTCTTTCAGCGCAACACCGATCAGTAAACTGGTAATACTTTTTGCCATGGAGAAAGAGCCTGATCTGGAGCTGTCGCTGTACCCATCCCAATATCTTTCATATACCACCGAATCGTTCCTGATCATCAATACCCCAACAGTACCCAGGCTTTCAAGGATTCGGTTAAGGCTGTCAGGATAATTTCCTTTGTTATATGAAGCTGTAACGGCCCAGGGTTGCGGTTTGCCGGTGTTTACTGTGTTGTTGCTGAATTTTTCGTAGTCATCGATATTGGCAAAATTATATAGTACGGCTTTGAAGAGAAAGGTTTTTCCGCTGATAAATGCATAGGCGCTGAACAGCAGGATGATCACACATAGAAAAAAGAACATCTTTTTAAGGATACGCATACGTGGTTTTAAAGTGAATGTAAAGATTTAATCATTGCCAGCGCACGATTGTGTATATTGCAGCAGAATACGGTATATGCATTTTCTACGTCTCAATCTCGATTTCCTCGATCATCCATGCCGGGCATAGGATTTTTTGCAGGCAGCGTTTACTTCCTGTTTCTATTTTCATTTCTGTATTCACCGATCAATTAAAGGAATATGACCAGTTTATTGTCTGCCCGAACGGCAGCATTTCTCGAACTCGAGGAAAAATACGGCGCGCATAATTATCACCCCATTCCCGTGGTATTGCAAAAAGGCGAAGGCGTTTTTTTGTGGGATGTGGAAGGCAAAAGATATTTTGATTTCCTGAGCGGTTATTCGGCCGTGAACCAGGGGCATTGTCACCCGCGCATCATCCGCGCCTTAACTGAACAGGCGCAGCATCTTACTTTAACATCACGTGCTTTTCACAATAACCTGCTGGGAAAATACGAGGAATATATCACCCGCTATTTTGGCTACGACAAAGTATTGCCGATGAATACCGGTGTGGAAGGCGGTGAAACCGCGATAAAGCTGGCGAGGCGCTGGGCCTATACCCAAAAAGGGGTAGCCGAAAACAAAGCCAAAGTGATTTTCGCAGAAGGCAATTTCTGGGGAAGAACGCTGGCAGCCATTTCATCTTCCACCGATCCCAGCAGTTACCAGGGGTTCGGCCCTTTTATGCCCGGTTTTGAGCTTGTACCATATAATGATCTTGCTTCACTTGAAAAAGCTTTACAGGATCCTGATGTGGCTGCGTTTATGGTGGAGCCCATACAGGGCGAAGCGGGTGTAGTGGTGCCTGATGAAGGGTATCTGCGGGGGGTACGGCGGCTCTGCAGCGAATACAATGTTTTATTCATTGCCGATGAAATACAGACCGGCCTCGCACGTACCGGTAAGATGCTGGCCTGCGACCATGAAAATGTACGGCCCGACATACTCATACTCGGAAAAGCCTTGAGTGGCGGAACAGTTCCCGTATCGGCTGTATTGGCGGATGATGCGATCATGCTCAACATCAAACCCGGAGAACATGGTTCAACCTATGGCGGCAACCCGCTTGCCTGTGCCGTAGCCATGGAAGCACTCGAAGTTTTGCGCGATGAGAAAATGGCGGAGAATGCAGAAGCAATGGGAAATGTTCTGAGGGAGGAACTTGATAAAATCAATTCACCCTTTATCAAAACCATCCGTGGAAAAGGATTGCTGAGTGCGGTTGTGATCAGTCATTCCAATCCCGAAGCATCCTGGGATCTTTGTCTTGCTTTAAAAGACCGGGGCCTGCTGGCCAAGCCCACACATGGAGATAAGATACGTTTTGCACCTCCCCTGCTGATCACTGCGGATCAGATCCGGGAGGCCGTGGGTATCATCGCGGATGCCTTACAAACACTTTGAATCAGGCTTGCTGTTTTACATTGATCTTTGGCAGGAATGTCATGAACTGGATGAGTAATGAAACAAAAAACACCGCATACAATGCCGGTTTTTTTTCGGGGCATTCACCCATCATGCAGGAAGAAAGTAAAAGGTAATTCCTTACAGACCATGCCAGGTTAAACGCGGCGATAAATACATTGCTGCGTTTGGCCCAGATGGTATTGAGGGAAAAAAACAGGAGCATCACCGCAGACAGCACCGCAGTAAATAAACCCGGCTTGCCAAAACTCGTTCCTTCGGCATGAAAACCACTGACGGTTATCTGCTGGCTTGCAATAAAACTCCAGGGGAAAAAACAGAGTGCAACGAGGATAAGACAGGCGATGATACCGATGGTTTGCGAATACTTCATAAATAATTTAACAGGGGGCAAACCTAATACATTTTCCATAAAACCACGATCTCCTGTACAGTACCATCGGGGGATCGGCACTGCCAGGAGACGGGTAGATTGGAATTTAAAACGGAACTTTATATACCCTGTTCCCCGGGTACCGGGGTTTATTTATTCGCAACCAGTGTTGCAAACTGGTTTCTCACCACAGTGCAGGCATAGTTACCGGCATATTTGGTGTCCAGTTTGACCTGGTAAATGCCCTCTTTGTCGATCACAAAATCATTACCAGCGGCATCCGGGATGGTATATCCGTTCAAAGCAGTGTTACCAAGTGTGATCGCATCATTATCGTTTGCCCTGAACCGGAAATTCCCTTTCTGCAATGCAACCGTAATAGTATATACATCATTCACTGCATCGTAAACCATTTGCGGGTCTTTTGCGGCTGTTCCAACTGCAGTACCATGGATGCCCCATGTATTGATCCTGTTGGCTGTCCATTGATTCGTATTCGTATTTACCCGAACCATATAAAAGCCCGCCCCTTGCCCGGTGCCGAAGATGTCGCCGCCGAAACCAAATTTTCCATTACCGATATTGGTGAATGTATTCAGTTCGTTCCAGTCATCGCCTTTTACCACGAGGAACTGGGGATAAGGAATATTAAAATTGAGTACCCCTTCATAAACCCCATTTGCGCGTGTGGCTACGATTTTAGGGGCGATATTCATTTTCCAGTTCGCAAAATTGCCGGGAATACGGATATAATCGGGGTAATCAATGTAATCATTATATGTAGTTATATCAACGGCAACCGGGTCGGTATACGCTGCATTGATGGTTTTACCAACAGGCCATTCTGCCCTTATCCGTATTGCTATGGTTTGTGTAGTGCCGGGTAAAACCAGTTTACAAATCTGTTTATTCAGGTCTTGTGTTCCCAACTGTATGGTTGTGTTAGCCCTGGTGGTTGCCACTTCCACTGCATCTGTAAAACCTGCGCCGGCAATGGCTGCTTCAAGCACATAGGCGGTTTGGAAATCGTTGGGTGCGGCATTTGTTTTCCAGTTCACGGTAAGCGCCGGGTTATTGGCATTTCCCTGCAACAATTTTAAACAGGCAGTATTTATTTGAAGACCGTTTACCTGAACAGCATTCACGGGCTGGGTTGCGGCTAACGCATCCGCTTTAACTGCAACCTCCTTCTGGCAGGCAGGCAGCGTCAAAATAACTAAGGCGGCGGCCAGAAGTTTTTGGAGGTGGAGAATCGTTTTCATAAAATCCGTTTTAAAATTGTTCATTCCTGATTCCACCACAAAGTGACGAAGAAGAGGCCCGGGAAAAAATAGACCGTATTGTGAATAATGGGTAACATTCAGGCTTGCAACAAAGTCATCCCTTTTCATTTTGAGAGGTAGCGGCTATGTCCACAGGCCCGTAGCCTTATGTGACAGATATGCATCATACACCGCGAAGGATGATCGTAGAAGTCGGAAGCGTGTTTTGTAGTAGCACGGCTACAAAATCCATGAAATGCAGCAGGGATAAGGTTTTCAGAAGATCTAAAGCCGGTCATAAAAAGAGAAGCCACCTTCCCGGGCGGCTTCTCTTTTTTACTTTTGTAGTTTATTTCACCACAGTCTCAACCAATTCTATTGAGGCAGCTGCACAAAAAAATCTGACCCTTTTCCTTTTTCAGATGTGATACTGAGCTTACCGTTCATACTGTCCACCAGCTTTTTCACAAGGGGCAGCCCAAAGCCAAACCCTTTTTCACCGCTGGTTCCGTCTGATGAAACCGCTTCTTCGCCAGCCAGGATAGACTGTATACTTTCAGCAGATATTCCGCACCCGGTATCGTTCACTTTTATGTTCAGTGTTTTTGTGCCTTTCCCTATTTCCAGGTCAAGGTCAACACTTACTTTGCCACCCGGTGCAGTAAACTTGATTGCATTAGATATCAGGTTACCGATGATCTGCATCAGTTTATTTTTTGATAAGGGGATATGCCCATAATTACCATTTACGTTTACTGTAAACTGCACCTGTTTCGCAAGTGCCTGCGGAAGGTATAATTTCTCCAGCTTTGCCTGCAGTTCCTGGAGTGTGAGGAAGCGAATACCATTTTTCTGCTCTGCAACCGACTGAACCGTTTTTTCTGAACTCAGTATTTCATTGGCAAGATCAAGCAATGAAGTCCCGCTTTTTTGTATCAGCGAAATAAATTCCATCACCTGCTCCATTGAGTTATCATCGCCCTGTGTACGGATGATCTCAGCAAGGCTCACGATACCACCCAATGGCCCCCTGATATCATGGGCCACTTTTCTTTGCTTGTCCTTCGCATCCTTAACCGTATCATTCATCCGCTGCATGAGGTGAAATGTGCTGAGCCTGCTCACCACTTCTGCAGCGATGATCTGGAGCATTTCAATTTTTTCAGGACTGATCTCATGACCTATTTTATCCATCACACAAAGCGCCCCAAGCTGGTACCCATCACTGGTTTGCAGGGGCACTCCGAAATAGTAAGTGAGGTTCGGCGGATCGGTCACATAAAATTTATCCCGGAACCTTTCATCTTCTCTCAGGTCTTTCACTTCAAAACTTTCTTTCGATACGATGGTGTACTGGCAAACAGAATCTTCTCTCGCCATCTGGTCGATATCGAGCCCATAATGCGATACCGTCCATTGTGTGAATGTATCGATCAGGTTAATCAGGGATACCGTGGTACCGGCAATCTTCGCGGCCAGTTTACTAAGGTCTTTCAGGGAATCCTGCAGTTCGGAATAGTCTATGTCCAGATCAGCCAGCCGGCCGATTCTTTCGCTTTCATTTGGGGGGATGGGTGGTTCAGTCAACATGCAAAATCGATCTATATTTTAAAAATTGTTTACTTAATTTATTCAGACAAGGTTATTGTTTACAGCGAACCGGATCAGTTCAAGGTTATTATGAAAACCCATTTTATCAAAAATACGCGCTCGGAAAGTACTTACCGTATTGGTGCTTAATATCAGTTGTTTTGCGATATCTGAAATGGATTTACCCGATGCCAGTAATTTGAACACTTCATATTCCCTGTCTGACAGGCTTTCAATTGACTGGTTATTATCAATGTTTTCAAATGCATCGGCGAGTACATCGGCCACATCTGCACTGAGATACTTGCGGCCAGAAAGAACCGTATTTACGGCTTTTACAAGTTCGAGCGTAGCCACTCCTTTGGTGAGATAACCCCTTGCGCCGGCTTTGATGGCGCGTACGGCATATTGCTCGGGCGCATGCATGCTTAAAATAATCACCGGGGTTTTAGGAGAATGCTCTTTGATCAGCTTGATCGATTCAAGGCCAGAATCGCCGGGCGGCATCGAAATATCGCAAATCACCACATCCCATTTTCCTTTGTAAATATGTTTCATCAGGTCCACCGAATCTGATACATCTACGATCTCCGCAAGGGGAAAGGCTTCTGTGAGTAAAAGTTTTACACCTTCCCTGACAATGGTATGATCATCTGCGATGATAATTCTCATATATGCGGCTTTTCAATCGGTCTAAATTACAAAACTGTTTTGTAGTGAACAAACAGGCTGATAAGCAGGCCCGTACGACAGATTCTCTTCTTACCCATTTCACTTTCCCGGTTATCGCACAGGGTATATTTTACTTACCGGATATTTAATGACCCGGCGGCTTTTTGTTCAGCTTTCTGATGCACTGAATACAGGGATTACCGCAATAATTTTTGTTCCTCCTCCTTCCCTGCTTATTACGGTAAAAGTTCCTTTCACCGAAGCGGCCCTTTCACGAAGGCCCACAAGCCCCGGCGTATTCCCGGTTCTTTGCACATCAAAACCGCTTCCATTATCATGAACAACCGCTGTAATCATTTCATTTTCCTCTTTCAGCGAAATCGTAACCGATGTAGCATTTGCGTGCTGGGCCACGTTTAACAATGATTCCTGCACGATCCGGAAAATTTCGGTGGCTGTTTTGATATTCAGTTTTTTATCATCTACGTCGGATTCGTAATGGCATTGGATATTGTACACTTCTTCAAAATCGCTGCAATACCATCTAAGGGCTTCCGCAAGACCGAAATCATCGAGCACACTGGGCCTGAGATCTGCCGCAATTTTCCGGATCGATTTCAAAAGGATTGCCATGATCTTATTGGCATGTGCCACCCGTTGCTTAATAAGTTCATCTGAAGATGGAACCCGGATCATCAGCCAGTCAACATCCATTTTCAGGGCCGATACCAGTTGCCCGAGTTCATCATGTACTTCTCTTGCCACCAGTTTTCTTTCCTTTTCACGGATATTCTGTAAGTATTCAGAGAGCCTTTGCAGTTCCATATTTTTTTCATTCAGCTCTTCTTCCGCTTTTTTCCGGTCGGTGATATCATGAAAATTAAGGATCACGGCATGAACAGCGGGGTCATGCAACTGGTTACTGGCCACACCTTCCATCCAGTGCCACTGCCCTCCAATATCTTTATGCCGCCATTGGGCTTCTGCAGCCGCGCCTGGTGCCTGGATAATTTTATCAAACTGTTTTCTGAATATACCGATATCATCCGGGTGGATAAAGTCAAAAATGTTCTTACCGATACGTTCAACATTCCGGTAGCCCAATATTTTTTTTGATGAGGGGCTTATGTATACTTTATTCGCGGCCTCATCAAGCATAACAATGATCTCTGAACTTTTTTCCACGAGTGCTCTGAAACGGGATTCACTCGCCATAAGGGCCTCTGCCGCGTTTTTCTTTTCGGTTATATCCCTTATAAAAACTGAAAGCCCCTCCCGTGATGGGTACACATGGCATTCAAACCATTTTTGCCCGGGTTGATAAAAAACTTCAAAACCCCTGTACTCCTGCGTTTTCATGGCATCGGCACAATAGGTATGAAAATCATTGCTCAAAACTTCCGGAATAAGTTCCCATATATTGTGGCCGATCAGGTCATCCGGGTTGCAGTTAAGCATCTCCCCTGCTTTCTTGTTCACATATGTATATTGCCAGTCTTCATCAAATGCAATAAACCCATCTGTGATCCTTTCAAAAACATTCCGCAGTTCTGATCCTTTTTCAAGGATTTTTTCTTCGAGGTTGCTGTTCAGTTCGAGCAATTGTTTTTCAAGCATTTTTCGTCCGGAGATATCCCGGTTTACCGCCACTGCGCCGATAAAATTTCCTTTTGTATCATATAAACCGGAAGAATTCACCTGTACAAATATCTGCTTGCCTGATTTGGTTGTTTGTGTTACCTCGCCCCTGAAATACCCATTTTTTTTCAGGTTATCGATAAAGAAAAAAGAACTGTTGGTTTCGAATTTTGTCTGCAGCAGTTCCGGGCCGAATTTCCCGATTGCTTCTTCTTCTTTCCAGCCGTATATTTCCTCCGCCCCTTTGTTCCAGCTTTTGATAACGAAGTCTGCATCCGTGGAAATGATCGCATCCTGTACATTGCGCAGCAGTGCAGATGCATACTTGTTATCTGCCGCCTGTTTCATCCGGCTGATATAAAAGCGGACCAGCAAAACAAGAAACAAGACAAGCAGAAACACCGCCATTACGATCAGCGTACGCAATTGCCTGTTCACAGAAAAAACGGCCTCACGGCTGGCTTCTTTCCTTTCTGCCAGTAATGCATCCTCTCCTTTTTTTATCTGTTTGATCAATGAAAATACTTTTTCCAAGAGCCCTTTGCTTTCGGGATTTGTAAGCAATTTTGAAGCTGCTGCGGTACCTGCGCGCTGTTTTTCTGCAAGCAACCGTTCCGATAACTGCGATGCTTTGCTGATAAACTGGGATAAAGTGTCCAGGTTTTTTTGTTGTGCGGGGTTATCGCCGGTAAGCACCCTCAGCATCTCCAATTGCTTATTAATATCATTCTCTGATCTTGACAATACCGACAGGTAAGCTGCATCATTGGTTAACAGGAAACCTTTTATTGCATCTTCATTTTGAGACAGGGTAGACAATAACTTTTCGGAGCGGTACAGCACGAGGTTTGAGTGCGATACCTGGGCACTGGTATCACTTAACTCGAAAATTTTTCTATAAAAAAAACCGATAACAAAAAGGATACCCACAAGAAAAACGAGTATCACGGTGATCAGTTTTTTTCCCGGCAGTCCCTGTAGCATAAAATATTCTTTTGCCTGTGTGGTTTTCACCAGGATAAAGGATCTTAAATAGCAGGACGATTAAAAACAATTGGGGATATAAACTGCTGAACCAGGTATTTCAATAATCACACAATATGATGATCAATTGCAAATTTGATCAGCTCCATATTATTATTGAAATTCATTTTATCAAAAATCCTGCCTCTGAATGTACTGATTGTATTGGTGCTCAACCCGAGATCCCGTGATATTTCTGAAATCGTTTTCCCGGAAGCCAGGAATTTGAATACTTCCAATTCCCTGTCGGATAGGTTTTCGATCGAATTTTTATGCCCGATGTGTTCAAACGCATCGGCCAGGATCGTTGCCACTTCCGGGCTGATATATTTTCTGCCTGATAAAACGATGTTTACGGCCTTTACGAGTTCGAGTGTGGCGGCACTTTTTGTAAGATATCCCGCGGCACCGCTTTTCATGGCCCTCACGGCATATTGTTCCGGCGATTGCATGCTCAGGATGATCACGGGTGTGGTGGGCGCGATCGCTTTTATTTTCTGCAATGCATCAAGGCCAGAATCACCGGGCGGCATAGAAATATCCGATATGATCACATCCCAGGATTTCTCTGATACTTTTTGCAATAACACAACCGCGTTCGACACGTCCGTAATCTCAGCAGATGGATACGCTTCTGTTAACAACATTTTAATCCCTTCTCTTACAATGGTATGGTCATCTGCAATCAATATTCGCATGATCCGTTTTTTAAAAATAATAAGCCAGGCAGTCTTACCTGTAGTCAATGTAAAATAACGTTCGGCAAATGACCTGTGAAATAGACCCAAACGCAAAAAACTGTGGTCGCTTTAAAACGAGTTGTAGTTAATAAACTACAACTATAAATCTAACAGCCATCAGCCGATATCTTTTAGATATCTGTAAAAAAACAAGGGCCATCTTTTGGATGGCCCCTAGAAATAGGATTTCAATTTATCAACCCCTGGCTTTGATCAGTTGGATTACTTTCCGTTTTCCGCCCTGGGTTATTTCGGCATAATAAGTTCCGCTGGCATAGTTGGCACCGATCTGTAAAGTGCTGTTAGCACCTATTTTACTTTGTGCATCCACAACCCGGCCTGAAGCGTCCATGACACGAAGGGTAAGTGGCGTTTCATATTTGCTCTCAAATTTGAGTGTAAAATAAGTAGTGCTCGGATTCGGCATTACAGTTATTTTCAGTTCTTCTGTTGTGGTTTGGGTGATTTCTTCTGTTGCAGAAGAAGTTTTGGTACTTGATTGGGTGATGATACCAGGCACATAGTTCAGTACAGGTACTGGAGAAGCACTGCAATCGAAAGTATTCCATATCACATTTTTGCCATTACTCTGAATCTGGTCTGCAATATAGAAACCCGTCATGTAAACATTGCTGTTTCCCTGTCCATAATAAGCAGCATCATCATCATCCCTGTCGCAATCGCCATAACCGCCACCGTAATCACCATAACGATAACCCCCAGTAACATTGATTATGCCGCTGGGTGCATAGATATTAGCGTTTACTCTTGTATCCCCGCCCGAAACAGTAAATTTCTCAATATCATTAGAATTATCACCTAGGTAAAACGTAACCACTTTATTATCCGGGTTAACAAATACCTGACTACCGATTGTAACACCGCTGCTAATGCGCAATTTGGTATTTTGTGTAAATCTCACATATGTATAACCTGTGCGTGGGCCCTTCACTACTTCTAATTTACCAATATTGATATCGGGCGCAGTAAATATTATTTGTGCTCCCTGCTCTACACGGACATATCCGAAAATGGTACCGTTTAGAGTTGCTTTGGCTCCTTTCTTTATAGTGAGATTATTGTAATTACCGCTCAGTGTCACTGAGCCTGAATTCACTGTGTAATTGCTATAGCTTCCTGCCGATACAGTATTCAAAAACATTGTAGGCAGAGTAATACCCGAAGCAGCGCTATAAATCGGGTTAGCAATATTGATATTATTTCCGTAGGTATTTATATAGCTCGCTTTAACAAAAGAACCTGGTGCAGATACTGTTGAATTATTACCAAAAGTGATACTACCAGTACTGTTAGTAAGCGGAGCCCAAATCCATGACCAGGAGTACCAGTTCCAATTCCATGATCCAATCGAAGAAGACGCCGGAGTAATTACGCCAACACTTCCACTGGCCACCGTATTATTATCTCCGAGCTGGATTAGAGATTTAGCCAGCAATGTGTAACTGTTTACAAGTGTTTGTTTCTGGTAATTATAAGTAACCGGGGCGCTTGTGCAACCATTAGAAGAAACCACCAGTTGGTAAACACCATCTCCGTCACTAAGTCCCAATGAAATCTGCTGGTTACCGGAAACAACTGCTCCGTTCGAAAGTGTCCATTTATAGGTTGCATTGGCAACGGTTGAATTACCTGTCAGCGTTAACTTGTTACAGAAAGCGTCTGCATTAGAAGCTACGATAGTTGCAACCGGCGTTACACAAGCTGGTTGTACTGTAACGGTATAAGTAACGGTTGCACTGCAACCATTGGCATTTGTAACCGTATAGCTGATAACAGTATTGCCTACAGTGATACCCTTTACGAGACCTGTAGTGCTAACCGTTGCATTTCCATTACCGGCACTCCATACGCCGCCCGGCGTGGTGTTGGAAAGCTGAACCGTAGCTCCTACCACTACATTGCTATTCCCAGCGATGGGCTGTAATACGGGTGGCTGATTGATGATAACAGCTATTGAAGCAGGAGAACCCGAACAACCGTTCACGGTTTGTGTGGCAGTGTATGTTCCGTCTGATGTAACAGAGATGCTGTTAGTAGTAGCCCCGGTACTCCAAACGATATTTGATCCGGTAGCAGTTAATATAGAACCACCACAACTGTTTTGTGCACTCAATACCGGTGCAGATGGTATGGCAACAGGTGATGCTGTTACAGAAGCAGCTGCACTGGTGCAACCATTCACTGTCTGCGTGGCTGTATACGTTCCTGCCGCTACTACTGAAATGCTGTTTACTGTTGCCCCGGTACTCCATTTAATATTTGATCCGGTGGCAGTTAATGTAGAACCACCACAACTGTTTTGCGCACTCAATACCGGTGCAGATGGTATGGTAACTGGTGATGCCGTTACAGAGGCAACTGCACTGGTGCAACCATTCACCGTCTGCGTGGCTGTATACGTTCCGGCTGCTACTACTGAAATGCTGTTTACTGTCGCTCCGGTACTCCAGACAATATTTGATCCGGTGGCAGTTAATATAGAACCACCACAACTGTTTTGTGCATTCAATTGCGGTGCAGAAGGTATGGTAACAGGTGCGGCCGTTACAGAGGCAGCTGCACTGGTACATCCATTCACTGTCTGCGTGGCTGTATACGTTCCGGCTGCTACTACTGAAATGCTGTTTACTGTCGCTCCGGTACTCCATTTAATGTTTGATCCGGTGGCTGTTAATGTAGAACCACCACAACTGTTTTGTGCACTCAATACCGGTGCAGATGGTATGGTAATTGGTGATGCCGTTACAGAAGCAGCTGCGCTGGTACAACCATTCACTGTCTGCGTGGCTGTATACGTTCCTGCTGCCACTACTGAAATGCTGTTTACTGTCGCCCCAGTACTCCAAACGATATTTGATCCGGTTGCAGTTAATGTAGAACCACCACAATTGTTTTGCGCACTCAATTGCGGTGCAGATGGTATGGCAACAGGTGCGG
>SAIX01000115.1 GCA_004028765.1 Chitinophagaceae bacterium | reverse complement strand
GTGTTATACAGTATTCAAAATAACAACCGTACATGATCACCCTGATTTTCGCCACGAATAACGAACATAAAATAACCGAGATCCGTTCGCTTACCGGCCCTTCGTTCTCTGTAATCACTTTACAGGAAGCGGTCATCGATATTGATATACCCGAACCGCATGATACGCTTGAAAAAAATGCTTCTGAAAAATCACAGACCATTCATCGCATAACCAAACAAAATTGTTTCAGCGAGGATACCGGGCTCGAAGTATTCGCGTTGAACGGAGAGCCGGGTGTAAAAAGCGCACGATATGCGGGAGATGCCAGGAATTTCCAGGCGAATATCGATAAGCTGCAGCAAAAACTTTCCGGTGCCAGCAATCGAAAAGCCAGGTTCCGTACGGTGATTTCCCTGATCCTGGACAATCAGGAGTTTTTATTTGAAGGCATTTGTAACGGCACCATCAGTGAACAGCAAAAAGGAGAAAATGGTTTTGGATATGATCCTGTTTTTATTCCTGACGGAGATACCCGCTGTTTTGCGGAAATGAGCCTTGCTGAAAAAAACAAATACAGTCACCGGCAAAAAGCAGTTTCGAAACTCATCGATTTCCTGAAAAATATGCCAGCATGAACAGAATCAAAATCGCATTGCCGGAACATTTTCCTTTCTCAACCACTTTAACCATCCGCATCACCGACCTGAATTATGGTGGCCATGTGGGGAATGATGTTTTCCTTTCTTTACTGCATGAAGCCCGGCAACAGTTCCTGATGCACCATGGCTATAAGGAACTTGCGATCGGTGATATCGGGCTCATCATGGCCGATGCGGCAATCGAATACAAAAAAGAAATGAACCACGGCGATATTATACGCATCTCAATTGCAGCGGAAGGGTTCGACAAACTGGGATTTGACCTCTTGTATAAAATGGAGATCATCCAGAGCGAAGAAACCATTCTCGCCGGTCGAGCAAAAACAGGAATGATGTGTTACGACTATTCACAAAAAAAGAAAGCACCTGTACCGGAAGCGCTTATCGAAAAATTAACTGCGAAATAATTCAGATGTTCCAGATACGCCAGCTTTCTTCTGCCTGCAGCACCAGCATTTCGGCGCCATTCTGAGTGGTAGCGCCATACTCCTTCCCTTTCTGTAAAAATCTGGTTTCAGCAGGGTTATAGATCAGGTCGTACAGGTGGTGTTTTGGGGTAAGAAATTCATAAGGCAGATCAGGACATTCCTCCGTATTCGGATACATACCAAGCGGTGTGCAATTCACAATAAGTAAATGTGTTTGCATGATCTCTTCCGTAAGATCTGCATAAGCGATACTGTCCGCAGAAACATTCCTTGAAACAAACTGAACAGCGATCCCCTTTTGCCGAAGCACATATTCCACCGCAGCCGATGCACCGCCTGTACCCAGTATCAGGGCTTTTGTGTGATATGGTTTCAGGAAAGGCAGTAAGGATTGTTCAAAACCCACTACATCGGTGTTGTGGCCTGTTAATTTTCCTTCACGGATATTCACACAATTACAGGCGCCGATAGATGTAACCACTCCTGTCGCATCATCCAGAAAATCGATTACCTGTTTTTTATATGGGATGGTTATATTAAAGCCACAAAGATCTTCACGTGATTGTAAGATACCGGCCAACGCATCGATTGATGGCAGTGAGAAATTTTCATACAGATGATCCGTAAGGCCCAGCCGGGCAAACTTTTCTGTAAAATATTTCTGCGAAAACGAATGGGACAAGGGATAGCCCAGCAAACCAAAACGGCGCATGGATTATTTTTTGTCAAGATACAGATTAAAGGTATCTCCGCGCAAACCGATACGCATCGCTTCCAGCGGGATCACTTCATACGGGGCAATATTTCCAAGGTTTACATTGCAGCCGATGAGTTCAAGAAAATATAACTGCTGCGCTTTCTGCGGTGCCTCCCAGATGATTTTTTCTTCGGGTATCTGTGTAAGGATTTCCTGTACCAGGCCTTCCCGGACTTCCCCGCTGCCGCGATAGATGCCGACGTTACCGGCTTCACGCGCTTCGGCGATCACATAAGAAGAACCTGCCTCTAATTCGGCACGCATCAGTTCGATCCATTTATAAGGAGGGATGATATGTGCGGCATCTTTACTACCCACTTCACTCAACACCGTTGCATGCTTGGTAAGTTTTTCGATATAGCCGCATTTCTCCGCATGCGGGATGCTGATCGATCCGTCGCTTACTTCCAAATAACGGATATTATAGTCTTTGCAAACATTGATATAATCATCGAACTGGTCGCGGATCAGGAAAGCTTCGAAAAGTGTTCCCCCGAAATAAACGGGGATATTGTTCGACTGGTACACTTCGATTTTCTCACGCAGATTGGGTGTTACGAATGAAGTCCCGAAACCCAGCTTTACAATATCCACATGCGGACCCGACACACTGATAAAATCTTTCACTTCGTTGATGCTGAGTCCCTTGTCCATCACCATGGTAACCCCTGCATTCCGGGGCTTTGAGGTACGCTCGGGTATCTGGGTTAAATTAAAATTCATAGTCTATAACTTTTTGTACCGCCGCAAAAGTACTGCAAATGCACGAGCCGGGAAAAGGGTTTTGCAATCTATCGGGGAAACTCAGATCTTCCGGCCTTTTTTGTAACGGGCCAGGATATCAACCACCTGGTTATTCTGCAGTATTGAAGGATTCAGGTCAATAAATTTTTTCAGGAGCCTCGGCACTTTCTCCATTGCCATTTCCAGTTTCTGCAACGCATCTTTCGATTTACCCATGGCAAAAAGTGCTGTACTGTAATAAAACAGGAACACAGGCTTACCATCTGTGGATTTCATGGCAGACAAACACTGTTCAACCGCTTCATCATACATTTCAGCTTTCAGCAAACACCGGATCAGCGATTCCCAGCCTGCTACATTTTTGGGCTTCTGCCGCACAACAGTTCCAAAATACTGGATGGCATCTTTGTGCTGGTTCAGGTGCATTTTGCATTCGCCCATGGCGAGGTTATACTCAGGGATGCTCCTGTGAATGCGCATGGCATTTTCCAGTTGCTTGATGGCCGGCTGCCACTGCTCTTCCAGCATATACGTCACAGCAATTTTGTAATGCAGTTTACTGTCGTCCGGGTTCAGGTGCACTGCTTTTTTATAATGGAACCTGGCCTGTGCATAATTTTCCATCCGGTGATAACAGTGACCAATGGCTTCATAGATCACATCTTCCGGGCGGGTAAGTTCCAGCACTTTTTCAAGCACTTCAATCGCTTCCCTGTATTTACGCAAACGCAGGTAAGCATCGCCCATATTCCGATAGGCATAATCAAATTTCTCATCGATGGCTACTGCATACTGGTAGGCATCGATGGATTTTTCGTAGAGTTTCAATCCCTGGTAAGCAGCCGCGAGATTGAACCAGGCCAGTTCACTGAAGGGATATTCCTCAATGATCTGCTGGTGCAGGCGGATACTTTCCTCGTTGCGCCCGGTAAAATCTGTCCAGAAACAGATTTTATACAAAGCTTCTTCATTGGTAGGCTCTGCTTCAAGCACCAGTTTCAGGCAATCAAATACTTTATCAAATTCTTCGTAATCATCATATACATCCGCCAGTTCAAACAGAAGATCGGTTTTCTCTTCGCCTTCAAACAACTGCAATGCCGATTCGAGCAACTCAACAGCCCTCGCCTGCTGGTCGAGCGCGAGGTAAGCATCTGTTTTCAGGATATAAAGATTCAGGTCGGTGCTGTCGTACAATTCCGCCACTTCGAGAATGTCGAGCGCTTCCCTGTATTTGCGGGTAGCCAGCAGCAGATCCGCTTTTTTGATCATGAGATGCGAAGAATAAGGGAACTGCTGCAGGCCGGTTTCGGCAGCTTCGAGGGCTTCGGCGATATTATCCTTCTCGTCGAAATAGTCGATGATCCGCTCAAATGCCTCTTCCTCGAGAAAACTATGCGAACGGCCGTTTTTCAGATTCTGGTATTGCCTGAGTAATTCCTTGAGTTCTTCGCGGTCTTCGCGATACGGATTCTCTCTCATTTTCAGATGGGTTTATACAAATTAGGACAAAAAACCAGTTTTTTACGGGTTTCCCGTAACTTTTTTCGTTTGTTAACGTTTGTTAATAAAATGAGAATTGAAGGTTTATTAAGAAAACCCTATCTTCGTTCCAAATGAATACGCGTAACCACTATAAAAAACTCTGTTTTGCAGCCCTTCTTATGATGGGTATGCAGGTGGTGTATGCGTCATTTTCGTTCACCGGCATCACAGATGAAAAAAACAAGACCACGAAATACTCGCTCAAAAACCTGAGCAGTCTTTCACACAAAGGTTTGTCTTTTTCCTCGCTGAAATCAAACCTCCAGTACAAAGGGACCCAAAATGCAAATACGCGTGAAGTGGTTACCGGTTCCGAGGTAAACCTGATGCTTCGCTTTGATAACGGGAATACGTCTTATGTGTATCCCTATAAATTCAAGGTAAAAGCGCCGAAATTCAAAACACCTGCACCTCCGCAGAATTAATTCACTGCTTATTTATTGATCAAGAAGGCGATACCCTGTAACGGGTATATCAAACCGTGATGCAGGTACAGGGTTCAGGTTTACTTTGGTGGCAACATACTTTACTTTTTTGCTGCTCGATTCCTGTGTTTCATATTCCAGCACGAGTCCGGGTACCTCTTTGAACTGGTATTCATATTCCCTGACAGATGGAACGATCGCAGAAGTATAATACAGCGAAAAACTGCTTCCGTCTCTCAGCAGTATTGTGGCTTTTTTGCATTCATACCCGAGGATACTTTTCGTATCACCCGGCTGAACCGTAAGTTTCATTCCTTCATACTTTTTATTTTCCTGTGCCCAGCGGGTATTGTCAAGACGGGTCATGAATTTATTATTCCCGAATTCACGGAGGATCACGGCACTGCTGT
Organism: Chitinophagaceae bacterium; assembly: GCA_004028765.1. GTDB lineage: Bacteria > Bacteroidota > Bacteroidia > Chitinophagales > Chitinophagaceae > Sediminibacterium. The sequence continues at coordinate 13,963 of SAIX01000115.1, read as the reverse complement.
TCACCTTGTTGTAAATGAGTGATTGTATAAAGGAAGGGCTTACCAGGTCTGTCCTGCTTTCATTGCCTTTGATATAAACCGTTTTGGTGCTCGCATTGAGGGATTCTGTTACATCTTTATCCGCATTCTGCTGATCGGCACTGATGGCATAACTCACCGTACAGTCGGCAACGATCCGCTGTGCGAATAAAGATTGCCCGAAACTGAAAGCAACCATCACTAAAAACGCATGAACGATTTTCATATCATTAGATCTGCTGTGAAGATACCCACTAAACCGGAATGCAACCAATAAGCATTTGTGAAAAAAAGGGTGCATCACCTGCACCCTTTTAACTTTATTTTTTTCTTTTATCGTTCCTGTCTTTCAGGTCCTGCAATTTTTTCTGGCTCTCCATCATCTGCTCATAGCGGTTCTGCCACTTGCTTTTTGTTTTTGGCGCTTTTCGTTTTTCTTCAATTTTCGCCAGTATCTTATCGTGATCAATAATATAGCGTTGTATCACAAACTGCAGTAACAAGGTAACCACATTCGATACCGTATAATACCAGGTAAGTGCTGAAGGCAGCCTGTTAAAGATGAACAGCAGCATGAACGGGAAGATATAAGGCATATATTTCAATGCCGGGTTATCCTGTGTCGGGGTCATGCTCATATTATAAATCGAGATCAAAAAGCTCGTTGCCACTGCAGTGATCGTGAAGAGGCTTACATGGTCTCCATAGCCGGGTATGCTGAAAGGAAGATGTGCAATTGAATCGTAAGCCGAAAGGTCGGTACTCCATAAAAAAGATTGTCCGCGCAAACCGATATTCGAATTAAAGAAACTATACAGTGCAAAAAAGATCGGGATCTGCAGCAAAGCCGGTATACAGCCACCCAACGGATTCACGCCCGCTTCGCGGAAAAGTTTCATCTGCTCCATTGCAAAACCCTGCTGGTCGCTGCCGAATTTCTTTTTTAATTCATCGAGTTCGGGGCGGAGCACTTTCATTTTCGCACCGCTGAGGTAGCTGCTGTAAGTTAAGGGCGCTGTTACCAGGCGTATAAATAAAGTAAGCAGCAATACCACCCATCCGTAATTCTTTATAAATCCTGCAAAGAAATCAAACACACTCATGATCACATACTTATTGATCGGGCGCACAAAAGAATACATATCCCTGCCCAGGTTTACTATGCGGTCCATCTCAGGCGCCTGTTTTTTAAGGATGGTATAATCGCTCGGGCCAAAATACAATTGCATGGGTACAGATGCGGAAGCACTTACGGGTAATTTGGTTTGCAGCGAAGCATCGGAACTGGCAAGTGCATTGCTGGAGTCGGTTTTTCTCGACCATTGAACCTGCCCGCCCCCAAAGCCGTTTTTAGCTACCAGCGTACTGTTAAAAAACTGCTGAACGATACTCAGCCACTGTACTGGCTTTTCAAATTTTCTTTCTGATTTGGCGGAGATATAATCAAATTCACTTCCTTCCGAGAAACAGATATTCGACATCTGTCTTTCATAGGTCACTGATCTCTCCTGCAACTGTGTTTCTGCTCGCCAGCTTAGATTGAATTGCCCCTGTGTCAATAATTTATCCGCACCATTTAATTGTACATTCCAGTCGATCATGTACGCATCATCATGCAAAACATATTCGTGTACCACCGATTCCCCGTTGGGGCCGGTGAGTGTAAAACGGAGTGACTGGCTTTTATCGCCATTCACAACCGGTTGCGAAGCTGCAAAGAAAAGGTTGGTGGTGGGGGCAGACTGGTTCGCGGCTGTATTGATATTATAACCGATCTGGCTGTTCTGGCCGAGTATTACATTCTTTCCGTTTACGGCGGATTGGTATTTTTTCAGTTCCACTGATTTCACCTGGCCGCCTTTGCTGCTAAAGGTTACTTTCATGAGGTTGTTTTCAAGTGTAACTAGTTGTTCGGTACCGATAGCAGCTGTTGTAAAATCTCCCGCAGCACTGAGACGGCTCACAGAATCACGCTTTAATGAATCCATTCTTGCAGCAAGTGTATCGGCGGCCGTCATGCTGGCGGCTCTAACCCTGCGGATGGAATCTTCCTGTTTTTGTTTGTATGCATTGAGTTCATTCTGTTGTTTATTGTTGAACCAGAAAAACGCAAAAAACAAAAGGCCAAGCAAAACAAAACCGATGACCGTATTCTTATCCGTATTCATATTTTTTTCTTGAGCGGCAAAGGTAGTATTTGGAGGGGTACCAAGTTCCAATTCAGTTAAAATAGCTCTAAAACGGCCAGGGGATTGGAAAATCCCGATTTTTCATCGTTTCTTAGCTTACCACTTCAACCAAAGGGATATAGCCCGACTTCCACCTTTTCTTATTTGATTAAATCATTTTTTATGCATGAACAGAACATGCCAGGCACCCGTATGCCACAGGGCAGTGCATCCCGATTTACCCGTTTCCTGTGGTGGTTATCTACCGCTGAACCCGAGCTACTTGAGGATTGTGTAATAGACCGCAACCGCTATGCCATTATCGGTTGTACCGTGCTTGCCACCTGGGCTTTTGCCACATTGGCATGGGGATATTTTTTCAGTACGGTAACGGAGAATGGCTGGGTGGCTGTTTTACTCGGGCTTTTTATGGGGGCGATCATACTCACAATCGACAGGGCATTGATCAAAGGCATCCGTTCTTCCGGCAGGGGAAAATGGATCGCGCTTATATTCCGGGCGTTGCTTGCATCGATGATCGGATTGTTTATGGCACAGCCTGCATTGCTTTATCTCTTTGCAAAAGATATCCGTGTACAGGTGTCGCTCGACAATGAGCAACGCAAAAAAGACAAATTGCAGAAACAGGATTCGGTGTATTTCCAGGAGCGGAGCCGTCTTGAAAAAGAAAAAAACATATTACAGCAAACCCTTACCGCCCGTTATGCACAGGTAAGTGCTGCAAGAGATGCCTTTATCAGCGAAACCGACGGAACAGGTGGTTCAAAAAAAATCGGGTTAAAAGACATTGCCGCAGCAAAACAAAGGGAATACCAGAAACTTGACGGCGATTACAGGCAGCTTGAACTGGAGCTAAGCCCGAAGATACACGCGGCAGACAGCAGCCTTGCCGTATTACAGGTTTCGATCAACAAAGAACAGGCAGCATTCGAATCATTGTTAAGCGACGGGTTCATTACAAGGATAGAAGCGTTGAACCATCTCGTACAGAACAACGGCTCCGTTGCATTCCGGTATTATTTACTTGTGCTGATTTTATTACTGATCGAATTGATGCCGGTGATCTCTAAAACACTTTTACCCGAAGGATCATACGAAAGAAAAACACAACTCAAAGAAGAACTGGAAAAACAACTGATCGAAAACAACCACCGGCGTGAACTGGCGCTCAAGGAATTATATAACGCAGAGGCTTTTGAAAATGATGCAGATTTTATCAAAGCGTTTTTTAAAAAATCTGCCGGGGAAAAGACAGTTAAAATGGAAGAAAGCATTGCAAAATGGCGCGATGCCGGCAGCAGTAGTTTTTCGGGTTTGTGGAATGAACTGAAAGCGGCTGCACTCTCTAAACAGGAGCAGTAACAAAGGCATTCAAATGAGCGAGACAGATGAACAGGCAATAACTTTACTGAAGTGCTGGATTACACTTCAGCAGGGATATTTTACCTGTCTTCGCTTTTCATACAATATCCTTTGCATTTTACCTGTTGAATAGGCACCCGCCTATCGCGCACCCGGCGGGCAATACATCCGGAGATAATCTGTGTACAATTGATTTAAATGGGATGTGGTTCCCTTTCCTTCAAATATGCCATGTGATCGGTTTGGATAACTCATCATCTGGAATTGTTTTCCGTTTGCGATCAGTTCATTGATCAGTTGTTCTGCATTATTATAATGTACATTGTCGTCCCCGGTTCCGTGTACATATAACAGGTGCCCTTTTAGGTTTTTAGCATAAGTAATGGGGGAACCCTTTACAAAATCCTCGCGGTTCTCCTGTGGCAAACCCATATATCGCTCCTGGTAAATATTATCATAAGTAAGCTGGTTGCCTACTGCAGCAACCGCAATACCCGTTTTGTAAATCTCAGGGTACTGGAACATCAGGCCCAGGGTTGCCGAGCCGCCGCCACTCCATCCCCATACTGCAACACGTGATGTATCAATAAAAGGCCATTTAAAAATTTCTTTTGCCCCCATTGCCTGGTCACGAAGATTCACCTGTCCTATTTTCCGGTAGATGGATTTACGCCATTCCCTTCCTTTGGGGGCAGGTGTTCCCCTGTTATCCATCGTAATGTAGATATAACCGTCTTTCTGCATATTCCCGACATACATCCGGTTATTGCCTGCACCCCACTGGTCTTTGGCATTCTGCCCGGCAGGCTCCGTATACACATAAAACACAACAGGGTATTTTTTATTCGGATCAAAATTCTCAGGTTTTGCTATCCATCCATCCATTTCCACCCCGTCGATGGTTTTTACTTTAAAAAAACTAACGTTGGATTTTGTGGAATCTGCATTTTCAACCGCATGGTATACTTTATGTCCATCCAATGCAGAATGATCAGGCAATGATACCCATTCGCGGGTGGGCTGCGTGTAATAATTGGAAAAAACATGTTGGGCAAACCTCGCGTTGGGTGAAACAGTATAACCATGGGTACCGTTCTGGTTCGCAGGCGATAATTTTTCCGCATCCGCCGAACCGTCCAGTTTGCTTCTGTAGAGATAACGCTGCGTGGCATTCTCCGGGGAAGCATAATAATATACATAGCCACCCGGTTCATCCAAAGCAGAAACACCCATCACGTCAAAATTTCCTTTTGTGATCAATGTTTCTGTTTTGCCATCGCGGCTGATACGGTACAGGTGCCGCCAGCCATCTTTTTCTGTTTCCCACATAAACTCTTTCCCGCCGTTGAGCCAGAATTTATCTGATAATGATTCTGCAGCGTCGATCCAGGCCGGGTCTGTTTCATGATAGATAGATTTTGTTTTCCCGGTTGCAATATCTGCTATGAGAATATTACTTTCATTTTGTTTGCGGTTGAGATGCTGCAAAATCAACTCATGGCTGTTACCTGCCCATTCCATCCGCGGAACATAAGATTGCAGTACGGGATCTGTGGGGATACTTATCCAGTTTGTTTTCGCAGTTGCAATATCCACCACACCGATTTTGTAAGGGGAAGGTGTTTCTCCGGCGGTTGGATATTCAACCGGAACATTAAAGGGGTAAATGGAATCAGTTGTATTCAGCATCAGGTAAGTTTTTACCTTGCTTGCATCTATCTGCCAGTATGCAATCTTCCTGCTGTCGGGGCTCCAGCGAAACCCGTCAAGGCAACCGAATTCTTCCTCATAGGCCCAGTCGAAAGTACCGTTGATCAGTTTCCGCGTTCCGCCTTTTGTCAAAGCATTTATTTTTCCCGAAGCAATATCTTCTATGTACAAATTGTATTCAATCACATAAGCTACTTTTTTCCCATCCGGCGAAAATTTTGCGAACATGAGTGAGGAAACGGGTTTGCCTTTTCCCAACTGGCTCAGTTTTTTCGCAGCAATATCCAGCACCCAGTAATCTCCACGCGAATCCTGGCGCCATACTTTTTTTGTATTGGTATAGATAAGTACTTTGGAATTATCCGCGGAAAAACTGAAATCCCTCACTTCAAGCGCGTTTGCTTTGCCCTGCGGTTTCAAAAGGTGTTTGGGAATCATTATATTTTTCCGGAAAGAAGGAAGTTCATTCCGCACGATCTCTCCGTTTTCGATCGTAAAAAAACCATTCCCGTCTTTTGTCCAGCGTAAACCCTGTGCACAAAGCATACCGGCACATGAAAGAAATACCAGGAATAACTGCAGCAGCTTTTTTTTCATACAGCCTTTTTTAGTGAATATGAAAATACTCATTCGGAACTGTATGAAAAAACAAAAGCCCGGTCAGCTGCCGGGCTTTTATCTGAATACGTTTTTTTAAATCAATGCATCCTGCATCGAAGCCGTTTTAAAAGAGCTTCTTTTCTCGTTGTATTTTTTTGCTGCTTCAATAAAGCTTACAAACAAAGGGGCCGGGCGTTCAACCGTACTTTTTAATTCAGGGTGATACTGCACACCGATAAAAAATGGGTGAGAGGGAATTTCCATGATCTCCACCAGTCCCGATTCGGGGTTTCTACCGCTGGCGATCATTCCATTGCTTTCAAACTGAACCAGGTATTCGTCGTTAAATTCATAACGGTGCCTGTGCCGCTCACTGATCAGGGTTTCACCATAAATATGATTGGCCAGGGAGCCGGGTTTGATTTCGCAGGGATACGCACCCAAGCGCATGGTACCACCCATCATCCGGATCTTTTTCTGCTCTTCCATCATATTAATCACCGGGTGCGAAGTGCCGGTATCCATTTCTGTGGAATGTGCATTGGCAAGGCCGAGTACATTCCGTGCATATTCGATCACCGCCATCTGCATACCCAAACAGATACCGAAGAAAGGCAATCCCTTTTCACGTGCATATTGCACCGCTACTATCTTTCCTTCAATTCCCCTGTGACCAAAACCGGGCGCCACCAATAATCCATCCAGCCCATCCAGTTTTTCTGCAACATTTTCTTTTGTGATAAATTCGCTGTGGACATTCACCACCTGTACTTTTACTTCGTTCATGGCACCGGCATGTACAAAGCTTTCGAGGATGGATTTATAGGCATCCTGTAATTCAATGTATTTCCCAATGAGCCCTACGGTTACTTTACTCTTGGGGTATTTCAATTTGTCGAGAAAGCCCTTCCATTTATCAAGCTGCGGTTCGCCGTATTGGGAAATATTGAGTTTTTTCATGCAGATGATATCGAGTTTTTCTCGCAGCATCAGCAGCGGCACTTCATAGATCGTGGAAGCATCCATTGCCTCTATCACGGCTTCCGGTTTCACATTACAGAACAGTGCGATCTTACGTTTGATATCATTATTCAAAGGTTCTTCCGTACGGCAAACAATGATATCCGGGTGCACACCGGTTTCACTCAGCATCTTCACACTGTGTTGCGTAGGTTTGGTTTTTAATTCTTTCGCTGCGCGGAGATAAGGGATCAGGGTAAGATGCACCACCATCACATCTTCATCAGGCAATTCCCATTGTAACTGGCGAACCGCTTCAATAAAGGGAAGGCTCTCAATATCACCCACCGTACCACCGATCTCTGTAAGGATGATATCATACTGGTTATTCTCTCCCAGTAAAAGCATTCTTCTTTTGATCTCATCCGTGATATGCGGTACTACCTGAACGGTTTTACCCAGAAAATCACCGGCCCTTTCTTTATTGATGACAGTTTGATAAATACGTCCTGTTGTTACGTTATTGGCCTGTGAAGTAAAAATGTTCAGGAAGCGTTCGTAGTGGCCCAGGTCAAGATCGGTTTCTGCACCATCTTCTGTTACATAACATTCCCCATGTTCATAAGGGTTCAGTGTACCGGGATCCACATTGATATAGGGATCGAATTTCTGGATGGTTACCTTCAACCCTCTTGCCTGCAATAACTTCGCAAGCGAAGCGGCAATGATCCCTTTTCCTAAACTGCTCGTTACACCACCTGTAACAAAAATAAATTTGGCCATGGTCGGTTCTTTGTCTTTTATATTTTCCGGTTTACCGGAGTTATTACCAATAATTAAACACTGCATTCTGCACAATCCCGCTGCATAGCCCATGCCCGGTACAAAACACAATAAAACCTCATGGCAGCTACCTGCTTTCTGAAGTTGCTAACTCAAAGAAAATGACCCGGAAAAATGTGTGTAAGAATATTTTAGAGGTCGTACAAAGTTAAGCCTAATTCTCTGTTCAAAAAAATAGGCGGCACCAGCCTGAACCAATTTTGGGGGAGAATGTTAATTTGACGTGTAAATCTTATTCCAAAACCAATTATATGAAAAAATTGCTGATTCTGACACTGGCGGCTTTTGTATCCGCCGCATTTCTCAGTTACCGTTACAAATCACCCGAGCCCGCCATTCTAACTCCGGAATGTTATGTTAGCTGTTACAATGGTGATGTGAGGGAACTTTTCAGGCAGGAAGCATCTACCATGGCTTTTGCAGGTATGCATGAAACCCCGCTCCCTTACCGCTTACAGAACCCAGGCGGAAAAACGGTGAATTTTACTGCCGCCGATGGTTCCACTGCGATGGGGTACGAGATCAAAAGCAAAAAGAAGTCCGACAAATGGATTTTTGTGATCCAGGAATGGTGGGGACTGAATGATTATATCAAACGCGAGTCTGAAATCCTTTCAAAAGAATTAGACAATGTAAATGTGATTGCCCTCGACCTCTATGATGGAAAAGTAGCCGCTACACCCGACAGCGCCATGAAACTGATGCAGGCTGCTAAAACCGATCGCCTGGAAAATATTATCAAAGGAGCGTTGGCTTACGCTGGCAAGGATGCAAAAATTTATACCATTGGCTGGTGTTTCGGAGGTATGTGGAGTTTGCAGACTACTTTACTGGCAGGTAAACAGGCATCCGGTTGTGTAATGTATTACGGAAGGCCCGAAAACAATGTTGAAAAACTGAAAACGCTGAATTGTGATGTGATCGGTTTCTTTGGCAACCAGGACCGCAGTCCATCCCCTGAAATGGTGACTAAATTTGAAGCGGACATGCAGGCTGCCGGCAAAAAACTGACTGCATATAAATACGATGCCAATCATGGATTTGCGAATCCCAGCAATCCCAGCTTCAACAAAGCTGCAACAGAAGACGCGCATTCCAAAGCCATCGCTTTCCTGAAAGCGCACATGTAATAAAATTATTTTACCAATAAAAAAGGGAGCAGCGACCTGCTCCCTTTTTTATTGCAGTAATATTCTTTATATCACATATCGTCTATGATCTTCTTATAACTCGTAACCACTCCTTTGATCAGCGATGAACTGAAACCCTGGTGTTCCATTTCATTCAGTCCCGCAATGGTACATCCTTTGGGCGTGGTCACTTTATCGATCTCCTGTTCAGGGTGGGTGTTTCGTTGCAGCAATAATTCGGCGGCACCTTTTACGGTTTGTGCTGCAATGAGAGATGCAGTTGCTGCGCTGAAGCCGATCTCTATCCCCCCCTGTATATTGGCCCGGATATAACGCATGGCATACGCGGTGCCACAGGCACCCAACACCGTTGCCGCATCCATGAGTTTTTCTTCAATAAAAACAGATTTACCCAACTGCTCAAAAAAATCGGCCACAAACGACAGCTGGTCTTTGTTGGCGGATTGTGAGCAGATACAGGTCATACTTTCCTGGATCGCGATAGCCGTATTGGGCATGGCGCGGAAAAGCGCGATACCCGGACCAACGATTTCTTCGAGGTCCTTGATCCAGATACCTGTAACCACACTGATCAATGCATGCCTTTTTTCATCCAGGTGCGGTTGTATCTGCGCCAGTACTTCTTTTACCTGGAAAGGTTTTACAGCGAGAACGATCCAGTCTGCATATTTCACCGCTTCCACATTATCATTACTCACCATCACACCACGTTCTTCGAGTGATTTTAATGCTGCCACATTTCTTCTGGTAACGATAAGGTGACCAGCCGTAACAAAACCACTGTTCACCAGTCCTTCGGCCATGGCGGCACCAAGGTTACCCCCGCCGATAATGGCGATTTTCTTACTCATAACGATTGCTTTGCGTGAAGGTACGCAATTGGGGGGAGTGGTTGGAGGTTAATGGTTCATTGCTCATGGCAAAATATCAATTATCTACCATGCACTATAAACTACGATCCATGAACTAATAATACCTTAACTCCTTCAGGTAATTGCGGACATAATCGCCCACCCCTGCTTCAAGTGTATAAAAAGGTTTTGTGTAACCGGTTTCGCGGAGTTTATGCATATCTGCTTCAGTGAAGTACTGGTATTTATCGCGGATGTCTTCGGGCATGTCGATAAAAAGAATATTGGGAGGCATATCCAGCCCGGCATAAGTTGCTTTTACCAGATCGATGAATGAACGGGCAGTGCCGGTACCGAGATTGTACAATCCATCTTTGTTTTTTGTCCAGCTTCCCTGCAGCATCTCCTCCATCATCCATGCCGCAACAGCGATCACATCTTTTACATATACAAAATCGCGGAGTTGTTCACCGTCTTTAAAACCTTCTTTATGGCTTTTGAAGAGTTTTACGATCCCCTCTTTTTTGATCTGGTTGAATGAATGCCAGATCACACTGGCCATACGGGCTTTGTGGTATTCATTCGGGCCATACACATTGAAAAATTTAAGCCCCGCCCAGGAAGCAGGTTGCGGATTTCCCGCAGCTACCTGCTGTAATGCCCATTTATCAAATTCATTTTTACTGACACCATAGGGGTTCAGCGGCTGTAATTTTTCCACCACTGCATGGTCATCTTTATAACCCAGTTCTCCTGCACCATAGGTTGCCGCAGAAGAAGCATAGATTAACGGGATATTTTTTTCAGCACAGTATTGCCAGGTATCTTTTGAATACTGCACATTCAGTTCCTCATGAATGGCATAATCAAATTCTGTAGTATCGGTTCTTGCGCCAAAATGTATGATGATATCCACACCCGTTTCATTCGCCTGTAACCAGTCGAGAAGATTATATCGCTCAACAACCGCAATATATTTTTTAGGCTCCCAGTTCCTGCGTTTGTTCTCTTCGCCAAAATCATCCACGATCACGATATTCTCATAACCCGAATCATTCAGGTATTGCACCATGCAGGAGCCGATAAAGCCGGCAGCACCCGTTACGACAATATATTTTTTTTGAAGGGATTGATCATTCATGACAGGAACCATCCGGTTTTATTTGTTGATCAGCTTTTCAATTGCCGTATCATATTTTTCTTTCCAATCTGCAATGCTGCCCCAGGCCTCTCCGTTAACGCTGATCTCTCCTGCACTAACTGTTCCAAGACTGGTAACGGCGATACCAGCAGTTGTTGCTTTCTTCAACAGGCTTGCTGCCTTTTGTTGGGTACAACTCACCACCACACGGCCCTGTGCTTCTCCGAACCAGAATGCATCTTTGCGCATATTCTCTTCCGCATCCACTTTGAAACCAAGGTTCCGGTTAAAACCACTCTCCAGCAAACAGATGGCCAAACCTCCTTCACTGATATCATGTGCGCTTTGCAGTAATTTTTCTTTTATGGCAGATGCGATGAACTGTTGTACGGCCAGTTCTTCATCCAGGTCAAAATAAGGAGCAGGTGAATATTCTGTTTTTTTGAGTTTATGGAGATACTCTGATGAGCCGATATCGTTCTGCTGTTTCCCGATCAGCAGGATCAGGTCCCCTGCTTCCTTAAAATCAAGCGTCATGCGGTTTGCAAAATCATCCAGCACGCCTACCATCCCGATTGTTGGTGTGGGATATACCGGCCCTTCGGGGTTCTGGTTATAAAAACTCACATTGCCACCCGTTACCGGTGTATTGAATTTCCGGCAGGCATCTCCCATACCGGTTACCGCTTTTACAAACTGGTAATACACTTCCGGGTCATAGGGATTTCCGAAATTGAGGCAGTTGGTTACACCGATTGGCTCACCACCGCTGCAAACAATATTACGCGCAGCTTCTGCAACAGCAATCATTCCCCCTTTATACGGATCTGCAAAAACGTATTTACTGTTACAATCTACTGTTATCGCAAGCGCTTTACCGGTCCCTTTTGCCAAAACCACGGATGCATCGCTGGGTGCATTTGTGGATGCATTTGCAGCCCCCACCATACTGTCGTATTGCGTATATACCCAACGTTTCGATGCGATATTGGGTAACTGTACCAACTCTTCAGCAACCGGTTTTAAAGCAGAAATATCAGTGATGGAATCAACAGAGAAAGACCTGATCTTTTCAAAATAAGCGGGCTCTTTGTATTCTCTTGTGTATTGCGGCGCACCTCCACCGAGTACCAGTTCATGCGCGGGTATTTCGGCTTCGAGTTCACCATGCATATAAAATTTCAGCAGGCCATCATCTGTTACATGACCGATCTCGCTGCAACTCAGGTCCCATTTTTCAAACACTTTCAGCACGGCGGCTTCTTTTCCTTTTTCCACCACAACCAGCATCCGCTCCTGGCTTTCGCTGAGCAGCAGTTCCCAGGCCTTCATATTTTTCTGGCGGGTTGGAACTTTATCAAGATCAATATGCATACCCACGCCACCCTTGGCACTCATTTCAGCGGTTGAACAAATGATACCTGCAGCGCCCATATCCTGCATACCTACCACGGCGCCGGTTTCAATCACTTCCAGGCAGGCTTCTAATAATTTCTTTTCCTGGAACGGATCGCCCACCTGTACCGCAGGCAATTCTTCCACGCTTTCAGAAGTGATATTGGCCGATGCAAAAGATGCACCGCCGATACCATCTTTCCCGGTTGCGCTTCCAACGAAAAACACAGGGTTCCCTGTCCCTTTCGCAGTGGCACTCACCATTTTATCCGCCTGCATAATGCCCACACTCATGGCATTTACCAGCGGGTTGGTATGATAGCATTCTTCAAAATACACTTCACCGCCCACGGTTGGCACACCAAAACAGTTACCATAATGACCAATGCCATGTACCACACCACCCAGTAAACGTTGTGTTTTTTTATCAGTAAGGTTTCCGAAGCGCAAACTGTTCAGTGAAGCGATGGGCCTTGCACCCATCGTAAAAATATCCCGCTGGATACCGCCCACACCGGTTGCCGCTCCCTGGAATGGTTCGATGGCACTTGGGTGATTATGGCTTTCTATTTTAAACACCACACCAAAGCCATTACCCATATCCATCAGTCCCGCATTTTCTTCTCCCGCAGCCACCAGCATCCTGCCACCATCGCGCGGAAGCGTTTTCAGCCATTTGATAGAATTCTTATAACTGCAGTGTTCACTCCACATGCCGCTGAAAGCGCACAGTTCGGTGAAGTTGGGGGTTCTGCCTAATTTCTGTTTGATCAATTCAAATTCTTCAGCTGTAAGGCGAAGTTCTGCTGCGGTTTTGGCGGTAATTTCCATGATGCCGCGAAGGTAAGAAAGTAGACCGTTGGGGCAAGTTGAAGTTTTCAATAGTTCACATCCCCGCAACAGATACTGCTGCAAATCCGAACTCTTCACTCTTCACTCCTAACTCCCGATTATTATCTATTCCCCGTCTTTGATCAGTTTCCCGCTCCCGATCACATGTTTCCTGATATCCGATGCAGTCCCCCGGTAACTTACCGACCCACTGCCGCTGATACTGGCATCAACTGATTTATTCGCAAAGAATTTCACATTGCCGCTGCCGCTGATATATGCGTTTGCCGATTCGCTGATCAGGTTTCCGCAATCAATATTACCACTGCCGCTGACCTTTGCCGTCACATCAAGGGCAGTTCCTTCGATCCTGATATTGCCACTCCCGGAAACGGATATATCCGCTTTGCGGATTTTATTCATTGATAACCTGATATTGCCCGATCCGGAAACATGAAAATCACTTGTACCATCGTTCTCAAATTTTCCTTTGCCGATGATATCGCCGCTCCCGGACAAGGATACCCCGGTCATTTTTGTCAGGGCCACATATACAGTGATCTTGTTTTTTGTTCTGAGGTTCACATTCTTTTTTGAACGGATATTGAGCCGGCCGTTTTCCACGCTGGTTTCGATATAAGGCAGCAGGTTTTCATCTCCTTCCACCTGTATTGAATTACCATCGCCATACGCAATCATCACATCCCATGCGCCTAATGAACTGACGGCCGTATAAGCACCGGAAAGGTTCCGGGTTTCTTTTATGATATGGCCGTTACCCTCAATTTTTTCCCAGGGCCACTGGGCAAAAGCTGCGGAAACGGATACAAGTAAACAGGCAAACAGGAATATCTTTTTCATGGTGGTCGGTTTTATCTGTACAACGTAGGTCATCCCCGTACGTTACAGCAG
>SAIX01000114.1 GCA_004028765.1 Chitinophagaceae bacterium | reverse complement strand
ATTCAGATATGTGCATTTCAGAATAAATCAGTGATTTTCCGGGATAAAACTCGTGCATCCATGCGTAAAAACACGCAGCGATTCATTAAAATCACCTGAAAACCGTTCGCTTTGCTTATCAGCCATTTAAAAATTAGAAAGCCGGGTTGCATTGCTTTCTGCTATTTTTGTCAGAGATGAACATTGATAACTCAACGGTTGAAAACCTGGCGCACCTGGCAAGGCTCAGCTTTTCTGAAGCGGAAAAAAAAGCATTCCGGGACGATCTTGCCCGTATGGTTTCTTTTGTAGAGAAACTGCAATCGGTGGATACAACGGGTGTTGAACCTCTTCTGCATATCAGCGATGCAGCGAATGTTTTACGGGAAGATGTGGTTGCCGGTTCGGTAAGCCGCGAAGAAGCGTTAAAAAATGCACCTGATGCAGATGCCGAATTTTTCAAAGTACCCAAAGTGATACGCAAATAATTCACCTTTCAAAACAAGCCCGATGCCTGAAGCAATTATCAAGCTGGAAAACATAGAGAAAAGTTATTTCATGGGCAACCAAGCCATCCCGGTACTCAAAGGCATTTCGCTCGAAATTTTCCGGAACGAATATGTGGCGCTGATGGGTCCTTCGGGGAGCGGTAAAAGCACGCTAATGAATATCCTCGGATGCCTTGATTCGCCCACCGGCGGAAAATATATCCTGAACGGGAAAGACGTCAGTAAAATGCCCGATGATGATCTTGCTGAAGTGCGTAATACAGAGATTGGTTTTGTATTCCAGCAGTTCAATCTTCTGCCGCGCCTCACCGCAGCTGAAAATGTGGCCCTTCCCCTGATCTATGCCGGCGTCAACAAAAAAGAACGACATGAAAGGGCACTGGAAGCTTTGAAAAAAGTAGGACTGGAAACGAGAAGTCACCATAAATCAAATGAACTGAGCGGGGGGCAAATCCAGCGTGTAGCCATTGCCCGCGCTTTGGTGAATAACCCTTCCCTTTTACTCGCAGATGAGCCTACCGGTAACCTGGACACCAAAACTTCTGTGGAAGTGATGGAAATATTCGGGCAGATACAGGCTGCAGGTAATACCGTGGTGCTTGTTACGCACGAAGAAGACATTGCCAAATACGCGCGCCGCGTGGTTCGCCTCCGTGATGGTTTGATCGAAACGGATAAAACACGGGAATCGGCTGCAGTAATGCACTGACTTTTTATGTCAGGTTGTTCATAGTTCATGGCATATGGTTCATGGATATGAAAGTAATCCCGGTTTCCTCAACATTTCTGATTAAATACTGTTATTGATCGTTCTTATTATACAATGGCTGCAAAGATCTATACCAAAACCGGGGACCTCGGGAAAACATCACTGATCGGCGGTACCAAGGTCCCGAAGAACCACATCCGTATTGAAGCATACGGTACAGTGGATGAATTGAATTCCTATATCGGCCTTGTGGGCGATCAGGTAACCGATAATTCTTCCCGCGGAATTTTACGGGAAATACAGGACCGGCTTTTTACCATCGGTTCCTCACTTGCATGCGATCCTGATAAAGAACCCGGTATGAAAATGCCCGACCTGAAAGAAACCGATATCCATCTTCTCGAGAAGCAGATCGATGCGATGAATGAGGTATTGCCGCCGATGAAATCTTTTGTTTTGCCCGGCGGACATGTGGCAGTATCCACGACACATATTGCGCGCTGCGTTTGCCGCAGGGCCGAAAGATGTTGTGTAAATATGCAAGAAGAAAACCTGTTTGTAGATCCGCTGGTGATCAAATACCTGAACCGCCTCAGTGATTATCTTTTTGTGCTCTCCCGGTATATTGCGCACCTGTTACATGTTACTGAAATACCATGGAGACCAAGGCTCTGATGAGTTTGAAAATTTGAAAAAGAGCTAATTTGAAACTGAATCCTGAAAACCCATTTTCAAATTTTCAAATCCCCTCAGTTTCAAATTATCTTCCCGTCTTTCATATGCAGCACCCGGTCGCTCATCGCTGCGAGCTCTTCATTGTGTGTAACGATCAGAAATGCCTGCTGCAAATCCTGCCGCAATTGTACAAACAGTGTATGTAATTCACGGGCATGGATACTGTCGAGGTTGCCGGTAGGTTCATCTGCAAAAACAATAGAAGGCCGGTTGATCAATGCCCTTGCTACGGCCACCCTTTGCTGTTCTCCCCCGGAAAGCTGCTGCGGTTTGTTGTCTTTCCGGTTGCTCAACCCCAATTTATCCAGAAGCTGTTCTGCCCGTTCCTGTACTTCCTTTTTGGGTATTCCGGCGATCCAGCCGGGGATGCTTACATTCTCTATCGCAGAAAACTCAGGCAGCAAATGATGAAACTGGAATACAAAACCTATGTGCCGGTTGCGGAATGCCGCCAGTTTTTTACCGGATAATGAACCCGTTTCCTGCCCGTTAAGCCATATACGGCCTGTATCCGGCTGGTCCAAAGTGCCCAGGATATGCAGCAGGGTGCTCTTTCCAGCCCCTGAAGAGCCAACAATACTCACGATTTCCCCGGTTTCCACGCTGATGTCGACCCCCTTCAAAACAGGCAATTCCCCATAGTTTTTGGTAATATTTTCGGCTTTCAGCATCTTATAAGGGTTCTCTGAGGTCACGAAACTACGACACAGGGGCTTTGGGAGACAATTTTTAAACATTTCTTTACACAGGAGCCCATGCCGCTTTTGGTGGTTTCGTTTATACGGCTACATTTGCAAAAAATTAAAAGGTAAAATATGTTCTGGACATTAGAATTGGCGAGTTACCTGGAAGAGGCTCCCTGGCCCGCTACCAAAGACGAACTGATCGATTATTCCATCCGCAGCGGTGCACCCATCGAAGTGGTGGAAAACCTGCAGGAACTGGAAGATGAAGGCGAAGTGTACGAGAGCATCGAAGATATCTGGCCCGATTATCCAAGCCAGGAAGATTTTATGTTCAACGAAGACGAATATTAACCAGCGGCACCGTTACAGGTACCAGAAATAGCAAATAAAAAACCATCACGTAAAGCGTGATGGTTTTTTATTTGCCGGCTTTGGATCAATACCCGGCAGTTGTTGTGTCACTCACTTGTACACCTATACAAGGGGCGGCATTATTTTTTTGGGAATGTAAGTTTAAAATACAACAGTACCAGCGTTAACACCAGTACCACCAGGTTGGCAGATATCACCGGCCCGCTATGGATCGCGAAAGCATATACCAGCCATACGATGGTGCTGGTAAGCACGATAAAGATCATCCAGATACTCAGGTCGCCCACACTTTTCGACTGCCAGGATTTGTATACCTGCGGCAGAAAAGTGATGGAAGTTAAAAAAGAACCAAAGTAACCGATATACTCCACGAGGTTTGCGGGGATCTCCAGTAAAACTGTCATGGTTTGCAATTTAGCATCCTGAAAATAAAATGCCGGTAATTTGTGATTTATGAAATGCCGAGTTTCTGCATCACATCCATACTTACGCCGGTGGTGGAATAACCGCCATCGTGGAATAAATTCTGCATCGTTACCATCCTTGTAAGATCTGAAAACAGCGTGATACAATAGTTTGCACAATCTTCCGCACTGGCATTACCCAGGGGTGCAATGGCATTGGCATAATCATAAAAATCCCCAAATCCTTTGATACCTGTTCCCGCCGTGGTTTTGGTGGGCGATTGGGAAACGGTATTGATCCTTACTTTTTTCTCGAGGCCATAATGGTATCCAAAACTCCTGGCAATAGATTCCAGCATGGCTTTGATATCTGCCATATCGGTATAGAAAGGGAAGGTTCTTTGTGCAGCCATATAAGTAAGCGCCACCACACTGCCCCATTCGCTGATGGCATCGAGCCTGCGCGCAACCGCCAACATTTTATGAAACGACATGGCCGATACATCGATGCCCTTCATAAAATAATCGTAATTCGATTCGGTATAAGGGATGTTCTTACGGATATTCACGCTCATACCGATCGAGTGCAATACAAAATCAATTTTACCGCCAAGTATCTCCTGTGATTTCGTATAAAGATTGGTAAGATCATCCACACTGGTGGCATCCGCCGGTACAATTTCCGAACCGGTTTTTTCTGCAAGTTTTTTGATCTCTCCCATACGCATCGCAATCGGTGCATTGGTCAGAACAAATGTGGCTCCTTCTTCATGCGCTTTTTCAGCCACTTTCCAGGCGATCGAATTTTCATCCAGTGCACCGGTGATGATACCACGTTTCCCTTTTAATAAATTGTAGGCCATAGTAATCGTTTGATTAAATAATAGGGGTAAAAGTATAGAAAAGTTAGGAGTTGGGAGTTAGGAGCCCGGAGTGGGAAATTTTATTGATGATAACTCTATACTCCAAATTTCAGACCCCAGACTCAATTCATCATTTCCCTTGCATTTTCCATCGCCGCGGCAGTTGGTTTTTCACCGCTCAGCATACGGGCAATGGCAGTGATTCGTTCGTCTTCATTCAATAAACGGATGCCGGTTTTTACCGCATCGTTCCGGATCTCTTTATAAACAAAGAAATGGGCATTGGCCTTTCCAGCGATCTGCGGCTGGTGTGTGATACAAATGATCTGCCGGCTGGCAGCAAGTTCTTTCATGATCAGTCCAACCTGCTTTGCTGCTTCTCCTGAAATACCGGAATCAATTTCATCAAATATCAGGGTAGGCAGGTCGATCGACTGTGCTACCAGTGATTTGATACAAAGCATCAGCCTGCTTAATTCGCCACCGCTGGCCACTTTACGGATCGGTTCAAAACGGTTGCTTTTATTGGCATCAAACAGGAAATCGATCTCATCACAACCCCATTCTGTAAACGCTGAACCGGTAACCGTAACTTTAATCCGCGCATTGGGCATCCCCACTTTACCCAGCAGCCGGTTTACATTTTCTTCGAGCGGTGCAGCCTGTTTTTTCCTGGCTGCAGAAAGTATTTTACCATGTTCCGATATTTCTGACCGCCATTGCCACACTTCTTTTTCTTTAGCGGCTATTGTATCATCCATATCGAGAACGGCTTTTAGTTTTTCTGCGAGCCCGCTTTGAATGGCGAGCAGTTCATGGGTTTCTTTTACACCATGTTTTTTGAAAAGTTTATATCCTTCTGCCATCCGCTGGTTGATGAATTCGATCCTTTCTGCATCGAAGTTCACCGTATCGTTGATGCGGTCCACTTCTCCGGCAATATCCTGTAATTCGATCTGCGTGCTTTGTAACCTTTCGATGGTGGCAGGCAGGCCGTTGTGGTACGATGCATAGGGCTGTAACTGGTTAACCAGTTGTTTCAATGCCTGCACCAATGGCTGTTCGCTTTCTTTGAGATCATAATACACTTTTGATAGTGCCTCTTTGATGCCTTCTGCATTACTCAGCAGCTTTAATTCCGTATCGAGTTCTTCCAGTTCATTTTCTTTTAACCCGAGTGCTGCAAGTTCATCATACAGAAACTGGTTATAGTCCAGTTCCTTGCTATAACTGTTTTTTTGCTGCTGTAGCGTATCCAGTTCCTTCTCTGCCCTTTGCCAGTGCTGGTAAGCCTGCCTGTATACAGCCAGTGTTTTTTCGTTTCCTGCCAATGCATCCAATACTTCACGCTGAAAACCGGCATCACCCAGATCCAGTGTATCAAATTGCTGGTGAAGGTCCACCAGTAAAGAAGCCAGTGTTTTCAGTTGCTGCAAAGTGGCGGGTGTATCATTGATAAAAGCCCTCGACTTCCCGTTCGCCGCGATCTCTCTTCGTAATACAAGTTCGTTATCCGTATCGAGATCATTCTCCTGCAAAAAATCAAGCACCTGTTTTTTCTGCCCGATATGGAAACTGCCTTCGATAAAACATTTTTTTTCTGTGTTCACCAGTACGGAACTGTCGGCCCTTTCGCCCAGTATGAGGCTCAGGGCGCCCATCAGGATACTTTTACCCGCACCGGTTTCGCCGGTGATGATATTGAGCTTGTCAGAGAAACCGATACTGATCTCATCGATGATCGCGTAGTTCTGTATTTGGAACCTTGAAAGCATGGTGTGCTGGTGAAATGATAAATGTTTTTGTTTTGTAACTGTCCCTGCAATTTATAACAGCGTTTTTTCTTATACAAGGATTGTGCAAAACACGTTGCATAAACACTTATTCACCCTTGCATCTTGCAATACCCGATTTCGCGCGCTGATCAAGGGAATTCTTGAATTCATGGTCATCCATATCGAGGCATTTCTGGTAATAGGTGATGGCCATTTGTTTCTGCCCTCTTTTCTCATAGATCTGCCCGATCTGCCAGGCCGCTCTTGCTGCAAAATATTCCCGTCTTTTTTCCCCGATGCGGATAGCGATCAGGTAGTTACGTATGGCATCGTCTTCCCGGGAAAGATCGTCATAGATGCGGGCAACCCGGTAAGCGAATTCCAGTTTTTCTTCTGTTGTGGTAAAAGCATCTTCTGTTTTTCCCTGTAATAAGCCGGCTGCTTCATTGATATAACCTCCATCGCAGAGCAAACGTGCTTTCAATAATAAAAGATTGGGCCAGGTACCCGAGCGTGCATCTCTCAGTGCCTGCTTATCTGCCTCAGCATCGGTACTGCCACGTTTGAGTATCTGCTTACGGATTTCTTCCGCTTTTACCTGGTTACCCTGCAGGTAATAACACCAGCTCAATTTCTGCAAGGCATCGCGTACATAAAATTTTCCTTTAAAACCATCGAGAAAATTCTGTAAGTGAATAATGGCTTCCTGCGTTTCGAGGTGATAAATTTTTGCAAACCCCATTTCAAACTCCCAAACACCAGTGTTAATATAATCAGTCGAACGGTTCCGGTTCTGGATGATCTCGCGGGCATAGGCGGATTGCTGTTTATTGATGGCAAGGTTGGTAGCCATAAAAGCATGGAGGTGGTTGTTTACCAGGTCCAGTTTCCGCTGTTCGATAAAACTGAGTGCTTCTTCTTTTTTGTTTTCAAGGTAGAATAATAGGTAAGGATACATAAACGCAGCTTCCGGGAAAAACATTTTCGCCCAGCCATCGTTGCTGTTCACAAACGAGCGGATATTCCGCATCCCTTCTGTAAGAGACCCTTTCATTCCGAATATGCCAGCGATCCACTGGTAGCCTTTCGGGAGTGTTCCGATAGCCGCCTGTGCAGCACCATAAATCAGGTCGTTGGGTTTGAAATCGGGAAAAGCTTTGCGGTTTTCTTTGATGAGCTGGAAACATTTCCTGAAATCCCATCCAGCGTCCCAGAATTTTCCAAACTTTATTGCCACACCGGCTTTCTGCAGTTTAACCATACTCTGGCAATACAGGTAAAAAGGCGAACTCTTTGGTCCTTCCTGCAATTGCCCGATGCGTTCATTGAATTTTGAATAAAGCTGTTCCAGGTCCCTGGGGTCTTCGTTCATGAAAAGGGTATAGAAATCCGCATAACTCTCGAGATAAACCGGGATCAGGTTATCCGGGTTCTGCTGTTTCGCAAGCGCTATATCGGATAATCCGCTTTTGATCTTCAGTTTCGTAAGTTCCTGGTAGGCCTGCACGCAGGCTGGAGTGAAATCAAATACTTTTTCTGCAAAGCAATCCGCTTTTGCAAGAATGACCAGCAGCGAAAACAGAAACAGGTGTTTCTTCATATACCGAAATTAAGGATCGGGGCTGATATCATTTCTTTAGCACCTGCTCCAAAAAGAAAAGGGCTGCCATGGCAACCCTTTTTCAAAAATATCCAACAGTTCATTATTTCACTTCCACACTGTCGTTCAGGTCTGAATCAACGAGAATGCGTCCGCAGTTTTCGCATACGATCACTTTTTTATGCAAACGGATCTCGCTCTGGCGCTGCGGCGGGATGGAGTTAAAGCAACCGCCACAGGCATCGCGTTCAACAGGCACCACCGATAAACCATTGCGGTAACTTTTGCGGATACGGTCGTAGCTGTACAGCAGGCGTTCATCAATATGGCTGCGTGCTTCAGCGCTTTGTTTGTTTAAATGGGTCTCTTCTTTTTCTGTATCGGCGATGATCTTTTCGAGCTCGCCTTTTTTGTGGTTCAAAACCCCTTCTTTAACTGCAACCTGCTTCTTTGCGGCTTCAAGCAGTTTTACTTTTTCAGCAAGCTCTTCATTCGCATCGCGGATATGTTTTTCAGAGAGTTTGATTTCGAGTTGCTGCATTTCGATCTCTTTATTGATCGCTTCAAACTCTCGGTTGTTCTTCACATTGTCGCTTTGCTTCTCGTATTTACCGATCAGCGCCTCACTATCTTTGATAGCGGCTTTCTTGCTCTCAATAAATTCTGTGATACCATTGATCTCTTCCTCGATGCGTGTCTGGCGGGCGGTCAATCCCAGGATCTCATCTTCGAGGTCACTCACTTCCATAGGAAGTTCCCCTTTCAGGATCTGGATCTCATCCAGCTTACTGTCGATTTTCTGAAGCCTCAGTAGCCCGACTAATTTTTCTTCAACGGAGAAATCTTTTACAGCTGCCATATTGAATGTTTGTTTATAGTTTATTTCACAGCCGGCTCTTGCATGGTGCCGGCCCCTCAATCACCCGAAAAATACTGTACCGGGTTGGTGTTTATTCCGGATTTGAGGACGGCAAAGGTAGGGAATTTAGCCTGTAAAAGCTCAACCAGGAGTTCAATGGTGTATTGTTCGCTTTCCCAGTGACCGATATCTGCGAGCAACAGCCGGTTGTTGGCATCGAAAAATTCGTGGTATTTGATATCGGAAGTTACATAGGTATCAGCACCCTCCGCAATGGCTTTGCCGCATAAAAAGCTTCCCGAACCACCACAAACCGCCACTTTTTTGATCTTTTTGCCGAGCAAGGGGCTGTGCTTAATCACAGACAGCTCAAAACCTGTTTTCAGCATCCTGAGAAAATGCTTTTCTTCCATCGGTTCAGGCAATTCGCCCAGTAATCCACTTCCAAATGCCTGACTGTCATTTGTTAAGGATACAAAATCATAAGCCACTTCCTCATAAGGATGGGCTTCTATCAGGGCTTTCCGGATGTTATTCTGCAACCATACCGGCAGGATCACTTCAATTTTGATCTCTTTTTCCTGGTGGCGTGTACCCGGTTCACCCACAAATGGGTTGGTATTTTCGGATCCGCGAAAACTGCCCGTGCCTTCCGCATTAAAGCTTACTTCCGCATATTCCCCGATATGGCCGGCCCCGGCAGCGAAGAGCGCATCCCGGACATGGTCGGCCTGGGCAATGGGTACAAAAGTGTATAATTTAAGGAGTTGACCCGTTTTAGGCGCAAGGATGCGGCGGTTAATAAGACCCAGCCTGTCGGCGATGCGGGCATTTACCCCATTCAGTACATTATCGAGATTCGTATGGATCGCATAAATGGCAATATCGTTTTTGATCGCGGCGATCACAGCCTTCTCCACGTAATTTTTGCCATTCAGTTTTTTCAGGCCGCCAAAAATAATGGGGTGATGCGCCACCACGAGGTTGCAGCCACGTTTTACCGCTTCCCGTATCACTTCTTCGGTGGCATCGAGGGTGCATAACACGGCTTTGCATTCCCAGCCAGCATTGCCGGTTAACAGCCCGGCATTGTCGTAAGGTTCCTGTAAAGCCGGGGGTGCTTTTGCTTCCAGAACCTGGATGATATCAGCTATCTGCATGAAAAATAAATTGGTTAAAAGAAAACAAACAGGGTATTAAAAATAATGCAAAACCACAGATCGCAAACCTGCGTCGTTATGGCTGAAGTATCTTTGTCGGGATGGTCCCAGGAAATTTTATTTTTTACAATGGAAAGATCAGCAAAGCCGGCAAGCCGATCATTATGGCTGATAACCGTTCATTCCGGTACGGGGATGGTTTTTTTGAAACCATCAAGCTCATCAATGGCCGTATCCCGCTGGCCGAATTTCATTTCGAAAGATTATTCGCTTCGCTTGAACGCATGCAGTTTCAGCGCCCGGTTTATTTTACGCCATTGTATCTAGAAGAACAGGTAAAACTGCTGGCCAGGAAAAATTATCACCATAAAATGGCGAGGGTCAGGCTCACGATTTTCAGGGGAGAAGGTGGTTTGTATGATACCGATAATCATTTCCCGCATCACCTGATACAAACCTGGGAATTAAACCCGGCCAATAATTCCCTCAATGAAAACGGGCTGGTTACCGATATCTATCCCGATGCTAGAAAAGTGTGCGATGGTTTTTCCTCAATAAAAAGCAACAATTACCTTCCTTATGCAATGGCCGCTTTATGGGCCAAAAAACTGCAATTGAATGATGCGATCCTGTTGAACCCCTATGAACGTGCGGCAGATGCGACCATCGCGAATATATTTGTGGTGAAAGACGGGCTCATCAAAACACCTGCGCTCAGCGAAGGCCCTGTTGCCGGTGTGATGCGGAAATTCCTTTTACAATCGCTCAGAAAAGAAAATATACCTGTTGAAGAAACAGCAGTAAGAACAGACGATATTTTCCAGGCGCAGGAAATATTTCTCACCAATGGTATTTACGGCATCCGCTGGGTAAAACAATGCGGGGCGAATTTGTATGGGAAGCAGGTTGCCACCGACCTCTATAAACGGCTGATCAAACCACTTTGGTGACCGTACAACTTTTTTAACGGCCGGTTGTTTACTAGTGAAATAAGATGCATGAAAGTTCCTGTTAGTATCATGTGGTTTCGCCGCGACCTGCGCTTACACGATAATGCCGCTTTATACCATGCATTGCGCGGGGGCCACCCGGTACTCCCTATATTTATTTTCGACAGGAATATCCTCGACAAACTGGAAGATAAAAAAGACCGGCGCGTAAATTTTATCCATGCTGCACTTTGTGAAATGCAGGAACAACTTGCACAGCTGGGTTCTTCACTGGAAGTATATTATGGTTACCCTGAACAGGTTTACCGAGAACTGGCAGAGAAATACTCGATCCAAAAAGTATTTGCCAACCACGATTATGAACCTTATGCATTGCAGCGGGAAAATACCATTGCAGCATTACTCGCTGCCGAAGGTGCCGTATTCTCTACTTATAAAGACCAGGTGATCTTTGAAAAGGAAGAAGTGCTGAAAGATGATGGCTCTCCTTATACTGTGTTCACACCTTATTCGAATAAATGGAAAGCGAAGCTGACTTCGTTTTACCTTTCTTCTTATCCCGCAGAAAAATATTTCGGGAATTTTTACCAACAGCCTGCAGAAGAAATACCCTCATTAGAAAGCATGGGTTTTGTGCCAACCGCTCAGGTGTTTCCGGCGAAGGAACTGGATGAAACCCTGGTGCGGCATTATGCTGAAAACAGGAATTTTCCTTCTCTTGAAAAAGGAACATCCAAAATGGGTGTGCACCTTCGTTTCGGAACAGTGAGTATACGCGAACTGGCACGAAGGGCGAGAGGATTGAGCGAGGCTTACCTCAATGAACTCATCTGGCGTGATTTTTATCACATGATCCTCTGGTATTTCCCGCAGGTAGGAAAAGGAAAAAGTTTTAAACCACAATACGACCTGATCGAATGGCGGAACAACGAAACAGAATTCAAAGCTTGGTGCGAGGGGAGAACAGGCTATCCCATTGTGGATGCCGGCATGCGCGAACTGAATGAAACCGGTTACATGCATAACCGGGTCCGCATGATCGTGGCTTCTTTTCTTACCAAACACTTACTGATCGACTGGCGCTGGGGTGAAGCCTATTTCGCAGAAAAACTGCTCGATTTTGATCTTGCTGCCAATAATGGCGGATGGCAGTGGGCCAGCAGCAGCGGTTGCGATGCAGCCCCTTATTTCAGGGTGTTTAATCCCGCATTGCAAACAGAAAAATTTGACAAAGACCTGAAGTATATCAAAAAATGGGTGCCCGAATTCCAGGAGTTCAGTTACCCAAAACCCATCGTACAACATGAACTGGCCAGAAAGCGGGTACTGGAAACCTATGCAAAAGCATTGAAAGGTTGATTCATCAGAAAAGGTTAATCAGCGAAAACAGCCAATTCTTTTTTTGCTTCCGGTTGGTTCATTTGGTGATATACATCCAGTAAAGTGTTCACGGCCTTTTTACCTTCTTCTCCCAGTGCAAGTGAGAAATCGTTTACATAGAGATCGATATGTTTACGCATCACTTCCTCACTCATTTCCTGTGCATGCATCCGGACATAATCCGTTAATTCCGGGTAGCGGGCAAACGCGTATTCCACACTTTTCCGGATCAGCCGGTCCACTTGCTGCTGTAATGCTGTCCCGAGATTTTTTTTCATTACGATCCCGCCCAAGGGGATCGGCACATGAATGGTTTCTTCCCAATATTCGCCTAGGTCTTTTATTTTGTACAAGCCTTTCTGCTGGTAAGTAAAACGGTTTTCGTGGATGATCACGCCGGCATCCACTTTCCCGCTCAGCACTGCTTCTTCTATTTCATGAAAAACAAGAAATGTTTTATTCTTTGCGTTGGGATAAGCGAGTGAAAATAAAAGATGGGCTGTGGTGTTTACGCCTGGTATCGCGATGCGCTTTGCATCGATAGTATCCGTTTCTGCTGCCCGTTTTTTTGTGATCAGCAGCGGGCCAACCCCTCTGCCCAAAGCGCCGCCACTGTTCAGCACCGCATACGTATCAAGTACCAGCGGCAATACGCCATAACTGATCTTTGTGATATCGGTCTTACCCTGGATTGCCCATTCGTTCAGGGTTTGCACATCTTCAAGCAGCACTTCAAAATCCAGCCCTTCCGTATCAATGCGTTTATTAACAAGCGCATCAAAAATAAAAGTATCGTTCGGACAGGGAGAGAAGGCGAGGGTCATGCGGGAATTGGTAATTGAATGATGGATCAGGAAATATGATACAGTTTATCGACAAGTTTGATCAGTGTTTTGTTCAGGTTCTCGATGGCTTCTTTGATTTTCCAGTTTGCCTTGTTTCTTTCGCCGATATAATTTGAAACCGATCTTATCTGGAGAAATGCCGTATTTGTTTCGCGGCAAACATAGTGCAGCGCCGCGCCTTCCATACTTTCAAGAACGGGGTTGTATTTTTTGATCAGCTGCTGGATTTTGTCTGAGTTTGTACTGATGGTATTCACTGTTACCGCATTTGTAGTTGGCAGCGATAGCAGGTTCAATTTTTCGATCCAGGGGTTGGGGAGCTTTCTTTTTTCAAAAGGATGGTAACTGCTTTTTTCCAGTTTCAGGTCAAAAAGGTCTTTCCATTTCCCTTCTTCTTGCACGCCCGTATCGCCAAGCATTTCTTCTTTCACAAGAAATACTTTTCCCAAAGGTGTTTTGTTATCAAAACTGCCTGCAATGCCGGCCTGGATGATGAGATCGGGTTTGTCTTCCATGATCAGCTTTGTCAGCGAAAAACAGGTGGCCAGCATCCCCACACCCGCCTGGTGAAACTGCACTTTGAACCGTTGGCTGTTATTGGTATACAGCGTGTTTATCTCCAGGAAAGAAGGCATCCATTCAGCCACAGTTGCGGATGTGATGATGATACGCATGCGGCAAAGTTAGGACGAATCGGGGTATCAGTTCCCCGAATCCTTTTGTCCGCTGAGTTGGGTTTAGCCCCGATTTATTTGCATTTGTTACATTTGCGGAAATTTTTGAGGCGAATGGTATATCTGACCAGACAGGAACATTTTAATGCCGCGCATAAACTGTTCAACCCGGCGTGGAGTGTTGAACAGAATGAGGCGGTATTCGGGGTTTGCGCCAATGAGAACTGGCATGGGCACAATTATGACCTTTTTGTGACAATCAAAGGGGAGCCTGATCCGGATACCGGTTTTTTATATGATGTAAAAAAACTGAGCAGGCTGATAAAAGAGAAAGTGGTGAGCAAACTGGATCATAAAAACCTGAACATGGATGTGGATTTCATGAAAGATAAAATGTGCAGCACAGAGAACCTCGCCATCGCCATCTGGCAGCAACTTGTACCATACCTGCCGCAAGGGGTACAATTGCATTGCATCAAATTGTATGAAACCCAGCGGATTTATGTGGAATATTTCGGGGACTGAGATTTTCCAGGCATCATCGTAAAAAAATTTATTCTGTCTGAACAAAAGAAAACCCAATCGGGTTATTAAGCTTTGTACCTTTAACAGCAGGCAGAAACATAGTCAAGCTCTGTTATCAATGAATGGCTTCCTTGGTTCGGCCACTTGGTCAGCACACTTCTGACACAGTTCCGGCGGTTGATGACAGGTTCCTTGAACCATATTTCACAGTGAAAAGGTTGGGCCGTAAACAGGCAAGGATTGTATAACTATAGACGAATTTTTATTCCTGTAAGTGATTTTTATGAGTAAAAAAGTTGCAGTATACCGGAAAGAACATTTCAATGCCGCACACCGGTTGTATAACCCGGCCTGGACGGATGAAAAGAATGATGCTGTTTTTGGCCTTTGCAACAATCCGCATTACCATGGGCACAATTATGACCTTATTGTAAAAGTGACCGGTGAAACTGATCCGGAAACAGGATATGTGATCGACCTGAAAATACTCAGCGATATCGTTAAGGAAGAAGTGATGGAAAGATTTGATCATAAGAACCTGAACCTCGATACACAGGAATTTAAGAACCTGAACCCGACCGCTGAAAATATCGCGGTCGTGATCTATGGTTTATTGCGCCCGCGGATCGATGCAAAACTGGACCTGCAGATACGATTGTACGAAACAGAAAGAAATTTTGTGGAATACCCCGCATAAATCAAACAGAAAAACAAATAAGATGGCATACCGGAAAATTGAAAAATATGACGAGGATGTTACGGAGGGACTGATCAAAAATTATCATGAAGCATTGGGTTTGCTCGGAGAAGACCCGGAAAGGGAAGGGCTGGTGAAAACACCGGAGCGTGTGGCAAAAGCGATGCAGTTTCTTACGCAGGGATACCAGCAGGACCCGATCGCGATTATCAATTCGGCCAAGTTTAAAGAGGAAGTGAGTGAAATGGTGATCGTAAAAGACATTGAACTTTATTCCATGTGTGAGCACCATATGCTGCCTTTCTTCGGCAAAGCGCATATTGCCTATATCCCCAATGGATGGATCACAGGTTTGAGCAAACTGGCAAGGGTGGTGGATGTGTATTCAAGAAGACTGCAGGTGCAGGAACGTTTGACCACACAGATACTGGATGCGATCAAAGAAGCTTTGAACCCTGTAGGTGTAGCAGTTGTGATAGAAGCCAAACATTTGTGTATGATGATGCGTGGCGTGGGCAAACAGAATTCGGTTACCACTACTTCTGCCTTTGACGGTGAATTTTTAAAAAATACAACCCGCAGTGAATTTTTGAAATTGATCAATAAAAAACTTGATTAAATAGTTGTAAACTCTGCGATATCTCTACCACTCTGCGGCTCTGCGGTGAAAGCTTGGTATTTTCACCGCAGATAACATGAGAACGGGGAGTTTTCGCTGAGTTTTATTTATATGCCTGGCTGACTGTTCAATTGCAGTGCAGGAAATTGATTTTGAATTATAAAAAAATCGGCTCATATATTTGGGTCGATTTTTTTTATCAACAACTTATTGAATCAATACTTTTGCCTTAAGTCAATCAACTTCTATGAAACATGCATATATCTTCCCCGGCCAGGGCTCCCAATTCAGCGGGATGGGAAAAGCGCTTTACGATACGAATGTCAAAGCCAGAGAACTTTTTGAGCAGGCCAATGATATCCTCGGCTTCCGGATCAGTGATGTAATGTTTGCAGGAACCGATGAAGAGCTGAAACAAACCAATATTACACAGCCCGCCGTTTTTCTGCATTCGGTAGCCGCTTATGCAACCTTAGAAAATGCAAAGCCCGATATGGTTGCCGGACATTCACTGGGGGAGTTTTCAGCGTTGGTCGCAAACGGTGTTTTGCAGTTTGCAGATGCATTGAAACTTGTCAGTATCCGTGCAAAAGCAATGCAGAAAGCCTGTGAGATACAGCCGTCGACCATGGCAGCTGTACTGGCGCTGGCCGATGAGAAAGTAGAAGAGATCTGCGCAGCAGTAACCACCAAAACCGGTGAAACAGTGGTGGCTGCAAATTACAATTGCCCCGGGCAACTGGTGATCAGCGGATCAGTGAAAGGAATTGAGATCGCTTGTGAACGGATGAAAGCAGCCGGAGCCAAACGTGCATTGGTATTGCCTGTAGGAGGTGCATTTCATTCGCCCTTGATGGCACCTGCCAAAGAAGAGCTCGCTGCAGCTATTGAAGCCACGGTTTTTGCGCAAGCTGCATGCCCCGTATATCAAAATGTTGTGGCAGCTGCTGTAATTGACCCATCGGTCATCAAAAAGAATTTGATCGATCAGTTAACAGGTGCGGTTCGCTGGACACAAAGCGTGCAGGCCATGGTGGCGGATGGCGCTTCTCATTTTATTGAGTGTGGCCCCGGGAAAGTGTTACAGGGACTGGTACAGAAAATTCACAAGGAAGCGGTGGTTGACGGTGTGAACTGAAATGATATCGAATTCTCGGATCAATGGATTGATGGATTCGGGATTGACGGATTTGCAGATGTTACAATAAACCTGATCGGCCAATTCAAAATTCGCCAATTCGTTAATCCGTTAATCGGTAATTCAGTAACCCACCATCCTAAAAATCGAGAATGCCATTCACCCATTCTGGATCCAGTGTGGCATTGTATTTTTTATAAAAATTGATCGCGGGTTCATTCCATTCGAGCACCTGCCACACCATCCGTTTGAATCCTCTTTCTTTTGCTTCTTCAATGATCCGGTCGAATAAAAGTTTACCGGCGCCATTGCCCCTCAGTTTTTCTGTCACCAGAAAATCCTCGAGATACAAACATTGCCCCTTCCAGGTGCTGTAACGGATATAGTACAACGCAAAACCTTCCACTTTGCCATCCAGTTCCGCTACAAATGCCCACCATACAGGATTGGCGCCAAATCCACTTTCTTCAAAATGAGAGAGGGTTACGGTAACTTCTTCCGGGGCTTTTTCGTAAACAGCGAGTTCGTTTATCAATTCAAGTAAACGGGCACAATCTTTTTTTTCTGCCCTTCTGATCGTAAAATTCATGCAGTAAAATTCTGTAGTGGTGAAATCAGATTTGTTGAAATGCCTGTTCAAAATCATTCAGGATATCCGCGATATTTTCAATACCCACACTCAGCCGGATCAATCCGTCGGTGATGCCATATTTGAGACGTTCTTCTCTTGCAATACTCATGTGGCTCATGGTGGCGGGATGCGATACCAGTGTATCCAGTGTACCCAGTGAAACGGCCCTTACACACATCTGTAATGCATCCACGAATTTCCTTCCCGCTTCAAGGCCGCCTTTTACTTCAAAACTCATCAATGCACCTGGATGGCGCATCTGTTTCATTGCAACAGCATAATCGGGATGATCGGGTAAGCCCGTATAATTTACTTTTTCAATGGCGGGGTGACTGGCCAGATAATTGGCAACTTCCATCGCATTGTGGCAATGCCGCTCCATCCGCAGTTCGAGTGTTTTCATTCCCTGTGTCAGTAAAAATGCATCGAAGGGATTGCTGTTGCCACCTAATAGTACATGCCATTTCCAAACTTTTGACCCCATCAGGGCAAGGTCTTTTCCAAGTAATACACCACCGATAGCAGTGCCATGACCGTTGAGAAATTTGGTGGTGGAATGAAAAACAAAATCTACTCCGTAACGGAATGGCTGCTGCAGGTAAGGCGTAGCAAAAGTATTATCTGCTGAAACAAGCTTACCATATTTTTTTGCGAGCAAGGTAACGGCTTCGATATCCACACACTGAACGGTAGGGTTGGCAGGTGTTTCGATATGCACCAGTTTGATCTTCGGATTTTTTTGTAAAGCCTCTTCCACGATGCTGAGATCACGCATATCGATGATATGCGTTTTCATACCTGCATCGTTGAGTACACGGTTCAGCACTTCATGGGTACCGCCGTATAGCGAAAAATGCGAAAGCACTTCATCCCCCGCCTGCATCGTGCTGAAGAAAAGCGTGCACATTGCGGCTTGTCCACTGGCATGCAGTAAAGCTTTTAATTTCAATGGCTGCCCGTTTTCATCGCTGATCCCGAAGGCTTCCAAAGCTGCAATCGTTTCTTCGGCCACAGTAAAAGTGGGGTTGCCCCAGCGTCCGTAAATACGAGTTTTATCCGGGCTTGCAAAACGCTCGCTCCCCTGTTCTGCTGTATCGAAGGTAAAAGTGGAAGTGGCATAAATGGGAGTGATATGCGAATAATCGGCATTGTTTTTACCTGAACTATGGATCGCTAAGGAGCTATAGCCGGTAAGGGGAAAAGATTTATTCATTATTTTAGATTGATTGATCCGTCCTCAAAAATACCATTAATCATGAAGCAAATACTCCTCTCATATACGCATTACGAAAAATGGGCGAATGATAGATTATTAACCTCTATCCTTGCATTGCCGGAAGAAAAACAAACGATGGAGATCGTTAGCAGTTTTCCCTCTATTCAAAAAACCTGCCTGCATATCTGGGATGCATCCAGCATCTGGTGGCAGCGGATGCAGCATCATGCGAATGATCAGATCGTGGTACCAAGTAAACAATTTCATCCTTCGATGAAAGATATTGCGAACGGATTGCTGCAGCAGAACGAAACCTGGATCAACTGGATGGAACTGCAAACAGAGGAATCTTTAAAAGGCATGCTTACCTTCAAAACCATGAAAGGCGATCCGTTTACGCAGCCTGTAAAAGATATTGTACTTCATCTCAACAACCATGGCACGTATCACCGCGGTCAATTGGTAACGATGCTGCGGCAGGCGGGGCTGGCAACGATACCGCAGGTGGATTATATTCTTTTTGCAAGAGGATAAAAAATCCCGCTGATCAGCGGGATCGATATTTTTTTTAAGATCAATATGCCCATTTTACCCAGATAGCGCCCCAGGTAAAACCGCCGCCAAACGCTGCGAGCACAAGGTTGTCGCCTTTTTTCAACTGGCTTTCCCATTCCCATAAGCAGAGCGGGATAGTGGCAGCCGTTGTATTTCCGAATTTCTGGATATTGATCATCACTTTTTCCTTTGAAAGCCCCATGCGGTT
Source organism: Chitinophagaceae bacterium (assembly GCA_004028765.1). Taxonomy (GTDB): domain Bacteria; phylum Bacteroidota; class Bacteroidia; order Chitinophagales; family Chitinophagaceae; genus Sediminibacterium. The sequence continues at coordinate 50,824 of SAIX01000114.1, read as the reverse complement.
GGCGGTTGCATCAATAATGCGCAGGTTGGCCTGGTGAGGTACCAGCCAGGCGATATCATCCCCGGTGAGGTTATTTTTTTCGAGCAGTTCGGCGCTTACATCGGCCATGCCTTTTACTGCGAATTTGAAAACCGGTTGTCCATCCTGGAATGCGTAGTGCTCTTTTGCCAGAACAGTTTCTACCGATGCCGGTTTTAATGAGCCGCCGGCTTTCATGTGCAGGTATTGGCGGCCGCTGCCATCACTTCGGAGTATACTATCGATAATGCCATTGCCTTCTTCATTGGGTTCCAGCAGAACGGCCCCGGCACCATCACCAAAAATGATACAGGTGGCACGGTCTGTATAATCCACGATGGCGCTCATTTTATCAACCCCAACCACCACCACTTTTTTATAACGGCCGCTTTCAATATACATGGCGCCGGTACTGAGGGCAAACAGAAAACCGCTGCAGGCCGCACTCATATCGTAACCCCAAGCATTGGTTGCGCCGATCTTATCGCAGATAATATTGGCTGTTGCCGGGAAAACCATATCCGGTGTAACCGTAGCGCAGATCAAACAGTCGATATCGGTGGGTTGCAGGCCTTTTTTGGCAAGCAGCTCAAGAACAGCAGGTACGGCCATATCGCTGCTGGCCTTACCGGGTTCTTTTAAAATCCTTCTTTCTTCAATACCGGTGCGGGTACGGATCCATTCATCATTGGTGTCCACCATTTTTTCGAGGTCGAAATTGGTGAGTTTGGTATCGGGAACATATCCCCCCACGCCTGTGATCGCTGCGCTGATTTTTGTCATAATGATTTGAAAGATTGGCGCAAATATCCAAAATATCCCCAAGAAAAGATGTTTCCGGGAAATGCGGGGCTGATAAATAATTGGTTTTGAATTGATATTTGCTTTAGTTGGTTCCGCAAACGCTGTGATAAAGTTGTGTTTTGCAAGGGTTTTTAACATATTTTTGAAAAAGCTATGATCGCTTTTGTAAGAGGGCATTTTGCAGTGAAAACACCGGCACGGCTGGTGGTGGATGTGAATGGTGTCGGGTATGAACTGCAGATCAGCCTGAATACTTATTCCGCTATCAGCCAGTTAAAAGAAGGCCAGCTTTTTACTTACCTGCATATCACAGAAAATGCACAAACGCTTTTTGGTTTTGCAGATATCGCCGAAAAAGAAATGTTCCTTCATCTCATCAGTGTTTCGGGCGTGGGTGCAGCAACAGCGAGGATGATGTTGTCAGGTATGCGGCCGGAAGAAATCGCTAAGGCCATTACCCAGGGCAACACAAAGCAACTGGAGGGTATCAAAGGGATAGGTAAAAAATCGGCCGAACGCCTGGTGCTGGAGTTGCGGGATAAACTTGGCAAAGCAGCTCCCGAACTTTCGCTGATGGCAAGCGGGAATATTCCTGTTCCGCCAGACCTTGATGCGGTGAATGCGCTGGTGGCATTGGGAATCGGGAAAGCGATGGCGGAAGCCGCTGTAAAAAAAACGATGCTGGTACTGCCCCCGGATACGGCATTGGAAGATATCATCAAACATGCACTCAAAAACCTGTAGACTATCGTTCTGACCTCTACTTAACCAGTTATCAGCACAATTGTTCTGTTTGCATTTTACCAGGCTAAACTGTTTGAAATTGATACGTACCGGTATCCTTTTCTTTGTATCCATCCTGCTGTGGGGTAGCATCGCCGCACAGAAAGATACAGTTGTGCATTATCCCATCAGCGACAGGCGCGGGGACCCTTTTTCCAATCAAAGCAAGAACCCTTTCGACCTCCGCGATAACCCGCTGATCAAACGGAGCATTGAATTCGATCCTAAAACCAAGCAATATTATATCGTTGAAAAAATCGGCAGCCAGTACTACCGTACCCCCACTTATCTCACTTTTGAAGAATTCTGGCGGCTCGAAGCACAACGTTCCGAAGATGATTATTTCAAGAAAAGGGCTGCAGCTTTAACCGCGCTCAACCTGAAAACGGTCCGCCCCAAAATGCGGATCTACGATAAACTGTTCGACCGCATTTTCGGAACCACGGGTACCGGTCTGAAAGTGGATATCCGCCCATCGGGCGAAGTAAACCTGATGGCAGGTTACCAGGGGCAGAATATTGAAAACCCTACGTTGCCGGAAAGGGCGCGCAAGAACGGCGGCTTTGATTTTGATATGAACGCAAAGCTGAATGTAAACGCAAACATCGGCGACAAACTGAAATTCCCGATCAATTATAATACGCTTTCCAATCTTGGTTTCGATAACCAGTTAAAACTGGATTACAAGGGAATGGATGATGAGATCATCAAAAGCCTGGAAGCCGGAAATATTTCTTTTCAATCGCGAAGCACGTTGATGCCATCGGCGCAAAACCTGTTCGGGATCAAAACACAATTGCAGTTCGGGAAATTATTTGTGACGGCAGCTATTGCCAATCAGCGTTCAACCCGGCAGTCAGTAGGATTGCAGGGCGGTGCGGCAACCACCAACTTTCAGAAAAAACTGGATGATTACGAAGAGAACAGGCACTTCCTTTTAGGACAGTATTTCCGCGACAATTACAATAAAACCATGGCCAAACTGCCGGTGGTGAACTCACAGGTGCAGATACAGAAAATGGAAGTATGGGTTACCAACCGCAACGGAACCACAATAGATGCACGTGATGTGGTGGCCTTGATGGATATCGGCGAATACAAACCCTATAATAACAATGTTCACTCTCTCACGAATAATCCGTTGCCCGCGAATGGTGCAAATGACCTGTATCCCTCGCTTATAGGAAATCCGTCTGCAAGCAACCCTTCTGCGATCAACAGTATTTTATTGTCGAAGGGATTGCGGCCGGTGGATGATTATGAAAAAACCTTTGCGCGGAAACTGAACCCGTCGGAATATTATTTTAATCCGCAGGTTGGTTTCGTTTCATTGAATATTCAGCTGCAGCCCGATGAAGTATTGGGGGTTGCTTACCAATACACGTATAACGGGAGGGTTTTCCAGGTAGGCCAATTATCGCAGGATGTGGCGCTCGATTCAACACGTGGTGTGCAGAAAGTGCTTTTGCTGAAATTGCTGAAAGCCACTTCGCAGCGGACCAATCTCCCGATCTGGGGCTGGATGATGAAGAACGTGTATTCTCTTGATCTTTTCGGTGGCATACAGCGCGAAGATTTTAAACTGAACGTTTTATATGAGCAACCCAGTGGCGGTTTGAAAAGATACCTCCCCGAAAGTTCACCCGATGCGGATGGTAAATCGCTGCTGCGCATTTTAAACCTCGACCGTTTGAATAACCGGAACGACCCGCAACCGGATGGGGTATTCGATTATGTGGAAGGGTTTACCATTCTGCCACAAATGGGCCGTGTGGTGTTCCCGGTACTCGAACCTTTTGGCCGCGACCTGGATACACTTGCTTTTGCAGGACAGCCTGCATCGATGAAGAAAAAATACGTGTACTACCAGTTGTACGATTCCATCAAAGCCATTGCACAAACCTATGCCAACCTGAACCGTTATGTGATGCAGGGCCAGGTGAAAGGAAGCGCCGGTGGTTCGGAAATCAACCTCAATGCATTTAATATTCCACCGGGATCTGTAACGGTTACTGCGGGCGGGCAAATACTGAAAGAAGGGATCGATTATACGATCGATTACAATCTTGGTACCGTTAAAATCCTGAATTCAGGTATCCTCAGTTCGAACATCCCGGTGAAAGTTTCGTTCGAAAACAATGCGGGCTTTGGTATCCAGCAAAGAAATTTCACGGGGTTGCGACTGGATTATGTGGCGAATAAAAAACTGACCATCGGAACTTCATTCATGCGTTTATCGGAACGGCCATTTTTTACCAAGGTAGATTATGGAGAAGACCCGATCCGCAACAGCATGTATGGGTTTGATATCAGTTACCGTTCTGAACTGCCGGGTCTTACACGATTGCTCGATAAACTTCCTTTCTATTCCACCAAAGCCAAATCGGCCATCACGGCGTATGGAGAGGCGGCAATATTAAAACCGGGCCACCCATCACAAATTGGTAATGGGAGCAATGGATTGATCTATATCGATAATTTCGAGGGAACGCGTACCAATATCGATCTTCGTTTCCCTTTGGTATCGTGGGCACTTGCATCCACCCCGCAGGGAAACCCCAAATTTCCCGAAGCCACATTAACCGATTCGATCGATTATAATTTCAACCGTGCAAAAATTGCCTGGTACAATATCGAACCCAACCTTCAGGATAAGAACAGCCCTAATAACCCGCTACGCCGCAATCTTACTGAATTAAGCGATCCGCGCGTGCGCCAGGTTTTCACCACAGAATTGTTTCCGCAGCGTACAACGAATATCACGGATGTGCAATCTTCCACATTTGATATTGCCTATTATCCCACAGAAAAAGGCCCCTACAATTTTGAGACGCGCAAAACAGAAATTGATGCGAATGGCAGACTCACCCGGCCGGCCAATCGCTGGGGCGGGATGATGCGCGCCATAGACCAGACAGATTTTGTTACCGGCAATATTGAATATGTTGAAATCTGGATGCAGGATCCGTTTATCATGAACCCGGCAAGCAAAGGCGGTAAGCTGATGCTGAACCTTGGTAATGTGAGCGAGGATATTCTGAAAGACGGCAAACGTTTTTATGAGAACGGGATGAATACGCCCACCAACCCTTCGGCGGTGGATAGTACGAATACCTGGGGCAAAACGCCTGTGAACCCGATACAGATCACGCAGGCATTCAGTAACAACCCTGATGACAGGCCTTACCAGGATGTGGGTTTTGATGGATTGGATGATGCGGGCGAGCGGAGAAAAAAAGGATATGTACTCGATAAGCTCGCAGCTAATTTCGGAACGGGTTCTCCGATCTACCAGAAAACTTTGGCCGATCCTTCCAATGATAACTACAAATGGTACCGCGACCCAAGCTTCGACCAGTTGGGTACAGGCATACTGGGGCGATATAAAAATTATAACAACCCGCAAGGCAATTCGCCTTTGGCTACGTCTAATTCACAGTTCACGCCTGCCGCCACTTTGTATCCCGATAATGAAGACCTTAACCGCGATAATACGCTCAATGAAACAGAATCGTACTATGAGTATGAAGTGCAGTTGCAGCCCGGTATGGATGTAGGTGTAACCCCTTTTATTACGGATAAAAGAGTGGTAACCGTGAATGCGGCTGATGGATCGCGCAAGCTGGAGAACTGGTATTTATTCAGGATACCGATTAACGGGTTTGCGAGGAAGATCGGGAATATCCCTGATTTCAAATCGATCCGTTTCGCGCGTATTTACCTTACAGATTTTGAAGATTCCGTGGTGCTTCGTCTTGCCAAACTCGATCTCGTTCGAAACCAGTGGCGCCAGTTCACATTCAACGTAGATACTACAGGATCTTATACACCGGTCAACAATAATACAGGTACGGTGATCAATACACTTGCTGTGAACCTGGAAGAGAACAGCAGCCGCCAGCCGGTGAATTATATCATGCCGCCCGGTATTGAGCGTGTTCAGATACTCAGCAATAACGGCGTGAACCTGCAGCAGAACGAGCAGGCGATGAGTTTGCGCATCAGCAACCTATTAACAGGGGATGCGCGTGGTGTTTTCAAAACCATGAACCTCGATATGCGGAGATATGGTAAACTGTCTATGTTTATCCATGCGGAATCAGTGACAGGCCAGCGTTCGATCAAAGACAATGAAATCAATGCCATCATCCGTATCGGCCAGGATTTCCTGAGTAACTATTATGAAATAAAAATCCCGCTTAAGATCACGCCACCGGGTACCTATACAAAGGGGCAGGAAGAACAGGTTTGGCCAACGATCAATAACCTCGATATCTCATTGCGTTCATTGATCGACCTGAAAACCAAACGCAACAATGCAGGTGCATCGGTGGCCAATATTTACAGGCAGGCACTGGATAATAAAACCATTTCAATACTCGGTAATCCCAATCTTGGTGAGGTAAGAGGAATGCTGATGGCGATCGAAAACCCGATCAAGCCAGATGGTGCGCCTGTATTTACGGAGATATGGATAAACGAATTGCGTTTATCGGAACTGGACGAGAGTGGCGGCTGGGCTGCATTGGGAAGAGTGGATCTTACGCTTGCAGATCTCGGAACGGTTACGGTTTCAGCAAACACGCATACACAGGGTTTCGGAACGATTGAACAAAGGGTGAATGAACGCGCAAAAGATAACCTCTTCCAGTTTGATGCGGCGGCGGCTATCGATGCAGGAAAACTGATCCCCAAACAGGTGAGGTTAACTTTGCCGGTATATGCCAGCATCAACCGGACATTGCTTACACCACAATTTGATCCTTATGATCTTGATATCAAGTACAATGATAAACTGAATGGGGCTTCCACTAAATTCAAGCGCGATTCTATTCGCGAAGCTGCCATCGATATTACCACGATCAAGACCATCAATTTCACCAATGTGAAATTTATGCCGGCTGGCAGTAAGCCGGGCTTATTCAAGATCAGCAATTTTGATTTCAGTTATTCCTATTCACAGTTAACGCAGCATAGCCCGCTGATCTTACAAAACACGATCACTAAACAACGCGGTGGCTTTGGCTACACGTATGTGAACCAGTCAAAATTCATCGAACCTTTTAAAAAGATCATCCGCTGGCAAACGCCCTGGCTGGCATTGGTGCGCGATTTTAATTTTAACCTTAAGCCTTCTTTCCTGAGTTTCCGTGCGGATATCAACCGGCAGTTTGGCCAGTTTATCCCGCGGATAGTGAATACGGTCGACAGCAAAGTAGAAAGGGTGGATACCACCTACGATAAGTATTTTACGTTCGACAGGTATTATGCGATGCGCTGGGACCTCACCCGTTCGCTGAACCTCGATTTTAATGCCACCAACAATGCAAGGATCGATGAACCCTATGGGTTACTCGATACGAAAGCAAAAAAAGATACGGTACGCGATAATTTCTTTAAAGGCGGGAGAAATACACTGTACCAGCAGAAAGCCGTATTAGGTTATACGATACCCCTGAATAAATTCCCGCTTACCGACTGGATCAATGCACGCTATAGTTATGTTACTTCCTATAACTGGATCGGCGCAAGCAGGCTGGCGGTATCATTGGGAAATACAATCGAGAACTCGCAGGAAAACAACCTTACCGCACAATTCAATTTCGCAAGCCTGTATAATAAGTCGAAATGGCTGCGTGCGATTGATATGATCCCGCCACCCAAGCCCAAAACCAATCCCAATCAAACCGGGAATGTAAAAGACAATAAACCGCAGAATGCGCTGGGGAAAGAAATCCCGACCCGTGAAGAAGTGATCAAAGGCCTGAAAGGAAAGAAGAAACGCGAAGCCCTCCGCAAATGGCGGCAGATGAAACGCGATGCCCGTATTGCAGAAAGATTGCAGAAAGCGAATGAGCCAACAGAATTGAATGGGTTTACACGAACCATTGGAAAAGTGATTACCATGGTGCGGAATGTGAATGTGCAGTATTCAGCGAATTACCGGAGCCGTTTGCCTGGATATATGGACAGCACGCAATACCTCGGTCAGAATTTCCGCAGTATGGCGCCGGGCCTTGATTATGTATTCGGCAAACAACCCGATTCCAACTGGCTGAATAAAAAAGCGGCCCAGGGATTGATCACGCGCGACAGTACATTCAACTTCCTGTTCAGGCAGAATTTTGAACAGCGGTTCAGTATTACGGCGCAATTAGAACCGATCCGGGAATTGATCATCGATCTCAACCTCGATAAAACATTTACAAAAGAGTATACAGAACTGTTTAAAGATACATTGGGCAATGGTCAGTTGCGGCACCTCAACCCGCTGGCCAGCGGTGGGTTCAGTGTTTCATATATTTCATTCAATACTTTATTTGAAAACCATAACCCGAATGAAATTTCGCAGACGTTTAAAACCTTCCAGGATAACCGTTTGATCGTGAGCAGGCGCGTGGCCGAACAAAATCCTTATTGGCAGGGACTTCCGGCAGGGCAGAAATTCACGTCTGATGGATATGCCACAGGTTATGGCCGGTATGCGCAGGATGTATTGGTGCCGGCATTTATAGCTGCGTATACCAAACGCGATCCGAATACGATACCGCTGATCAGGCAGTCGAACCCTGGTATCAGCTTCAACCCCTTTGGTGGTATCCTGCCCAAGCCCAACTGGAAAATGACTTACACGGGATTAAGCAAATTCCCGGCGATTGCATCGATATTCAGCAATATCATTATCACACATGGATACAATGGCAACCTCAGCATGAACAGTTTTAACAGTGCATTGCTGTACCAGGACCGTTTCCGGTTTAATGCCCCAAGTTTTATTGATACGGTGAGCGGGAACTTTATTCCATATTTCCTGGTTCCGAATATTACGATGAAGGAAAGTTTTGAACCATTGATCGGTATTGATGTAACAACGGTTGATCAGTTGAACCTGAAATTTGAGTATAAGAAAAGCCGCCAGTTGAGTTTAAGCCTGATCGATTATCAATTGAGTGAAAGCCGGAGTACTGAATGGACATTTGGCGCGGGGCTCAGGAAGAAAGGGGTGAACCTTCCTTTCAAATTACCCGGTGCCAGCAGTAAGAAATTGCAGAATGATCTGAATATCCGCCTTGATCTTTCTGTAAGCGATATATCAAACAGCAACAGCCGGCTTGACCAGGCGAATTCTTATGGTACAGGCGGGCAAAAAAGGATATCTATACAGCCTTCCATTGATTACATTTTAAGCAACCGTATCAATATCAAACTTTTCTTCGATCAGCAGAAAGTGATACCCTATATCTCAACTTCCGCACCGATCACCAACACCAGGGCTGGAATCAATATCAGGGTGTCGCTGGCGCAGTAGGGTATTTGTACAATAAAAATCCGTCGCTTCAACAAACGGTCCTGTTTGTAATGCGACGGATTTTTATTGCAGGTGCAATTAATTCTTACGGAATGCCCATTTGAACATTTCTTTCCAGCTTACTTTTTTTCCGTACATCAGGATACCGGTGCGATAAATTTTACCGCTTAACCAGGTAGTAAACAGGAAGCCGCCGATCAGGCTTAACATGCTCGCGGCAAGCTGTACATACGTTACGGTGCCGGGAATGCCATACGCAACCCGAGCCATCATTACCATGGGTGAACTGAACGGGATAATACTTGCCCATATTGCCATCGGTGTATTGGGATCCTGGACAGCATTCGACATAATGATAAAGGAAAAAATGATCGGCATGGTGATGGGCAGCATCAGGCTTTGCGCATCCTGCGGGTCTTCGTTCACCACGCTTCCCACTGCTGCAAACAATGCTGCATAAAAAAGATATCCGCCGAGGAAATAAAAAATAAAGCATCCGATGATCACCGGCCAGTTGGCAGTACTGAATGTGTGCTGCATCTTATAAATTTTTTGTGCAGCATCACCTGCCTGCACCATTCCGCCGCCGGGCATCTGTCCATTGGTTTGTTGCAGGGTTTGCACCTGGGCCATCACATCATGCGGGATAAAAGCCTGCGCTGCTGTGCTGAGGCCGATGATCAGCACCACCCACATCAGGAACTGTGTCAGCCCCACTGCACCAATACCGATGATCTTACCCGACATTAACTGGAAGGGCTTTACACTGCTCACCATCACTTCTGCGATGCGGTTTGTTTTTTCTTCCATTACACCCCGCATTACCATGGCGCCGTAAATAAACATGGTGATATAGATCAGCATACCGCTACCAAATCCGATACCGTATGAGAGGCCGGCATTGCTTTCCTGCACGCTGCCGCCGTTTTCCTCCACAGCTTTCAGTTCAGCGGTTTGCGACTGGTTATGGATCGAATCAAGCTGTGATTTATTGATACCGGCTTCCTGCAGCAGGTGGTCTTCCAATGCCGCGTTCACGCGATCCGAAATACCGCCCTCACTTCCCAACCCGATTCTTTTCTGCGAGCGGATGATATAATTTGGCTTCTTTTCAGATGCGTTGAATTTTGGGATGATAAGGATATCGGTATACCCTTTTTGCAGGTAGTTGGTGGTATCCACCCCTTCCGGAAATTCAAATACCAGGTCTTTCGAGCTTTTCAGGTTACCCTTAAAAAAACCATTTGCGTCCACCACGGCGATCTTATGGTTTTCCTTCCCTTTGATGGAAAAATAAGTGGCGCCTGAAATAAAGAGTACAATGAGCAGGGGCATCAGGATGGTTGTGAGAACAAACCTTCTGTTCTTTACCCTGGTGAGATATTCTCTTTGTATGATGAGTAATGTCTTATTCATAGCGGTTGGATTAATCGTTTAAAGGTTGAAATGCACGGGTAGTGGCTTTGGTGCCTTCCACAAGGCCGATAAAGATCTCATTCAGTGAAGGCAGTATTTCGTGAAAGGCTTCGATGGTGAGGTTGGCATTTAAAAGCGAACGCAATACATCATTGCCGGAAAACCCTTCTTTGATCCTGATCGTAAGTTCATTGGCTTTCTGATCAGTGATCTCAAAACCCTGCGGGTTGATCTGCGCAGGTATTTCGGCCAGTTTAACAGCAAATTTATTTTCCTTGAATTGTTGTTTTACATCCTGTACCGTGCCGTCCAGGATTTTTTTACCAAGGTTAACGAGAACGATATGGTCGCAGATCTCTTCCACCTGTTCCATGCGGTGCGTGCTGAAAATAATGGTGCTGCCGCGTTGTGCGAGGCCATAAATTTCATCTTTGATCAGGTTTGCATTCACAGGGTCGAGGCCGCTGAAGGGTTCATCAAGGATGATCAGTTTGGGCTCATGCAGAACGGTGGTAACAAACTGCAGTTTCTGGCTCATGCCTTTACTCAGGTCCTCCACTTTTTTATTCCACCAGCTTTCCATTTCCAGTCTTTTAAACCAGAATTTGATCTTCGACATCGCTTCTGATTTCGACAGCCCTTTTAACTGTGCGAGGTACAATGCCTGGTCGCCGATCTTCATTTTTTTGTAAAGGCCCCTTTCTTCCGGCATATACCCGATCTTGATGATATCGTTCATCGGGTCAAATTCTTTTCCGTCGAACTGAATATGGCCACTGTCCGGGAAAAATATCCCGGTGATCATCCGTAAAAGGGTTGTTTTCCCTGCACCGTTGGGGCCAAGCAAACCAAAAATGCTGCCCTGTTCGATGCTGAAACTGATATCATCCACCGCTTTCTGGGTGGCATAATATTTTTTAAGATTCTGCAGTTGAAGTATCTGGCTCATACGAAAAGATTATGTTCAAATGTAAATGTATCTACGCCGGTTAGTATGCTTATTTATCTAATTCTTACAGGCCGTTTATAAAAAATAATACATTTGCCCGCATTGTATTCAGAAAGCAATTAAATATGATTAAAAAGAGTAAAGTATTTGCAGGTTTATTTTTCGTGATGGTGCTCACTGCCAGTTGGGGTTTTCTCGTGCATAAAACGGTACACCAGCTGGCCATATATGAATTGCCCGCAGAGATGCTGCCGTTTTTCTACAGCCATATGGAATCGCTGGTAACAAATGCGCCAAGGCCGGATATCCGCCGCAACCAGGACAGCAGCGAAGCCACCAAACATTTTATCGACCTTGAAATGTTCGGCGAAAAAGCGGCAACCAGCATGCCGATAAAATGGCAGGAAGCAGTGAAGAAATACAGTAAGGACAGCCTTTTGAAATATGGCTATGTTCCATACCACGTGATATACATGAAAGGAAAACTGACAGAAGCTTTGAAATCAAAGAACAAAGACAGCATTCTGTTTTATGCCACTGATCTCGGTCATTATATCGCAGACGCAAATGTACCCCTTCATACAACCGTGAATTATGACGGGCAATTGACCAACCAGCGTGGGTTGCACAGTGTATGGGAATCTGCGATCCCGGAGATCGAGATCGGGAAATACCAGTTATATTCTTCGCACAAAGCCACTTATTTAAAAGACCCGGAAACAGCGATATGGGAAGCAGTTCGAAGGGCAGCTAAACTAGTGCCGGATATGCTGTTAAAGGAAAAAGAAGTAAGCAAAGGTTTTACAGAAGAGCAGAAGTACCGGGTCCAGGTACGTAGGGGCCGCGAAACAAAATCCTATACAACCGAATTTATCAAAGCATATGCGGCTGCGCTGGGAACTACGGTGAACGACCAGTTGCGCCATTCTGCCGACCTGATTGCCGATTTCTGGTATACCAGCTGGGTGGATGCCGGCAAACCTGAACTTGGTTCGCTGGTGAAAGACTGGTCGGAGCTGAAACAAAAAAGCCTTTCGGCGGAGATGGATGCCTTCAACTCAAACCAGTTGATCGAAAAAAAGCTGCTTCTCTCCAAAATTACAGGTACAAATACGCAGGAATAGTACCTGGTTCCTCAAAAAAGGGTGTAAAAACGGTTGACTTGGGTTAACCGTTTTTTTATTTTGGCACTTGAATATCCTAAAACCCTGCTGATTAATGCAACATTGGATTGGTAATATCGCCGAACTGATAAGTTTCATAATTGCTATTATTTATTATCCATACTTGAAAAGGGGGGCTATGAAATGGGTTTTGCCTTTTTTAGGGTTTATTTTTTTTATGGAGACAATTGGTGGTCTTATGTCAAATTATTTTGGATATTCTCACAATCAAATAGTGTATTTTATTGTTGGTGCGGTCGAAGTGATATTTTATGGTAATTTTTTTTATAAATATTGCTCATCAATTCAGTTTAAGAGACTAATTAAATTCATATCCATTAGTCTGACGTTTGGTTACATAATAGGTTTTATTTTTAGAGGTAAGTCCGATGACCTTCTCTTTTTTTTATTCTTAATATCTGACTTATTCTATATAATAAATTCACTGCAGTTTCTCTATACTAACGCCAATGATGAGAATTTAAAAAGCCTGCATAATGCCCCTGGTTTTTGGGTAGCTTTTGGATTGAGTTTCTTCTCTGCAGGCAATTTTGTGCTATATCTGATGCACAATATTTTGACCCAGGCGAATTTGTATATACTCGATATGCCTATAAGGCTTTTCATTATTCGCCTCCTTTGTATTGTTCTATACGCCTGCATATCTATTGCCATTATTAAAACCAGAAAAGCCGTTACCATATGATAATTGCTATCCTTGCTTCCTGCCTGTTGATACTGCTTTTTTGTATTGCTACTTTTCTGATTGTGATCAGGATCACCAAAAGAAAACAGCAGATTTTATTTGAAAAAGAAGAACAGGCCGCCCAATTCCAGCAACAGATCCTGGAAGCGCGACTCGAAATGCAGGAACACACTTTCCGGATCATCAGCCAGGAAATTCATGATAATGTCGGGCAGATTCTTAGTCTTACGAAAATGAACCTGAATATTATTACAGCACAAAAGAAACAAAGCGATGAAATCCTGCGGGTGAAAGAACTTGTATCCGAAGCCATCTCAGAACTGCGCGACCTGAGCCAGGGTTATTTCGCGGAAAAACTTGCCCGGAACGGACTGATCCCCGCGATCAAAAAACTGGTGGACCAACACGAAAGGACAGGACTCTTTAAAACGAATTTTTATTCTGATTTTGTTTCAGTGGATGTTGATAAAAACCATGTGATCTTTATTTACAGGATGATACAGGAAGCGCTGAACAATATCGTAAAACATGCTTCTGCCACACAGGTGTCAATTAATGTCAGGAAAAAGGGGGACAAAGTAAATATCCTGATCGAAGACAACGGCAAAGGCTTCGATATCTCAAACAGTGATTTTAATCCGGGTATCGGTCTGAGCAGTATCCGGCAACGTGCATCTATCATCGGTGCTGAAGCGGGTATCAGGAGTGCCCCGGGTAGCGGAACAACCATTGATCTTTTATTCTAATTGCTGTATTATGATAAAAATTGCGATCGCCGATGACCATATCATCCTGCGAAAAAGCCTTGCCATCATGATCGGAATGATCGATGGGTTTGAAGTGGTTTTCGAGGCCGATAATGGGTTTATGCTGACAGAAAAACTTAAAACAGTTCCACGCCCCGACATTATCCTCCTGGATATTACGATGCCGGTAATGGATGGCTTTGAAACTTCCAAATGGTTAAAGAAATATTACCCGGGTATCAAAATCATCGCACTGACCATGATGGGTAACGAACCGGTACTGTATCACATGGTGAAAAATGGTGTGCGGGGCTATCTCCTGAAAGATTGCGATCTCGAAGAACTCGAAAAAGCAATCAGGGACGTACACCACAACGGGTATTATTTCAATGAATATTTTACAGAGAAAATGACTTCAGGAAAAGTGCCTGATAACAAGATCATCCTCAACGGGCAGGAACTTGCATTTCTAAAATGGTCCTGCACCGATCTTACCCATAAAGAAATTGCTGTTAAAATGGACGTAAGCCCGAGAACAGTGGACGGCTACCGGGACGCCCTCTTTAAAAAGCTGGACGTAAGCTCCCGTATCGGGATCGTGATTTATGCCATCCGGAACTGCTTTATCCAGCTCTGACAAAAAAACGGGGTTTTTCCCGTATGCCGGGTTTGCCGCTTATAATACTTTTATGACAGAGAAAAGACCAGTGCCATCCGGTTACTGGTTCAGTGGAAATAGCGGCCCAAAACCGGGGGGAATTTGGAACCGCTATTTCCGCCTCTTCTCTGCCAGTTAATGAAATGATTCTCATGTTTTGCAAGTAACAGTTTATTGGATTTTGTAAGGGAGGGCTACCTCCCTTTTTTTATGATCGCATCTGCCACCCGTTCCCCATCCATCGCAGCACTTACAATACCGCCGGCATAACCGGCTCCTTCGCCACAGGGATAAAAGTTCTCTACCTGCGGATGCTCCAATGTATCCGCATCGCGCGGGATGCGCACAGGGGAGGAAGTCCTGCTCTCTGTTGCCACTACCAGCGCCTCATTGGTAAAATAGCCGCGCATTTTTTTCCCGAACTGCCTGAAACCTTCCTGCAGGCTTTTATAAACAAAATCAGGTAACACTTTTCCAAGATCCGCGCTGATAATTCCCGGGAGATAACTGCAACCCGGTAAACTATCCGAAACAATCCCGTTACTGAAATCGGCCATTCTTTGTGCCGGCGCCTGGAGGTTGCTGCCACCGGCTTTATAAGCGGAGGTTTCCACAGATCGCTGGAATTTTAATAACAATAAAGGGTCGTTTTCACTGAAGCGGATCTTTTGTTTTTGAAAATAACCTGCCGCATCTTTTTCAGATACCTGTACCACCATTCCGCTGTTGGCAAAAGGGTTGTTGCGTTTGCTCGGGCTCCATCCATTTACCACCAGTTCACCCGGAGCCGTGGCCGCAGGGGCAATAATGCCTCCCGGACACATACAAAAACTGAATACCCCGCGTTGCGCTACCTGCTCAACCAAACCATAAGACGCGGGAGGCAGGTGCTGGTCCCTTACCGGGCAATGATACTGAATGGAATCAATGAGGGATTGCGGATGTTCAATACGAGCACCCAATGCAAAAGGCTTGGCCTCGATCAGTAGCGCTCTGTCTGCAAAGAGTTGAAAAATATCCCGGGCTGAATGGCCTGTTGCAAGAATAGCTGCATCTGCATCGATCCTGTCACCATCGGCTGTGGTAACAGACCTGAAAATATTTTTTTCAAAATGAATATCGATGACCTTTTTTTCAAACAGAAACTGCCCGCCGCATTCTCTGATACGTTCACGGATGGCAGTAATGATGTGCGGAAGTTTGTTGGTACCGATATGTGGATGTGCTTCGTATAAAATATTTTCATCAGCACCGAAATAATGCAGTAAGCCGAGTATCCGGTCAATATCACCGCGCTTATTGCTGCGGGTATATAATTTACCATCGCTGTAAGTACCGGCACCACCTTCTCCAAAACAATAATTGCTTTCAGGGTTTACAATGCCTTCTTTGTTCAGTGCAGCAAGGTCGCGCCTTCTTGCCCTTACATCTTTTCCCCTTTCAAGTACGATCGGCTTAATACCGTTCTCGATCAGTTTCAATGCTGCAAATAAACCTGCAGGCCCTGCGCCAATGATCACCACTTTGCGCGAACTGTTCTGTACATCCTGAAATATGAAATGCTGAACGGTTCTTTCCAGAAAGGGCTCCCGGATAAAAGCCGTTACTGTGAGATTGATCCATACCTGGCTCCGGCTTCTTGCATCAATGGATTGCTTGGTGCGGTGAAAACCCGTAATATCACTGGTTTTGCAGGCTTCGCTTTGTGCGATATATTCTTTGATGATGCGTTCATCAGCGGCTTCGGATGGCCGCAATTTCAGTGTAATATTTTTTTGCATACTGTCAGGTATTGATCCTAAAAAGCAGCAGCTGTTTGGTACAGCTTTTTTTTATCAGAAAGGGAGATCATCCACATTATCCGATGGGGGCGGCATGTCATTGTAATTTGCTGAATCGGCCGGCCCCTGCCCAAGCTTCGAAGTTTCCATTCTCCATGCATCCAGGTTGGTAATATAATTTTCCCTTCCGTCCTTCACCCATTTCGTTCCCTTGATATTAAACTGAACCCGAACTTCATCTCCCATATGAAACCGGTCGGGCATTGCTGTTTTGTCCTGCACACATTGAAACTTTACATAATTGGTAATGGTTCTTCCACCAATATCTTCTGTTTTTTCAATTACAAATTCCCTTGTTTTAAAGGTTTCGGTACGTTGAACGATATCAAAAACAGCTACCAGTTTACCGGTGATCTCGTAAGACATATAACTTTTTTTATGGCCTCAAAAGTAGGATTAAAATTGTCTTTAGGTTAAAAAAACAGTACAACGGGAATATTATTATTGTATCTTGGTAAGTCAACCTAACTAACAATGTACAGGAGAAATTCGCTTGTCTTTTTTTGCATTGCCTTATTGGTTTCCTGTACGGTTCCTACACAGATCACTTCTGTTTCATTTAATGATTACCGCATCGAAAAAAACAGGAAAACAGATTCTTCTGTTAATGCGATGCTCAAACCATATGCGGCTTCCTTGAACGAGTCAATGGGAAAAGTGATCGGCTTTTCCAGCAAAGAACATACTGCGCGGCAACCTGAAAGCGGACTTGGAAATTTTATGGCGGATTGTATCCGTACTATGGCCGAAAAAAAATTTGCGCGAAAAGTGGATGCAGGTTTTATGAACCAGGGCGGTATCCGTTCGGGTATTCCCAAGGGCAATATCACAGTTGGTAAAATTTATGAACTGATGCCATTCGACAACCTCATTGTATTGCAGGATGTGAAAGGAAATGTGTTGCAGCAGTTTCTCGATAAAACGGCTTCGGATGGCGGATGGCCGGTTTCATCTGGTATAACAATGGGTATTAAAGACAAAAAAGCAGTAAATGTGATCATCAATGGCAAACCACTTGATGCGAACACTGTTTATACGATCGCCAATTCGGATTATGTTGCAAATGGCGGAAGCGATTGTGAAATGCTGAAAAAAATACCACAGCAGAACAAGGGATACCTGATGCGGGATGCACTCATCGAATTTGTAAGCCAAATGACAAATGAGGGCAAACCGCTGGATTATTCAATCGAAAAAAGAGTGGTCAATGTTAATTAACAGGAGAAAATTTATCCGCAATACCGCGCTTACAAGCGGTGCATTGGCAGCCGGGGCCCTGCTGCCTCTTGTTGCTGAAGCAGCCGCTCCAAAGCGTATCACCATCTTACATACCAACGATGTGCACAGCAGACTGGATCCTTTTCCGATGGATGGTAGCCGTAACCAGGGGCTCGGGGGCGTTGCGGCAAGGGCTGCTTTGATAGAAGAGATCAGGGCCGAAGGTGGACAGGTTTTATTACTGGATGCGGGCGATATTTTCCAGGGCACGCCATACTTTAATATGTACAAAGGCGAACCCGAAATGAAAGCGATGAAAATGATGGGATATGATGCGGCCACCATCGGTAACCACGATTTTGATGCGGGGCTCGAAAATTTCGCAACACAACTCGATAAAGCCGGGTTTCCTTTACTGATAGCGAATTATGATTTTTCCGGCACGCCAATGGAAGGGAAGTTTCAGCCATATAAAATTTTTCAGAAAGGTGATTGTAAGATCGGTGTGCTGGGTGTAGGTATTGAGCTGCGTGGACTGGTTCCCGATAACCTGTATGGCAAAACGGTTTACCTGAACCCGATCGAAGAAGCAAATAAAAATGCAGAGCTGCTCCGGAAACAGGGTTGTGATATGATTATCTGCCTTTCGCACCTGGGCGATAAATACGAAGACGATAAGGTGAGTGATGAGATCCTTGCAAAAGAATGTTACGACATAGACCTGATCATTGGTGGACATACCCATCGTTTCTTTACGGAACCACGGAAATACCGTAACCGGAAAGGGGGCGATACATTGGTAAACCAGGTGGGCTGGGCAGGGATAGAACTGGGGCGTTTAGACTATCAATTTCCCGGGAACCGGCAAAAAAATCTGGCGAATGCCCATACTGTGGTTGTAGGGAAAAAAACAAGGGAATAAAAAATTTTTTTTTCAACATAAAGTCTACATATTCGCACCCCTGATTTATTTTTTTCTACTTATCCACATGTGGAAAAAATAGGATAACTTGAAGCGTGAGCAGGGAAGTGGATAAGAAGATCATTTGAATAATATAACTCATTATAAATTCTTTCTTTTCGTATGGCCAGGAACGCAGAATCTGTTTGGAGCAATTGTTTAAAGATCATTAAAGACATTGTAGAATGGCAACATTTCAAAACCTGGTTCGAACCTATCACGCCTGTTGAGCTGAAGGGTAATGTATTGATGATACAGGTACCGAGCCAATTCTTTTACGAATACCTGGAAGAGCATTACGTAAACCTGCTTGCCAAAACCCTGAAAAGGGAACTTGGTAAAGATGCGCGCCTCGAATACCGCATCATGGTAGATAGCGGTAATACGAACAGCCGCAACGGCTCGATGGATGTACCTGCCAGCAGTATGAAAACCTATAATAACAATGAAATGAATTTCCCGCTGGTGATCGATAACCCGGTGAAAAATCCATTTGTTATTCCGGGTTTGAAGAAAATGCAGATCGACCCGCAGCTGAACCATATGTATGTGTTCGATTCTTTTATCGAAGGCGATTGCAACCGCGTTGCCCGCAGGGCCGGTAAAACGGTTGCGGAAAAACCCGGTGCCAATTCCTTTAACCCGCTGGTGATTTATGGAGGTGTGGGTTTGGGAAAAACCCATCTGGCCCAGGCCATTGGCAATGAAGTAAAAAGGCTGCATCCCAGTAAAGTGGTTTTGTATGTGAGCAGTGAAAAATTTATCAACCAGTTCCAGGACCACAGCCGTAACAACGCAATCAACGACTTTATCCATTTTTACCAACTGATCGATGTATTGATCATCGATGATGTTCAGTTCTTCAGCAGGGCCGAAAAAAGCCAGGATGCTTTCTTCGCCATCTTTAACCACCTGCACCAGAGCGGTAAGCAACTGGTGCTCACTTCAGACAAACCACCGAAAGACCTTGACGGGATGCAGGAGCGTTTGCTAAGCCGTTTCCGTTGGGGCTTGAGTGCCGACCTGCAGATACCCGATTACGAAACCCGTATCGAGATCCTTGAAAAGAAAATGAAGAACGATGGACTGGATATGCCCAAAGAAGTGGTGAAATATGTGGCCTATAATATCAATACCAATGTTCGCGAACTGGAAGGTGCATTGATCTCGTTGCTGGCTCAATCTTCCCTCAATAAAAAAGACATTGATGTGGAACTGGCCAAAAAAGTGCTACGGAATTTTGTAAAAACAAGCAGCAAAGAGATCACCATCGATGCGATCCAGAAAATGGTTTGCGAATACTTTGATGTGTCATACGATAAACTGCTGCAGAAAACCCGTAAACGCGAGATCGTGCAGGCAAGGCAGATCACGATGTACCTCGCGAAAGCGTTTACCAAGAACTCGCTTAAAACCATTGGGGAACATTTTGGCGGCCGCGATCATACTACCGTGATCCATTCCTGCCAAACCGTGAAAGACCTAATGGATACAGATTCCATCTTCCGCGAAAATGTAATGGAGCTTACGCAGAAAGTACAGCTTGCAGCCATGTAACTATTGATTGGTATTGAGATAACCTTAGTGAAAACATCCCGCCCACGGCGGGATGTTTATTTTCCAGGTTTTTTGTATTGTTTTTGGCAGTTATCGGCCTGCGGCCTATTTTTGCAGCCCTCTCTGAAAAGAGTCGGACGGTGAGGTGGATGAGTGGCTGAAATCAACGGTTTGCTAAACCGTCGTACGTCCTTTAAGATGTACCGAGGGTTCGAATCCCTCCCTCACCGCTCTTCGCTTAGTTACAAACCGGGTAAAACCGGTTCCGGAAATCACCTGCGCAAGCGGTGGTAAAAGCAGGACGGGAAGTAGCGCAGGCCGGTAGCGCACCTGGTTTGGGACCAGGGGGTCGCAGGTTCGAATCCTGTCTTCCCGACGAAAAGAGCAATCAGCAAAGGTTGCTCTTTATTATTTTTGACGATTGCGCTCTACACTATTCGCGTGAGGGTCGTAGGTTCTCCCGCCTTGGCGGGACTGTCTTCCCGACAAAAAGGGCAATCAGCAAAGGTTGCTCTTTTTTATTTGTGACGATAGCGCTCTACACTATTCGCGTGAAGGTCGCAGGTTTGAATCCTGTGTGTACGGGAACTTTGTTTAAATTCTCAATGGAGAATTTATTGCAGTTATAAAATTGCCCGGATATGAAATGTTCTCATGAGATTCTATGTTGATCACTTCATGCATATCCCGGAAAACAGGAAATACTGATTGTGTACAATTTATTTGTGTGCATAAAAAAACCTCCTGTTGTGCAGGAGGTTTTTAAAATCAATTTTTGTTTCTTACTTGTTCACGTTCTTGTTAACGATTGTAGCAAGCTCGAACATAGAAACCTGGGCTTTGCCAAACAGGGTTTTCAGTTTTGCGTCTGCATTGATCATACGCTTGTTCTTTCCGTCCTGTAATTTATTTTTCTTGATATAGTCCCAGATTTTTTTGATGATTTCTGTTCTTGGAATCGGCTTGCTACCCACAACATCAGCGAGTGCTGCACTAACGGTGAGCGGAGCCATAAAGGCTGCATTGGGTTTACGCTTTGCTTTTGCTTTTTTAGGAGCTGCTTTTTTTGCGGCTTTTTTAGGGGCTGCTTTCTTAGCGGCTTTTTTAGGAGCTGCTTTTTTTGCGGCTTTTTTAGGGGCTGCTTTTTTAGCTGCCTTTTTTGCTTTTGCCATTGTGTGTAATTTTAATGGGTTAACTAATTTTTACCTTACTAATGTACAACTTCCCAACATTCAAAAACAAGTATTTATGAAAATGGGTAAAAGCAGGTAAAACCTGTGAATTTCCTGCTTTTTCATAGGAGAAACGGGTTTCCGCCCGGCCGCCGGGATAACGCTTCCTTCAACTCTTTCCCTTATATTTAAAAGATACTATACCCGTTTCATCCTTTATTCATCTATGTACGATATCTGTTGCATTGGACATATTACCCTCGATAAAGTGATCACAAGGCATAAGGAAGTGCAGATGCCGGGTGGCACTTCCTTTTATTTTTCGAACGCTGTGCAGGGAATGGGATTGAAATATCACCTGATCACCTCTGTTGGGCCAGGGGAAACCGGATTCGCTGAAAGCCTTGCTGCCAAAGGGATTGAGGTTACCTGTATCCCTGGAAAACACACGGTTAATTTTGTGAATATTTACCCTAACGATAACCCCGACCACCGCGAACAAAAGGTTTTGCAAAAGGCGGACCCCTTTACACCCGAAGTTGCCTTGATGGCTGAAAGCAGGATATTTCACCTTGGACCCTTGCTGGCAGATGATATACCGGCGGTACTGATAGAAGCTTTATCGCGCAACTCCCTTATTTCGCTCGATGCACAGGGCTTCCTGAGGGAAGTAAGGGGAGAAGAGGTATTCCCGGTGGATTGGACAGAAAAGAAATCCGTTCTCCCCCTTATCCATTTCCTAAAAGTAAATGAAACAGAAACCCTGCAGCTAACCGGGTTAAGCGATATCCGGAAAGGGGCCCTGCAACTGGCAGAATGGGGCGTAAAAGAAGTAATCATCACGCTCGGCAGCAAAGGCTCGCTGGTATATGACGGTGATCATTTTTATGAGATACCTGCGTATCCTCCCAGTCCACTGGTGGATGCCACAGGCTGTGGGGATACCTATATGGCAGGCTATCTCTCTCAGCGGATCAGGGAAATCCCTATCCGTGAAGCGGGGGAATTCGCAGCAGCAATGGCTACGCTGAAACTTCAATCATCGGGCCCTTTTACCGGTACTGAAGCAGACGTAAAAAATAAATTGAAACAAATGCAGATCGTATCCTGATAAAAAAATAAAGCAATGCGCCGCACGATTTTCTTTCTGGTATTTTTCTGTTCGGCATTATCTCTGGCTGCACAGGATAAACAGGTTTTCTCGAATCCGATTCTTCCATCGGGCGCTGATCCCTGGTGTATTTATAAAGATGGGTATTATTACTATACCCATACTACTGGGCGCAATATCACTTTATGGAAAACCCGTTCCATTGCCGATCTCGTGCACGCGGAAAAAAAAGTGGTATTTACACCTCCGGCAAACGGGCCTTATTCCAAAGAGATATGGGCGCCTGAGGTGCATTTTCTCGAAGGCAAATGGTATATCTATTTTGCAGCCGACAGCGGTAATAATAACCAGCACCGTTTATGGGTTCTCGAAAACAATACTGCCGACCCGCTGAACGGGAACTGGATATTAAAAGGCAAATTGTACACCCCCGATGATAAGTGGGCCATCGATGGGTCTGTATTCAACTATAACGGACAGCTGTATTTAATATGGTCAGGATGGGAGGGCGACAGGAACGGAGAACAGGATATTTATATCTGCCGGATGAAAAATCCCTGGACAACCGAAGGAGAGCGTGTGCGCATATCAAAACCCGAATTCGACTGGGAAAAACATGGGGACCTGCACGATGCAAATAACCCGCCGCATGTAAACGTGAATGAAGGGCCTGAAGTGCTGGAGCATAATGGCAAATTGTACCTTATCTATTCTGCCAGTGGTTGCTGGACGGAGTTTTATGCATTGGGTATGTTAACAGCCGATGCCAACAGCGACCTGCTTTCGGCTGCATCATGGAAAAAAAATCCAGAGCCCGTATTTAGTGCATCCAGGGAGAATGGCGTATATGCACCGGGACACAATTCTTTTTTTGTTTCGCCAGATGGAAAGGAAAACTGGATACTGTATCATGCCAACAGTAAGCCGGGGCAGGGCTGCGGCGGTTTCAGATCGCCACGAACGCAACCCTTCACATGGAAACCCGATGGCTCGCCTGATTTTGGTACACCGGTAAAAGAAGGAGTGCCGATCCCGGTCCCTTCCTCAAAAAACTAAGATCATGCCGACAAAGTTTCTCAAAACCTGTATTTGTTTTCTCCTGTTCAGCAGCAGTGTTGCAGCACAGGAAAAAAATAAAACGCAACTGGTATTACTGGGAACAGGTACCCCTTTTGCAGACCCCGAAAAATCAGGGCCCGCGGTTGCGATTGTGGTGAACAATACTTCTTATGTGGTGGATTGCGGCCCGGGTGTGGTACGCAGGGCTTCGGCTGCTGCGCTCAGTAAGAATATCCCTTCTTTAAAAGCTACCAGTCTCAGGAAATTATTTATCACACATCTTCATTCCGACCATACGGTTGGGTATCCTGATTTTATCTTTACACCCGCAGTGCTCGACAGGAATGCACCACTGGAAGTATATGGCCCCAAAGGATTGCAATCCATGACCGATCATATCCTGAAAGCATGGCAGGCTGATATGGATATCCGCATCAAAGGGCTTGAGTATGGCAATGCAGAAGGATACCGGGTGAACGTGCATGAAATAAAACCAGGGATTGTTTACAAAGATTCCAATGTAACCGTCAAAGCTTTTTTCGTAAAGCATGGGTCATGGGAGGAGGCATACGGATATCGGTTTGAGACCCCGGATAAAGTGATTGTGATTTCGGGGGATTGCACTTACAGCGAAGAACTCGTTGCCAATGCAAAGGGTTGCGATATCCTTGTACATGAAGTGTATTCGATGGAAGGTTTGGCTAAAAGAGAAAAAAGATGGCAGGATTATCATTCCGCTTTTCATACCTCTACCAAACAACTGGCTGATATTGCGAATAAGGTGAAACCGGGCAAATTGGTTTTGATCCATCAACTCTTATTCGGTATGCCGAAAGAAAGCCTGCTCCTTGAAATCAAAGATTCATACAAGGGCGAAGTTGTTTATGGAAATGACCTGGACTGTTTTAAATGATCAGTCCATATGCTGTAGGATCGATATTTTTTTCAGGAGGATATAAGTAGTGGTGGCATCAGGTTTCAATAAAAGTGTTTCTTCGTACAGTTGACGCGCCATCAACCTGTCACCGCTTTGTTCATAGGCTTCACCCAGTAACATACCAGTTTCAATATTCCCCGGGAAAAACCTGTTTACTTCGTTCAGCAGCCGGATGGAAACAGGTAATTGGGTTTTAAACAGAGATTGTGCAAAGGAATTTATTTTGTCGATATCAAATGAATAATGGCTGCTATCGAGAAACATTTTTTCAATAATGGCATGTAGGTTCACCGAACTGTCTTTTTGCAATACTTTTTTAATTTCTGTGAGGGCCGCTGTCTTTTGTTGCTTTTCATTAATCAAATCATCCCAGCGTTTATCAGAATGAAGATTGGTGAGGTCTTTATTCTCCCGTATCATTTTAACAGTCTCTGTATCTTTTGTATCCAATAACTGTTTTAAATAAAAGATGGCTTTATCGGGCTGATGATCCAGGCTGTAAACAGAGGCAATAAAGAGCCTGTCGCTGGCGGACAGGGGGCTGTCTTTCTTTACTCCGTCCATCAGCAAAGCCGCTTCATGGTAATTATAAGTGTTTAGTAAAATTTCGGCGTAACCGAACCTGTTCAGCGTTTGCCCGCAAATAATAACAGGCAAAGCGCATAATAAGTAAATCGTTTTCATATTTCAGTTTATTCAATTTGCGTGTAGGGTTTCCGGTCATCATTAATGGCTGTAAATTTTAAATTGATTTGAGTAGTTTCCCGTTCAGGATCAAAACAAGTTGATACAATCCTGTACAAACCGATAATTGTTTGATAATGACCTCTTTTTTACCCGACGATCAATTGCTGGCCCGTTGTATTTCGATTATTGAATCCCGTTTGGGCTGGGGTAGCAGCAGCATCTGGACCAACCAGGATTTTGAAGCACTCAGTGAAAAAATCATGGATGCAACCGGTGTGAACCTGAGCGTGGTAACATTAAAACGGCTATGGGGCAAATTGAGGTATGATAGCAAACCAACCGTTACCACGCTGAATGCGATTGCACAGTTTGCAGGTTTCGATCACTGGCGCCATTTCAAGCATGAGCAGGGTAGTGTGGAAATTGGGGATATTATAAAGACCTCAGACGGGAAGAAACAGGTTCGCTCATGGTTCATCCGGAAACAGTTCAGGTGGGTATGGGGTACGATACTTGTTTGTACTGTGACCAGTCTTGTAGTTGTGTTATTGCAAGGAAAGAATACTGGTTTTGCAAGGATCAACGTATCGGCGTTTTCATTCAGCAGCCGGAAAATTGTATCGGCAGGGTTACCTAATTCGGTTGTATTCGATTATAATGCCACGGCTGCAGCAGTTTCTGACACAGTACTTATTCAGCAATCGTGGGACAAAAGATTATCGCAACAGGTTGCAAGGCTGGGGCATCAGCATACATCATTGTATTATTACCCGGGATATTTTCGTGCAAAACTGGTGGTTAACGGGCATATCGTAAAAGAACATCCTGTAAATATTAAAACAGAAGGCTGGCTTGCAATGATAGAGCAACCCGATGTGCCGGTTTATTTAGATGCAAAATCATACCAGAAAGAGGGCATGCTTACGATCCCCGAATCGCTTTTATCTGAGCACCACATCAATACCCAACCCAATACACCCTGGGTATCTTTTCATAATGTCCGTGAATTCGGGGATTTGCATACCGATAATTTCCGCTTAGATGCAGTATTGCAGAATAATTTTGGAAAAGGATCCGGTATCTGCCGGAATGCTGAAATCACTGTTCTCAGCGAAAATGGTGCAATCGTATTGCCTTTATCTGCGAAAGGCTGTGTATCAGGTTTAAAAGCCTATCTTATCGACAAAGAAGTGGATGGTAAAACAGAAGATCTGTCAGGATTTGGTTGCGATCTTTCCAGGCCTGTGAAAATCACCTGTACAGTTAGGAACAGGGAGATGAATGTGTTCCTTAATGATTCATTGGCTTATCGCCAAACCATTGCAGGCACCATGACGAAACTGGAGGGCATCCGCTTCCGGTTTCTTGGAACGGGTACGGTCTATTCTGTGAAATTGTCGGATAATAAGGGTAATATCATCTATTCCGACAGTTTCAGATAAGCTTGTTCTATAATGCTGCAATCCATTTCCGGAAATCAACAGCGCTTTCCTGGCTTACGATGATCTCGTCGGATACGGGTACAGAGGGCTCAACCAGTATCTTGATCTTATCATAGGGTTTATATGACCTGATATAGTTGATATGAACAATGAATTTACGGTTGGCACGATAAAATTTTTTCGGGTCCAGTTCTTCTTCCAGTTCTTTCAGGTTTTTATCTACGAGGAATTTTTTCCCTTCTTTGTTCACCATGAAACTGATCTTCTGTTCGGTGAAAAAAAGTGCCACATCTTCCAATGGCACACTTTGAAATTCAATGCCCCTGCGAACGATGATCCTGGATCTTCTTGCTGAAGTTTTATCAGTTGTTACCTGTGCAACGAGGCTTTCCTGTGCTGCCAGAAAATGATGCTGCAACGAGCGGTATTTGGCGATGGCCCTTCCAAGCTCTGTTTCATTCACCGGCTTGAGCAGGTACTCGATCCCGTTTTGTTCGAATGCCTGTACCATGAAATTGTCAAAAGCAGTGATAAAAATGATCGGCGTGGTGATTTTGATTTTTTCAAAAATACCGAACGAGATACCGTCTTTCAGGTGTATATCCATCAGTATCAGGTCGGGTGCCGGGTTATTGTTGAGCCAGTCAACGGTATCTTCTACGGTTTCTGTGGTTCCGGCAACGATGATCTTCTCATCGAGCCCTGCCAACAGGTGCAGGAGATTATCAAGCGCTGTTCTTTCATCTTCAACAATCAATACCTGTATCATACATTATGATTTTAAAATGGGCAGCCACACAGTAAACTGATCGGCTGTTTGTTCAATGGAAATACGCTTATTCACCAGCAGCAGGTAACGCTCATTTAGGTTGGTGAGGCCGATACGAGACGACTGCATATCGAATTTTTTTACATTCTTCCGGTTACGCACGATCACTTCATCGGCAGATATGGTGATCCCGATATCAAGTGGGTTTTTTTCGGAGAAATGATTGTGTTTAATGGCATTTTCAATCAATGTTTGCAGGGAAAGCGGCGGGATGAGGTGGTCCTCCACACTTACACTATCCATTTCTATAACCATACTTAACCCTGTTTGATAGCGGATACGCAGGAGATAAAAATAATTGCTTGCAAATTCGATCTCTTCCTTTAACAGGATCAGGTCTTTCTCTTTGTTCAGCAGGATATACCTGTACACTTTGGCAAGTGTATCGTTAAAGAGTTTGGCTTTTTCCTGGCTTTGCCCGATGAGATAAGATAAAGTGTTCAGTGAATTAAAAATAAAATGCGGGTCTATCTGGCTTTTTAATGCATCAAGCTGTGCCTGCACTTTCAGTTTTTCACTCCGTTCCACTTTTACGAGATCCGACTGTCTTTCGCGGTTCAGGTAAACAATCTCATACATGCTGCTTACCTGTAAACTGATAATGGTAATGATGAGTTGGGATACCAATACATTATGGTAGCTGTAAAAATCATCCTGGAGATAATGGTTCCAGCACCACAAAAGAGGATAGGCAAATGCCCAGCTGATGAGTAGCGATAAGGCAAACCGGACCGATAACCGCAAACCCAACGGATGCAGCCGGTTTATTTTTTTTCTCAGTATCAGATGAATATAAGAACTGCTGCTCCAGATGCAGAAAGAGATCAATATAAAATAAAGATAGGTTTCGAGCAACCTGTTATAACTGCCATTGCCCCCTGCTGCAAAACCAGACAGGTGCACAACCAGTATTGCGGAAACGGGTATGCCGATCCATTTCGATATCCTGTCGTTAAAATGTTTTTCCCTGACGGGCATGCAGCAGTTTTTAATAAGACAATTCAGAGGTGGAAAGTTCGAATACACTCACAGGATAATTTTACCGCTCACATAATTTCACAGGAATTTGCATGGTATTTTTTTCATGACAGGAGTATGACAATCAGTTTCGGTTGGTTAATAAAATGCAAACTCTTTTTTTAATCGGCACCTGATATCGCCAGTTCAGTTTAAAAATTTCATGCTTCAGTCTTTTTCAGACTTCTGTTCGCCGCTTCAAGTATAGTTTTCTTGTCTGTTTTATTTAACCTGTTCCGGTGATTGCCCGTGTTTGTATTGCCGGAACCATTTGTCACATTTTTCAAATCAATTATTTCGCTATGAGAAGATCTACCATGTTGCTGGTGTGTTTACTAATGGCCCTGGGCCAGGTATTCGCACAAAACCGTACAGTGAAAGGTACGGTTACAGATGACAAAGGTGTAGCCGTTGCCAATGCATCGGTGGTGGTAAAAGGAAGCTCGGCCGGTACAGTTACCGATGCTAACGGGGCTTTTACCATTTCCGTTCCGGCATCTGCCAAAACCCTTGTGATCAGTTCATTGAATTATGCTGCACAGGAAATCAGCCTGTCCGGCAAAACACAGTTTACGGTTCAGCTTCAGCCGAGCTCTGAAAAGCTCGATGAAGTAGTAGTGGTGGGGTATGGCACCACTAAAAAAATAAATTCAACCGCATCGGTTTCAAAAGTAGGTGGCGATAAACTGGAGAACGTTCCTTTTGCTTCGCTGGATAAAGGCCTGCAGGGAAAAGTTCCGGGCTTACAATCATCCGGTAATAACGGGCAACCTGGTGCCAACCAGGATGTCCGTATCCGGGGTATTGGTTCTTTTACCGCTTCTTCGAGTCCACTATATGTTGTGGATGGTGTACAGATTGTGAGTGGCGATATTTCCAGCGCGGTGCAAACAACCAATGTATTGTCTACGATCAACCCGAATGATATCGAAGATATTTCGGTGTTGAAAGATGCCGCCGCCACATCTATTTACGGATCGCGTGGCGCTAATGGGGTGATCCTCATCACAACAAAAAAAGGGAAAGCAGGTAAAACACAATTCCGTTTTGATACGGAACTGGGCCAGTCGAACTATGCCAATATCCCGGATGCGGGTAAACCGATTAAAGCAGACGATTGGTTCAACCTCCTGAAAGAAGGAATGGTGAATGCCAATTTCACACAGGCGCAGATCAACAGCACGCTTTCTTCCTATGGGTATGGCAATGGTGTGGATATCGACTGGATCGGCCTCACCACCCGCAATGGTGTGCAGCAGCAATACAACCTGAGCATGTCGGCAGGTGATGCGAAAACACAGTTGTTTATGTCGGGTGGTTATTTCAAACAGCAGGCTGCCAATATTGGTGCCGACCTGCGCAGGCTTTCGGGGAATATCAAACTCACACATAATATCTCTTCGAAACTGAGTGTGTCAACCAACTGGACAGTAGGGAATGTATTACAGAACACCCCGCTTTCCGGTCCTGGTCAGTTTGCGAACCCGTATTATGTATCGCTCACGCTGCGTCCCACGCAAAATCCATTTAACCCGGATGGATCGTATAATATCAGTACTACAAATAACCTTTCTTTTCCTGCACACTACAACCCTTTGTACGTGATTGCGAATGATAAGAATATTGTACGCAACACCCAGATATTCGGCGGTGGAAGCCTTGATTATAAAATTATCCAGGGGCTCAAATTCACTTCCCATGTGGGTATACAGAGTAACAGCATGGAAGAAAGTGTGTTCAACAATCCTTTCCATGGTGATGGTGTAAGCACTGGTGGTGCGGGTACCAATAATTTTACTAGGATATTCCTGTGGGACTGGTATAACCAGTTCGATTATCATCTCGATCTTTTGCCAAACCGTAAACTCAGCACCGATCTGAAAGCGGGTTATGAGGCGATCAAATACAATTTTTACCAGATCCAATCCACTTCACAGAACTATCCGCCAACTGTTGAATTACCGTTATCTGTAAATGCAGCATCTGCAACCACAGGTTTGGCAACAGCACAGAACTACACGTTCGCTTCTTTCTATACCAGTGCCAATTTCAGTTACGACAGCCGCTATTCTTTGTATGGAAGTTTCCGTCGTGATGGTTCTTCCCGTTTTGGTGCGAATAACCGTTTTGGTAGTTTCTGGTCGGTGGGCGCCGCATGGAATGTAGACAAAGAAGCATTCATGAAAGATATCAAACTCATCAGCCAGTTAAAGATCCGCGGTTCGTATGGTTCAACGGGTAATGCGGGTATCGGTAACTACCAGTGGCGCCAGACCTATGGATTTGGAGCGAACTATAATGGTAACGCAGGTGGTACTTTCAATAATATCGGTAATATCGATCTTACCTGGGAAAAAACAAACCAGACCGATATCGGTTTTGATCTTGGCTTGCTGAAGAACAGAGTCACCATCACATTTGATTATTATAAAAAACTTACTGATGGTTTGTTGTTTAATAAACCCATCTCTCTTACAACCGGTTTTGGAAGTATCCTGAGCAATATCGGTAAGATCGAGAACAAGGGTATCGAAATTGCTTTGAATGTGCGCCCGGTTGAAGTACGCAATTTTGCATGGGACCTTGGTTTCAATTTTGCACACAATAAGAATACGGTTGTCAGCCTGCCCAATCACCAGGATATTGCGAACGGCAGTTTCCGTTTAACAGAAGGCAGGGATATCCAGTCTTTCTATCTCAGGTCGCTGGCAGGTGTTGATCCTGCAACCGGTGCAGAACTCTGGTACGTGGATAATACAAAGAGTGCCACCACTGCCACTTATGCAAGTGCGGCATTGCAATTCCTAGATAAGAGCGGTTCACCCAAATATTTCGGTGCAGTAACAAACAGCTTTAGTTATAAAAGATTTTATGCAAGTGCTGAATTCTATTATAATTATGGAAACTATGTACAGGACCTGTATAGCCAGTATTTCCTGAGCAGCCAGTTCCCAACCAGGGGTAAATACACCATTAACCTTTCTCGCTGGCAGAAGCCGGGCGATATCACCACTGTTCCCAAATATGTATACGGACAGGCTAACAATGCCAATGGTGAAAGAGCACTTTACAAAGGTGATTATATCCGCCTGCGCAATGTGGTGTTGGGATACAGGATGGATAACAAAGCCCTGTTGGCAAAACTGCACCTTACCAGCCTGAATTTTTATGTACGCGGTACCAACCTGTGGACAAAAACCTACGATGCCACACTGCCTTTTGATCCGGAGCAGGGTGTGACAAGCCAGAACCAGGAAGGGTTGCTGAGCGCCAAATCGGTAACTGTTGGTTTGAATATCGGATTCTGATAAACGAAATAAAAATTAGATTATGAAACTAAAGAATATTTTACAGGCCACAGGAGTTGCATCGGTACTGGTGTTTTCATCCTGTTCCAAAAGTTTCCTTGATCAAACACCTTACAATTCTGTTGCGTTACCCGTAGCCATCAAAAATGATGCAGATTTAAATGCAGCCATGAACGGGGTGTATGGTTCTTTGCGTGCAGTTAGTTTGTATGGGAGAACACTGTTTGTGAAAGGGGACCTGATGTCGGATAACTGTTTTTTAACCACCGCTAACTCCGGCCGTTATCTTACCATGAACCAGTATAACATGATCAACACCGACGGTGATGCAAATGGTGTATGGGCCAATGCCTATGCTGCCATCAAAAATGCAAACCTCGTGATCAATTCAACACTGAGCGGAACGGATAATATCAGCCAGTTAAAAGCAGAAGCTTATGCAGTTCGTGCATTGATGCATTTTGAACTGGTGCGCAATTTCGCCACGCCTTATACGGTTGATCCGACAAAACCGGGTATCCCGATCGTTACTGCATTCGATCAGAATTCACTGCCTGCAAGGAGCACAGTTAAAGAAGTGTATAACCAGATCATCGCTGATCTCGCTGCGGCGGCAGCGAATGTGAAATACACCATCAACAATTCGATGACCTTTAACTCAACCGGCAGTACCCGTACGCTTAACAGTTCTTATATCACCAAGTATGCAATCTCTGCTTTGCAGGCGCGTGTATACCAGTTTATGGGCGACTGGACCAATGCAAAAAATGCAGCGCTTGATGTGGTAAACAATGGTGGCTTTACCCTTGCTGCCAGCGGAAGCCTTGGCGCATACTGGGCAAGTGCCAACCCGCGCACAGATAAAATTGAAACAATTTTCGAAGTTACCAGTGATGCAAATAACAATAACGGAAGCGACAGGCTCGCAGGTATTTACCTGCCTGCTGCTGCGCCATACAGCGGTGCTTATGGCGATGTGCTTGCCAATGCGTCGTTGTATAACCTGTATGGCGCTACCGATGCGAGAAAAAACCTGATCACTGTTGGTTCGCGTGCGGGGCAGGTAAGCGCTGCTTATATCTGCAGAAAGTACACAAGCAATACAACAGATTATGATGATACCAAAGTACTTCGCTATGCAGATGTGTTGCTGATACTTGCTGAAGCGTATTATAACCTCGGTGATATCACCAATGCCAATCTTACACTGAATAAAGTGGCCACCCAGCGTGACCCGCTTTTTGCAGGATGGAACGATGCAGGTACACAGGTACTGGAAGATATCCTGGTTGAGCGGAGAAAAGAACTTGCGTTCGAAGGTTCGCGATTGTTCGACCTGATCCGCCTGCAAAGGACATTTACCAAAGTGATGGACCAGGATGCGCCGCAGAATAATCTTACGGTTACCCCTTCGAACACGAAGCTGCTGTTCCCGATCCCGATCAATGAAACCAATGTGAACCCGAATATCACACAGAACCCGGGTTATTAATCAAGCACATTGATTCCCCCGATAAAAGGTCTGCCTGCAAAGGCGGGCCTTTTTATTTGATGAAATGAAACTGATAAAATAAGATAGCAGGTATTTTATTAATTCACTGCCTTGCTAAGGTCAACCTGCAACTCGATGGAAAAAGTATTTTCTTCGATGATGATATTCATTTTATAAGCACCGGGATATAAGAGATCAAGCCGTTTGCGCATTTGAACCAGGGTGGCGGTTTCATAATTCAGAAGGTTGGATGTTTCAACCGGTTTGCTGTTCTTTACCTGCAGGCGAACCCTTGCACCCTCAATGGTGATGGTGAGGCTTGTCCAGTGTTTATCTGTGATATGATCATTTACCTGGCGGAAACTGTTTTCCACAAAAGGGAACAGGAGATACGGCACCACGCGCTGTTCACCCGCTTCGCCGTTCTGGTTATACTGTAAGGAATAACGGTCGGAATTGGTAAGCTTTTCGAGCTGAACAAAATCGCGGATGGCATCGAGTTCGCTGCTCAGCAAAACCGTAGACTGGTTACATTCATCAATAAGGTAACTGAGGATATGTTGCAGCTTTTCCAGCATTTCCGGCACTTTGGCGGTTGCAGAAAAAGAATAGGAATAAATTTTTTTGAGTAATACAGGCAAAAAACTCGGCTGGATATTACTGTCGATAAACTTGAGTTCCCTGCTGATCTTTTCCGATTTTACAAGATATAATTCCTGTTTTTTGATATTCCATTGTTTATAGAAACGGATGGATGTTGCAACCCCCGTGATCATCATCACCCCGTTCAGGCCGCGTAAAAGATCGGTGAATGCGATGTATTTGAGTTCGGGTAATTTAAAAAAAGCCCTGAGCGGGTTGATCAGCCATGTATAAAAATAACTTGATACAGACGCATCGAGCAGCATAAACAACCCAAGAAAAAGAAAGAAGCTGATATACTTTTCTTTCAGCAGCATCCTGGGCACCAGCAGGTAGATCACTGAATAGCAGAAAACAATATCTACCGAGAGCATGATCAGCATTTCCACCGTAGTATAGGCAAGGAAGGAATTGAAACCGATATAACTCGAACCCGCCCGCATGCTGTTGATCACGATAAAATAAGCGATCCATACCAGCCAGTAAATCCCATGCCGAAGTACACGAAAGCGCGGATTATTTGAATAAACGAATGAATGCAGCGTCATAAAAGCCTGGGGGTAACTTATTATGGTAAGATAATTAATTTATCTGCAGACTGCCTTTGAATTTGATGAAGGCCTGAAATCTCCTGCCAGCTGATAAAAAAAGCGGGCAAGACTACCCGCTCGGTATGTTGTTGTTTCCCTAAACTAAAATGAATAACAACATGAGAAAATTGTATTGTAATATTTCAGCTTTTAGCTGTAAGGAAAAAATAAAAGACACCGACCCCTTTAATAGAAAGGATAAAGCCTGATTATTGATGCTTCAAGTATTTTATCCCTATTCGAAAGGCAGTTCTTCCATCTTTTCGCCGAATACATAATGATTAAACCAGTTCCAGTTATGCCATATTGCAGCAAGCCTTTCTTTGGGTTTGGTGATGCCGTGACCAAAACCTTTGTACACGATCAGTTTCGACGGGATATTCCTGTCCTGCAGGCCACGGTATAATTCATACGCATTCTGGATCGGTACCCTTCTGTCGAACTCGCCATGCTGTATCAGGGTAGGCGTTGATGCCTGGTTGATATTGGTCATCGGCGAAGTTTTGAGATAAATATCCTTATCCTGCCAAGGCGTCGCTTTCAGGTATTGTCTCGTAAACGGTGTGATATCCGTACTAACATAATAGGTAACCCAGTTCGAAATGCCGGCACCAACCGAAATTGCTTTGAATGCTTTTGTATTGGTGGTGAGAAAAGCAGAAATATATCCGCCCTGGCTCCAACCCATGCAACCCATGCGGCTGGTATCAATAAAACCTTTTTTCGCGAGCGACTGAACCCCGCTCATCACATCCCACATATCGCCAATGCCGAGGTTGCGGACATTGAGTGAACGGAATTTTTCACCATACCCAGCACTGCCCCGGTAATTCACACGAAGCACAACAGCGCCCTTTTCCACCCACTGCATAATCGGGTACACATAGGTAGGTGTTGGCTCCGGCCTGTCTGTACCGGTTGGCCCGCCATGGATCACAACCAGCAAAGGATATTTTTTTGCAGGATCAAAATTTTTCGGTTTGATCAGTACACCTTCAATCGTTGCGCCGTCAGTGCTTTTCCAGTCAACGATTTCATTCACTGGTGTATTCCAGTTCTGTATCTGCGCATTCATGGCAGTTATTTTTTTCCAGTTGCTTTCCAGCGTGCCGGCGTATACTTCCGGTAATTCGTCAAAATTTCTGCCAATAACAGCAATGGCACCCGTTTTTTTGGAGAAGCTGATATTACCGGTATTATCCAGCGGCAGTTTCAACAGTTCAGATTTTCCTGTGGCAGGATCAAGTTTGTAAACACCTGTTTTCATTTTCAGCGCAGCACTAAGAAAAATCCCTTTCTCTGTCCACGCATATACTCCTTTGTTTTCATCGATATCCTGTGCAATTTCCCGGCTTTGTTTAGTGGCAAGCGTGTAAATAAACAGCCGGCTGTTGGTGAAGAAATTTGTGATGGAATCATTTACGGAACTTCGGTACACAAATGCATCACTTTTGGGGCTCCATTCAACCGCAGCATCTGTGGAAGGATTTGCAACCAGTATCTCGGTTTTCCTGGTATTCATATCAATCATAGCAATATCACTGTGCAGCGATGAATTGATCAGCGGATCCGGTTGCCGGTTATAAAGAATATATTTTCCATCCGGGCTCCAGAGAAAACCAGCCACAGTGAAATTTCCTTCTGTCAGTCTTTTGGCAGCCGGAATGGTATAACATGGATTGGTTTTTTCTTTTGATGCATAACAGGGATACAATCCCGCAAGGGCAATGCTGTCCATATTCACATTCAGCAGCCAGAGATGCGACAGTTTGTATTCATCACCTTCTACTGCAAAAGCGCCATATCTTTCTTTGATGGTTTTATCTTTTTTGCTGTCGGGCTCCGCTTTGGTATAGGCGATCTGTTTTCCATCGGGGCTCCAGTCATAAGCCGCGATCCCGTCTTCATCTTTTGTAATGGCCATGGCTTCCCCGCCATTCACGGCAATCAGGTATACCTGTGTTTTATCACCGCGGTCGGCCAAAAAACTTACATACTTACTATCGGGTGTAAATGCGGCTGCACTGCTGCTTCCTTTGATGGTTCTGGTAAGCTGCACAGGTGCTGCCCCGTCTTTGGATAACCAGATCTCGGAGTCGTATCCGTTGTTTGCCCAGTCGGTAGAGGTGACGGTATAAAGAATATATTTTCCATCCGGTGAAACCAGCGGTGCACCGGCCTGTTTAAGGCTAAGCCATTGTTCAAATGTGATGGAGGCATTTTTCTGACCGAGAAGAGTGACTGCAGCAAGGCAACTCAAAATAAAAAGACGGATTTTCATAAGCATATTTTTAACAGGTATGATTGCAATTGTTTAAATATACAAAAGCCGGTTGCGTTTTTTTGGATAAATTGGCTCCTCAAATAAACCAACATGAAAAAAATCCTTGTTTCCGCCGGTGCATGCCTGTCGGTAATGATCGCCATGGGACAGTCGAAGCCTGAATGGAATACCATTTTTACAAAGATCAATACAGAAGTACAGGCCAATTCAAAAGCATACAGCAGCCTGAAGAAAGCTACTGAAACCATCGGGCATCGTTTAACCGGTTCTGCAAACGGAGCAAAGGCAGAAGCGTTCGCTTTTAATCTGCTGAAGTCTTATGGCTTTACC
The DNA here is from genome assembly GCA_004028765.1 of Chitinophagaceae bacterium. Taxonomy (GTDB): domain Bacteria; phylum Bacteroidota; class Bacteroidia; order Chitinophagales; family Chitinophagaceae; genus Sediminibacterium. Next base: position 13,795 of record SAIX01000114.1, on the reverse strand, counting down.
GATGTACGGTATCAGCCTTTTTCCGTGGAAAGCTGGAGCAGGGGAACTTTACAGGTAGAACTGGGAACAGATCCCGGCCACCTGCAATCCGTAAAGTCGGTAACACTGGCTCACTCACCTGTAAAAGCGGATGTAAAACTGGAAGTGGTGGATATGGGTAACGGGCTCGAAGAAGATTATGCTGCCAATCCTGATAAAGTAAAAGGGAAAATCGCATTGGTATACCTTGGTGTGTTACCTGGTTCTAAACCTGGTACCAAAACATTGCATCGTTCAGAAAAAACAGCCATTGCCACAAAATATGGCGCCAAAGGGATCATTATCATCAATACGGCAACAGGTGGGATTTTATTGACAGGAACCGCATCGGTTACGGGTAAACTCATTCCCATTCCTGCGGTTTGTATCGGCAAGGAAGATGGTATGCAGTGGCGGGAAAAACTTGCTGCCGGAAAATTATACAGCCATATCAGCATGACCAATTTTTCAGGGATGATCAAAGCAAGAAACGTAGTGGCTACCATCAAAGGCAAAACGATCCCGGATGAAAAAGTGGTGGTAGGCGGCCACCTCGATAGCTGGGATCTTGCCACCGGTGCAATCGACAATGGCATCGGTTCTTTTTCTGTACTGGATATGGCCCGCACTTTCAAAGCATTGAAATTGCAACCTGCGCGAACAGTTGAATTCGTCATGTTTATGGGCGAAGAAGAAGGGTTACTGGGATCGAAAGCCTATGTTGCTGAAGCAGTGAAAGATAAAAGCATCGACCAGGTCCGTTATATGCTGAACTATGATATGACCAACGATCCCAAAGGCTATTCCACCACAGCGGAAGAAAGCAAAGAACTGTTTCAATCCATCGGCGCCATCGCACAAAATATCGATACATCATTCAAAAACAGTTTCCGCAGCGGTGCAGGTTTGCACAGCGATCACCAGCCATTTATGTTGCACGGAGTACCCACCGGTGGCGGTGCGGGCGGCGGATTGCCCAATAATGCCGGCCCCTGCTATCATGCCGATTGCGATGGCTTTAACCTCGTGGACGAACAGGGAATGAAAAATACGGTTCGTTTCAGCACCATGCTGCTCTATGGTATTGCAGATGCAACCGAGATCAAAGCAAAACATTTTACCGATGAAGAAACCAAAGCATTTCTTTTGAAAAATAACCTGAAAGAGCCGCTTCAGATCGCAGGAGAGTGGCGTTGGAAAGATTGATTTTTTTGCATGGTTATCTATAGTGTATAATGCTTTTAAAGAGAATCTGTCTTTTAGTGAATCGTAAAAACAGTATTCAGAAAGTGACTGATAGATGAATTTTATTCAGTCCCAGTGGACGGACCTCTTTTGGTTCGGTGCAGGGCGGATGCCACGGTAAACAAAATGATGCGAAGCTCATTTTGTTAGAAGCAAAAGGAGTCCGGTAACTGGGACGGGGCCCAGCGGCCTTGAGCGACAAAGTAGTTTAAAATAGAAGTATGGAGTAATTCTCGAGTGGACTTCGGATGTCTTTATCATTAATACAAAATGTATTTGATATCAACTGTCGCTTTAATGGCGTCTTTCTTGCGTCGCAAGCACTTCAGCTGCAGTTTTTCATGGCAGCAAAAATGCAGGTGAAACCCTGATCATTCAATGGGCCGGTGAATCCTGTTCGCCGGCTCTTTTTTATCCCATTGTTTCTGTACAAAAACGGAAAGCCCGATGGTGAGTACGGCAGCGATCATGCCCCCGCCTACATCCAGCGGAAAGTGCTGTGCCAGATAAATCCGCGAATATCCAACCAGCAATGCGTAAATAAAACCTGCGGGAATGATCCATCGTTTGTCGATCCACAAACAGCCGAGCAGGAAAATGGTAAAAGCCGTTGTTGTGTGCCCCGAAGGAAAACTATAGGCGGTATGCAGCTCCACGCCTTTTACCGTATGGATCAATTGCATGTTGGTAATTGCTGCAGTAGGCCTCGGTGCATCCGGGAAAAGATAGTTTTTGGTAAGCTGCGCAATAGCCGTCGAAAAAACAATGGCACTGATCAGCAGAGGAAGAAACCTCTTCCGGTAAATGATCACAGCTGCAGCAACCGGAACCCATACCACACCATCTCCCAGCCAGGTAAAAGCTGCAAAAAAAATATCCGCGAAACTGCCAAGATCGGCATTCAATACAAGGAAAAAATTATCCCGGCCGATAATAAATGAATCGGCAATGATGCAAATAGCGGCAACAATGGTAATAATACATCCAATAGCGATATTACTGTTCCGGATAGGCCTCCCTGAATACATGCTTCCTGTTTCTGCAAATCTACTGATTGCACTATTTCATGAAATAAAAAAACCACGCCGGGGGCGTGGTACTCAAAAACAAGACAATTTATCAGGCAATGCCTGCGAGTTCGAGACTTCTTTTTTTCAGGTTCACAATATCGAGGTTGTCGATAATGGGTTCATGTGTGAGGATCAGTGATGTGCCGTTCTCTCTCCACCAGTTATTGTCGGTGAGCAGGTTTACATGCACCACGCCGATCAGGTATTTTCTTTCTGCTTCAGCATGCCATTCCTCGATCCACTCAAATTTGTCGCGGGGAATGTATTTCCAGTCATCAAAACTGATATACACTTTCAGGTAATAATCATGTGTAAGTTCGTGGGGTTTGTTCTGGTACAGTTTCTTGTATTCATAGCGGTAATCATAACGCAATGCACCAATGTCACTCAATACGGCTGATGCAGTTGGGAAGCTGCCCGCCCCTTTGCCATAAAAAAACTGTTTGTCTGCAAAACCGCTCTCGATCACCACACCATTGTATTCATTTTTTACAAATGACAAAGGCTCATCCGTTTTTACAAACTGGGGCAATACAAAAGCGGCCACCTGTCCGTTCTTTAATTTTTTGGCCTGTGCCACCAGTTTGATGTCGAAGTGTTTTTCTTTTGCCACCACAGCATCGCTCAGTTGAATGTTCTGTATACCGGTGAAAAGAATATTATCCGGGTGCTCCACGATGCCATACGCGTGGTTCAGTAAAATCACCCATTTATTCAAAGCATCATATCCTTCCACATCCAGTTTGGGATTGCTTTCCGCGAAACCCAGCTGCTGCGCCAGTATCAGCGCTGCCTGAAAATCGAGTTTGTCTTCAAACATTTTGGTCAGGATAAAATTCGTGGAACCGTTCACGATCGCTTTAATGGAATGCAGCAGGTCATTGTCGTAATATTCTTCCAGGTTGCGGATCACCGGGATGGAAGCACAGGCGGCGGCTTCACACAAAAAGGGTAAACCCGTTTGCTGTTGCAAAGCCAGTATTTCGGGCAGGTGCTCAGCGATCATTTTTTTACTTGCACTTACAACGGCTTTCCCGTTCCGCAATGCGGTTGAAACAATCTCGTAAGCTGCATTGGCATCATCGATCACTTCCACGATCACATTGATGCTTTCATCAAAGAGCAATTCATTTTTATCTGTTGTGAAAAGCGAAGCAGGAGCATTCCTGTTTTTAGATGGGTTCTTGATACATACTTTTTTGATGGTGGCACGGAGTGAAGGGGTTTGCTGTAATACCCTGTACAAACCTTCTCCCACTACGCCAAATCCAAATAATCCGATCGTAAGCTGTTTGTGTGATTCCATTGTAATTGTTTAACTCGGTTGCTGGTTTATTATTCTACAAATTTAATAGACATAATTTTCGATATCCGAAAATTGTGACAGGCTTAACAGGCTGCCGCCCGCTGGTTACCGGCATGCTGTTTCAGCGTTATTTTTTCAAATGCGTCTTCCAGATCAGCTATCAGGTCATCGGTTTCTTCTAACCCGATGGAAAGACGTATCAAACTGTCGCTAACCCCTGCGGCCCTTCTTTTTTCAGCGGGTATCGATTTGTGCGTCATATTGGCCGGGTGCGATACCAGGCTTTTGATGCCTCCCAAACTTTCTGCGAGCTTAAACAGGGAAGTGCTGGTTACAAAGGCAAGTGCTGCTTCATTGGTATCTTCTTTCAAAGTAAAGGATACAATCCCGCCAAAACCCTTCGCCTGTTTTTTTGCCACTTCATGGTTGGGATGACTTGCGAGGCCGGGATAAAATACTTTGTCAACAGCCGGATGCGCTGAAAGAAATTCTGCAACTGCCAATGCACTATGGCAATGCTGCCGGATACGCAGGTGCAGTGTTTCAATGCCACGTATCAGTAACCAGCTGTCGAAAGGTGCCAGTATCGCCCCGCAGGCATTCTGCAGGTATTTGATACGGTCTCCCAGTTCTTTTTCTTTAGTTACCACAAGGCCTGCGATCAGATCGCTGTGGCCACCAAGGTATTTTGTGCCGCTGTGCACCACGATATCAGCCCCGAGTGTAAGCGGTTGCTGTAAAGCAGGAGATGCAAAAGTATTGTCCACACATAGCAGGCAGTTATTTGCCTTTGCAATTTTCGCGATGGTGGCGATATCCGAAATTTTCAATGTTGGGTTGGTAGGCGTTTCGAGCCAGATGAGTTTGGTATGGGGTGTGATGGCATTGATCACCTGGTTCGCATCACTGGTATCCACAAAATTCAGTTTGATCCCGAACTGCTGGTAAACGGAAGTGAACAAACGGTATGCGCCACCATAAATATCATCTACTGCCAGTATCTCGTCACCCGTTTTCAGCAATTTTACAATGGCATCGATGGCCGCAAGCCCGCTGCTGAATGCAATACCGGTGGTTCCTTTTTCCAGTTTGGCAATCAGTTGTTCCAATACCGTACGGGTAGGGTTGCCGGTACGGGCATAATCATACCCTTTGTTTACTCCGGGCGCTTCCTGTACAAAAGTGGAAGTTTGATAAATAGGCACGGATACCGCGCCGGTTTGCGCATCAACAGGGATGCTGTGGATGAGTTCTGTTGCGTTACACATTGTTAAACAGTTTGCCCTGCTCATCACGAACAGGAGGTTTAGAATTTTGTAAAAATTCTCTGAACAGCTTAAAAAGAAAGTAAGAGTGATGAACTGAACTTACCGATGAACTTTTTTCCGGGTATTCACGGAAATAAAAAAGCTCAACTGGTAAGTCAGATGAGCTTGAATATGGTGTACAACTAGTGTAGCCTGCAAACTTTTACTCTGACTTATCTTATCCCGATACATGATCGGGACCGGAGTTGGCACCTTCATACTACTGAGTGAGAAGTATGGGTTGCCAAGGCTTCATCGGGCCAATTCCCTCTGCCTTTCTTGATAAGTATGCTAAAGAACTGGTGCAAATATAGGGGCGCGGTTTTCAAATTTCCAAAAAACAAAATCCTGACAGTTGTTAGGAAAACAATGAAAGCCTTGCTGGCAAAGGGTTTCGGGCCGTAAAATTATTTTTTGGTACAGATTTTATCTTCCGGTCGGAAGATGGCCCGGATGGATCCTTTATTCATTTTCAGTTGGGGTGTTTTCAAATGAGAAACTAATTAAATATGATTTTGCCCATCCCGGTTCCCTTCATTCCAGTAAATTAAACCCAAACCCCTTTTGATTGTTAGTACATTTGATCCTTATCATTTTCACAGCATGGCAAAACAAGGAAAGCCCGCAGTCGCATCCATCACAGCGGCTGAAGAGCATATCGAAGTATTTGGCGCGAGAGAACATAACCTGAAGAATATTGACATCTCCATCCCCAAAAATAAACTCGTTGTTTTCACCGGTGTAAGTGGCAGCGGCAAATCATCCCTGGCTTTTGATACCATCTATAATGAAGGGCAGCGCCGCTACATGGAAAGCTTCAGTGCCTATGCACGCCAGTTCCTGGGTGATATGGAAAGACCGGATGTTGACAAGATCACCGGCCTTTCACCGGTAATTTCCATCGAACAAAAAACCACCAATAAAAACCCGAGATCAACCGTAGGCACCGTAACAGAAGTGTATGATTTTCTCCGCTTGCTGTTTGCCCGTATCGGCGAAGCATACAGCTATAACACCGGGAAAAAAATGATCAAGTTCAGCGAGGAAGAGATCGTTGAAAATATTTTTTCCAAATTCAGGAATAAAAAGATCAGTCTGCTGGCACCATTGATCCGCGGCCGCAAAGGCCATTACCGGGAACTGTTTGAAGATATCCGTAAAAAAGGTTTTTTAAAAGTGAGGGTGGATGGAGAGATCATGGACCTCACCCCGAAACTGCAGGTAGACCGTTACAAGATCCATGATATTGAAGTGGTGATCGACAGGCTGCAGGTTACCGATGATATGAAAGTTCGGCTGAGCCAGAGTATCCAGCAAACCCTGAAAATGGGAAAAGACCTGATGTTTCTTTTGCTGAACGATTCCAATAAACTGGTGCAGTATTCCAAGCAACTGATGTGCGAGGATACGGGGATCAGTTATGAGGAACCTTCCCCCAATGCATTTTCTTTCAATTCTCCCTATGGCGCCTGCCCAACCTGTAAGGGGCTCGGCAATGTGTACAGCATCAGTATGGAAGCGATCATCCCGGACAGATCGATCAGTGTGAAAGAAGGGGGCATCGTGCCATTGGGCGAACAGCGGGATGCCTATATGTACCGCAATGTGGAAACACTCGCCAAAAAAAATAAGATCAATCTTGATAAACCGATCAAAGATCTTCCGGCTGCAGCATTGAATATTTTGTTATACGGCAGCAGTGAAGCAGGCTCACTTGACCTCGATGATGTGGAAGAGATACAGGCAACGGGTTCTCCTTATGAAGGCGAGTTCGAAGGCATTATTCCGATGCTGAAACGCTGGTTCGCCGGAAGCAATAACAGCGAGGCTTTGCGCGAGTGGGTGGAAAAATTCATGGAACTGAAAACCTGCCATACCTGTGGTGGTGCACGGCTGAAAAAAGAAAGCCTCTGGTTTAAAGTGGATGGGAAAAATATTTCCGAACTGGGCGATATGAACCTCGATAAACTGTTCCGCTGGTTTGAAGATGTTGAGAAACGGTTGAACAACAAGCAAAACCAGATCGCAAAAGATATTCTGAAAGAGATCCGCGAAAGGTTACAGTTTCTGCTGGATGTGGGTTTAACGTATTTATCACTTAATCGCCCGTCCCGCACATTAAGCGGCGGCGAATCGCAACGCATCCGGCTGGCTACGCAGATCGGTTCACAATTACAGGGTATCACCTATATTCTGGATGAGCCTTCGATCGGGCTTCACCAAAGAGACAATCACCAGCTCATTATCGCCCTGCAAAACCTTCGCGATATCGGCAACAGCGTATTGGTGGTGGAGCATGATAAAGATATTATGATGGCGGCCGATCATCTCGTGGATATCGGGCCAAAAGCAGGTTTGTATGGCGGCCATATCGTTGCAGCGGGTACACCGAAAGAAGTGCTCAGCAGCAAATCCGAAACATCGCTGTATCTCAGCGGTAAAAAAAATATCGAAGTACCACAGGAAAGAAGAAAAGGCAATGGCAAAGAACTGGTCCTGAAAGGCGCATCGGGCAATAACCTGAAAAATGTGGATGTAAATTTTCCGCTGGGCAAACTGATCGTGGTGAGCGGTGTGAGCGGCAGCGGCAAATCAACACTGATCAACGAAACGTTGTATCCCATTCTTTCGAAACACTGCTATAACAGCCGTGTTACACCCATGCCGTTTAAAAGTATCAAAGGACTGGAGCACATTGATAAAGTGATCGAGATTGATCAGTCTCCCATTGGTCGCACGCCCCGCAGCAACCCTGCCACTTATTGCGGATTTTTTACGGAGATCAGGACATTGTTCTCAGCCGTGCCCGAAGCAAAGATCCGTGGGTACAATGCAGGCCGTTTTTCTTTTAATGTAAAAGGGGGTCGTTGTGATGTTTGTGAGGGAGGTGGCATGCGTGTGATTGAAATGAATTTTCTGCCAGATGTTTATGTGCATTGCGAAAAATGCAACGGTAAACGTTATAACCGTGAAACACTCGAGATCCGTTACAAAGGGAAATCGATCAGTGACGTATTGAATATGACAGTGGAAGAAGCCTGTGAATTTTTTCAACCGGTGAATTATCTCTACCGGAAAATAAAAGTATTGCAGGATGTGGGACTGGGTTATATCACACTTGGTCAATCGGCTGTAACGCTGAGTGGTGGTGAGGCACAGCGTGTAAAACTGGCAACTGAACTGAGCAAAAAAGATACAGGTAAAACCTTTTACATACTTGATGAACCCACTACGGGTCTGCATTTCCAGGATATCCAGCACCTGCTTGACGTGTTGAATAAACTGGTAGACAGGGGCAATACCGTACTCGTGATCGAACACAACCTCGATGTGGTAAAAGTAGCCGATCATATCATCGACCTCGGACCCGAAGGCGGCGATGGGGGAGGAACGATTTTGTTTGAAGGTGTGCCGGAAAAAATGGTGAACCTTACCAAAAGTCATACGGCGAGGTTTCTCAAACCGGAATTGCAGTAATTCATTTTATAAAATGTAACTGCAAAGACAGGAAGACGCAAGGGATCATTTATTTCCGGAGCATGGAAATATGTTCGATATTATCTTCGAGATACACATCACTGACCTGCTCAAAACCGAAAGATTCATAAAATTTTTTGAGATACAGTTGCGCACCGATCTTGATCGGGCCTTCCCCGAATAATTTGTGACAGGCCTCTATCGCTTCTTTCAATAATAACTTTCCTGCACCTGTTTTGCGGTAAGCAGGGGAACTGATGACACGGCCTATCGACATTTGTTCGTAAGCAAGCCCCGGTGGAAGCAGGCGGCAATAAGCAGCAAGTTTATTGTTGTCCCGGATCATCAGGTGATGGCTTTGGGGATCTTTATTATCTGCATCCTGGTAAACACAATTCTGTTCTACCACGAACACTTCGTTCCGCAACTGCATGACCTGGTACAGTTCTGAAGCAGTCAGTTCATCAAAAAACCTGCAGGTAATATTGTATGCTGGGGTTGTCATTTACCGGAAATTAGTCAGTGAAACGAATCTTTGTCAATAACGCGGCAAAAATACTGGCGAAACCACAATAATTTCACAACTTTGCCGCTTCACGATTCTTTATCTTGTTGCTCATGTCAAAACGTATCGCCATTATTGGTGCGGGCCCGGCCGGGCTCACTGCTGCCTATTTACTCGGTAAAGCGCAGCAACAGGTCACTGTTTTTGAAAAAGACCCGCAATATGTAGGCGGTATTTCCCGTACGGAATCGTACAAGGGATATCATTTCGATATCGGCGGTCACCGTTTTTTTTCCAAATCAAAAGAAGTAGAAGATTTCTGGACAGAGATACTGGGCGATGAAATGCTGGAACGGCCCCGCAGCTCACGTATCTACTACAATAAAAAATTTTTCTCATACCCCCTTGTGGCGTTTGAAGCACTCAATAAACTCGGTATCGTGGAAAGTGCACTTTGTGTACTGAGTTACCTGAAAGCAAAAGCCTTCCCGGTAAAGAACCCGACGAATTTTGAAGACTGGGTGGTGAACCAGTTCGGGCAACGGCTGTTCAATATTTTTTTTAAAACCTATACAGAGAAAGTATGGGGCATACCCTGTAAAGAAATTTCAGCCGATTGGGCCGCACAGCGGATCAAGGGATTGTCGCTCAGCAGCGCGATCTGGAATGCATTGTTCAAACCATCTGCAAAAGCCGGCGATAAGGATAAAGTGATTAAAACACTGATCGATTCATTCCGTTATCCAAAATATGGCCCGGGTATGATGTGGGAAACCTGCACCCGCAAATGCAAAGAGATGGGTGTGGATGTGATCATGAACTGTGGCGTGCAATCGATCGATCATGCGAATGGGAAATGGACCGTATTTACAAGCACCGGTGAAAAGATCGAAGGGTTTGATTATGTACTTTCTTCCGCGCCGATGCGCGAGATGATGGGTGCCGTAACACCGCGTTTGCCCGAACCTGCCTTTAGTTCTGCCCGGCAATTGGGCTATCGCGATTTTCTTACTGTGGTATTGATCTGTAAAGATGAAGATGCATTTACCGATAACTGGATCTATATCCACGACCCGAGCGTGAAAGTGGGACGCATCCAGAACTTCAAATCCTGGAGCCCTTATATGGTGCCTGATCAGAACATGGCCTGCTACGGACTGGAATATTTTTGTTTTGAAGGCGATGGGTTATGGACAAGCACTGATGCGGATCTCATCGCACTCGCTAAAAAAGAGATCAGGCAGATCGGCCTTACGGAAGAATCTGCTGTGGTGGATGGCTATGTTGTGCGCCAGCCCAAAGCGTATCCTGTATACGACCAGTACTATAAAGAAAGGGTGAATGATGTACGCGAAGCCCTGCGGCAATATCCCGGTCTTTATCTGGTGGGCCGCAATGGTATGCACAAATACAATAACCAGGACCATAGCATGATGACGGCAATGCTGGCTGCACAGAATATCATTGCAGGAAAAGAAGTGTATAATCTTTGGGATGTAAATGAAGATGCCGAATACCATGAAGGTGGGGAACGCGGCGCTGAAGATGCAGAGCAGGTAAAAGGCCGCATGGTTCCTTCAAAACTGAATGAATAGCCGGGATACTGTAATTGAATCTGTTGGTAAATACCAGGTGCGTTTACACAATGTGCGGGCCTGAAATTCCGAATATTTTCTTATGCCTTTAGCAACAACCATCAGGATTATCGGAACTTTTTACAGGGGCTTTGCTGCGGTATCATTGTTTTTTACCGCATTTTGCGCATTACTTTTTTACCGGAACGGCCTGCATGCTTTTACAGAAATTTTCTGGTTTAAAGTGATCACAACCGGTATGATTTTTTATTTTATCAACCGTAATCAACAAAAAGAATACAAATACTACCAGAACCTGGGTCTTTCTAAAAAAATGCTCTGGCTGACAACAATCTGTTTTGATTTTACGATTTTCATTATTTTGATCATCCTGATCGGGAAAAATACATGATACACAAACTGGAGGTGGATGGTGTTCGGTTTCAGATCGGGGATAAAACAATACTGTCCGGCGTTTACCTGAAATGTGAAACGGGAAAAATCACAGGCCTGCTTGGCAGAAACGGGTCAGGAAAATCCTGTTTGCTGGAAATCATCAGTGGCACAATTACCTGCGAAAAATCGGTACGGATCGATCACATTTCTTATCCTGCCCTATTCAGGATACCGGGTCTTATTCATTTTCTTCCGCAATACCATTTTATACCTGCATTCCTTTCTGTGAGAAGGGTATTTCAGGATTTTGAACTGGATTTTGATTCTTTTATCAAACGGTTTCCTGAGTTCGTTACGAAATACAAGGAAAGGATCGCTGACTTATCCGGTGGTGAAAAAAGATTAGTGGAACTCTATTGCGTTATTGCCGCTAAATCATATTTCGCCCTGCTCGATGAACCATTTACACACCTGAGCCCGGTACAGATTCAAAAAGTTGTGTCACTGATTGAAGAAAAAAAATCGGAGAAAGGTTTTTTGATTACTGATCACTTATACAGGGAGGTAACAGGTGTTTGCGATGACCTGTATGTTCTTTCAGATGGAGTAACGCATTACGCAGAAAACAAACAGGATATGGTAAAATACGGGTATGCAAAAGCCTGATAAAAAATGCCTTCCGGCAATGATGTACCGGAAGGCAAACGATCGTTTCTTTTGCTGTATCTGCTTTCTTTTATCTTCCTGCAATTCCGGGAACAACAGCGAGGCTTTCATTGCCTGTTTCGCTTACAGATTGCACTGCGAAAAAATAATTGTCTTTGGAATAGGGTAATGTATACTCCGTTGCAGTGGTGAATATTTTCTTCTGCCAGTAAGCACTCGTGGTTTCCCTGATCAATACATAATAGCCTTTTACCTTGCCTGTTTTTGGCGCTTTCCAGGTGAGTGAAGATGTATTGGTGAGCCTGCGTGTTTCAATTTTTACCTCTTCGGGCATGGAGGGTGATTTCGCAAGATTGGCCAGGTTGCTCAGGTTCATAGCCGTATTCTTTCGCAGGTATTCAAAATCGATATGCTCGGGAAGATCACCGTAATTGATGCCGTTTTCGGTGCGCACATTCTGGTGCTGGCGGGTGTAATTTTCATTCATTTCTGTAAAACGAACAGCCGCATACCCATTCTCAACATAGGGCGTATGGTCACCACCGCGCAAAAAACGGTCGTTACGGTAAATCATCACCACTTCGAGGTTCTCAACATATCTTTCCCCGGTTTCTTTTACATAGCGCGCCAGTTGCCTTGCTTTGCCATCGTTCTCCAGCCCTAACTGGCGGATCATCTTTGCGGATTTTTCTGTTTCAAAAGCAGGTAACCCTTCACTGAAAACCCGGATGCGCGTATTGTCAATGATATTGGTTTCATTGCTGTTATTGCTGCCCATGATATCATTGTTGAGTACCGCTTCTATATTCCATTCCTGTTTTTTGGCTTTGGATGCCATAAAATTCGCACCGAGCAGCCCCTGTTCTTCCCCGCTCACTGTTACAAAAATCACCGTGGCCGGGAACCCATGTTTGCTCATCACCCTTGCACATTCTATAACGGCAGCAGAACCGCTTCCGTCATCATTGGCGCCGGGTGCATCACCGGTGCGGTCCATCACATTGCTCCGCATATTATCCAGGTGGCCGCTGATGATAAAAATTCGGTTGTCGTTCGGATCGGTACCTTTCAATGTGGCTACTACATTGCCAAGCAGTAAGGTAGTATCCACCCTTCTTTTATCGGGCTGTAAAGTGATGGTATCAATAAAGGCTGTGAGGCGGCCATTGGATTGTTTGGCGAATTCATTGAACCTGGAAAGCACCCAGTTACGTGCTGCACCAATACCACGATTCGGATCGGTTTGTGTGCTTAACGTATTGCGCGTGCCAAAACTGACAAGTTTGTAGATGTAAGACTTCAGGGAATCGGGTGAAACTTCTTTCACCATTTTCTCGATCTCAGGGTCACGTGCGATCGTAACCTGCGAAAAACCAGCTTTGCCGCTGAGCGCCAGCAGGCACAGGATAAAAAATTGTTTTCTCATGGAGGTTATGGTTAGGTGTTAAAGATAATACCGGCTTTGTTCGCAGTACCGAAGAATTTATAAGAAAGAGCCAATGACCGGCAGGGGCCTAACAGGAATCGGCGAAATTGTAGTAACTTTTAACATCATATCCTTATTATGAAAAAGCAAGCCTGTTTCTTAGTGCTTATTGCAATAAGTATGCTCCCCGGTTTTTTATATGCGGGTAAACCGGCGCCGGATACGGTTCGTACAGGTATTTATATCACCAGTATCCATGATATCGATTTTAAACAGAACGAATACACCGTGAACCTCTGGCTGTGGATGCGGTATAAAAAAAGAGCGTTTGATTTTGTACAGAATCTTGAGATACCACAGGCCAAAACTTTCAACAAACTCTATTCAACGATCGATTCTTCCCAAGGCGATTATTACCTGCTGATGAAACTCCAGTGCGTGATGAAGGATTCCTGGCGCATCGATAATTTTCCATTCGACAAACAGACGCTCCGGCTCTCGTTCGAAAATTCGCAATTTGATATACATGACCTGGTATTTGTTGCCGACACGATCGGCAAAAATTATGACCCGCGGTTTACATTGCGGGGATGGCAGATCGACAGCTTTCTGGTATCAACCGGGATTAAAGCTTATGAAACTGATTTTGGCGATAGAAGCATCGGGAAGCCCCATATGGATTATGGCAATTACCGGGTGCGGATATCCATCAAAAGGGATGCTTCGGATCTTTTCTGGAAAATGTTTCTCGGCATGTACGTGGCATTCCTGATATCCTATATCTGCTTTTATATCCATGCAGATA